>JBEKHP010000035.1:0-36453 GCA_050012235.1 Candidatus Acidiferrales bacterium | reverse complement strand
CAAGTTCGCCTTTCCACATTGCGCTACTCTCGAGCAAAAATTTGCGGTTTATTACGCCATGCGAACTTGAAATCGCATAACGTAATGCCAGCTTCCTTCAGTTGTCAAAGATCGTCGTTCCGTTCATCAACTTCCGATCGGAACGTCTCCGCTCCCGGCGGAGCGCGTCTTCAGTTTGGGGCCGAAGCCCACTACCTGGCCACTCAGTGAGCGGCTCTAGGACGGAAGTGCTCGATGCTCGAATTCGTTCTACCCGGTGTTAGTAACCAACTTCACCTCTTGGGCAGACCCGGTCCGTCAGGAGAATCCCCAACAAACCAAGGGGCCACCGACATCAGGAGAGTATATCAACAATTTCGATTCCGTCAAGCATATCCTAATTATTTTATCGGGTATTTCTTGTAGACGAACTTGTGGATTTCACCGGCACCTGTGGAAATCACTCGATTTTGCAGATTGCCGCTACGATCAAGCCGAGGATGATGAGCTGGATTCCCCCGGCGAACATCCACTTGACCGCGAGCATGTACGGCACTCGATAGACTACGTATTCGCTCAAGGAATACGGGACCACGGTCATGAAGGTCATCACGATTCCGTAGCGAATTCCCTGTTCCATCCACGGCTTTTTCTCGCGTCCGCGCGTGTAAATATAAGAGAACATCGCCGCAAAAAAGAACTGGCCCAACGCCATGGCCCAGAATCGATGCATGATCCCTTCGGCGCTGCGATGGCTCAACGGGATGGCGTCGTAATCCGGCATCAGCCAAACGCTATGAACCAGGTAATTTGTGCCCATCAGAACAACGTAAGTTACGACGATCGCGATGATGAGTTTCTTCATGGCTGTTGTTCTCTCCAAAGTTCAGATTTGGCCCCTGAACGATCGCGTTGACTACGGGTTCGTCACCTGCTCTGAGATGCTCGACTCGCGGAGCATTGTGTATTTCTGCTCCCAAGCTTGGTGAACAGGGCTCTCGGCATACGCGTCCGCCGCGGCGCGATTCTGAAACTCGATGGCAAAAGCGGCGCTGAAGTCGCGCGGCTGCAGGCGCTCCGCTTTGATCCACACGTTTTTCACCCCAGGGACTTTTGCCGCCATGTCCTTCACGCCTTCCAACGCACCCTGTTTATCCGCATCTGAAACGCCCGGATTCCATTTGAGAATCACCATATGAATGATCGTTTTCGGCTGGCCGAATTTGTTCTGCCCAGCGATGTAACCGCCTCCAAACAGCGCGAGCGCCGCCAGAGCGCCACCAAGGATTCTTGTCGTCCTCGAAATATGAACTAGCATGGAATCTCCTTTGCCGCCCCAATACCGTGCACGAGTGTAAGCAATCGCGCGGCGCCAGCGCAATCATTTGCATGTTGACCCACAGGTTTCGGGTCAGTACGATGCGCGCAGTTGATTTTGCCCTCTGTCTTGCACGCAGCTTGTGAGGAGGCACCATGTTCTGTTCAAAATGTGGCGCGAATGTACCGGAGGGCTCAGCTTTCTGCAGTGCATGTGGGCAGCCGATAGCCACAACGTTTAGCCCCCCGCCCTCCGGCGCAATCCCAGTCTCAGCCGCGCCGCCCGTGTATGTATCGCCGGCCCAACCAAGCTGGCCGGTCCCGGCCGCGCGGGCGGTCGCTTACGCAGGGTTTTGGCTTCGCTTCGTAGCCTGGATTATCGACCGAATCGTTTTGCAATTTGCAGGTGCAATTCTCACGTTGCCGTTGGCAGGGTCCATCGGAATTCGCGAGTTGATGCGGACTCATCCGTCCACGCCGGAGGATCTCTTCCCCCTAATCGCCGCTATGCGCAGGTTTTTCTTGATTATTCTCGTGCTCGAATGGCTTTACTACGCACTTTTGGAGAGTTCCGTATGGCAGGCAACGCTTGGGAAGAAAGCTCTCGGGCTTGAAGTCACGGACTTGGGCGGAGCTCGTATCAGTTTCGGCCGTGCAACCGGTCGGTATTTCGCTCGCTACATCTCTTTTTTTACGCTGGGAATCGGCTACCTTATGGCGGGTTTCACTGAAAAGAAACAAGCACTGCACGATATGATCGCCGGTACGCTGGTGATTCGCAAGCTATAGGACAGCTCGCGGCCAAACAGAATCTGAGGAGCGAAATGTACTGCTCAAAATGTGGAACTGCAATCGCACAAGGCGCGGTGTTTTGCTCCTCATGCGGCCAGCCCGTGAATCCGCCGTTCGCCGCAGCAGCCAATGCCCCGGCTTCCGGAACCATTATTCCGCCGCCTATTCCTCGGCCCTATGGTTCACCCGTTCCTCTGTTTCCCCAGTCGGCCTATGCGGGATTCTGGCTGCGCGTCGTAGCTCACTTGATTGACGGGCTGCTCGCCGGGATTGCATTTGCCATTGTATTTCTGGTTGGAATCGCCGCGGTCGGCGTCGGAAGTCTCAAAGATTTGATTCACGGAACGGACAATCCGGAGGACATTTTTACCCCGGGGCTCATCGCGATAATTGTCCTGCTCTGTGCGGTCTCAATAGTAATGATGTGGCTCTACTACGCCTGGATGGAAAGCTCTTCCCATCAGGGAACGCTCGGCAAGATGGCGCTTGGACTGATCGTGACGGATCTCGAAGGGCGGCGAATTACCTTTGGGCGCGCAAGCGGGCGCTATTTCGCCAAGATTATCACCGGCCTGATTCCTCTCGGAATCGGCTACGCAATGGCCGGTTTCACGGAGAAGAAACAAGCTTTGCACGACATGATCGCGAGTTGCCTGGTGTTGAGAAAGGTTTAGGAGTTTTGCCGCGCGAGGGAAAGTTGACGTTCCGCGAGGAACGTTCGATCCCGTCGAAACCGCTTACACACCCCAGCCGTAGCGTTCCGAATGAACGAGCGACTCGTGCAGCTCGCCGCGGATTTGTGCGGTGAATTCAGAGCTGCGCAGTACGCGAGAACCGGGCTCGGCAATATCCATCGTGCGATAACCATGATCCAAAACGCGGTCCACTGCCGATTCGATCCATTGCGCTTCTATCTCCAGGCCGAAAGATTCGCGCAAGAGCAACGTCGCCGAAAAAATGGCGCCAAGCGGGCAAGCCACATCTTTACCGGCGAGCGACGGCGCCGAGCCGTGAATCGGCTCGTAAAGCGCGGGTTGGTTTGCGGCGCCGCGGCTCATGGAGGGAATGAGTCCAATGGAGCCGGCGAGAGCTGCCGCTTCATCACTCAAGATGTCGCCGAATAGATTTCCGGTCAAGATCACATCAAACTGCGCGGGGCGCAGCAGGATTTGCATCGCAGCGTTGTCCACGTACAAATGTTCCAGTGTGATGCTGGGATATTGGCGCGCGACTCTCGTGACCGTATTTCGCCAGAGTGCGGAAGTGGCCAGCACGTTGGCTTTGTCCACGCTGGTCACATGCCGGTTTCGGGCGTCCGCGCGTTCGAATGCGTAGCGTGCTACACGCTCGATTTCCGCCACCGTGTAGTACGCCACGTCGCGTGCGCTTGCATCTTCTCCCTCGCCTCGCTGCTCGTGTTCGCCGAAATAAATGTCTCCGGCGAGTTCGCGCACGATTTCGAAATCACAACCGCTGAGGCGGTCGCGGCGCAGAGGAGAAATTCCTTGCAAGGACGACCGCGGCTGAATAGGGCGCAGGTTGATATACAAACCGAGCTGCTTGCGCAAGCGCAGCAAGCCGGCTTCCGGGCGTTTTTCGAGTGGAACTGAATCCCAGCTAGGTCCGCCGATCGCTCCGAGCAGAATCGCATCGCACGAGCGGCATCCGTCCAGAGTTTCTTCCGGGAGCGACGTGCCGAAGCGGTCGATAGCTGCGCCGCCAAAAGCAAACTCGCGGTATTGGAAGTCGTGTTCAAAAACAGCGGCGCAATCGCCCAACAGCCGGACCGCTGCGCTAGTGACTTCCGGGCCGATTCCGTCACCTGCCAGCACTGCAATGGTTTTTCGCACTCTGCTCATGGATTCCCGCTCCCCCATCGATCCGCGGCTTATAAACTCTTCAATTCGCCGCGGCGATACCGACGTCCTCGTTTGCGGGAGCAATCGAGGTGCCGCGGCGGACTTTGTGAATAATTGAAAGCAAATCGCGATCGGTCACTTGCTTGGCCGCGTCCGCATGCGCAATCGCCTGCTTGTAGCACTCAGCGAGTTCGCTTTCCGTGGTTTGATACCCGAGTTCGAGGAGACGCGCACGTAAAGCATTTCGCCCAGAATGTTTTCCCAGCACCAGCCTTCGCATTGGGACGCCGACTTTCTCCGGCACGATGATTTCGTAAGTCATGGGGTGTTTGAGCATGCCGTCTTGATGAATGCCGGCCTCGTGCGCGAAAGCGTTTGCACCAACCACGGCCTTGTTCGGCGGAACGCTCACTCCGGTAATGGAAGTGAGCAGCCGGCTGGTGGAGTAAATTTTCTCGAGCGAGATGTTCGTGGCGCAGGAATAGCGCGACTGCCGCACGTGCAGAGCCACGGCGATTTCTTCCAGCGAAGCATTTCCGGCACGCTCGCCGATACCGTTGATCGTACATTCCACCTGGCGCGCTCCGGCGGATATGGCTGCAAGCGAATTGGCCACCGCGAGGCCCAAGTCGTTGTGGCAATGCGCGCTAAACACCAGACTCGGATAAGCGGCAAGGCGCCCGCGGGCCGAGCGGAACATCGCTCCATACTCTTCAGGTGTGGAGTAACCGACCGTATCAGGAAGATTAATGATGGTGGCTCCGGCGCCGGCGGCTGCTTCGATCATTTCCAAAAGATACGCCAGGTCGCTGCGGCTGGCGTCTTCCGCGGAAAATTCCACTTCATCGCAGCGCATGCGGCCATAGCAGACCATTTTTGCGACTTGCTCAAGCCCCTGTTCCCGAGTAATGCGAAGCTTGTGTTCCAAATGCAGGTCCGACGTCGCCAGAAAAATATGCAGCCGCGGCCGGGCTGCAGGTTCCAGGGCACGCAGAGCCGCATTTACATCGTCCAGACGCGCGCGGGCTAACGCCGCGACACGGGAGCGTTTGATCTCGGCGGCTATGGCGCGCACGGCTTCCAGATCTCCGGGCGACGCGATTGGGAAGCCCGCCTCAATCACGTCCACTCCGAGCTGTTCCAACTGACGCGCGAGAAGAAGCTTCTCGCCGCAATTCATCGAAAAACCAGGCGATTGTTCGCCATCGCGCAGGGTGGTGTCGAAAATGTGCACGGTTTCCATGGACTCTCCTGGACGCTATAGACTGGCCGCGGCGCGCAGGTATGTCCAATTTATACTTCTTGCATGTCGCATAACTTTTCCTTATACATGTAAAACGGCCTTCGAGGTGTCCCGTGGATCTGGCGGTACTGCAGGTATTTCAAACCATCGCCAACGAGCGCAGCTATTCTCGCGCGGCGGAGAAGCTGTACCGCACGCAGCCCGCGGTCAGTATGTCCATGCGCAAGCTGGAAGAATGGGTGGGCCAGCCGCTTTTCGTGCCGGGGTCAGGGGCGCGGGCCCTGACCGATGCCGGGGTGCTCTTGCTTGAGTACGCAGAGCGCATGCTGAACCTGCGGGAGGAAGCTCGCAAGGGCTTGACGGAGCTTCGCGGCATGGAACGCGGCCAAGTTTCGCTGGGCGTGAATGAAAGCTCGATTCACGCGCTTCTGCCGTCGCTGGACCTTTTTCGCCGGCGCTTTCCAGGGATTCGCGTTCGGGTCCATCGCGTATTCTCGCGCATGATCCCGCGCGAGTTGCTGAACCACCAGCTCGATATCGGCGTGATTTCCTACTTGCCGGAGGAACGGGAACTCACCACCGTGAAGTTCTTCCGAGACTCGCTGACTCTGGTGGTTTGGCCCGGCCATAAGCTTGCCAAGCGGCGCGAAGTGGATATTTCTGCGCTCGGCGGTGAAAGCTTTGTCGCACACATCGTTGAATCGCCCTATCGACAAGAAGTGATACAGATGTTCGCGCGCCACCGCGTAACCCTGCGTATGGAACTGGAACTTCCGACGATTGAAAGCATCAAGCGCTTCGTGGAGATGAAAAGGGGGGTGGCCATCGTGCCGCGCATGTGTGTAGAAGGCGAGATAGCACGCGGCGATTTGCACGAGCTGCGCATCCGCCAAATGCGGATTCAGCGGCATCTGTATTTGGTATACCGGCAGGATCGACCGCTGAGCGCGGCCGCGCAGGCGCTGACTCAAATCATACTGTCAAAACGGAAAGCGCGATCCAAGAGGTCGCGTAGTTAGTACGCCGCTACTGCAACGCGCCGACGGTGACTGGCGCTGCACTCACGTCTCGGAAGGAGAATTTCCTGTTTACCGACGAAAACGGTTTGCCATCCACTTCCACGTAGGGATAGACGAAATAATTTAGCTTTGGTCCGACCTGAGGAGGCGCCAAAGTCTGGTCCCGGCCGACACTAAACTGAACGCGGTTGGCATCGTGCGCGCCGAAAAAATATTCCTTCTTCGAGGGATCCTTCCACGCTTCCGAAGCGTCGATCGGCACCCAGCCGTAACCGTTCAGATAGAATTCCGCCCAACAGTGATAGCCGCCGATCTCGCCGCTTGTCGCGCCCGCAGGGATTGGAAATCCAATTTCAAATTTCGCGGGAATGCCGGCCGAGCGGGCCAGCCCGATGAAAAGAGAATGAAAATCGGTGCAATTTCCGCGCTTGGCATCGCAAGCCCAATAAATATCTCCGTTGCCCCAGCCCGTGCCGGTTTTGTCGTACTTCATGTTCGCGAGCACGTAATCGTAAATCGCGCGGGCCTTGTCGAGGTCGGTAGCTTTGCCCGCGGTCACTTCGGCTGAGAGTTCACGGATGCGCTGATCGAGCGGAACGAGATGGTCCGGCTGCAGCCAGCGCGCGAGGTCAGGTTGGGCGGCGGCGGCGGCGCTGGACACTCCAGTGAAAGAGTTGTGCAAATGCTCGGTGCGCTTAACGGTGAACTCCATGGTTACGACAGTGTTTGCCGTAGCGGGGTTCTTCACGTCAATGTGCACCATCTGATTTCCGTATTCGGGCGCGGTCAAAATCTGAGAAGGGTAAGGCGAACTCACTTTGGCTTTGAGGATTTTTTGGTATTCATCGCCCTGAGGATACGGCAACCAGATTTGTACGTCCTTCGAACCGGCGGGAACGTCGTGAACCTCTGCCGTGTAGGTAAATTCGAAGGTTCGTTCCTGCATCGAAGAAGTCGCTGGGGCCGAACCGACCAGCAAGAAACCGGCCGTCGCCGCAAGGATGATTCGTAGGGTGGAACATTGTCGAGTGATCATAAAGGCGGCATTTTACTCCCTCTTCTGGGGACGATGCTAGCGTTTCGCGGCGAGTTCGTCGAGCGCGGCCGATATACGCGAAAGTCCTTCGCGGAGGTCTTCGGTCTTGCCGCCGACGCCTATGCGGAAATGTTCGGGAGCGTCGAAAAAGCGTCCCGGAACAACGCTGGTTTCATACTTCTCGTGCAGGAGCTGGCAGAAAGCATCGGCGTGGCCGCTCCCCAGATGCGGGAATGCAATGGTTCCGGCTTCCGGCCAGATGGTCAGGAGCTCATTTCGAGAGTCGAGTAACTTTTTCAAGAGCGCGCGATTCGTTCCGAGGAGCTTTTTCGCGCGCGCGGTAATCTGCGGCAGATGATCGAGCGCAATCACGCTGAGCATATCGGCGGGATGCGGGCCCATAACTCCGAAGAGATCGTTTAATCGCCACATGCGCTCGGCTAGAGGTTTGGCGGCAAAAATCCAGCCACAGCGTAACCCGGAGAGCCCGTACGCTTTCGTCAAGCTGCTGGTGGCCACGAAATTTTGTCCCAGAAGAAACGAAGACTGCCACGGCGAATCGAAGCAAGTTTCCAAGTAAACCTCATCTACGAGCACGTGCGCGCCGAGACTGCGGGCAATTTCGCCGACGATGCGCATGGCTGCGTCCGGCGTGCGCACGCCGCTGGGATTGTGGAGGTTTGTGATTACGATCAATCGCGTTCGAGGAGTGATGCTGCGTTCCACCTCGCGCGGGTCCATTTGAAATCCGGATTCGAACTTTCGGGGGAAGCGGCGGATTTTTGCGCCCAGATATTCCGCGGCGGAAACGATAGCCCCGTACGAAGGCTCCTCGATCAGCACTTCGTCGCCAGGCTCGATCAGGGCGGCCATGGCCAGATGATTCGCCATCGAAGTTCCTTGCGCGAGAACGATGTTTTCGACCGGAATATTCGCTTTGGCGGAGAGACGTTCGAGCAGCGGTTGGTAGCCATACCCGCTTGGCCCGGAGATTTCCAAATCTTCGATGCGCACGGGGAGTTCGCTCAGCGGAAAATGGAGGACGTCGCTCGCGGCGAGATTGTAGCGCGCAGCGGAGCGCAGTTTTGCCCATTCGATATACGCCGAACGAATCTCTCGTCTTTGAGGGCTCATGGACGGAACTCACTCGGAACTGGGGGTGCGTTTTGCGCGCCCGCGTAACAAGTAATAGACAGGGACCCCGGCGAGCAGAATACACATGGCGACGCCGGCATTGCGAGGATATTTGTAAATTGTGTTTAGAACTATCAACCAGGCCGCCAATACGAAAAGAGCAGTGGTCCACGGGTGTCCAGGAACGCGGAAGCCCGTGGAAGCGCTCGGCAGGACCTCCGCGCGTGCCTGGCGGCGTCGAAAAACGAAAAGGCAGGTCGCGGTGAGTCCAAAGAACAGCCAGTCCATCACCACAACATAGCTCAGGAGTTGCTCGAACGTGCCGAGCAGCACGGCCGCGCTGGTAATGGCGCCCTGCAGAATGATGGCGACCACAGGGACCCGGCTGCGCGATCCCAGGTGTGCAAACGCACGAGGGAGTACGCCGTCTTCCGCCATAGCGAAAGCGACGCGCGGGTACGTGAGCATAGCCTGGCTCAGAAATCCAAGAGTGGATATTGCGATCGTGACCGCTATCAGCTTTGCACCGAAGTTTCCCAATGCGGCGCGCATCACCGCCGAGGCCGGCGTAGTCGTGTCTGCCAATCCTGCCGGAGAGAGCGCTTGCACGTAAACGATGTTCACGGAAACGTACAGTGCGATGACTCCGACGACCCCGAGCAAGAGAGCTTTTGGAAGATTTTTGCGGGGTTCGCGAATTTCGCCGGCGATGTAATTCGAGGTCTGCCAGCCGCCGTAGGCGAAAATCACAGGAATCAGCGCTGCTCCAAAAACTGTTAAGAGGTCGAACGAAGGCGGCCGGTCCAGCCACGGACGCCACGCCGGATGAGGCGCGGCGGGAGACCGAAGAAGAAACCACGCGCCGCAGCCGACGATCATTACGATCGCTAGAATGCGCAAAACCATGAAAAAACTCTGCACGCCGCTCCCCGCGCGCACACCAATGCAGTTGATTGCGGTAAGCGCGACGACGACGGAAATCGCAGCGACCTTTTCCGGCACGGCACTGTGAGAGAACTCGCGAAAATATTTTCCGAAGGTTACGGCGACGGCAGCCGTCCCGCCGGCGTGAATCACCAGAATGCTGACCCAGCCGTAGAGAAAACCCAGCAGCGGGTCGTAAGCCTCGCGGATGTAAGCATATTGCCCACCGACTTTGGGCATGCGGTTGGCCAGTTCGGCGTAAATAAACGCGCCGACCAGCGCAAGAAGGCCGCCGGCCACCCAGGCGCCAAGAATCATGGCGGGCGTGTGCACCAGTTTCGCGACGACGTAGGAGTTGATGAAGATGCCGGAGCCGACGATGCCGCCCATCACGACCATGGTCGAGTCGAAAATTCCCAGGCGAGCGGCGAGGCCGGAGGTATGGCCTGCTGATTCCGGCTGGCCGGAAGCAGCATCGCGAACTGGAGTGCTCTGTGACATTCGGACAAGTGGCCTGCACTAACAGGCCGTGGCGCGATGGAAGCGAAACAGGCAGCGCGAATCTATCATCGTGAGAGTTAGCCGCCAAGGACACAACCGTCGGCCGTTCGTGCGGGAAATATTTGGCGACTTCCAACGCGTTTTTAAATCTAAATGTGCATTGCAGCACCAAGGTTTCCGTTCGGCGTTGCAAGATTGCGAGGTTGAAGGCACGATATATTGACGCTGTTTGGGATTCCGCCAGCGCATCCAGACTGGCGTCTTCGGAATCGTAGATTCGAAAGGGACCAGAATGAATCTTGGAATTAGTCTCAGAGACGAAAACTCCAACCTGCCACCGCGTCTTCCCAATTTGCCGGAAAGAATTCGGGGGCTCGAGCGCCTTTCGTTGAATTTGTGGTGGAGCTGGAAACCGCATGCACGGGACATGTTTCGAGCTCTCGATCTGCAGGCCTGGCGGGAAAGCGATCACAATCCCTTGCGAATGATCGCGCAGTTGCCGCAGGAAATTCTTCAAAAAGCAGCAAACGATCCGGAATTCTTGCAGCGATACGACGCGGTGATGGAAGAATTTGAAGCAAATATCGCGTCGCAGACCGGTTGGTTCACGGCGGAGTACGGCGAACCTCAAGCGCCCATCGCGTACTTTTCGGCGGAGTACGCGTTCCATCATTCTCTGCGGCTTTATGCCGGCGGCCTGGGAGTTCTCGCGGGAGATTACATTAAAGAGTGCAGCGACCTGGCAATTCCGGTGGCTGCGGTGGGACTGATTTATTCTCGCGGGTATCTTTCGCAGAAACTGCGGGACGACGGCTGGCAGGAAGACGACGAGAAAATACTCGACCGGACTTACGATCCAGTCCGGCAGGTTCTGGACAAAGATAATCGCCCGCTTCGCGTGCAAGTGCCGTTGTTCGATCCTCCGGTTCACGTGCAAGTGTGGCGCGTGGACATCGGCCGGGTTCCGGTTTATTTGCTGGATACCGATGTGGAGGGGAATCAGCCCTGGGACCGGACGATCACCCAGCGTCTTTACACCAACGATCCCGAGCAGCGCTTGCGGCAAGAAATCGTATTGGGCATCGGCGGGATGCGGGTGCTGGAGGCTTTGGGCATCCACCCCGCGGCTGTGCATATTAATGAAGGGCATCCGGCGCTTGCTCTGCTGGAGCGAGCTCGCATGCTGGTGGAAGGTGGAAAAAGCTTCGAGCAGGCCATTGCGCAAGTTCGCGACACGTCTATTTTCACCACGCACACGCCGCTTTCGGCCGGCACCGACGTTTTCCCTTTCCCGCTGATCGAGAAATATTTCAGCCATTTGTACGATAGTTTGGCAACCAATCGGGATGGGCTTTTGCAACTGGGAGTTTCTCCCACCGACCCAAACGCGGGATTCAACATGACGGTGTTTTCGCTGCGCATGGCGAAGTTTTGCAATGCAGTGAGCAAAAAGCACGGCGAGGTGGCGCGGCAAATGTGGGCGGCGGTTTGGCCGGATAAAAAGGCGGCAGACATACCGATTACCGCGGTCACCAATGGAGTGCACCTGGGCACTTGGATGGATCCGCTGTGGTTGCAGCCAATGCTCGACAAATATATAGGTCAGACGTGGGTGCGTGACCAGGATCGAGCCAAGATTTGGCAAGGGATCGACGCAATTCCGGACAAAGAACTCTGGTGGCTGCGGAGCCGGTTGAAAGGCTTGTTGATTGCGGACATCAACGAGCGCGCCCGCGAAGAATGGAAACAGAGACGCGTTCGCGCAGAGAGTGCCATTGCGTTCGGCGCGCTGCTCGATCCCCGGATTCTGACGATCGGTTTTGCGCGACGATTCACGTCTTACAAGCGGCCGGACCTGATTCTCCACGATCTGGGGCGACTGAAACGCCTGCTGACGAATCCGCTGCAGCCGGTGCAAATCATTTTTGCGGGCAAAGCGCACCCCTCGGATGTGGGTGGCGCGCAGTTGATTCAGAGAGTGTTTCAACTGGCGCGGGATCCCGAATTCGCCGCGCGGATCGCGTTCGTGGAAGACTACGACCAGCATCTGGCGCAGCGAATGGTGCGCGGAGTGGATGTGTGGCTGAATAATCCGCTGCCCCCGCTGGAAGCGAGTGGCACAAGCGGAATGAAGGCGGGCGTGAATGGCGTGCCGAGCTTGTCCGTTCTCGACGGCTGGTGGCTGGAAGGGTACAACGGGAAGAACGGCTGGGCTTTCGGCGGCGATCCGGTTGAAGGTGACCGAACCAATGTGGATGCCGATGCGCTCTACCGTTTGCTTGAAGAGCAGATCATTCCGCTTTATTACCGGCGTTCCGACGACGAGATTCCGCACGAATTCGTTCAGGTAATGAAGGAAGCGATAAAAGGTGCGGCACCACGTTTCTCTACTACACGGATGGTGAAGGAGTACGTCAACCGGTTCTACATTGACGCGCTGGGGCTGAAAGAATCCTTGGTTTCCAGCGACAAGTAAAATTCTGCGCAGCCGCTCGATTATCTTCAGTGGGATGTTCCGTTTAGCGGAAGCAAAACAATTTTGCAACACCGGCCTTTCAGAATTCTTGTAGGGCTTTCGCTGTAGGCGCTTACCAGTTTCTTCGGATGAGATTACAGGAACATCCGAATAGAAAGGCCTTGGCGCGGGTCTGATACTGGAGCGGCAGTGCAGCAAAACATACAAGGAGAAAAACCATGGCCGACAATCAAAAGCAGGATTCGAAGAAGGGTTCTCAATCCGGACGTGAGTCAGGACGCGAAGGGAACCAAAAGGGAAATCAAGGCGGTCATCAGGGCGGCTCGAGCAATCGATAAGCATTGAGCGGTCGCGTTCTGAGTGATCCAAGGCGGAGGCTTGCAGTGTTGAATAAACGCCACGAGCTTCCGCCTTTTTCTTGTCGTAGGCGACAGGGTCGAAACGCAGGATGGTCGAAAGTTCTCGATTAGAACGGGGTGCGGTCGTTTGTTTTGTGTAAGTTAGGAGGGGTTCTAATAAATCGAGTTCTCGATTAGAAATTCGGAGTTTCTTGTCGGAAGGCCGCGGGGTGCCCCTGAAGGGCCGAACCGCGGGGGCGTTCATTTAGCCCGTCTCAGAGCGTGGTAAGTATCGTATTTTGAGTGTATTATCATGATAGTTTACCATTATACCATACCTGTCAAATGGGGATTGGTGTGTTCATGAGCTGCCTAGGATTTACACGCCTGAACAAGTGAAAAGGGCTGGCTGGGGACGCCAGTATGAAAGTCTTGACGCATGTGCAAGGCTTTCGTATAGTTACAGTTCGATTGCAGGGGTTGAGGCAATCGAAAGGGAAATTGGAAACGCGCGATGGGATTGTTTACTTACTGTCTCGGCTATGCTTACCGCTTTTATTTTACGGGGCGGACCGGCGAGACGCGCTCGGATGAACTGAGAAGCTAGCAGACAAAACCCGCAGCAAGTCTTAAGACGCCGGCCGCGACTCTCACCGAGAGGACGCGGCTTTTTTGTTTTTGGGGCGTTGTCGTCGGGCATTTTGTTTCTGAGGAAAAGTCGAGGAGGCGGGATGAGAGGGATGAAGATTGGGGACTGGCGAACGAAAATTGATGCGATTGACACGACGCTGCTGCACCTGCTGAACGTGCGGGCGGCGTTTGCGCTGGAAGTGGGAAGACTGAAGGGAGAGGCGGGGCTGCGGCTTCGCGTTCCGGAACGCGAGCGGGAAATTCTTTCGCGGATGAAGGAAGTGAACCCGGGACCGTTGGACGAAGAAGCGGTGGAGAAAATCTACCAGCTGATTCTGAACGAGTCGATTCGCGTTCAAGAGAGTTACGGCTACGGAGCCGCGACGCCGAAAAAAGACGGGGCGCAGTTGCGTGAGAAGCGACGGAAGCCGGACGCGGCATGAGAGTTGCGAGCAATACGCGCGTGGCGTTTCAGGGAGAGCGCGGCGCGTTCAGCGAGCAAGCGGTGGTGAAGCTGCTGGGGGGCGAGGTTCGCTTGGTGGCGCTTCCTACGTTTGAAGCGGCATTCGGAGCAATCGCGCAAGGAACGGCGGATTACATTCTGGCGCCGATCGAGAACAGCCTGGCGGGGCCGGTGCACAGGTCGTTCGATCTGCTGGTGGAAAGCCCGCTGACTATCGTGGGCGAGGTGATACTACGCATCGAGCACAACCTGATCGGGCCGCGCGGCGGAACGATTGATGAAGTGGCGATTGTGGAGTCGCATCCGGTGGCTTTGGCGCAGTGCGAACAATTTTTCAGCGCTCGCCCGGGGTTGAAAAGAATTGCGACCGACGACACAGCCGGAAGCGTTCGCGAAATCGTGCAAGCGGGAGATCGCACGCGAGCCGCGATTGCGAGCAGACGCGCGGCCGAAATTTATGGAGGTCAAATCCTGCGCGAGCATTTGGAAGACGATGCTGAAAATTACACGCGGTTCCTGCTGCTGGCACCGGCTACGGAAACGGCGCCGAAAGGAGCGGACAAACTTTCTTTGGTGTTCAGGCTCGCGCATCTTCCGGGGGCGCTTTTTTACGCGCTGGAGCCGTTCGCGCGACGGAATATCAATCTGATGAAAATTGAGAGCCGGCCGGTGCACGGGCTTCCGTGGCAATACCGGTTTTATCTGGACCTGCAAGCGACGGCTGGCGACCCGGAAGTTGCCAAGGCGCTGGGCGAGTTGGAGAAACTGGCGGTGGATATGCGGATTCTGGGTTCGTACGTTTCGGCAAAGACGGAGAACAACACGACAGCGGAATTAAGGGAGCAATCATGATCGTCAACATGGCGACGAATGCAACGGAAGAGCAGATCAATCATGTGGTGGAGCGAATCAAGGAGTGCGGCTGCCAAGCGCATTTGAGCCGCGGGGAGGAAAGGGCGGTGATCGGAGTGGTAGGAAAAATCGAGCAGCATCTGAGCGAGCTTGAAACTCTGGTTGCGTCACCGGGCGTGGAAGGAATCATACGAATCACGCATTCGTTCAAGCTGGCATCGCGGAATTTCCGGCCGGAGGGATCGATCATTGAATTGGGCAAAGGCGTGTCGGTGGGCGGAGCGGAGGTGATGGTGGCGGCGGGGCCGTGCGCGGTGGAGTCGGCAGAGCAGATTGGCGAAATTGCCGAGCGCGTGGCTCGCGCAGGGGCGAAATTGCTGCGCGGGGGAGCGTTCAAACCGCGAAGCTCGCCGTATTCTTTTCAGGGGCTCGGCGAGCAGGGGTTGAAGCTGTTGCGCGAGGCCGCGGACAAGAACAGGCTGCTGGTGGTGAGCGAAGTGATGGATCCTTCGCAGATTGAAATGATGCGGCCGTATGTGGACGTGATGCAGGTGGGTGCGCGCAACATGCAGAATTATTACTTGCTGCGCGCGCTGGGAGAAAACAGCGTTCCGGTGCTGCTGAAGCGCGGGATGTCCGCCACGATTGAAGAGCTGCTGCTGAGCGCGGAGTACATCATGTCGGGCGGAAATTACAACGTGATGCTGTGCGAGCGCGGAATTCGCACGTTTGACACCTACATGCGCAACACGATGGACATTGCGGCGATTCCAGTGATCAAACAGCTTTCGCATTTGCCGGTGATTGCGGATCCGTCACACGGCACGGGGCGGCGCGATAAAGTGGCGTCGATGGCGCGAGCGTCGGTGGCGGCGGGGGCGGACGGTTTGCTGATCGAAGTGCATCAAGACCCGGAGCACGCTCTGTCGGACGGGGCGCAGTCGCTCCATCCGAAGCAGTTCGCGCAACTGATGGACGAAGTGCGGATGATCGCGCCGGCGGTGGGACGCCTGATCGCGAAAGCTCAGCCAGCAAAACCGGCGGCTTCTGCGAGGGCGTAGGAGATTGTGTCACAACCGCAAACTGCGTCCCTCAGCGGCTAAAGCCGGACTGATTTGCACAATTTACGGCACGACTACCCTTCGCAGGCTCAGGGTAAAAAGTCGTGCCCTGACGAAAATCGGAGTATCGCCGGCGAACGAAGCGGTTTCACGGCTGACCGGAATTTCGTTTTTTACTTTTGCGACGACGTATGCAGAAAGAGCGCGCGCATGGATGCGGCAACGGCCGGAGTCACGTGCTTGCCGATCGAAGTAGCCGGGGCCAATTCCGAGAAAATCAGCGGATCGGTGCTGGCCACGAGGTTGATGTCGACCAGCGGAATGTTCGTTCCGCGCTGCTGGTTGAGAGCAGTGATGAATTGGTTGGCGATCACGGCGTAGGCGGTGTTGGTGGGATGGATCCCGTCGAGTGAAAATGCGCCGCCAAGAAAGGCATTGGTCAAGTGGTGGCCGTCGGCTTCGATACCCTGCGAGCGGATTTGGTCGGCGAGAGCGTGGATGTCCACGAGAACGGCGCCGTGGGTAAACGCTTCGACCGCGATAATTATGTTGTAGGCATCGATGATCGCGCGAGTTTCGAGGACTTGGGGCGCGCGGAGGACGTCGCTGGAAGGCAGCGGGCCCTTTATTGAGCCGGTGAGAATGCCGGGAACGAGCGCGACGCCGTCGGGAAGGACGTAATCGCCCGGGCCGATTCCGAGAATAGGGTCGACTACGAACTGAGGAAGTCCTGCTTCCTGCGCGATGGTGGCCGCGGGCGTGAAATATGGGACGACGGTGACATCCGGAATATTCGCAACGACGAGCGTTGCGCCGGTCTGCGACAATTCGTTGAGCAATTTATTGTAGTTTGAGGCGAAATTGTTGAGCGGAGTGGCTGCGGAGGGATCCGCGATGGACGCGGCTCCCAGAATGTCGTTGCTTCCAATCCAAAGAAAGATTGTAGTGGGCTGCAGAGTCTGCGCCCATTGCACTTGAGTTTTCGAAACTCCGTCGAGAAGGCCGGGCAAGCCGATGACCAAGTCGGTCAGGCTGTCGATCGGAAGCGAGGGCGCGGTTGTGAGTACATCCTGGAGTTCGGCGCCTGGAACGGCGAGATCGGTGGCCTGAACAAAGGGATCGTCGCGGCCCGGAGACGTGCCGGGAGCGGGCTCGATGAGCGGTGGCGGACCGAAACTGAGCAATTCGAGGACGCTGGGAATTCCCGGCGGCGCAATCAGAGGCAGAACGAGCGGTGTGTGCGCTTGCGCGGCCACGACTGCGGCCCAGCCGTGCGGCTGCGCCGTGTCGAGCAGGGAATCGCTCTGAAAACCGGCGGAGAGTGAATCGCCGACCACGACAATGTTTGAAAGATTGGCCTTGTGAGAGCCGAAAAAGAAGTCCGGGCGCGCTTCCTGGGCACGGGCTGTGTATGAGAATGCGCCGACGAGGGCTGCGAGAACCAGCGCCGCGAGAACGAGCCTTATTGCGGGAACGAAAGAGCCGATATTACTCCGGATGATTTTCGCGGTGCGCGCCATGGGACACTCCTAGACCGACAGTTACGGTTTGACCTAATATTGGTAAACCCAACGATATGCCAGGGGCGTTCTGGTGTCAATCTTGGAGCATCGTAAGCTTCCCGGGATTAATTTTTGACATTCCTACCAGCCTTCTTGTTGCCGCCCGCGCGTAGCGTCTCACGATCCTCTGTAACCACTTGGCGGCGGCCCGCCGGACTAGATCTCGCCTTTCCTATCATGTTTTGATACAGTGCCGAATCGAGTAACTCACTCGCCCTCTCGTGAGCAGGAGGTCTGAATGGCAGATCTGGATCTGCGTCCGTTGTCGCTCGGCGAAATTCTCGATCGCACATTTTCCCTCTACCGGCGAAATTTTCTGCTGTTCGTTGGCATCACCGCGATCCCCCAACTCATGGTTCTCGCGTTTAACCTGGCTCAAATGCTGTGGAAGGGAAGCGTGGCGTCGAAAGCCGCGCCCGTCGCGCTTGGGGTGACTCTAGTAATCGTCAGCATCGTGGGAGTCGTAGTTTATTTCGTTGCATATCTTTTCGCTCACGGCGCCACGGTTTACGCGGTTTCCGAGCTTTATCTGGGCCGGCCCACTTCGATCGGTGCATCATTGCGGCGAATGAAAGGCCAAGCAGGAACACTTTTGGGCGTGTTAATGCTGAATGGATTAGCGACTCTCGCCGGTTTCATTCTGCTGATCATTCCGGGCGTTTATGTGGCCTGCCGCCTGATCACCGCCGTTCCAGCGGCGCTGCTCGAGCAATTGGGACCCAGCGAGTCACTGAGCCGGAGCTTTGCGCTGACGAAAGACAACGCGGGACGAGCTTTTGTAATTTACCTGCTGTATTTCGCGCTTTTTTATGGTTTTTTTCTTCTGCTGGTGGGGCCATTTCTATTCGCTATGGCGCTGTCCGTAAAGAATCCTGGAATGTTGAGGACCTGGCAGGCGCTGAGCCAATTCGGGAGTTTTTTCGCGACAACACTTGTAACTCCATTTTTCACGATTGCCACCGCGGTTTTTTATTATGATTTGCGCGTTCGGAAAGAAGCGTTCGATTTGCAAATTATGATGAATCCGAATGAAAGTATCGCGCCTGCGGCAAGCGGACTTCCCTCGATGCTTTCATGAGCCGTTCAGGAACAATCTCCAGTGGTCACGAATGAAACTTCGCGCCTTTCTGATTTTCGTCTTGCTGTTCAGCCCAACCTGCCATGGCGCGCCAGGTAATCCTTACGCCGCGACCGGGTCAAATTCACAGGGTGCGGCCGACAGAGATTACGATGTCTTGTCCTTTGCCGCCGAGCTGCGCAGGCTAGACGCTGCGCTTCAAGGAAACCCATCCGCAGTCAAGATCGCGGAGATCCGGAAGGCGCTTCCTTCCTCCTGGAATGTTTCCACTCCCGAACAAACCTACTCCATTTCCACGAAACCGCTGCAAGACCAGCTCGACGCATCTTCAACACTAAAAGCGGAGACCTGGATCGAACACTTGCTGGTGGAGATCGAAAGGTCACACAAAAAAGCAGTAGCTCCAGTAAACGCCAAACCGGCACTCGACAAGATACTCGGCGGCCGGGAATTTGCGGGCGTGCGCCAGCCATCGGCTTGGGAACTACTTCGCCAACGAATCGCGGCGTGGATTGGGAGAATGCTGGTGGCGCTGTTTGGAAATATTTCACGCCATCCCATGGGAGCGCAAATTCTCTTTTGGCTGTTACTGATCGGCGGAGTCGCGTTTGTCGCACTTTGGGTTTTCCGCTTCGTGAGTAACCGAGACGGAGTGAATTCGTTCAGGCCGACATCCTCAATCGTGACGGCACGCACCTGGCAGGAGTGGATACGAACAGCCCGGCAAGCAGCCGCGCGCGGCGATTTTCGCGAAGCAGTTCATTCCGCCTACTGGGCTGGGATTGCGCGCCTGGAAGAAACAGGAGCGTTACCTCGCGACCGCACCAAGACGCCGCGGGAATATCTTCGCCTATTGAATGCCTCGCGGTTCGAAGCAGCCAGTCCGCAGCAGAATTACAAAGAGCCGCTCACGGCTTTAACGTCACGATTGGAACGAATCTGGTACGCAAATCGAGCCGCAAGTTCAGAAGACTTCAGTGATTCACTACGCCAATTGGGGGCGCTCGGATGCCCCTTGGAATAGCAGAATCTGACCGAAAACTCCTGGCGATCGGCAGTTTTCTGCTTGTCCTTATGATTGCAGCTTCGGTCGCGTTGTCGCCGCCGAGCGATCAGACGCCTTCCCCGATTCCATCGACGTATTCGACGCAGTCAGCGGGTGCGGAAGCGGCGTACATGCTGCTTTCGCGACTGCATTACCCCGTGCGGCGGTGGGAGGAGGCACCAAGTGAACTGCCGACGGAGGATCGCAATATTCTACTGATTCTTGCCGAGCCGACTCAGGTACCCACAACTAAAGAGCGCGAGACGATTGCCGATTTCGTTCACAACGGTGGTCACGTGCTGTTCACCGGATCGAATATTCGGGAGTTTTTTCCGGGCGCGGACATTTCGTCGATCACGCCCGATCCGAAGTGGACCACCTTCTCCGCAAACATTCCTAGCGGCCTCGCCCGAGGGGCGTCCCACATCTCGATTCAACCCCAGGCTTATTGGGGGGAACTCAACGAAGCGCAACTTGCGCTCTATGGCGACGCTGATTCGCACACGGTTGTCACATGGCTCCTGGGAGACGGAGAAATAGTATGGTGGGCCGGTTCGACACCGCTCACCAATGCGGGAATCACCCGAGATGATAATCTCACTTTTTTTCTGAACTCGGTCTCGAACTGGTCAGCACATCAACGTTATCAGATTTATTGGGATGAATACTTTCACGGGCAGCGCAGTTCGCTGTGGAGCTACGCGCGCAGACCTTCGTTCATCTGGGGGCTGGTGCAAATCGGGTTGCTAGCCGCCGCCGTGATTTTTACGTTCAGCCGCCGCAGCGGCCCGGTGTATCGCCAGCCTAGCGTCTCGCGGTTGTCACCGCTGGAATATGTAGATACTCTCGGTGGCTTATATGAACGTGCCGGAGCAGTGTCCGCGGCGGTGTCCGTTTCACATGTCCGGCTCCGCTATTTGCTGACGCGGCAATTGGGTTTGGCAAGCGACACATCCGACGGAGAGCTGGCGCGGGCCGCCGAAGAACGTCTCGGGTGGAAGAATTTCGGGGCCGAAGATGTTCTGGGACGCGCTGAGAGCGCAAACCGCGCATCGAAGATGCGGCCTCGAAAGGGTCTGGAACTGGTCCAGGATTTGGAAAGGCATGCAGAAAAACTCGAAGTCCGGTCGCGATTCCGCCAGGAGAAAACCTAGCCGTGGAAAACCTTTCCGCACTTGCAGGGCATGTTCGAGGTGAATTATCGAAGGTCATAATTGGCCAGCGTGAGGTTGTCGATCAGCTCGTGATCATTCTGGTCTGCGGCGGCCATGCCGTGATGGAAGGCGTTCCCGGGCTTGCGAAGACGCTTGCGGTCAAATCGCTGGCACGTATCTGCGGCCTCGGTTTTCAGCGGGTACAGTGCACGGCAGATCTAATGCCGTCCGACGTTACCGGAACCAACGTCTTCGATTTGAGCACCAATACGTTTTCGATGCATCGAGGGCCTGTTTTCACCGACCTTCTGCTTGTTGATGAAATCAATCGCACGTCGCCACGCACGCAAGCGGCACTGCTTGAGGCCATGGAAGAGCGCCAGGTGACGATAGATGGTACGCGGTATCCTTTACCTGAAAACTTCGCAGTTTTCGCCACGCAGAATCCGATCGAGTTCGAGGGCACATATCCGCTGCCGGAAGCGCAGCTCGACAGGTTCCTTCTTAAAATTCATGTGGGCTATCCGTCCGCGGAAGACGAAATCGAAATTCTCTCGCGATACGAGACGGGGTTTGACCCCCGGCGCCTGAGTGAAATTGCTCTCGCCCCGCTCGATCCCGCGCTGCTCCCGGCGGCACGGAAAGAGGTCGAACGAGTTCGCGTGGAGCCGGCGCTTCGCTCCTACGTGGTTTCGCTCGCGCGACGCACTCGCGATTGGCCGGCAATTTCTCTGGGAGCGAGTCCGCGGGCTGCGATCGGACTTTTTTTCGTGGCTCGCGCCATGGCAGGGATGGACGGCCGCGACTATCTTCTGCCCGATGACGTGAAAAATGCGGCGCTCCCCGTTTTACGCCACCGCATCCTGCTTAAACCCGAAGCCGATCTGGAAGGTCTCACGTCCGATCAGGTCATCAAGCAAGTAATTAGCGCTGTGGAAGTGCCGAAATGAGCGTCGCGCAATGAATGAGCAGCGGCCGTTCGCTCCGCCCGAGACCACCGCGCGACTGCACGCGCTCGGCAGGCTGCCATTCGGCTTCGGACCGCGGTTTTTCGTGGCGTTGTTATTGGGTTTGCTTTGGGTGGTACCGGCGTGGTGGTCGCCCCGGATAATTGCGGCTCTCTTCTTGTGGGATTTTCTGGTGGTCGCGGCATTCGTCCTGGATCTGCTTCGCCTTCCTGGGCCCGAAAAGATCGAGGTTAGCCGCATTTGGGAACATGCACCATCGCTGGCGACACCGTCGGAAGTTGTGATTGCTATTGAGAATTTCGGCAAGGCTGCGTTGTGGTGCGGCGTGGTTGACGAAGCAGCGGGCTCGCTGCGCAACCCTCCTCCGGCACTTGAAATGACGGTGGCCGCCGGAGCTCGCGAGCAAATCCGCTATCGGATTCTTCCGCGCGAACGTGGCGATGTTCGGATGGGCCGGCTTTTCGTGCGTTATCAATCGCGATTCGGATTTGCCGAGCGCTGGACCGCCGCTGAAATCTCCCAGACGGTTCGCGTCCTTCCCGACCTCGAGGAGGCTCGCCGGCACGCTTTGTACCTGATCCGCAGCAAGCAAGTGGAAATGGAAAAGCGCCGCAAGCGCCAGCGTGGTCAAGGACGGGAGTTCGAGAGCCTGCGCGACTATCGGCCGGGCGACGACTTGCGTGATATTTGCTGGACTGCCACGGCCCGCCGCCACAATCTCACTACGCGCGTTTTCGAAATCGAGCGCAGCCAAGTGGTGTGGATCGTGCTCGACGCCGGCCGGCTGCTTCGAGCCCAGGTACAGCAAGAGCACGGTGATCTGCGGCTCTCGAAGCTAGACTATGCCGTTAACGCAGCGCTCTCACTGGCACAAGTCGCAACGCAGTGCGGTGACAAGGTCGGATTACTTGCCTACGGGCGGTCAGTTCAACAAAAGATCGCCGCGGGCCGCGGAGCAATACACCTGCGTACGATCGTCGACGGTCTGGCGCAGGTGAGGGGCGAAGCTTCGGAGGCAGATCATTCGAGCGCGGCCCGCGTGCTGCTCAGCGCGCAACACCGGCGCAGTCTTGTGGTATGGATTACCGACTTCGCCGAGACGCCGACTCTGCCCGAAGTGATTGAATATGCGATGCAGATCACGCGGCGGCACCTCGTTGTGTTTAGCGCTATGAGCCAGCCGGATCTCGCGGAGCTGGCGCAAACCACTCCGCAAACGCCCGAGGACATGTACCGCCACGCGGCCGCGCTCGAAATCGCCCATCGACGCGAACTGCTTTTGCGCGGGCTGCGCCAGCGTGGGATTTTTGCTTTCGAGCTGGTCCCCGGCATGCTGGCATCTTCGCTGGTG
The DNA here is from genome assembly GCA_050012235.1 of Candidatus Acidiferrales bacterium. Lineage (GTDB taxonomy): Bacteria > Acidobacteriota > Terriglobia > Acidiferrales > UBA7541 > Palsa-295. The sequence goes on along the minus strand of JBEKHP010000035.1, from coordinate 13,671 downwards.
AATCAGTATCTGGATATCAAAGATCGGAATTTGATCTAACGAACTTCGCCGCGGGGCGGCCCATCAGAAACAGGTAGGTCATTAGCGCTGCAAAAAGGACTCCGGCGAGCCCAAATTTCATCGCCACGGGAGCGGCACTCGGGGAAAAAAAACCTTCGATCAGCCCGGCAATGACGAGCATCGGAATCGTTCCCAGCAGAAGCCGCGCTGCTCGTCCTCCCGCTGTCTCGAGCGAATCGCGCCGAGAAAGCAGGCCTGGGAAAAGAAGTCCACGCGCAATTTCCAGTCCGGCACCGCCCGCGATAAAAATGGCCGGCAACTCCAGCACGCCGTGTGGCGCCACAAAGCTCCAGAGCTGCAACGCCATTCCGGCACGCGCCGTAGCCGCTCCGAGGACGCCCAGCAGCAGCCCATTGACGGCTAGCATCCAGAGCGTTCCCAAACCTCCCGTAATCCCGAGTGCGAACATGCTGAACGCAACGGAGAGGTTATTCGTCATGATTCCCGAAGATGCTAAAGGCTTGATCGTGACGATTGAGTCGGTCCACATTTGCCGCTGCTCAATTGTTTCGATCATGTGCGGGCCCAACAATCGGTAGGCGAATGCGGGATCACGCAGCGTCAGCACCCATGCGGCTATCGCAGCGACCAAAACGACTGCGACCGCCAGTAGAGTTTCCGGCAAGGTCTCTCGGAACACTTGCGGATAGGTATCCCGGTAGAAGCGAACGAGCGCGCTCATCTTGGGCTTATGTCCCATGTAAATCAAATTGTGAGTACGCCCGAGAAGTTGATTGAGGTAAACGGACAGTTGCCTACTGCCGGCATCTTCGCGCACTGCCGCGAGGTCCGATGCGATTTGACGGTACAATAGGCCCAGTTCTTTCAACTCGTTATGGCTGAGCGCGGCGATGCTCTTGTTCGATTGCTGCACGAGCTGCTCAAGGCGCGCCCAATGAGGCTTTCGTTTCTCCAGCCAACGGATGGTTATCATGTCCTGGGACTTGCCTGAATCCCAAGATTCTCGGGGTTCATTTGTTGACAAGCTTACCATCGAAACTCCCGAGCAAACTGCACTCGATTTCGCTGTTGCCGGGATAGGCAGCCGCTTCATCGCTCTCGCAATGGATACGTTGATTCAGATTGCGATCGGGGTGGTCGTTGGAATCAGCGGGGGATTCGCGATGCGAGGTCTTTCCGCTGTTTGGCCAATCGCGCCCCAGTGGATCGCTGCCATTCTTCTTTTGTTTTATTTCCTGCTCTATTTCGGGTATTTCGCTCTGTTTGAAATCATTTGGAACGGGCAGACTCCGGGGAAACGCTGGTCGAAGATCCGCGTAATCAAAGATTCAGGACGTCCCCTGACGCCTGTGGAATCCATTGGGCGAAATTTGATGAGGATCGTGGACTGGATGCCCGGTTTCTATGCCGTTGGAATCGTCAGCGCATTGCTTACAAAGGAAAACAAGCGGCTTGGTGACTTGGTGGCCGGGTCGCTAGTAGTGCGCGAAACATCATTCAGCGATATAAGACCCACCTGGCACGCCCCACAGACTCCCGCGGCTCCTATTCTTGCCCCGCTCGGTTCTGTTCATCTGTCTGACGATGAATGCGCTCTCGTCGAATCGTTCCTCAGTCGCCGTTTCGACCTCGAAGCAAATGTGCGGTACCGCATGGCTGAGGACATTCTGCGCCGACTTAGGCCGAAACTGACGCTACCGACTGAAAACGCTCTCTCAACCGAAAAGGTTCTTGAGGCCCTGGCGTACGAGCGTCGTGCCACGAGTCGCTACTCCTGACATCCAGGAATCAGAAGCACATTCGGAGAGGAAGTGAAAGTGTGTCGGTTCGGTCCAATAATGCGAAAGCTGGAAGGACCATCCGACAATGTGACCGTCGTGGGCGCAGTCGAGGGGGCGGTGACATATGTAATCGGAATCGCAATTGGAAGACTGGCTGGTTCAGGCAACGGTTTCCACGTCAATTGACCGGGAAAATGCTAAGCACAATTCACGGCACAGTTCGTGCGCAGTGTGCACGAAAACGAGGTGCTGGAGAAAAGATGAACTCAGTAAGTGCCTTGCAATCAGAAAAAAAGTTGGTGGACGTGACAGGGTTCGAACCTGCGACCCCCTGCTTGCAAAGCTAGTCTAAGAACACCAAGTAGTTGGCTCGTCTTGTCTTTACCTATGTCGTGGTACACGGTTTTCGAGGGTGTTTGGCAGGTCTTGTTCCCCGATTGTTCCCGAAAATCTTAACGCGCTGACCCCTGATCGCGCGTAGTGTCCATGGTGGCCGCGTCTCTCATCTGGTGTACCTACTCCGCAACCGAGCGCGTGCGCAACGGGTCCCACAGGAGATCCTTGGCTACGATTATGCAGGATAACAAACAAGCCTCCGGACGAGCTGCAATATTCATATCCCCGACTCCGACTTTCACGGGGCGCCAGCGATGAATGGCACATACTACTACTCCAATGACATCCGTTCCTGGAATCGAGCCAAAGCCACGAGAGTCGAACGATAAATCCCGGTTATCCCCCAAGACAAAATAGGAGCCATTAGGGACTGTCACGGTGCGCACACCCGCAGACTCCCCATCATCCACGGGCCAGGAATCCGATGCAGCAATATAAGTTTGTTGATGACGGACGTAACGCTCATTCAAACCAATCCCGTCCACGATCAGCTTTCCTTGATAGACGCGGAGGCGATTACCTCCAATACCAACGATCCTCTTGACCAGAACTACCTTGCGATCGTAAGGGGCTCGGAAAACAATGACTTTGCCCCGCTCGGGTTCAAGTCGACTCCACCAATGGTGACCATGGACTGCAACCGTTCGAACTACAAGGCGATCTCCGTCGAAAAGCGTGTCCTCCATCGAGGACGCCGATACGTCGTAGATATCGAAGGTTCCCATGATCCAACACGTGCAAGCTAAGCAGATCAATAAAAAAAAACAACATACTATTCTTCGCGTGGTCATCTGTTGACTTTAAAAGGGAGGTTGAATAGGGGTTGACCCCGATGCGACTTTCTCCTGGGAAACACCGATGATCCCGACACCAGCCGACTGAAGGTGGCTCAAATCGTCACTAAGTACCTTTACATTCGCAAACCCGAATTTTTTTAGCCATGTTTTCCCGAGAGTGCAAAGAGTTCCGGCACCTCTCGAATGTTGAAGAGATTCGCAGGGCAAGCAGTAATGACAATAAATTACCACCGTAGCTTCTTTGGGCACTTCATGCTCTACGCGGGCATCTAACTCATCCTCAGGTATATTAAGGGAACCAACGATGTGGCCTTCACCATAATCCAAACGTGGGCGAATGTCGATGATAGGGACGATACCGCCTTCTTTCTCCATCTGGATCAATTGAGCGCCTGTCACCGCGCTTGGGTCAGTCACTGACGGGCTTCTCTCGTATTGTTGCTCTATCTCCTCGCTTGAAGGAGTCGCTAATCGTTTTTCTCCCAGTTTTGTGAACACCTCTTCTTCCTGTTGCTGCGAAAGCTTACCGACCCAGCTCGACTTGACGTGTCCGCCACCATCCACTAGGACCAGCGTAGGCGTAGCTTGAACGCCGAGCTTGGAGAAGTCCACTTGACGGACATCTGACACATCCACATTAATGGAACGCAAAAATGTACGTCCCTGCGAGATGGCCTGAGGAAGAACAGCAACAATATGAACCGCGTTCGTAGCGTTCGAGCGAATCAGGTCTCTATAAAAGTCGGCGCTAGCTTCGCACCAATGGCATCCTTCCTGCATAGCTATAACCAGAGTCAGACGAGTAGCCGCCCAATCGGTGTTAGACAGACTCAAAGAAGTGCCAGGTTTTGGCCCCCCTATCGGACTCGTTTCGCCTGCAGGCGCGAAATAATGTTTGGCAATCAGACTCAGTAGCAGGACACCGACAACGACGCTCAGGCCGTTCAGCGTCCACTCGACGATCTTTCGCATGGATTTCCTCGAAGTAGGTCTCTCCGGAGACTAGAGGCCCTAGCCGGCAATAGTCCGAATGGATACGTCTCGCCCCAAACAGCGTTCAGTAATTACTCTCGTCGAAACTCCCCGTCCATCTGGATAGCACGCGGCGGGCCGAAACGTTGTCCTTTTGGTTTAATCACTTAGCGAGGACGTCTCCCGGCCCGCTTCGTCGCTATGGCTGGATAGTGCACCTGCCGGATCCAACGCAATCCCCGCTTGTAAAGTCGCAAAGTGCAGCGGTTCCCCCTTCATAGCAAATATGGTCTCTGCAGACATTGCATGCTTGCGCTGTTGGTAAGGCAGGAGCCTTTGCCACTAGCAGCAAACCAACTCCGAGAAATACAAGTCTTAATACACGCCACGTCATGTAATTCGCGTTCATTGTCTTCCTCCTATGTGAGATAACCCGACTCGAACCCCGTAACAAAAAGCCAACTCGATTATCTTTCTTCTATGTCGCACATGATCGCCAAACCCGATCTACTCTAGCGGTCCATAGGCTGGGACAACTACTTCTTTGCCCAGTGCCCCACGTAGCCCGTTTCTGCTGGGTCCAGAACAATGCCCTTCCCGTGTCTGAATTCAAAATAGAAGGTAAGCTTTCCAGAAATTATGTGCTTATCATCCGGCGGGGGAAAAGGCTGAAATTGCCATTGACTAACTGCTTGAGAAACCGAAGCCGCAGTAGATTCAGAAGGAGCTTGCAAGATGTGAACTGTCGTAACGACTCCACTCCCATCCAAATGAATCTCGGCCACGACAACTCCTGTTGTCTGATTCCGAATAGCATCTTCCGGGAAGATCGGTTTGACGACCTTGACCGCACGGCTTCGCAATATCCGCTCGATCGTCCAGCCCGAAACCAACGGTTGAGATGAATTCTGAGGTGTCGTCATCTGTGGAACAGGCAGAGCCAACAAGCAGACCTGGAGACTCATGGCGATCATTCGATACATACTCGTTCGCCTCGTAGCTAGAAAGAGTCTTAAGTGGCAAGCTTTACAACAGAAGGTAGAGAGATGTCAACTGTAAAACCTAACGAATTATTAAGTTAACTCGGACGCATCGATAATGAGAGATATAACTTACGAAAGCTCGCTACTGCACAAGGTATCATCTGGTGTGGCTATCGGTGATGGTATCACTTCGATAAGCAATTCATGAGAGGAGTTCTCTCAGTCTTTTTTACTGTTCCTCTGTCAAATATCGATACAGGCGCTGAAAGGTAATATCTGGCCAATGACTTTTAGACGGCAATAGCTCCAACTCACACGTTCGGTTGGTCACATTAGCGCGTCGGTTATCGACTTCTTCTATGAATAACCGATAGGCTTTGACGTAGTTATTTACTCGTAACGCAGAGCCACCGCCGGGTGCACGCGAATCGCACGACGCGCAGGAATAAAGCATGCTACCAAGGCAACAATCACAAACAGGAGGACAACGCTGACAAGTGTGACAAAATCCGTAGGCTTAACCTCGAAGAGCAAGCTGCGCAAAAAGCGAGACAGCACAACTGCCCCACAAATACCGATGCCGATTCCGCATAGGACCAGCCGCATCCCTTCGCCAATAACCATCCTCATGATGGCCCGCTGACTTGCGCCAAGTGCTATTCGCACACCGATTTCGCGTGTTCGCTGATTTACAGCAATCGAAATCAGGCCATAGACCCCGAGCATTGCTAGACCTAGGGCCAGCGCGGCCAACGTGCTGAGCACCGTTGTTTCAAATTTCGGCTCCGATACTTTCTCCGCCACTGCTTGATCCATAGTCTGCAGGCCCAAAATCGGAGCGTTTCTATCCACCGCCCTGATCTCTTGGCGGACGCCACCCGCAAGCGCCATCGGATTCCCCGCGGTACGTATAACCAGACTCCCCCCCAGATAGTCTGACTGTGGGATTGGGACATAAAACTGCGGTTTCGGCTTTGACTTGATGTTTACATCGCGGCTATCTCCGACTTCTCCGACTATACGCATCCAATGCGGCACTCCGTTTCTATCCTTCGAGATCGCTATACGCCTTCCAATAGGGTCGCCCAAGAGATACTGTTTATCAAACATCTGATTTACGACAGCGACTAGTTCAGTGTCTCTGGTATCAGTGCCGGCGAAAGAGCGGCCAGTAATCAACGGGAGACCAATAGCACGAAAATAATCGGATGTAATGTGTCGATACTGAACGATTGTGCCCTCTGAGACGTTTTGTCCGTCCATCAGGCCTTCGATGTAAAGAGTGTTCGTCGCCATTTCTCCCCCCAACGGCTTGATCGAGGTTGCCGCTGCGCTCTCTACTCCGTGGAGAGACCGAAGTCTCTCGAGAACGTCATTGAGGGCCTGTTGACACGGTGTCGGCTTGCGATAATCACAGGCTGCCTGGCTGAATAGCACTGACATTGTTAGGATATGGTCAGTCCGATAACCAAGATTTATGTTCACCAGCTTTTCAAAACTGCGGACAACGAGTGTGGCACCCACAACAAGAATCAACGCGATCGCAACCTCAAAAACTACGAGTGTAGCGCGAAGTCGATGTGGGCTCCGCACTGAAAATCTCAGAGGCGAAGTACTCAGATTCTGTTGCAGCAAAGAGTACATCCGTCGCGAAGATGTCTGAACGGCGGGAACTAACCCGAACATAATACCCGCAAGAATCGACACAGCGAGAGTAAATACCAGCACATTCGAGTCGAGTTGCAAATTCTCGATCCGAGGCGTCTTAGACGGAGCTAATGCTCGTAGTAGCTGGATACCCCATACGGAGATCATTGTCCCCAGCATTCCTCCGGCAAGCGCTAAAACCATCCCCTCTACAAACAACTGCTGAACTATCCTCAGTCGCTTCGCGCCTAGCGCCTCACGGATCGCGATTTCTCTTTGCCGGCCCCAACCGCGTGTCAACAGTAAACCACTGATGTTCAAAGATGCGATCAAGAGCACTAAGATGACAGCGCCGAACAGAAGTAGGATGGGAGTGCGAACACCCCCCACCAATTCTTCCTTAACGCTTCTAGCGACCAACCTCCTTCCCTTTTCTTTATCAGGATACGCTTCTGACAAGCGTGCAGCGAGCGAACTCAACTGTCCGTTAGCTTGGTCGAGAGAAACGCTTCTCTTGATCTTGGCTAGAATAAAACTGTCACGCGCGTCGCGGTCGAGCACCTCATCAGCCCGTTGCACAAACGGCGTCCAGAGACCCCGTGCGTGAGTGCCAAAAATAAAATCCTGTGGCATCACTCCGATGATTGTGTAAGGAAGGTCGTCTATTGTGATATGCCCCCCCACCACACTCGGGTCCCCTCCAAAGTCTTCCTTCCACAAGGCATAATTCAGAATAGTCACCCGCTCATTCCCTGGCTCAGCATCTGACGGAAGAATAAGCCTCCCGAAAAGTGGTTTAACTCTGAGGAGTAAAAAAAAGTTACCGGAGACCCTCGGGGCGGAGACAACATCCGCAGCAACTTCGCTCTGGATTCTAGACCCCGTGTACGCTGTAAAAGTTGCGAGTTCCTCGAACGCAGGACATTGTGTCCGAACATCTTGGATAGTCGGCAATGAAAGTCCTTCAGCGTTATCGGAATTCGAATTACGCGTTAGGCTTTCGATTCTCGCAAGCCGCGACGAATCTGCATACGGAAGCGGTTCAAGCAGGATTCCGTTCACCGCACTGAAAATGGCCGTGTTAGCACCGATGCCTAGGGCAAGCGTGATAACGCCGATGGCTGTGAACCCCGGAGATTTGCGCAGGGTGCGAAGCGCGAAACGAAAGTCCTGAAGCAACGATTCCAGGAAGAATAATACACCGCGTGATCTAATCATGGTGGAGTCGTTACTGATAGACCGAGATGATCGGCCAGCATACCGCGTGATGTCAATAAAATAATCAACGGTTCATGATACATGCTCGTTAATCGTATGGTCCTTATCCAATTTCCGCGAACTGTCAAACGTAACTAGCCCGTCTGCCGCACCTTCGAACAGGCAACCTGCGAATCGCAGTCAGACCTATTGTACCCGGTCAATGAGACGAGAGAGGTGCAAGGTAGACTTCCCGGTGATCGACGCGACCCCAAGAATGCTTTACTTTCACTTCGATAGAGTGCAAGCGGCCATCGAGCGCGGGCGGGACGAATGCAAGCGTGTATTCATGACTGACCAATTGGGCGATCTCAGCATATGCATGGTCAAACTCTCGCCCATTCCTTGGGAAATAGGCCCGGCCACCGGTGATAGAGGAAATCTCAAAGAGGTTCTTGTCTGATCCGGCAATCATTTCCTTCATGTACGAACGATCATCGCGCTTATCGGCGGACAATTTCCTGCTTTTAGGAACTTTGCGCAGATCATCGGAAACCGAAACCGCCAGAATGCGGACATCGGAACTGCCAAGTCTTTCCTGTATAGCTTGCCAGTCAACACCTGATGACGTATCTATGCCCGTCGAAAGAAGCACGATTGTTTTCTTTCCTGGCGTAGATGCCAACCAGTCGAGGGTTTTAATTAAGCTGGAGGATAGATTCAGCGCGCCAAAAGTTCCAGTGGAAGTCAAATCATGAAGTGCACTTTGAGCTCGGCGTTTATCCGTAGTGAAATCCAGAATCAGCTGTGGGGTTTGGGAATAGCCGACCACGGCGACACGGTCATTTGGTGAAATGCTATTCAAGAGAGTCTCGGCAGCATGGAGCTGGCTATCACCGCGGAAATATGCGGCCGGACCGCATTCGACCATAAAAACAAGTTGCGCAGGGTCTTCAATCGGAATGAATTCTGTAACGGGTTGTTCAGCACCATCGTCGAAAACCCGAAAATCCCCGCGGTGTAATCCTTTCATAAAATGGCCCAGAGCATCCGTCACTGTGACGCCGACATCCACCCGGTAAACGCCGACACGAATCGGGTCCGCTGGGGACAACCTCTGTTCGGACTCCTGACCCTGGCCATGCACCGAACCGCCAAGCATGAAAAATAAACCAACTGCACAGGTATAGCATGCGCGGAATCTCATTCGTTATTCGACCGGCACGAAAGATACAATCTATGCTTGCTCCTTGCAAATCGCAGCGGGATTACCAAAGGGGAATGATATCGCCTTCGGATCCGCGTATGCGAGCGATACGAAAGAGGCTGGTACGAATCAGGAACTATAGAACGAATATACCAAATTTACGAAATATGACGGTTCGACCAAATTTCCCGATGTTCCTCGATGCAGTTCGCACGGAGGCTGTGCCCATCCTCACCTACGTCGACCCAGGCATTGGCCATCTTTCGGATTTCACTACGCACCCCGATGCCTACTCGGGTTTCCTGAAACGCTTGCGACTCTTTGCATTCGCTTATGCAGGAAAGCGCACAGCATTCTTTTCAAAGGCGGGGAACTCTAGACCCCGGACAGGGCAGCTCTCTTCGCAGCTCGCGCGAGATTTCGTTCTGCGTGGGGCGTGGGAAGCTAAACGATATGAAACCCTAACCAATAGCGACCTCGAATTTTTCAATCACGCGAAGCAATGCTTTCCAGGTAAGCCGTTCGAGTCTGCATACAAGAAATGGCAGACGGGCCAGATCAGCAAAAAGCCATTGGTTCCGGAAATCGAGAGCCCTCCTTCTCGCGCGCGCAAGAAGTGCAATTCGAGACGTGCTTGCTTCCTCGTGACTATTCTTCCTTTGGGCAGAACTCGAATGCCACTGAAAAACCGTGCTGTAAACGGCTTTCCTCACGGTTTTCCTTTCGGTTTTCCGCACCCGCCACTCCCAAAATGCGAAGAATCAAGGAAGATACGAACCCCGAGACCGAAAACGGGATGCGAGCAAAACCGCAAAAAGGGCGGGAGCGACCCCATCTTTTCGCCCGGCCTGCGGCCCGAAAAGCAACACGGGGTCGCTCCCGCCCTTTTTAATTTTGTAATGCTCGACGTACTTGCCCGCGTACTAAGAGCGTAAACCGCTGCGGGGCAATCCGGCGTTTGATCCGTAAACCATGGAGTGCCTGGTCATGTCATTCGATGAACCCGTAGCCGAATCATGGAACATTCATTCGATCTTCCGGCATTAGTATCAGTAGCAAGGTATTGCCTGAGATCCTGATGCTCTCAAATATTTTTCAAGTGAGCCGGGTATTTTTTCTTTGGGGGTTTCTGCCAACTTCTTGCCCATTAGTATGAGTAAAGGCCGATTCCGAACTCTAGGAAGCCAACACTCCTCCAAAATACCCTGTGGGACGAAATGTTGAGGGGATGCTTCCAAGAAGATTGTTTAGCTCAAGCGAGGAAATTGTGCTTCAGCAGTTTCGGCGACTTTACGACTTTAGGTAAGCAGCGAACATCTCCGCAGATCGACTTCCACAAGACCGAACACTTCAGATTGTCATCCCGCGTAGAGATTGGCACACCGCTAGCGAACCGACCGCGATCTTCCAAGCTCTGCACCACAATTCCCCCAATTTGAAAGGAGACCCCCAATGGCAATTCTCAAAGCACCGCCCACACAACCGAAGAATGAAACGATCCAGCTTCGGGTGTCGCAAGAGCTGAAGTTCCGGCTTCTGCGCTACGCGGAGTTCATCCACTCAAGCACGTCCTACGTTGCGAGTGAAATGCTCGAACGGCTTTTTCGGAAGGATGCGGAGTTCCAGGAATATCTTGCCGCATACAAACCTCCAGAGACAGAAGACCACGAGAAGGAGAAAAAGACACAACTCCTGCCCAACGAAGCCATGACCGCCACGAAGAAGTAACGGCCCCGATTCCCCCGAGACGAAACCTCGTAAGAGTTCTTTCAGTCTGAAGCCCATCCTCGCAATACCTGACACCGCGAAAGGAGCCTCCGACATGAGCACGCCATTGAAGTCAGAACTCCTCACCGTTCATCAAGTTGCAGAGCTACTGCAAGTCCCCGTGTCCTGGGTCTACGGACGCTTACGCAAGCGTTCGCTAGAACGATTGCCAAGCTACCGACTCGGAAAGTATTGGCGTTTCGATAGAGAAGAAATCCTCGCGTGGGTCACACGCCACCAAACCAACCGTGAAGCGGCTTGACATGCGCGCTACACTCAAGAGCGACATAGGAAAAGGCGGACGAGCCAACCACTCGAAAGAGAGGAAAAGGATGGCTCGTACCCGGTACCAAGACGGTTGTCTGTTTATTCGAGGCAGGAAGCGGAAGATGTGGGTTGCACGCTGGCGAGAAGACGTGATCCAACCTAACGGTGCGGTACTGCGCGTACTCCGTTCGGAAACACTCGGACCAGTCAGCGAAATTGCCGGACGTCGCGAAGCCCGCATACTCTTGCAGAATCGCCTCGCATCTCTCAACTCCGGTCAGCGCCGAGCTGAAGGCACAATGACTTTTGGGACCTTTGTGGCTGAACAGTTCGAGCCTGATATTCTTCCAACACTCAAATATGCAACGCAGAAGATTTATTCGCTTATTCTGCGGAAGCATCTTCTCCCGCGTTTTCGTGATTGTCGGTTGTGTGACGTGAACCGCGCGGAGATTCAGCAGTTCGTAACAGCTAAGCTGAAGGACGGCTATGCCTGGGAAACGACCAGCCACCTCCGATCGTTGTTGAGCAAGGTCATGGGTACGGCGGTGAGTTGGAACTATCTCTCAAACAATCCTGTGCGTGGCATAAAAATGCCGGAACGGACGCTGAAGCGGCCGCATTCCTTTCTCAATATGGAACAAGTGCGGGGCTTGATCGCTGCGTCAGAGGAACCAGTGCGGACAATCGTCTTGCTAGCCGCAATGACGGGACTGCGCATTGGTGAAATTCTCGCGCTTCGATGGGGTCGGGTGAACTTGACGGCTGGCACACTGCGTGTTGAAGAGACGTGCTATCACGGTCATTTTGGCACGCCAAAAACAAGAGCCAGTCGCCGGGAACTTCCGCTACCGCCGGCGGTCCTTCAGGCGTTACTTTCGCATCTTTCGCGTTCGAGCGATAAGTCAGGCGAAGCGTTGGTATTCTGCACGTCTCGGGGAACACCGCTCGCTTCAAACAATCTGCGTAAGCGGCAATTGCATCCAGCATGTGTACGCGCCGAACTTGCGCCGATCAACTGGCATACGCTCAGGCACACGCATGGAACACTTCTACACGAGCAAGGAACACCTCTACGAGTAGCTCAGGCTCAACTAGGCCACTCGCGTATGTCAACCACGCTCGAAGTGTACACGCACGCCAGCGCGAGGGCGCAGAGGCAGGCCGTAGATCAGCTTGAAAATCAATTGTTCCCAAATGTTCCCAAGTCTCGCGAAGTCGAACAAAGACCGAATTAGCAAGTGATTGAAATTGCAGGCAGATGGTTGGTGGACGTGACAGGGTTCGAACCTGCGACCCCCTGCTTGCAAATCAAGGCATCACTATTCCAGTTGTTTGGAATCAGTGACTTACATTCTTATTATTCGGTGGAATTGCAGTTATTTGGGCTGTTTCGGGGCGTCTTACGTACTTTTTCCGTACTCGTCGAAGGTTACGATTCGGGAGCGAATCCGCGAATTATTTTGGGCTTTACGGGAGAGTCAACATAGCGGATGGTGCCTGCACCCAAGAATGAGCATTCGTTCAAATGATGAAATTTTTCCTTCCATCGTTCGATGTCCGCATAAGCAACGCCCTCTAGAATTTTTTTAATGTTTGTCTCGTAATACTCTCTCCACGCTAGAAGCTGTCTGTTGAGCGCAACTATGGACGGTATGCCGCAAGCAGCAAGAATAGCTTTTTGAAGTTTTCCGAATTCATCTGATTGGTTGAGATGTTCCATACCTTTAGATTAAGCCAGAAATGCCACCAATTGCAAATCGAGGTTCTTTCCGAAAACTGATACCATTTAGCTATGACAAACATAGCCGCAGCGCGGGTGTCGATGACAACCAGTCTTGACCATCAACTCACAAACAGGCCCCTGAACTTCGTAAGTTAGCTTATGAGGTTATCTTGGCGGAACCTGCTCACCGTCAGGAAAGACTGCGCTGTTAGGCTTACTGACTTGCCAGTACAGCACGCGATGCAAAGCAGAACGCGATTGCTACCTCGGTCTAACCTTTACAGGAATGGCTATCTGCACCTTCTGTCCCAAGGTGAAAATAACGTCACATGCTCACAGGACACATCGACGAGAGCGGCAATTCTAGGCTGTTCACACTTTCCTGTCTAGTTGGTGACGGGAGCATGTGGTTTTGGATTGAATTGGCGTGGACTAAATTACTGGAAGAAACAAATGCCTCATTAAAAGCTCAGGGGAGATTGGAAATTTCGAGGTACCATGCGTCAGATTGCCGTAACCTCAAGGGAGACTTTGCTGGCTGGTCGACGGACGAGCAAAGAGAGTTCACTCAGAAACTTTTGAGAATATTTCAAAAGCATCCTCTTCATATCCACTCCTACTCAATTGACTTGCAGGCACTCGTGGAGGAAATTCCTGAAACGAAACCCAATCCCAGGGGATTTGCTTATGTCCTACTCTTGAATTATCTGATGGTTTCCATGGGCGGCACGCTTGAACTTTATCCGAAAGACCGAATTGCCTTGGTTCATGACCGTTGCGATTACGACGCAGCCTTGTCGGAAGCGTTCAATCATATGAAAGATAACCAAACCTTCAAATATAGAAACCAATTTACTACGATTACTTCGATGTCGTGGGAGGAATGCATCCACCTGCAACCTGCCGATTT
>JBEKHP010000034.1:0-36938 GCA_050012235.1 Candidatus Acidiferrales bacterium | reverse complement strand
GCAGTCTCCATCGGCCCCTTCAGCGCCACGCGGTTCTTGCGTATGGATTCAAGGACACCCGCATGCATGAAGTCGATGCCGCGCCGCTCGACTTCCGCGCGCGAGGCAATTTCTTCCCACTCAATTTCAAGTCCGCTGGCCGCTAGGATGGATTTCACAGCTTTAGATACTTCAGGCCCGATCCCGTCTCCGGGAATCAAAGTGATGGTGTGTTTCATGGTAGGGTATTCATTTTAGGCGGCTAGTCGCTTACAGTCCACACCGCTGGTCGGGCCGGTTCCTAGAGCTGAGCCAGCCGCCACAGCACGGCGGGCCTGTTAACTCTTTTAGCCTCTTAAACAACCATCTGCCGGAATCTAATCGCCCGGCGCCTGAATCTGATATAATGACCCTGGAATTGTAACGCATGATTTATTCATGCGAAATCTGTGGAGGCTTAGGCGAATGGTTCAACTTACACCAGTGGCAGTTACGAAAGTTAAAGAGATTCTTCAGCAGCAGACTCCTGCACCGGCTGGTTTGCGCGTGGCCGTGGTTGGCGGAGGCTGCTCCGGCTTTAGTTACCACATGGCTTTCGAAAATCAAGTGAACGAGAACAGCGACAACGTGTATGAGTTTGAAGGACTAAAGGTTCTCGTCGATCAGATGAGCGAAATGTATCTCGAAGGCGTACAGATCGACTACATCGAGACCATCGAAGGTTCGGGTTTTAAGTTTAACAACCCGAATGTGAAGAGCACTTGCGGCTGCGGCAGTTCCTTCAGCGTCTAACGGTATCGCGGACGTCTCTTTTAGCAGAGGCGTCCGCTTCTCCTCGCGCTTGTAATGACCTCAGACCATCGAAATCACTGTCTTCGCTGCATGCCATTGAAAAGCTCGCTGTCGCCTCGTATGCTTAGTGCCGGAATATGAAAATTGCTCTGGCCCAGTTCAACCCTACCGTGGGCGATTTCGAAGGCAATTCGTTCCGCATTCTAGAGATGGCGCATGAAGCGCGATCTCGCGGAGCCGAATTGGCCGTCTTCTCCGAGCTCTGCCTCTGCGGCTATCCGCCCCAGGACTTGACCGAGCGCCCCGCATTCGACGAACTCAACCAGAAGGAACTCCTTCGCCTGGCGAAAAAAATCCCGCTGCCGTCGCTCGTCGGTTACGTCGGCGGGGCACAGGACAATACTGGTAAACCGGTGGCGAATTGCGCCGCTCTCATTTCCGATGGGAAAATCCTTTTCGAACAGCGCAAAATGCTGTTGCCGACATACGATGTGTTTGACGAATCGCGCTATTTTCAGCCCGCTCATACGCAGCATATTTTTCCCTTCGACACGGAAAAACTTGGGATCACCATCTGCGAGGATGCTTGGAACGACAAAAGCTTTTGGAATCAGCGCCTCTACGATCGCGATCCCGTCGCCGAAATCGCCGGGAAGGGAAGTACCCTTCTGCTGAATCTCTCTTCTTCACCCTACACCATTGACAAGCGTTCGTTGCGCCACGACATGCTGCAAGCCATCGCCAAGGAATATCGCGTGCCGGTTGTGTACGTGAACCAGGTTGGTGGCAACGATAGCCTGATATTTGATGGCTCAAGCGTTGCGTTCATGCCCGACGGCCGGGTCGCGGCGCGCGCTAAATCATTTGAAGAAGATCTCGTCCTCTTCGACAGTGTCACTGGCGAAGGCGACATCCGCCCTCTGGTGGAAGATGAGCTCGAGGCCGCTTTTCGCGCGCTGGTAATCGGCACGCGCGATTACGTCCGCAAGTGTGGCTTCAAGCAAGTCGTGGTCGGCTTGAGCGGCGGTGTGGACTCGGCCCTCGTCGCGGCCATAGCCACGGACGCGCTGGGCCATGAAAACGTCCTTGGCGTTGCCATGCCCAGCCAGTATTCCTCCGAAAATAGCATGCGGGACGCGTGCCAGCTCGCCCAGAACCTTGGCATCAAGTTCCTCGTCCTGCCGATCAACGAGACCTTCGACAGTTATCGCAAGACTTTGGCCCCGGCCTTCGCCGGCACGCGCGAAGACGTGACCGAAGAAAACATCCAAGCGCGCATTCGCGGAAATCTGCTCATGGCGCTTTCAAATAAATTCGGGTCTATGGTTCTGAGCACGGGCAATAAATCCGAGATGGCCGTTGGATATTGCACCCTATATGGTGACATGGCGGGCGGACTGGCTGTGATTTCCGACGTGCCTAAGTCGATGGTCTACGCGCTTTCAAAATTCGTGAACCGCAAAAGGGAACTGATCCCTGAGGCAACTATCACTAAGCCGCCTTCTGCGGAGCTGCGCCCCAATCAGAAGGATTCAGACACGCTCCCGGATTACGATGTCCTCGACCGGATTCTAAAGGCCTACGTAGAGGACCTGCGCAGCCCCGAGGAAATCGCCGACCATTTCGGATTCCCGCTTGACCTAGTCCGAGGCGTCGCACTCCGCGTGGACCAGAATGAATACAAGCGCAAGCAAGCCCCGCCAGGATTGAAGATCACGTTGAAGGCTTTCAGCGTAGGACGCCGTTTTCCTCTAGCGCAGAAATTCACACTCTGACTGTCGCCTGAGATGGGGACGGGGATGCGACTCCGTGCGGAATTTTGTTTTGGGGCCGCCGCCGCGAAGAACTACAATTCTTTCTGAGAGCTCTACAGCCAGGTTTCGCATTTCAACTACGGGGAAACAAATGATCATGTCACGCCATTTAGTTCGCCTCTGTTGTTTGTCGTTTCCGCTGGTGTCACTGATGCTGGCACTTCCGGTCTTCGCGCAAATAACGTCCGCGACGGCATCGGCACCCGATCAGACTCAAATCCTAAAGTCCACGGAAGCATTCGTGCGCAACCTATACGCATGGGGCCCGGAGTTCCAAGTGCGGCTCGGTCCCATGACGCCGTCCGCTTCGCCGGACTTCTACCTCGTCCCAATCCACGTAACAATCAATGAGCAGACCGACAGTGGAACAGTTTATGTAAGCAAAGACGGAAAAACATTCCTGCGTGGCGAGATCTACGACATGTCTTCGAATCCCTTCGCCGAGAACCTCGCACACCTAAACATCGAAGGAAACCCGACATCGGGGCCGGCGGACGCGCGCGTTACGATCGTCGAATTCAGCGACTTCGAGTGTCCCCATTGCCGCGACCTCTTCAGGAACCTAAAGGCGCTGGAGACGCAGTACCCGCAAGTCCGCGTGGTCTATAAAGATTTCCCGCTAACCCAGATCCATCCATGGACCGAAACAGCTTCGATCGGAGCGCGCTGCGCGTACATGCAATCACCCGCTGCTTTTTGGAAGGTTCATGACGCAATCTTCGAAAGCCAAGACTTGATTTCGCCGGAAAACATCTGGGAAAAACTGCTGGGTTTCGCCTCGGCCGCCGGCCTCGACACCGACGCCTTCAAAGCCTGCATGTCATCACCCGAGGCAAAAAAAGCCGTAGAAGCAAACCGCGCCGACGGTCAAGCCTTAAACGTCGCTAGCACCCCCACCGTCTTCGTAAACGGCCGCATGCTAAATACCGCCGATAAGTCCCTGCTAGATCAATACATTAAGTACGAGCTCGCCCGCCCCGCATCGAAACTCACCCCACCATAGCTCTGTGCTCCCCCCACTCCCGCACAACGCTCTCTCCCCGTAAAACATAATATTCATTCTCGAACGGTATATTGGGAAGTATTGTTACTCTGGGCGGAGGTGCGATGTCAATGGTTATTTTTGTTGAATTTGGATTTGGAAGTGTGAGGGAGGACGATGCGGGAGTGGTGACGGTCGGAACGGGAGTCGAATATGGAGTGGGAAGGTGGAGACCAAAGCGGGGTTGTTTAGAGCGTTGGTGGTCAGTTTCTGACACGCAAAATTGGTGAAGTGCGAGGCATCCGCCCCGAGCATGAAAATGGTCAACTCCTGCCCTTTCGCAGAGCCCGGGCCGGTTGAGGTGCGGTGGTTAGCGGGGGCACCTCAGCAGGAGGAAGGCCGCTAATTACTCACAATGGGTAAGATCCGAGGTGCAGAACACCCTGAACCCGAAGCTGTGAATCGGTGAATAGTTCGCGCGCGCTGCGGTTATGAACGACAGGACGTGAAAATGTTGTTACGGCAGGGGCATGCCGAAAATCCGGGCGTGCGGGACGGGAACTTTGATTTGGGCGTTCGGGTAGGTCTGCTGGACTGCGACGATGCGAGCGTCGTTATTGAACGACTTGGCGAAAGCGTGGGGACTGGGAACGCCGGCATTCACACTTCCCGGCTGGATTCCGGCAGAGTGCAGCGAAGCCGTGAGCCTTGGAAAAAGTGCGGCAGATGCGGGCGCCGGCAACACAGCAATGAGCGCAAGGATAACGGTCTGCACGCTGGCTATTGCGGAATTTACCGCTGCGACGACTGTGGCATTTGCGATGTGAACGGCGCTAAGAATCGCGCCGATGTTTTGTTGCGCGTCTGCGACAGCTGCATCGATTTGCCCCAGGACGCCGGCGGGAGCCGAGGCGAGGTCGGTTTGATACTGCGCTACCAGGCTACTAGCCAGGGTGAGGTCCGCCTGAACTTGCCCGGACGCATTTTTGACGGTGTCGAGCACGGCGGCGCTGGGAGCCGAGTTCCCTTCCGCTGCGGCGACGATATTGAGGATGCTGCCGGCGATCTGAACGGCTGTTGGGAGCAATGCAATTACCTTCTGAATGTCCGCTTCCACTTGCGTTGAATTGCAGCCGCCGAGCGTTACGGTGCCTATAGCCAGTGTGCCGCACAGAATTCCGATCAATACTGCGTGTGCCGCCTTACTTAAGTTGTGCATTTCGATTCCTCCTTGAGTGATTTGAAGATTAATTTGTTGTATCGAGCGAACAGATTTAGCTAGGTTCGAGAAATGCCCAGGATCTGGCCCGAAGGCTCCGCGGTTACGAAGGTATAGTCCCGCGCATCGAGATACTGCGTGCGTTCGAGCGCTCGATTGAAAGCCGACGGGCGGTGTCGTTGCTACTGCGCAGCGATGGTGAAACCCTGCGGCAGACCGGCGGCGATTACTGTGGGGGACGCGGATGTTACGGGCGAGGTGACTTGTGACTTCCCTGTTGAGTCGACGTAGTTCACTACGATCGTGAAAGTGTCCGAGCCGATAGGCAGTTGGCTGTTAGCGGAGTCGATGCAAGCTTGTGGCTGTGACGCGCCGGAGCACACCGTGACCGGGCTGGTTTTCAGCGGAACCTGCGCACCCTGCGCATTCAGATAGCCCCAGGTAAATCCCGTGATGCAGCCGGAAGTAACGCTCGCGCTGCACTGCATGTAATTCGTGAAGTTGTAGCTGAAGCTGGCAGTGATGAGCCAGTCTTTATTGACTGGCGGAGGCGCGGGCGGTGCTACGGACACGGCCTTGGTGCAGGAAGTCAAGCAAAGCGACGTGCTAAAAATTGTAAGCAGAAAGATTCGCGCTCTGTTTTTCATTTTTCACCGTGGATGTAACCGAAGGATCGGTTACCGCAACTCCAAATGTGACGGGGTTCGCGGGAGACGGTTTGATCACAGAAGGAATTGCCGTACCGGAAAGGCTGGAAGTTTGCGGGCTGCTCGCGGCGGAATCAGCGACGCTCAGTGTGGCCGTTCGCGACCCTATCGCTGTCGGAGTGAAAGTTACGAAAATCTGGCAGCTTGCGCTGCTGGCAAGTGTTGTGCCACAGGACGTGGTTTCAGTGAAATCTCCGGGGTTCGCACCGGTAAAAGAGATTGTAACGCCGGTAATCGTTACGCCAGTGTTGTTCGTGAGCGTGAAAGTTACCGGACTATCGCTGCTGCTGCCGCCTAAAGCCGTGGTCGCAAAAGCGTAAGTAACGGGCGTCAGCGTGACCCCTACGGCTAGACCAAACGGCCCGATATTCCACGAGCCGCTCGTCGGCCGCGCTACTGCCGTGGCCGTGCCGCCTGCCGTGGAGGTCATGCACAGCCCCGCCAGGTTCGCGTTCCCCGTGCATACCGAAGTGAGATTTGTCCCTGCCGAAAGCCCTACGAAGCTCCCTGTCGGCTGCGCCGCTCCGCACTCATACGTGTTGCAACTGTTGATATTCGGGATGAGCCCGCTGTAGTGGTAGCCGTGCGCGTCGAACCCCGCCCCTTGCCAGGTGGTGAAGCTGTTGGTGTTCACCGCCGCCGTCTGCCAAGCGTTGTTTCCGCCCGCATTGTTCCCGTAAACGTTGTAATCAATTTGCACCGGAGCCGCTTGCGACGACCCGATCTGCTGGTACAGCACGTCCGTGGACTGCAGAATATTGTTCGCGAAAGTAATGCCTGTCTGCGTCGAATCGATGCTCGGATTGTTGTCCCAGATCGCTCCGTTGCCCGTGGTGCCGTTGCCCAGAAAATAGTTATTTACGATGAAGTGCTTGTTGCCGCAGCTGATCGCCGGAAAGCCGTTCGGCGGGCTCCCCGGCAGCGTGTACGCGGCCACCACGTCATTCCACTCGTACATCGTTCCGGTGCTCGACCCGCTGCCGTTCGCGAACGTGTCTGACGGCCCGCTGGCCGGCAGCCCTCCGCATGGCGTGCGCCCCTCGGCAAAGTACGGAACGCCTGAGGTCGCCACGCCCCAATCCCCATCAATCAAATTGTCGTGGTGATAAACCGCCTGCACTCCGCCGGCGTTTCCACCCACGCCGTTCCCCAGGTCGTAGAAGTGAATTCCGTTCCCGTGGCAGGTTCCGACGCTGCCATTCGAGAAGTTCCCGATGTCGTGCTCGTGATTGTTGTACCACTCCAAATCCTGCGAAATGGTCCCGGCCCCCGCAAACCCCATCAGCCAGCAAGCGTGCCAAATATCGTTATTGTAAAACGCGACAGACTGGCCGGTGGTCGCGCCCACTTCATTCCAAATGCTGCCGCCATCGTGCGCGGTCATGTCGTGCACGGCTGTGTAGGAGCCGTTGATCGTCAAAATGCCGCTGGCATTGTTCGTGTCCGACATCCCCGAAACGAACGACGGCCCCCAGTGGGCGTTCTTAATTTCAAAATGGCTGACGTTGGTAGCCAGCACCAAATTGGCGTTGATCTGCTGGTTGGTGCAGGCTCCCGCGGGGCACACGTTGTACACCGTCCCGCCTGTCGCCGTGGTGCATCCTGCCGGCGTGGCGAAAGTGAAAACCGTGGTGCTGACATCGGTGAGCGGCTGCACCTGCACGTTGCACGCGGCAACGCTTGTCCCTGAAATGATCACTTTTGCGATGTCGTTGGAATTTGCCGGATTGATGTAGGGCTTGCAAGCCGCCGTGCAGGTTGCCGTCGCGGTCCCGCCCGATACGCTCACCCCCGATAGCGGCTCCGAGATCCCGCCATTGAGCGTGTTCTGAAGCTGGCTCGGGCACGCCCCTGAATTGTAGGTGGCGATGTTGCAGGTGCTATAGACCCCCGCCGTCAGCCCTCCATCGATCACCCACCAAGACTGATTATTGAATACGAATCCAGCCGTGGAAGTGTTGTGGTAAGGAGCTTGGACGACCGCCCCCGGCGCCCATTTAAGCGTAATAGGATTGCCGCTCGTTCCACTGGTTGTGAACGTCGCCCAGGTTTGGTTCGCCGCTCCATTCCACGTCGGCGGGCAAATCCATATCGTAGCTCCCGGCGCAGCCTTCAGCGTCATCCCATTTGTGCCGTCGTTATAAGCCCAGGCGTCGGCGCAGTCCGCTCCCGAATTCCCGCCCTGTGCCGTCTGCGCGTAATAATAATTCTGCGCCCGCGCCAATAACGGCGCACCAAGCATCATCAACACGGCTATCAGAATTTTTCTCATTTTGTTCTGCCCAGATTTTCGCATTAATGAGGCTTTAGCCCGAGTCGATAAAGCGTAACAGGTGTTCGTGCGGCTGCGGACAGCAAACCTCGGGACACTCAAAAGTGTTAAAAAGAAGGACGGGCGGCCGTCGATTTACGGAAGTGCGAGAGCAAACGGTTTAGGAAGGCGCTCCGAATTTAGACGATCTGCCAAAAGATTTGATCGCGCCGGCTTCATCGTTCTGCAAGTCGAACACTTTGTGCAGCATGCTCATTTGCAGCATCTCTTTAATTTTGGCGCTGGGATTCAACAGCTTCAGCTGCCCGCCTGCCTTGCGCAGTGACGTGTGGCTTCGCACCAGCTCGCCAATTCCCGCGCTGTCGATGTGTTCCACTTGGCTCAAGTTCAAAATGACCTTTGTATTTCCCCGAGCGAGCAAATCCTGAACTGCGTCGCGCAGCACGACGTTGCCTTCGCCCTGCATGTTCCTTCCGTGCATTTCCAGCACCGTGATGCCTTTACCCGTCGGCCGAGTCGTGGCCCGCATTTTATCCGCATCAACGCCAGCGGAAGTGGTGGCGGTAATTCCCATGCGATCGAGTATCACGCAGGCCACTCTTGCGGTTTCGTGCGATTCCGTTCTGACCACGATCAGTGACCGCCCTTCTTTCAGAATATTCAGAAACACTTCCGCATCTTCAGCGGACTGCTCGTCTCTCAACACATCAGCGTCAACGTTCCTACTCAATTTCGCGCCGGCCGCAGCTCCGGCCTTTTGGCCAAACAGCCCGAGCAATGCCGCAGCGCCCGCGCCGAGTGCGAAAACTTCTCCTGCTCCGGGAATCAGTGCCCAGGAAGCCGCTGCCAATCCCGCTCCGAAACCAACGGCTCCGCCAGCGATCCCTCCGGCGAAGCCGCCGATCTTCTTCCCCAAAGACACAGCCTCGCTTTCAGACCGCGTCAAATACACGATCGCGTCTTCCGGCACGCCGTTCTCAAGCAAATACCCTAGCGCGTTTTCCGCACGTTCTCGCGAACTAAATACTCCAACTGCGGTTTCCAATTGAGTTCTCCGGAGCGAAATTTCTTGCCCCGAGCCTGGCTGGGAACCTGCCCGGTGCAAAATCCAGGAGACAAAATTGTACACCCGCTTTGCTTTTAGTTCTTTCGGTACGTGAGAACGATGTGTCACTCCCTTCGGAACGATTTACATGCCGAGGTCGATGTCGCTCACCATCACCGGCGCGAGTTTGTAGAAGCGCAGACGCCCCACGGATAGCGTGAGGACGTTGCTTCCGTTCGCGGCCCACGACGGCGGCGGAATGGAAATGTCGTAATAGGAAGTCGCGCCGCCGGTGATGTCCTCATGCTTCCCGGTTGCCACCGCTTCGCAAACTTCCGCGCAATCCTGGAACGACGGGTCTCCTTCCGCCGGCCACTTCTGCGAACTAGGGTCTGCCGCGTTAAAGCTCGAAAATTGCCAGGGCTTCAGAATTACTGAGCGGACGTCGTGCCCCCACCACGAAGGGTCGTTCGCGCGATTCTGAATCACCTGCGCCACGCCGCGCTTGCCCAAAATTCCTTCGCCGCGCGCCTCGCGCCACACGCAGAGCTTCATCAAATCGAGCGGGCTTAGCTCGCTGTATGCCACAGCTTGCATTACGAAACAGGCCCATCGATTTTCGGCGTGCCGCTGGCGGGTGCGGCGGACGATTCTGGAATCGCAGATGCTGCGGCGTTGCTCGAAATCTTCACGCCGGAAATGTTTTCGCTCTGCTCCTTGCTGTCTTTCCCGGTCAGCGTGGCCATCAATGCCCCCGAAAATCCGGAAAATGTCGAGACCACGACCATGCTCACGTTCCCCGTGTCGCCGTGATGCAAAACGTGAATCAGCAGGCTGAGCAGCCCCGCGAAGCACACGAACAGCACAAGCAAATTCCCGCCCTTGGTGGCCAGCGAATCAAGAAATTTCTGCCACGATTGCATTGCGACTCCTTGGACATAAACTCGCGCCCGTTCGAGGATCTGTAGGGGCACAGCATGGTGTGCCCGGCACTGATGCTTGGCGATGATTCAGCGGTCTGGCAGGCTCTTCGCAGCACCGGGCCCAGCGCCTGTCACCGGTTCGTCGAGTTAATCGTCCGGCCGAAAGTCAGTTCCGCCCACTTGGCCGCGACGGCGGTGTCCGTGTTCGTGTCCGCCCCGGAATTATTTCGCGTGATAGCAAGGACGAAGTTGTTCCCCGCCGAGCATCCGGTCATGTTCAACGCAGTAAGCAGCGTAAGATATTCCGCGCCGGACACCGCCGTGCTGCCGACCGTGGACGAAACCGTTTGCGCCGCATTCAACACGGGATCGTCAGTCGATGTGCCGCTCAACGAATTGCATCCGGTTTGCACGCTCCACGCGGTGAAGTGCCCGTTCGTCGTATCGGTCGTGGTGAACGCAATCTTCAAATCCACGTTCACGCCGAAATTCCAGTCCACCGGCAGTTCGAGCTCGATGTACGCCACGTTCCCGCGCGCAAACTGCAGCACGCCTTTTCGCGTGTTCGTTCCCTGGCAAGCGGGCGCGGGAGCGTTGGCCGTCCCAATCTGCCAAGCGTTCCCTGCCGTCACGTTGTTGCACCCCGCGGCCATAAAGAAAAGTTTCGTCGGCGCGCTGAACGCGCTGTTCGGCGATTCGGCGTTCGCCGACAATCCGCCCGGAGTCGTCACCAAGCCGAGAAAATTTCCCGTGCCGTTCACGTTCAGGTTGAATCCGCCATTGCTCGCGGTGTTTACTGTGGCGTGCGCGCCCTGCACCGTCATGTTGCCGGAGTCTGTGATCGTGGTTGCCCCGGAATCTTCGCTCAAAATCGATGCGCTGAACGCTCCGATATTGTTGAACTGAATCGAGCCGCTCGGCGACGCAGGATTTCCCGCGCTGCCTCCGCATCCCGCTGTCGGCGAGCTTGGCGCGCACGGCAGAACGATGGTCGAAGTGTAGCCTGCGATCATCGGCCCGGTGATCACCTCCGTGTACGTTCCCGCCACGCCGAAATAACTGTAGTTGCCAAGCCCGTCGGAAACGAGCGGCTGCGTGATCGGCGTGGTCAGCGTAGGATTTGAATAAATCGCGGCGGTCGGCGTGCAAGCAGGCGTGCTCGTGTAAGCCGGCAGCACCATCCCGCTGCAAACCCAAATATTTGCCCCAGCGATAGCTTGCCCCGTGTCCCCCTGCACCACATTCACGCGCTGAGACCCTTGCGCGAACGCGCCAGGCGCAGTCAGCGCAAGCCACGCAGCGGAAAACAAAATTAGCCTGAGGATGCGAATAGCTTTTGTCATCTTTTCTTGGCCTTCGAAGCGTCCCTAGGTTGAAGGCGTCTTCGTGGTAATATTCGGTACTAAATGCGGAAAACGCATATCGTTCACGGCGACCCCGATTCGGATAAGGGAATAATTGAAAGCAGAGCCCGAAGTGGTCGTCCGACAGACGCAACCTGGATAGTCCCCAAGGGCGCGGCGCCGGGCGATGATGTGGTCATTTATGTTAGAAGATACGGATTCTTTGCGACTGCCCGTATAAACTCAGAACCGCAACCTCGCAGGGGCTGGACAAATAGGTACGGCGCTTCACTGGCTCGAATCAGGCTCATTAATCCACCTATATCCCTGCCAGCGATACGTCGAAACCTTCCGAAGCTGATGTGGGTGAACTATCCGCGCAGCATTACGACGCCGAATCGGGAGCTTGCATCGCAGATTCATTTACTTGTTCGGCGACGGCGAGAGACTGGACTCCCGGATTTGGACGATAAGTCCTTGGAAGGGGCTAGTTTGGAAGAGCTCAAGGCAGTCGCGCTACTAAGCGCCCGCGCCGTAATTCCCGGGAAGAGACGATCTGCTATTGTGAGAGCACGTTCCTTGGCGATTCGGAATTACGTACTCAAACTTGCCGACGGTATTTGTCAGGGCTGTGAACAGCCAGGACCTTTCTTAACGACAGATGGCGTTCTGTACCTCGAGCCCCACCACACTCTCGGTTTGGCTGAGGGTGGTCCGGATCATCCAGAAAAAGTCATCGCGGTATGTCCGAACTGCCATAAGCGAGCTCATCTCTCCCAAGATGCGAGACAGTTTAATCGTTCCCTGATTAAGAAACTCCGCAGTCTAAACAAGCGATCGATCCGAGCGCACCACGGATGAACTAACGTATCACCTACGCGGGCCGTGCAAATCAACCCAATTGATTGACGGGCGCTCCGACGCGTCAATTCCCTGCTGGGCGCAGATTTTTTCCAGCAGCGCGTACGTGTGCGGCAAGTGAACCTTGGCCATATCCGCCACAAACGCGCGCATCATTTCGTCGTTCCGGATTCGCCGGTAGATCCAGCGGATGAACATCACCAGTTGCACCAGGGACGAGAGCGCCAAGGTCCACCAATAAGGGTCATCGACAATGCGAATTATTTTGGCCAAGGGGCGGCACCGACAAGGAAGATCGTTTCGCGCGTGACCGACTTGGGGAACTGCGATGGGTACTCGATAGCCTAAGATTTTTCCGCGGCAGCGCGTTTCTTTACCAAATAGACCGCAACGAAGTACACCGCAAAGCTCGCCGCCAGCACAATCCCCGCGAGCTTCAAACTCAAGGTAACGGCAAAGCACAGCACCGCGAGGCCCATCAGCCAGATGAACATTTCTCCCGCAATCGCCTGCCCCCAGCGCGCTACCCCGCCGCCCGAAGGAACGCGCGGCGTAAGCGCGGGCCAAAACCGCGGCACCGCTTTCAAGTAAGCGCGATAGGACTCGCCCTGCGTTTGCAGCAGCCCATCTTCCTCGCGAAAAATCAGCCGATACATAAAGAACCACATCCCCAGGACCATAAAAAGCAAGCCCGCTGGGCTAGCCATGGTCCCAAACCCCGCCGCCAGCGGCACATTCGCGAGATACAACGGATTGCGCACGTAGCGGTACGGCCCGTCGGCCACCAACCCTTCAGAATGCTGCGCCATGTCATGAACGATTTCCGTCTTGAGATATGCAGTGGCCCAAGTACGAATCAACGCGGAGAGAAAAACCAGCATCGCCCCGGCGCCGAAAATCAGCCGCGCCAAATTATTTGCGCGCGCGCTTTCCAGATCGATTGTCGGCGCAACCAGATGCAACAACCACACCGCGAAATTGGCGTGATCGACGTTGTACAACCCAAAGCCGATCCATATAATCGCCCCAATGATCCAAAAGCGCTGTTCAAACTCAAATTTTGTCGCGCGCATGGCCGCATAGTGTGCCACACCCCGCCCGGTTTTCGTAGCGCCGGCTTGCCCTGAGGAACGAATGGCGTCTCGCCGGCTCTTTTGACTTTTTCCGATCGGTCGGCAGCTCGCCAACCCCAACCGCGAGTCACAGCAAAAAGCTCCCGTAGGGGCGCTGCTTACTGCGCCCGCCGAAGCGCCGGCAATCACCGTTCATCAGACCGCCTAGCACGTGTCACGATGTCAGTCGCCTTCTACCCAAACAGCGACCCGATGCCGGACCCCAACCCCACCAACCCGCCCAGCCCACCGACCGATGATCCGCTCGACGCCCGCTGCCGCACATTGAGCAGTTCCGCCGGCACGCCCATCGCTTTGCCGAGAAGATTCGTGTCGATGCCGTAGGTCTGCGTCAGCGCGTTCAGCCCGGCCTGCTGCTCCTTGTACGCCTGATTGGCGAACGCGATTTGATTCTGCTGCGCCGTGCTCGCGTCCGTCTGCGCCTGCTCGCGCCCGAGCTGCGCGGTCAAGTCGCCGTATCCCGCCGTATCGTTCGTCGCCGCCGCATGGTTGGCCGCGCTTTCGCGCAACGCGTCATACGCCGTGTTCGCCGCTCCCAAGCTTTGCTGCGTAATGTCAGACTGCTGCTGCGGCGTGTAGCCGGTGCTGGTCAGCAAGCTTTGTATCGTCGGGAGCAGCAGTGAACGGTCCTGCCCTCCCTCCTGGTTGGACTGCGAGATGAGCTGGTTCTGCTGCGCCAGTTGCTGGTCGGTCAGTTGACGCGTCGTATGTTCTGCCCCGCGTGACATATTTCCTCCATATAGAAAATTTTATTGATGAATTGCGGTTCGGATAACCCGCGGCGCGCTCCCTTGCTTTGCCAGCGTGGCGTGATCCGCTTGACTTCGCTTCCCCTCTTCGCTACTCTCCGCGACACACGCGCTATTGATTTTGCCTTGCCCTGTGTGACAGCACGTCAACCCATTTTCAATCTGGTATTTAAAACAAGTAGTTGCCGAGGAGGTCGGCAAATCCATGAAAAAAGTGTCTGGTATTTTGCTCGGAATCTGTCTCGTACTTGGCACCGCGAGCATCGCCGCAGCGCAAGAAAAATCCGAGGGCATGCATACGCCACCCACAATACTTCGCATCGAGCGCGAATTTCTGAAACCCGGCAAGTCCGGTTTAGCGCACGACCGCACCGAAAGCCTTTTCGTAAAGGCCATGAGTAACGCGAAATCGCCCGAATACTACATCGGCATGGACTCGATGAGCGGCAAACATCGCGCGCTCTACTTCATCG
Organism: Candidatus Acidiferrales bacterium; assembly: GCA_050012235.1. Classification (GTDB taxonomy): domain Bacteria; phylum Acidobacteriota; class Terriglobia; order Acidiferrales; family UBA7541; genus Palsa-295. Next base: position 22,646 of record JBEKHP010000034.1, on the reverse strand, counting down.
GCTACAATTCGTTCGCCGAATGGGAGAAAGAGGTTTCGGACGAGCGGAAAGATCCCGCGTTCTCCTCGGCGCTCGATCGCGCCACAGCCACTGACGGCGAACTCCTCGATTCGTCCGATCAGAGCAGCTGGGTTTACCGCCCGGACCAAAGCCTCAACCAAACCGCCAGCCTTGTTGGCATCCGCTATTTCGAACTGGAAGTCTTCCAAATCAAGCAAGGCCACGATGCCGAGTGGGACGAGGCGGTCAAATTGGTGAAGCAAGCTTACGCCAATATTCCGGACGCCCACTGGGCCATGTATCAAAACGTTTTCGGCCATGAGCAGCCCGCTTACCTGGTCATCATTCCGCGGAAGTCCATGTCGGAAGTTGACGCCGGCTTTCAGCAAGCTCCGAAGTTCATGGCCGCGATGGGTGCCGACGGAATGAAAAAGTTGAGCGAGCTTTCCGCCGCAGCCATCGCCTCATCCGAAACCAACATCTTCGCCATCAATCCGCGCCAAAGTTACATGATGGAAGATCTGATCAAGGCCGACCCCGAGTTCTGGGGGCCCAAGCCCGCACCCGCTCCAGTGGTCAAGAAAGATAAAGCCACTCCAAAACAATAAAGCAAAGTGAGAGCAAGCTCCCGCACTCCGATAGGACCGCGCCACCGTCCCATTTGGAGTGCGGCGGCTTGCCCGCGCCGCCTTCTATCGCGCAGCCCAGAGTTGCGCTGATGGAAACGAACTCCCGCGCCGCGGCATTGCGAATCCGCCGCGACATGATTTAATGCCCATATGTTTAAAGCGAATCCGGAACCTAAAGACCTAATCCCCGAGCTGGATGCTCTCGCCGAGGCCGCGACTTCCAAGCACGAATTGATGGCCGCTATCGTGGGCCTGCTCCACAAGAATCTGCTGAAATACAACTGGGTCGGCTTCTACATGATCGAAAAAGAACCCGCCGAAGATATGCTGGTCCTCGGCCCGTTCAAAGGTTCGATGACCCCGCACACTCGCATCAGGTTGAATCAAGGAATTTGCGGAGCCGCAGCATCCAGCGGCGAGACGGTCATCGTCGATGATGTGGCAACCGATTCGCGCTATCTCGCCTGTTCTGCGGAAACCAAATCTGAGATCGTCGTGCCCATCTTCGTCGCAGGAAACGTCGTCGGCGAGCTCGACATCGACAGCCATTTCCGCGCCGCCTTCGCCTCCGAAGACAAAAAGCTATGCGAGCACGCCGCCAAACTCCTCGGCTCCTGGATCGAATCCCACCCTAACAGCTAAAGTGTCATTCCGAAGGGGAATCTGAAATGGCACATTTACTCTCGACGCTGGATCAGGGCGTCGGATTGCAGGATCGGTCGACCACCGCTATTTCGGACCCGCTCACGAGGAGCAACTTGCCGTCCGGCAAAACGGCCGCGGAATCGTACTTACCTATCGATCTGATCGTATCTGCCTTGGTGTCGAGAATGACGATTTCTTTGGTGCGGTTGTCTTGAGCGGTGAGCCACCGCGGATTCCCACCCTTCGACAGGCTGTCGTAATGAAAATCCTTGGCAACTAGAATTGAGCCCCTGGTGCTGGGCGCAATTTTGCGGAGGCTGTTTGCCGCTCCGGAAACTGCAATGAAGTACACCGCGTCCTTGCTCTCTGCTACAGCAGAACAACTCGCGCTGACCATTGTTATTTTGCCGTCAGTAATATCGAATCGTTTGAGCGGGGTGTTGCCGGCCTCGTCGTAGGTGCGGGCATACAGACCGTGACCGTCAGGCGCGAACGCAATGTCCCACCCCGTCTTATCGCTTTCGAAACGGTCAGGAATACGCCAAGTCCGTGCCTCCGACTTCTTCATAAGATCATATAGAACGAGCGTGTCAGCACCCTTTTCAATTCGCCAGAAAGCCACGAAGAAACCGTCTGGAGAAATAGCCATACCTTCTGAGGAACCTTTCCAAAGAAGCTCTGGTGACGTGCCTGCCGAACTCACTTGGTAAATGCCTCGATCGGTCTCGAAATATGCAACGCTACCTTCGGGCTTCCACACGGGCGCAGGTGGGTTGGATGCACCAGGAGACTTCACGCCCACAACATCGCTCTCCGTTTCGTTCAAGCGCAATCTAAACAGATTGCCGGTGACTATTTCACCTTCCATCTCACTCGGCGAACCGTAGAAAAGCACGTCGCCTCCCGCAGGCGACGGCGCAATTGCGAATATGCTTCTTACCTTCGAGACATGCACTTTTTTGCATTGCTGGCCTCTTAGCCCGCCTGCCAACATAAAGCACAGCCAGAGTACAACCAGTCCCACACCTTTACTTGCCGTCGTTCTCGCCCCGCGGAATGGTGATGTGTACGTGATTCTCATGTTGGGATTGTATTTTCGAATTCTCGATCTGTTTCCCGTATTTGTACAGTCCCGCAGTTCTCGTGAGCATCTCCAACTTTCGGGTCTTTTGCAGCTTTTTGTAGAGAATGAACATCGGCTGCGACGGCAGGGTCCTTAGTGGCCATTGCCTGGCCGTAAGCCGGATTCATGTAAAACTTGCCGTTGATCAAAGACATTGATAGTTTTCCCGGAACGCGTTGTCGGATGGGCGTTTATGCAACCTGAGAGGCGCGGCGCCGGTTGGTGGCCGGCGCTCCTAGAAAATCAGCCGCCGGCAGTACGGCGTCCAAGCGTCGTCGCGAACCCAGCCGAGGGCCGCGAGCCGGCGGCCGAATTTCTTGGCGATAGGCGGCGGCAGCCACGCATGCGCATCGTGCAACCCGCGCGCGAGAAGGTCACGTTCACCGGCGCGGTGCAACGCGAGCAGCCGCGCATAACGCTCACGCGGATTCCCTTCCCCCGGCGCAACCAGCAGATATATTTCGCAAGTCAACCGCGCCAGCGAAGCCATCACCGCGCGCCCCGCGCCGTCTTCCACCACCAGCTTCGAGACAAACAGCGGATCCGCCAGGTCCGGGAATGCGTAATCGAATCCCTGCTGCGCGTGCATGCCTCGCAGCGCGTCAAGATCAGCGTCAGTGTATTCGCGAATAAGCACGTGCCTTAGGGTTAGAACACTCGGTGGCGCAAAAGCGGATGCACGCGCGCGACGGCCTCCGCTGCATCAAACATGGTCGCGCCCGTCGCGACTCCGTGCGCAGCGAGCGCCGCTTGCGCCGCTTCCGAGATTGGCTTCTGCGCCAGCGGATGCGGCAGCGCTTCAAACGCAGCATCGTCCTCGAGCGCCAGATGCGCTCCTTCGTCCGCTTCAACGAGGACGATAATCGGCGTCGCGTCTGTCTCCGAACCCGCACTCGACGATTCCGTAGGGGCACAGCATGCTGTGCCCGCCGGTGTAATGTCGTGCGCACTCGTAGAATCGCTGCCGGGCGGTACCGTTGCAGCCGCGCCAAGCGCCAGCCAGTGCGAATTCGCAAAGCGCCCAGCGTGCCGATGCCACGCGCCAAGCGTCGTCAAGTAATAGCGTTTTCCGGTCATAGCGAAGCGAAAAAACTGGAAACTAAGGATGTCAGCTAAGAGGAAAAAGTGTAGTTGTGCGTCAGCACGCTCGCATTGTGCTGCCCTGCAAAAAATTGATGATAAGGCTCGCAACTCACCGTCACCTTCTTCCCTTCCTCGACGATCGTCTCGATTTTCTTCAGCGTAATTCGTCCGAAGCGTCCCACCAAAACGTCGCTCAAACACAAGCGCTCCGCGCGCATCGGCGATCCATCGCCCAGCGTAAAAATGTGGTGCGGCGTCACATCCAGCGATTCGTCATTCGAAAAATGCAGCCGGATGAACGTGTCGGCGTCGCGCAATTCCAGCCGCTCAATGCGCGTCCACGGCTCTCCGTGCGTATGGCACGGACAACAAAGATGCTCGCCCACCTGGCAGGTTTCGATCTTGACGATGCCCCGCTCTTTCGTTTGCACCACCATCCCGGCGCGCAGACAACTTCCGCTGCCTCCGCCCGAACCGCCACCTGTTCCGCTACTGGTGGTAGCTGCAATCATCGCGCCTTGCGAAAGCGGAACGCGCCCTTGCAGCGCCTGCTGCTGCGCCGCAACATTTGTTTTCGCGCTCTGCGCGTTTGCAGGCGAGCCCACACTTCCGGCGATTCCGCCCACCCACGCAATCGCCAGCGCCACATCGTCCCAGTAAGGATAAAAGTAATACGAAGTAGCGGCCGCGAGCCCCGAAACCGCGAGCGACCCGTTTGGAACCCCGGTTGACGTGCCGTCCGCCCGCGAAATTGTAAGCCCGCTCCACGACCACGTAATGCTCGACGTGGTCGAAACGTACGTGAACGCGCCGGACCACGTCGGCGGCACCGAGCCCTTCATCAGTACGCCGGTCTTCGTCGGATCGATCCGGTTCCCCGTAAGCGCCCCGGACGTCACCCGCGCAAAATTCGTGCCGTCGGTGATCTGGCTGTCGATGCTCCAGCCCTGGTTCGGCCCGAGAGAAGCCGCCGCCAGCCGCTGCATCGCTTCGTAAAGCTGCGGATTCGTCCGCCGCAGCGCCTCAATTTGCGAAATATTCAGCATAGTATTTGAGTGAATCGCAACTCAGTGATCAGTTTGTTCCCCGCACAATCGCGAATGGATCCGGCTTCGCCCAAGGTACAAGTTTCGTAATCGAGAACCACGACCCCGCCACGCTCGTGCCAATCTGATACGACACCCGCTCCGCCAGCACGTTTGTGAACTGCTCCATGTCGCGCGAAGCCGGCGCAGCCAGCGTCCAGGCGCCGAGCGACAGCACGCTCACGTCGCCTGGCGAAAACGAAGTCAGCGAGAGCGACCCTGCCCCCTGCACGTAAGCCGTCAGGTAGCCGAACAAATTCCTGCCGCTCAATCCGGTCGCCGCAAGAAACGCCGTGGAGTAAAACGAATTGATCGCCGCGCCATCGTCCGAAAACTGTCCTTCGGTCAGCGCGTAGATCTTCCCGCTGGAATTATTCGCGCCAAGAAACACTTGCGCCACTCCGTTACTCCGCTCAATCAACCCGCACGAATTCGCGGAAATCATCCACGGCGCCCATTTTCGCGAACGCTCCGCCGCTGCCGTATAAATCGAAACTAGCGGGTCCTGCATTCCTTCCGTGTAATCCAGCATCAGAATCTGATTCGGCTGTGTGGCTGTGCCCATCGGCACGCCGACGTAGATGCGTTTGTGCTGCGTGTCCACCTGCACCCACAGCAACTGTCCGTATTGCCAATTGATCGCATCCCACGTCGGCTGAATTTCCTGCGACAATTTGATCGGCTCGCTGCCGTCAAAATAATAAAGTCCCGAGCGGCCCGCGATCACCACCCATTCTTCGCCGTAACCCACGCCGTGCGCCGAAGGAGTCCCCACCTTGTTCGACACTTCCTCCACTCCCCAAAGCGCCGGCTCGTTCACTCCGTCCGTCGCGGTCACGTACATCGATCGTTCTTTCACGAAATACAAATTGTTGCGCAACTTGAATGCCGCGCGAATTCCCTGCCCGTTGTTTACAGCGATCTCCTGTATGCCGGAAACTCCGTCGTAGCTTTCCGGCGCCGAAGTGGCAGACGCGCGCACCAGCGAAGAATTCTGCGCCGCGAAAGTCGGAAATATTTCGATGTCGTCAACCAGAAACGACTCCCCGCTCGGTCCGGGCGTACTGTCGGCATATACTCGCAACGTCAGATCCGTCGGCAGCGAAGTTTGCGGAGGAAAGAGCTGCGCCGTGAATTCCTGGTACGAAGCAGTAGCCTGCGCCGCGGAAACCACTAGTCCCGCGCCCACCAGTCCCGCCGTTGGGCTGAATGCATTGATGCGCAACGTCCCCGCGGAGAGATTCGCGCTGCGCGCCACGCGCACTCGCACGGAATAATCCGTGTTGTTCACCAGCAGTTGATCGCCAAACGCGTCCGTGATTGCATTTTGCGTGATCGTTCCGCGCTGGATCGTGACGCCGTCCGCCGTTATACGATACGCGTCGCCCCAAACCGAGAAACTCGGCTCGCGGCTTCCTCCCGCGCCAAACGTTGGGTCGAGTTGCCAACCCAGCGGACGCCCGTCGCCTGAAATGTCCCAGCCGCCGTCGAACGAAAGATTGCGCCAGTTGTCCATCTTGGCGCGTTCGCCCCACCAAAATAGCCGCTCGGCATAATCCACCACGCCAAGCTGGCACGGCAGCTCGATCTGCCCAAACAAATTCTCCACGCTCAAGCCGCTGAGCAAAATCGTGTCGCTGAAATCCACTTCAAGCGAAGTGGTCACGTTGTCGTTGATCGTCATCGTAGCCGGCACTTGATAAAAAGTGGCGCCCCCGCTCGCCGTGAACGCCAGCAGCCGTTGCACCACGTTCGAAGGCCCCGTAGGAATATTCGTCACGTTTACCTTCTTGCTCCCCGCTGCCGTCCACGTTGTTGGAGGCGACGGCGCGGTCATGTATCCCTGCCGCGTCACAAAAATAACCGAGCACTGATGCGCGCCCGGCGAGATATTCCCCGCGTCGGTAGCGTCAGCGACCGCTGGTCCTTCCGCCGGCCCGATCTGGCTTACGCGATCGAAATTCGTGTCGTCATACTGCCGCGGAATGTCCTGCCCGATGAGCCCGTCGCCAAACGCCATGTATTCGCGCCCAAAATGCGTGTCCGACGCGAGATAAAGCCCCGGCTTCCCCCCCGACGCAAACACCGAAAGCACTCCCGGCGACGTTTCCTTGTACAAATTCCCGATCGAATCCAGCGCGATCATCCGCTGAACGAGATTCGTCGTGGCATACGTTTTCAGCCCATTGATCTGCGGCGACCCCGCCACCACCGGAAATTGCGACACAAGCCCTGGCCGCGTCCGCACCCCGCCCGGAAAAAATTCCACATCCCCAAGCGAGGGCGACATCCCCGGCGGCACATCAGACGGATCGAGCAACGTGATCCACGAGCTAAAAATATTCAGCGGCAACGGCGTAAACGTTTCAATGGACATAGTAGGTAATTCTCGTAAAGAAGGAATTGGAAGTCGCGTGAATTGGTGTTAGAACACGGTTTGCGAGATGCGGTTTGTCCCTACTGCATCTCCTTGCTTCCGCATCGTTGTGATTGAATTGGATTTCTCGGCGCGAACATGCACGCTATGAATAGAATTTATAAAAACAGGATTATTTGCATTATCGCGGCGCTGGGAGCGTTTCTTTTCTTGACCGCCCAGTATTCGAGCTCGTTTCCGTCTGAACCGATTGGCATCGATCTGCATCCGTACAGTTTTCCGACTGAATTGCAAATTCGCCAAAGAATTGGGATTTTCTACCTATCTGAAAATCGACTGGCAGTATTCTTTAACTATAAGCGGCCGGTTTCGGACCCGGGCTCTGAACCTTTTCAATTGATCGTCCTTGATACTCGTGGCCAGGTATTGGCGCAGCGAGAGATCATGACCGATCCCAAGGCGTTGGATATTACGGCCGGACCTAACGGCGGGCTCCTGTTTGGTCATTCGGGTCAACTGGCTTTTTTCGATGCCAACCTTCAGTTGCTCAAGACCGTGCCTTTGCGAGATTCGATCACAGGCATTTCATTCAATCGCAGATTAAACCAACTGGTCGAAATGACTATTGACGATGCTTCGCAGACTCGGTCAGCACATTTTCTAGATGGGGACACCCTCGAAGAGAACCGCAGTTTGACTTACCCGTTGAAATCCTCGCCCCACTTCGGTGATAGACAGCTCGCCTATACGCTCGCGGGAAATTGTTTTGGGGCCGCACGTGTCGTGTCTAGCAAGGAGGACGACTGGGCTTTTCTGAATGACCTTCCCGCTTGCGCCTTTCTCACTTTTATCGGAAATGACGAAATCGCCTACGCCTTCGATCAGCGACTCTACGTTGTCGACCGCAGCGGCAAGCAGATAATGAAGGCGAGGATTCCCGTCCCAGGCAGTTTTGTGTCTCCCATGTTTATTGGAATTTCCGACAATTACCAGCGTTTAGCCATTCGCGCGCTGAAGAAAAACATCTTTGCCCCCGTTCGATCTTGGCCGCCTGAAATATTTGTATACGATTTGACAACCAAGCGCCGAATCTTTGACCACACTTTGCCGGTGGGGTCTTGGGCGTCCGCGATTTCTCCGGACGGACATCAGTTGGCGGTAATCGAAAAAGGCATTCTCAAACTCATCGCGATACCTTAATTGTGCTGATCCGTCACATTACTGCAATTTCTTGAAAATTCCGTAAAAGGTGATGCTATCGGCAGTGATGGCGGAGGGATACGCTCCCGAGGCCAGCTCCGGAAACGGCCCGGCGGCCGCACCCTGCTGAAATATTTTCACTTTGTTCGCGTTCATCGCAGCGCCGGGATAGAAAACGTAGTCGTACCCGGCGAGTCCATCCATCCACGCAGTTCCCTGCACCGGCGGCTGGTCCGACGCGATCAGCGGCACCTGCGAAAGGTCCAGCGTGTCTCCCGACGTCGTATAGTTCCCCGACGCCACCACCGTCCCGCTCACGTGCACCCGCTTGCCGTCTTCCCATGTATCAACAATCGAAAATGTAAGTGCCATTGTTCCTCCGTGTAGTGTCTGCTGATTTTGCTTTCGTACCGGCCGCCTTTAGGCGGGTGTATTTGGCGAAACGCGACTCGCGCTACCGAATTCGACGCCGGATCGGACGAGGCCACGCCCGCCTCCAAACAAACTCAGCATTACCCCCTAGCCACCAAAAGCCGCGTCCGCTGGCTACAGGCCGTCTATCACTGTTATCATTTAGCGCTGTGCGCTGCGTTGGCGCACAACCCGAAGGCCTTCAGCTGAATCCTAAGCGTCGAATGTAAGGAGAGCTTGGTGCGACGATTGCGAATCGTTTGTGCGGTGACGGTGTTGGGCTTGGCTGGATTTGCAGCGGCGCTGAAATTACCCGCAGCGGCTCGCGCGCAAAGTAAAGCGTCTGGAGCGCCTTCCTCTTCGCAGCTTTCTTCCGCCAAAGCAGCTTCGAACGCCGCACAGTCAACCGCGAGCGCCGGGCAAACGGGGCCAAGCGCACCAATCACGATTGCCACAAACGTTCCCGCGCGTTCTCTCGCTGTCCAGCCCCCATCCCCAAGCGCCACGAACGCCGTGAGCTCTCAGAATTCCACCGCGTCCGAATCCGCGCTCCTTTTCCTCACCAACGCCGACAAAGGCAACAGGATTTTCTCTTTAGCCGCCGCGGTAAACTCGCCCAGCGCGACGAATAGCCCTTCTGCCGCCGTTTCCGCCGCTAGCAGGATTGCATTGATCGCCGGCCAAGCCGCTCCGGGCTCGCTGGGTGATGGCGGAGCCGCATCCGCCGCGGAATTCGACTTAAAACTCGATTCGCTCACGATGCGCAGTGGAATTGCAGTTGCGCTCGACGGCACAGTTTTTGTAGCCGACACCTTGAACGCAACGATCCGCAGCATCGCGGGCCCTGCCAGCAGCGAGCCTGGAATCGTTCGCAGCGTAGTGGGACGCTTCGGTCCGCGCCAGAATGTCGAGCTCGTCGAGCCCCTCGGACTCGCCCTCGATCGCGCGGGAAATCTTTATATCGCTGATCGCGGCGCGAATGCGGTGCTGATGCTGCACGCGGCCACTTCTTCTGCCCCGGGCGCGCTGGAAATTCTTGCGCACGTACTCTCGCCCGCCAGCATAGGAGTCACGCTCGACGGCAGCAAAGTCTTCGCCGCCTCGCCAGACACCGGCTCGATCGTCGAAATCAACGTGACCACCCGCTCGATTTCTACCGCCGCCATTTCGCCTTCTCAATTGTTTGTCGCGAACCAGCAAGGCACGGGCGGCAGAATCATTCCCACCGGGTTGGCTGTGGACGGCGCGGGAAACGTCTTTGTATCTTTTTCTGGTCCCGGCGGCGGCCTGGACCAAATTTGGCGCCTCGATGCTACATCGGGGAAAACGACATCCGCCGCGCGCGGTCTCACTTCTCCCGGCGAAATCGCCTTCGACTCCAACGGAAATCTTTTCATCGCGGATCAGGGCACGCACAGGCTTCTCGAACTACGCGGCGCGGGCGTTCCGGCCAACGGAGTATCGCTGACGCCTCCGGTCGGACCCGTGCCGACCGATTTCGGCCTCGAGCCGGTTGCCGGAACAACCCCGTCGCAATCCTTCACCCTGACAAATAATTCCGGTGCCTCGATCACCCAAATCAGCTCCAGCATTCAGAGCGGCGCCACCAACTTCAAAGTGGCGAACACTTCCTGCACCTCAACTCTTGTAAATCTTGCGAGCTGCGTCATCAATGTGGCATTCACGCCGCAATCCAGCGGCGCGCTTTCGGACAATCTGGCCGTAATGTTCACTCCCGGTTCGAACCCTGCGGCTACTTTGACCGCCGCAGTCACCGGCACCGGCGACGACTATCAGCTCATGCTGGCCAGCGGCGCTCTCCAACAAATCACCGTCGATCCGGGCGTGGCCGCGACCTTTCTTTTACAAGTCGTTCCCGACGACACCTTCAGCGGCACGGTCGTGCTGAGCTGCCCGGCCACGTTGCCTACTTCCACCACCTGCGGCATCTCCGCCGGAACTACTGTAACCACTCCGCTAGTCTCGAGCCTGATGGTGACCGTTGCCGCGGGCACGCCCGTTCCGTTTAACGTTACTTTTCAAACCATGGCGAGATCTCCGGTGCCTTCCGCGATTGGATTTCGACCGTCGATTCAAACGCCACACGGCCGATCCATCAGGCCGTCAGCCTCTGCATCAAATTTCGCGAAACTCCCTGCCGCGCCCGCTTTTGCCCTGTTCGGGATTCTAGCCTCAATTTTGTACGCCGTTTTTGCGCCAGGTATTTTCCAGCGGTATCTTGCAAAGCCCAACGCGATCCCCGCGAACCTCGTGAACCCTTGCGTCGCTACCGTCGGCGGCGTGCGCCTGGCAGGTCTGATCTACGTTTTCGCCCTCTTCATAATTTGTTCGGCGGCTCTCACCAGCTGCGGTGGCGGTAGCGGCGTCCCAACGATTCCCGCCACTCCGGCAGGCACGTACAACCTCACCGTTCAAGGCACAGCCCAAGGCGCCGCCCGCGCCTTCGTCGTCACCCTAGTAGTCAACAAGTAGCCGCAGCCTCTCGGAAGGTTTCAATGTAGCGCCGCGGCCTTCAGCGCGGCATCTTGGTTCTGCCGTTGTCTTTCGTAGCGCCGGCGCCCCGCCGGCTCTTTTGATTTTCTGTCGCGCCCAGCAACCCGCTCGCAACACGTCTGCGACTCCCCTCAACCACTCCGTGGCCCTCACAAATAAATAATCCGCCGGTGATAACTGTACGGCTTGCGCCTCCGCCCCTTGGTCTGTTCCGGACGCACATACCGGTTGATCAGGTTTTCCGCTGCGGTCTGCGCCGAACCGAGTAGATCCGCCGCCAGCGCTCGAGCTCCGCGGGAACGAGCGGCCAGCGCCGCCGTCGCAAATCCCAACGCGTCCGTGGCGCTGCGAATTTGCACCGGATCGGTTCCCAGCACCAGCAGCGGCAGAATCTTTTCGTAACGCACGCGCACAGTAATCGATTGCGTTGCGCCGATCAGATTAATTTTATCCTCGCGCCACTCCCAAAGACGCAGATAGCTGCTGGGTTGCAGATTCAGCATCCCTCCGCCGCTCGTGAATTTCTCCATGGGGACGAAGGTGTCCGTTGTGTTCGCCGTAGCCCGCTCCCACAGCATGTGCGGCATCAAACAATCTGCGGGCAGTTGCGGGCTGGAGACGTCGCTGATTTCCAGGTTCGTCGCGCCCGTGTCTGAATTGACGTCGAGCTCGATGTCCTGCTGCTCCACCAGCACGCTGACCCCATTTTCGGCCAGCTCGCGCTGCAGGCCGCGATACGCCGAGTTCAGCAGCGGCATCAGCAGCGTGTCGGTAAAGACCACTCCCGCCGAATCGTTCACCAGCGCGCGCGCTAGGTTCAGCGCATCTTCCGCCTGCGAATACGCGGTTGTCGGGACGACGGGCATTGTTGCCTCCCAGGTGTCTTACGTGTGGAAAACTCTTTGCGGACCACTGTGGATGCGAAGATGTGTTGGCGCTTGCGAAGATCTAGCTCAGTACCAAATCATTTGTGCAGGATTTACCGGATCTCCATATTAAGCGTCGCCACGTTTCTTTGGAGTGCGGGAGCTTGCTCCCGCTTACTATTCCCGGCCGCCCCTTGCCGTAGCAACATCCCGTAGGGGCGCTGCTTGCTGCGCCCGCCGCGAGTACTTGCCGCTATCACCTATTCCCCGTGGCAGTTAAAAATATACGTCGACCCGCTCGCCGGCGTGGCATTAAACGTCAGCGCCATACTCCCCGTAGTCGCCGTGTTCTCTCCGGTGACGTTGGCGACCGTCCCGGTGCCTCCCACCATCTTGCAAATAAAAATCGGCGTGAGCGGCCACGTATTCGTGAAATTAATCGCAACCGTCGGATTCGCGGCAGTGGTCCCGCTCGCAGTCACAGTCGCAGTGAACCGCTGGCTCGTCCCGCTGGCCGTGACCGTCGCCGAGCTTCCCCACCCGCTCGATAGCGTAACGTTCGACGCGCTAATCGAGCTGCCGCGATTTGCCAGCAGAAAAATTCCCTGCACGTTCCCAGCGTAAGAAATAGACGCGTTGATTGTTGCCGACGACCCCGGCGCCATCACTTTCAGCGCATTTCCGCCAGTTGTGCCGGATGCGGGAGCGATCGCCAAGCCGTCGCTCGCATTCGACATCGAAACAGTAGCGGCTCCGAGCGGGCTCACCGCATTCAAATCGTTGCGCGCAACAAAATTGCCCGAGTTATCGAAAAACGAAACGGGAGTCGTCGAGCTGCTTGGGTCCAGATCGAACATATGTCCCGTCTGCCCGGAGCTCAACTGCGCGATCAAGCTCGGCGCAGTCCCGCTGGCAGCGCCCAAAAATTGGCCGCCCGCGCTCGACGCGTTCTGGCTCGTGCCGTTCACGGTTCCCTGCACGCTCAGGTTTGAGTACACCGTGTCGCTGCCGGCGTTGCCGCTGTCCGCAAGCGGCGCAAACCGCGGCTCGGACGACATGGGCCCCTTGGCCAGAAATGCGTCGTCAAAATAAACGAAATTGCTGGAGGAAGCCGAATTCTCCAGCAGAAAAATTCTCATCGAATGCGCCACCGTAGTCGAGACGCTGAACGCATTTGGCACGCGGAAAATTACAGCGTAATTGCGGTTCACCGTCCACGTGTTCGCCGTAGCCACTTGCCAGTCCGCGCCGGTCACGTTGCAGTTGCAAGTAATTCCGTTGTTATACGTGAGCGAAGCGTTCGTGCTCTGCCAGTTGCCTCCATTGCCGCCATTGTCCACGTAATTCGCGGGAGCGAGGACGCGCGCATTGGTGGCGATGTTCGTGATCTTGTCTGCCTCGGTGCAGTTTGGGTCGTAGTAAAAACGAAAGCCCGGCCGGAAATTGGCGGACGTCGAACCCGCAGCCACGCGCACCCCAAGAGTGTATTCCGCCGCGGGATCTACCTGAATGCATTGCGAGTTCAGGCCCAGCCCAGCTGTTGCGCCGTCGCCCACTTTCACGTTGTAGCTGCCTTGCGTAGTTCCATCGACAGGCGCAGCGGAACTCAATTGCCGCGCATAAATCCCGGTAGCGGCTTGATTGATGTTTGTGCCGCTAGCCCCGCCCCACGCCAATAAAGTGGTCCCGCCGCTCCATCCCTCGAAGCCTGCGTTCGCCAGCAGATTCGTGCTGGCAAGGTCGTTTTGCCCAAAGTGCATCGAGGGCGTCCAGTTGTGCCCGTTGTTATCGATCGCAACCATCGCCGTCGCGGGTTCGTTCGGCTTGATTTGCGTGGTATTCGTTATCGAAAGATACGGATCGAGTAGATGAATGCCGATCGCCGAGCCATCCGATGGAAATTGAACACAGTTGTAAATGTCTTCGCAGCGATTGTTGGGCCCAAATGTGACGCTGGTCGCGCCGATGATGTTGTAGCAAATCTGCCCGAAGGCTGCGGAGGAGCTTTCGCAATCGTTGCCGTAAATCTCGTCGTTGTTCGGGTAATTCCCGTTCGTGTCCTTCGAAAGGACGTAGCCGGTAGAGCTCGCGGGCGGCAGAATGCAGGCGTTTTGTTCCAGCACGATCGCGTTGTAGATTCCCGCGAGAAAGAAGCACGTGTCTCCGGTCGACTGCGGATTCATATTGTTGTGCTTGAATAAGGTATTCGTGCCATCTAAGTCTCCCACCGAAGTGTTGCCGTAAATTCCGTAGGAAGTTCCGCCGGTGCCGAGCGTGATGTTATTGTTCTCGATATCCGAGTGGCCGATGCTGGTCATGTCGATCACTTTCGAATTCGCGCCCGTAGCCGTGAGCGCCATGCCTTCGATATGTACGTAATTGATTTTGGCCGTCGCTTGATTCGGATTTTTCACCGTCGTGCATCCCGCGTTGCCGCAGGCGATGAAGCCGGAAGTGTCCGGATGGGCAAGCGTGCCGGTACCGCTCTCTTGATAGCCCTTGATAGAAGCGCCGTCTCCCGTCAATTCCACCGCGTCATTCGTCGTTGTATCGGTGACGGTCAGCTGCCCCTGCCCCCACAGCAATACCGTGCCGGCAGGAATGGTGACGTGATGCGCGCCCGTAAGCGTTCCAGTCATTCCGCGCGCGTCGCACACCGACGAGGATGTTGACGCCGAAGCAGCCGCGAGGCACGCAGTAATTTTCGCTGCCGCGTCCGCTCCCGCGAATCTCTCCGCCTTTTGCACTCCGTTCAACGCGTTCACCGCGGCAGTGCCATTCACATCCAGACTGAATTGCGGATTCGTGGTGTTGATGCCCAGCGCGCTCGGCGTAAAACGGTGTGCCGCCACCATCGTGCTGATCATCGAATCTTGCCCTCCGGAAGATGGCAGCGTCGTCATCGTAAAGCTGGTCGTTCCCGCGCCGGAGATGAATATGTAATTGTTCTGTTGCGGGGACCATTGCCCGTTACTCAAATTCGGCACCGTGGAAGTGGCGATGCAATACCCGGCGACCGTCGCGAGTCCCGCAAGTGGAGCGCTCCAGTTCCATGTGATCGCGTTGTTCGTCCCGCTCAGTGCCACGCCACTGCTTTGTTGCGAAGGCGCCGACTCCGTCGTATTACAGTTCGTTGTGGTCGAGTACATCGTCGCGAAGTAGGTGCCCGCCGCGATCGAGCCTCCTGTTGTAGCCGTCCCTGCGACGCTCGTGGGCGGATAAGTCTTGGGAAACTGAATATCAATCGACCCTGCCGCATTCTGCGCGATGCTCGCGCCATAACCGAAATCAGTTCCATCATTGAGCAGCAGACCAAACACCGGATCGATGCTTACCCCGGCGAACCGGCTTCCGTTAAATGTTGCTCGCAAAGCGTCGCCGGCGTATCCGCCGAACTGGCCGATGTCGCTACGCAGCCGCGGGTCCGGACCTCCGCCGCTGTTTCCTGAGCGCACAAAGTAGTCAAATCCGTTCCAGGTTTCCGCCGAGCATCCCGACATTGGATTTCCATTGTTGTCCTGCACGAGAATGGTAGACGTGAAATTTCCGCCTGCTCGAATGTTGCAGCCCACTACGGACGAACTGCCTGGATTGTCAATTTGAATTGCCGGCGAACCCGCATTCCCCGCGATCGAATTGTCAATAACTACTCCGCTGAGACTGGTCCCCGCGGAATTGACCTCAATCAAGGCGGGAAGGCCGGTTGAATCCGCTGTAGTCACATTGTCAAAAGTTATGCTGGTAACGCTCGGCAGCGCCGCGGAACCTGGATTACCCGTGCTGTTGGTTATCAAAAGGAACGGCCCGAAATTCGCTTCCAATCCTCGAATGTCTCGAAACACCCAGTTTCCCGGTCCGCTGCCGCTCGTATTCACGCGTTGGTCGTAATGAAATGTGCCGTTCGCTCCTTGAAGGTTATCGAATTCCGCCAATCCGACGAGCGGCGCTTCTCCCCCCAGGGAAACATCTCCGGTCATCAGCACGCAGTAGGACGCTACTCCTGATGTCGAGGTAGCGCACTGCCCGCCGTGCCATTCAAACCAAAACAGATTGGTGAGCTCGAGAGCGCTATTGTCCGCCTGGCTTGTGTTCTGGACCTGCAGGTTCACGTTTTCTAATTTCGCGTCCGTCACTTTGTAAAACCAAAGTGCCTTGTTGTAGCCGTCAATTTCGATGTCACGGAAAGTAACCGCGTTATTGCAAGCAGGAAACCGGCAGTCAAACGCAGGCGCATTGTTCGGGCTGGCACCCGGCGTAACAACCACCCTCGTCATCGGAGCGCGAGAAAATGCCAGAGTGCTGCTATTTCCCATTCCCTTGAAAGTCATGGAACTGCACGGAATTTCAAATATGGGCGCTGTGGAAGGGAGCTGCGTTTGTTTTATGGAATAGTATCCCGACGGGAAATCGATCTCCGGCACCACGTTGATTCCGTTGATTACGTTTGCGCAAGCCGCGTTGATCGCCGCCTGGATCGCCGCCGTATCGTCCGTTAGGACGTCCCCTTTCGCGCCGTATGCCGTCACGTCAATGCGCGGCCGCGGTCCAGTCACCGTTTCACTTCCCAACACGCTCAGCGAGGACGGCGTGAAGCTCCCAGGATTAAAATTAGTCGTCGTCAACGTTCCCGCGATACTCGCGTTTCCAGCCACGCTCAAATTTCCGCCCAGCGTTAGCCCGAACGCGGAAATATTGTTCCCCACTCCGGTGGAAGATGGATCTGCGGGAAGAATTACGTCTGGGAAAACTTGCGTCCCGCTGATCTGCGGCGCCGTGATTTGAACTAAATAGCGCCCCGCCGCAGCGTAAAAGTGATAATTGCCTAGCCCATCGGATTGAAAAGGATTTTGCGACGGCACGCTGAGCGTCGCGTCAGTAAAGAGCGCTGCCAGCGGCGAGCATGGCGTCCCGGTCGCGGTCGATTGGCATACGGTTATCGTCGCTCCGGCGATCGGATGCCCTTCCGGCCCGAACACAATATCGTCCTTCCGCGACCCCTGCGCGCTGGCGCCCGGCGCAACGAGAGCCGCAATCGCCGCAAGCGCCAGCCATCCCGCTAGCGTCACCGTTGGCCGGCTCATGAACCGCCCGGTTAGCCACGGACAAACAGCTCGCGCGAAATGTGAAGCCGCGCGCAACGCTCGATCGCCACCCCGCCGAATTGTGCCGATTCGTATCATGTTGTTTTTGCCTCGTCTCTGCTTTGTACCCTCGCTTTTGTACCGCAATCCCGCCGATTTATACAGAACTCACAGCAGCGCTCGCCGATTAAACCGTCGCCGCATTTCTTTGGAGTGCCGCGGCTCGCCGCCGCTTTCTACTCCCGGACTTGCCTCGCCGTACCAATATCTCGTAGGGGCGCTGTTTGCTGCGCCCGCTGCAACGCAATCGACCAACGCCGCGCAACGCAACGTCCTCGCATCTCGCTATTTCTGTCCGCTTGCTCCGACGTTGGGCTTCCCGCGCACACCCGCCGAAGATTGCCCCACGCTATTCCTCCCCCCGGGCCCAAGCCCGTGCTTCGCAGCTTTCTCCGCATCCAAAATCGCCGCGCAATGCTTGCACACCGCCACTCCCTGCTTCACTTTTTCGCCGCACGCAGGACAATCATTCATCCGCATGGGAACATAAGCCCATTCGCGTTCAACTCCCAGACTGATTGCCGCCCGCCGGTGCAAATCGGAAATCTCCCGAAACGAGTGTCCCCGAGCCCACATGGTGTCGCCCTCACCGATCAGCTTGTGATAAAACGCGTCCCGCCGCTCCCGGGCCGCGGTCAATTCTTCAGCCGCCGGCCGCGCTCCCGCGCAAACAAACACACCGTGGTCCTGAAGGTCCTGCAGCAAATCCACGGCAATCTCGCGCGCCGAAATCGTGAATGGAAATCGCCGGTTGTCGCCCAAATCCAGCGCGTCCCCGCGTGACGTCAGCAGCAGCAGCGCGTACGCCTCCCCTTTCGCGCAAGCCGGAATGTGGTAAACCCCATGCGTGCGCGACACGTACCAGTCCTGCTCCGACACCGAGCCAATCGCCACCGTCGCAGCCGTGTCGTCCTTCGCTCGCGTGTCCACCAAAATGTCCCGCTGAATCCCCTGCCCAAGTAGTCCGTTCAATGTCTCTTCCTCTTAAGTAATAAGTGAATTTTATTTGCGGATTAAAACCGCG
Source organism: Candidatus Acidiferrales bacterium (assembly GCA_050012235.1). Lineage (GTDB taxonomy): Bacteria > Acidobacteriota > Terriglobia > Acidiferrales > UBA7541 > Palsa-295. The sequence goes on along the minus strand of JBEKHP010000034.1, from coordinate 4,548 downwards.
CAGACGGTGCAATTCATTGCTAACCACGCACCCATGTTAGGCCGCCAACAAGTCCGTAGGGGCACAGCATGCTGTGCCCGGCACAAGTGCTTGGCGACGCTGTGCAAATTGCTCACGTCAGTGTTCCTATGTCGTCATCGTCACCCGTCAACGCCGTCGTTCGTGTCCTACGCGCTCACCACAAACGCCTCCCCGTGAAACGCCGGCACCGCATCGTCGAGAATATCGTCCACGCCGCGATCCATATGGCGCTCGCGACGCGCTTCCCGTGCCGCAATGGCCCCGCGCATTTCCGTCCTCCGCTGCCTGCGCGACCATTCGATCGCCCGCACGATCCAATCGCACGCCGCCGGCGTAAGCGGAATAAATTCCCCACTCGGGCTCTCGAGCGTAAAGCAATGCTCGTAATCCCCTCGCGACGGGTACGGCCCCAGCGCCGCAATTCGCACTCCATCTTCGATTTCCGTCGTTTGCTCAACCCATTGCTCCGGCGAGCCGTAGGACTCCGCCGGCATCCATCGCTCGATGTGCCAGCGGTCCTCAGGAAGGTATTTCGGCACGCGCCGCATCTCCACCGTTTCGCGCACCGGATTCCCGTGCGCATCCCGGTCCGTCCACCGCCCGCCAATCCACGTCAGCCGCGACCCGCCCCATACCACGCGAAAGTTCGGCTCGCCATACCGGTTCACCCCGCCCGCCCGCGTAGCCCGTTCCTGCACGCCAGCCGGCGCTTCATGCGTTTCTCGTGTCACTCGAATCAAGGTAGAGTTGAGTTGCCACAGCAGGTTTTGTGGAAACAAGGGATTTTATGGCAGGTGAAGAAAGCTGTCCTGAATGCGGTATTCGCGCAGCGCCCGGCCAGCCGAATTGTGCAGCGCTTCGTGACGCACTGTTAGCGCGGGATTTTGAGCAGCCCGTACTTTATTGGAAGTATCACCGCTTGGCCATAGACGCCTACTGTGTCCAACATTCGCCCTACGTCAAATCGCCAAAATCGCTAGCCGCGCATTTGTGCGGCCTGTGTATAGCGTTCGAGCACAACAACGATCCGAACAAGTTGACGCGGCTCCAGTCTTGGTTGAGCACTAATCCGAAATTGCCAAAGCCGGAGTTGCCGTCATTTCGTGGGAGCCTAACGATTGCCGACGTTTCGGGAATCGATGACCCGGTCAGTTACGGAAAAGCCGTCGAAGCCTGGGCGCGCTCTGCATGGGAAGCCTACGGCGACTTGCACCCAATCGCGCGCGAATGGCTCTCGGTGTCCGCCGGATGTCCCGTCAGTCGGAAGTGATCGCGCCGCGCAAAAACAAAACCGGAATCCGGGTTTTCGTAGCGCCAGTTTACCCTGAAGAAGGAAGGGCATCTCGTGAATCCCGAAGGGATTCATCCTGAGCGCATAGCGAAGGGCCGGTCCTTCGACTTTTTCGACCCCTCAACTTCCAGCGTCTTCTTGGTCCGTCGCTTCTTTGCCCGACTTCATCTTCCAAAGTATCTGCCGCATAATCCCGAGCCAAATCACCGCATCACGCGCAGGCAAATTAAGCCGGCGCACCAGTCGGCGAATCCTTTCTTCCGCGTCCGCCACCCGCCGCATTTCCAGAAAGCCGCTGGCATGCAGCGCGTCGAGCAGCTTCAGCGTAATTCGCTCCACTTCCCCCGCAGAAGCCCCCGGCAGTTTCTCCGGCAGTCGCGCAGCCTTACCGTCGCGAACGATTTCGTACAGACACACCGCGACAGCCTGCCCCAGGTTCATCGAAATGTTTTCTTCGCGCGTGGGGACGCGCATCAGCCAATGGCAATGGCTCAAATCCTCATTCGACAACCCAAACTTCTCCGACCCAAAAAGCAGCGCCACCCCGCTCGCTCCAATCCGCCTGCGAATCAGCCGAGCGCCGTCTTCCAGCCTCCGCAGCGGATGGTGCAATTGCCGATGTCGCACCGCCGTCGTTCCCACCACCAAAGTGCAGTCTGCCACCGCTTCAGCCACGCTCTTGTACTGTTCAGCTTCCGCAAGAAGAGACGAAGCCCCCACAGCCGACCGCGCTTCGCGAAACGCCGGTTCATAAGGATTCACCACACGCAGGTGTCGAAACCCAAAGTTGCTCATCGCGCGAGCAGCGGCCCCGATGTTCAAAGGATTGCGCACCGACACCAAAACGATCCGCACACGCTCGAGTTGCGCCGCCGTAGCCAAGGCTGCTTATTCTAAATCAGCCTCACATTTTTCTTTGGGAAAACTGCGCAAGAAAACAACGGCGCGGATCAGGACGCGGAACCACCCAGAACGGAAGCAGCCTTATTTTTCTCTTTAGTATCCCCTGCTGCTTTGGCACGCAGAAGCAGTACCGGACAATCCCCTTGCTTCAAGACTTTTTCAGCCACCGTGCCGAACGCAAATTCCCGCCATCCCGTCATACCGTGCGTGGCAATAACGATCAAGTCCGCATGCTCGCTCTCGGCGATTCGTATCAGCTCCATGCCGACGTCATTCCCGGTCCCGAGCTCCGTGCGCACTTTTACGTTCTTTTGCGCCACTGTAGCGGCCAGATCCTTCAGTTGTTTCGCGGCCTTGTTATCGAGGCTCTCGTCATACTTCTCTTCCTTGAAAATCGACACGCTCTTGGGCAAGTCCTGAATCGCGGGTTCTACATACACCAGCAATAACTCAGCGCCGAAGCGCGAAGCCATCTCCGCCGCCACGTCCAGCGCGGCGCGCGACGCGTCGCTGAAGTCCATCGGTGCAAGAATCAGTTTAGGTGGCAACATAGCGTCCCCGTTTCCTCTATTCCGCGCTTCCCGTAGCGGAAAGGAGCTAACGCCTCATGCTACCACCCGGATTTTGCCCAATGTTACGCTTGTGTTGCAGTCCCGTTAATTTCAGTGAATAGGCGGGCGACCCTATCCAGGGCCGCCCGTTTGGCTTTCGCATTGCCTTCGTTTCGCCGCCTTTTAGAACTAGCCGATCGTCGCCCAGACGTCCCCTCTGCCCGATCCCTCATGCCACTCGCACCAATAAACCGTAGGGGCGCAGCATGCTGCGCCCGCTGATGCGTCACCTAGACGACAGGAAACCACCCAGGCCCATCGTGCCACACCGTGTTGCCTTTCGTAGCGCCGGTTTACCCTGACGAAGGAAGGGCGTCTCGTGAATCCCGAAGGGATTCACCCAGAGTCCTTTGCGAAGGGCCGGCTCTTTTGACTTTCTGCATCGACTTCCGACCCGCCGCCAAGATACCGGCGCCACGAAGACAATGTTTCAAACCCAACGCCGAACCGAAATCTACGACTAGTACCCCGTCGGAATTGCCAAGTTATTGATGAACGCGCCGCTGCGAGGCGACTCGTTCCACACCTGGAATCCTGTCACGAAGTAAAAGATGTACGCCGCAGAAATACCACCGCTTGCGCCGTAAATCGGAAAAACGGTTTGCCCGCCAACGTCGTAAAAATCAATGTCCTGCATCACCGCGCGGCCCCAGTGCGAAAGATCCAGGAAATCTACGCGTGTCTGATTGGCATTGATCGACGACTTGATCGGCACGCCCGCCATCGATTTTTCGCCGGTAAAGAGCAGGTCGAGATCGCTCGCGCGCCCCCCCGCTCCTTCCTTGATGATCTGCGAAATCGTCACGCCGAGCTGCTCCCACTGGTGCTCCTGCTCCAGCGCCGTGTAAGCGATGAGCTTCGAAACCTGATTCGAACCCAAAGCCTTACGGACTTTGTTGATGGCGAGACGCACCGCACCTGGCGTAATTGCGGAATTGTTTCCGTTCACCACTGGCGTCGCAAGTTCCACCGGATACGTTGCGCGATTCAAATTCAGCCACGTCCCTGTCGTCGCGTTCGTCTGATGATACAGAATGCCGAAGAGCGAAGTAGGCTGCGCCCCGGTAAGCCCGTCGTGAACGATCAGATCGTTGACGCTGGTCCCCGTAGGCAACGCGTCCACTTGAATCAGCGAATTGAACGGATCCACCAGCAAAACGTTGGCCGAGCCGCGATTCGTTGTCAGCGTAGGATCGTAAACTTGCACGGTCTGGTTGTAGTAAAAAAGCTGCGCCCCGGGCGGCTTGGCCATCCCGAATTGCGCCGCTACGCCGGCCGGCAGTCCCGTGGTCGTAATGGAACTGACGGTGCCCAGCACGCCGTTTCCGTTCGTCTGCATCACCTTGTCGAGGAACGCGCGAAACTGAAACATCGCATTCTTCACTTCGCGTTTCGCAGCGTTCTCGATTGCTTTTTCCGGCGCGTTTGACGCGTATTCCACCAACTTCGTAATTTCTACCGCATGCCGGAAAAATACCGGCGTGACTTGCGCCACGTCGTACACCGTTCCCGAGCCGCGGCCCAAATCTCCGCCGTCCATGTTCGCCAATCCTGCTTTGCCTCCCGGACGGATTTGCAGCGGCAAACGCATGTTCCGCGAGCTGACGCGTTCCACGTCGCCGCGCTGCTGGATCATGGTCAGCAGGATGTCATCGCGCTCGTATAGCAGCGGAAGCTTGTCCCGGACTTTTTCCAGTTGCAGCGCAACCGATTGCGCATTTT
>JBEKHP010000033.1:0-37319 GCA_050012235.1 Candidatus Acidiferrales bacterium | reverse complement strand
CTCAGTGAAACGACGCGTGCGCCTTGGGCGTCCGCGAGCGCGGAGTGCATCCATACCGTCAGCGCGAAATGTCCCACGTAGTTAGTACCAAACTGCAATTCGAAGCCTTGGGACGTTTCTTGCCGCTCGGGTACTGCCATGATTCCCGCATTGTTGACGAGAATGTGCAGCGGCCCTTTCCAGAAGTCGGCAAACGCCCTTACAGACCTAAGATCGGCCAGATCAAGCGCCGCGATATCAATGGCGTCGTTGCCGGTGGATCGCCGCAACTCTGCGGCAACGGCTTCCGCTGCCTCGGGACGCCGAACCGCGAGCGTCACTGACGCGCCTGCTCCGGCAAGTGCGCGGGCTGTTTCGATGCCAATCCCAGACGCCCCACCCGTTACAATCGCGCGCCTTCCGGTGAGATCGATGCCTTCGATTATCTCTGACGCAGTCGAATGAAAGCTAAAAGGCGTCGTGATACGAGACATGAAAGTACCTTCCGAATATGTCCATGCCTAAGCACTGAAGAGCGAGCGCAGATCGCAAAATCCCGCGGCAAAAAAGTCGTGGTCTTCCCTGCAAAAAACACCTGTAATTAAGAAAATAGCGGGCGAGCCATGTAAGCCGGATTCTGTCTGCCACGCGGCCTTTCGGCGCCCTGACTTGCGTCAGGGCTCGACGGGCCAACGCGGCGCGATGATCATTCCTCTAGGTCCCGGATCGCTCCGGGACTCCAGCAGCCTACCCGAGGGTCGCAGCAGCCACTCTTCCGAGTGCACCGCATACGGGCTGGGCCAGCCCTCCCCTCCTATTTGGCCTTGCTCCACGCGGGGTTTTCCGTGCCCCGGATGTTGCCATCCGAGCGGTGGGCTCTTACCCCACCTTTTCACCCTTGCCAAATGCGCTCGACCGAAAGAGGCGTGTCCTTGGTTTTGCCAAGAACCTGCCGCCGAGGTGCAAGCATCACCGGCGGTTTATTTTCTGTGGCACTTTCCGTAGTCGCGCTCCAGAAATGCTTTCGCATAGCTGAAGTGCAGCCCCCTGGCGTTACCAGGCGCGTTGCCCTTCACCTCAGAAGCTGCCCGTGGCAGCCTCGAAGGCTTGTCGGAGTCCGGACTTTCCTCCCGCCCATCCCGCTTGCGCGAAACGGACCGGCGATCATCCGGCTCACCCGCCGTTCGAATTATACGCCGTCAAGTTGAACGCAACAATGGAGCGATTGTGTCGATGGGGAGTGACAGTGACGTCCGGCGCTCTCCAGAATAGATACGAACTTCGGCTCGCCGTGGACGTTTATTTCGCTGAAACTAGCTTCTCGAATTGGCTTTCATCCAAGGTGGGAACGCCCAAAGACTTCGCTTTCTCGAGCTTCGACCCGGCATCGTCGCCCACAACCACATAACTAGTCTTCTTGCTCACCGACCCGCCCGCTTTTCCGCCATGCGCCGCGACCAGCGCTTCAGCTTCCTCTCGTGTGCGCTTTGTCAGCGTCCCGGTGAACACAAACGTCTTGCCCGCGAATTTCGCGCTGATCGGAGCGGCCTTTTCTTCCTTCATGTTTACGCCCGCGGCGCGCAGACGCTCGATGAGCTTGCGATTCGCCGATTCGGAGAAAAATTCCAGCACGCCTTCCGCGACCTTCGGCCCCACTTCGCCCACTTCCATCAATTTCTCCGCTGAAGCAGTGGCCAGCTTCTCCATCGAACCGAAATGCTCCGCCAGCAATTGCGCCGTGCGCTCTCCCACGAACGGCATCCCAATCGCGTAAATCAGCCGCGCCAGGCTGTTCGATTTGCTCGCGGCAATTTCGTCCACCAGGTTCTGCGCGGACTTCTCCGCCATGCGGTCCAGATTCGCGAGGCTTTCGAGGTCCAGCTTGTAAAGATCCGCAAAATCCTTTACCAGATTCTTCTCAATCAATTGATCGACGATCTTTTCTCCCAGCCCGTCAATATTCATCGCGTGCCGTCCCGCAAAATGAAGGAACGATTCCCTTCTACGCACGGGGCAAGAGACATTCACGCAGCGATACGCAACCTCGCCCTCCGCCCGGTACACTCGCATGCCGCACACCGGACACTTCTCCGGCATCTTGAAAGGTTTCTCCTCTTTTCCATGCTTCACCACTTTTAGAACGTGAGGGATCACCTCGCCCGCCCGCTCCACCAGCACCGTATCTCCGGCATGAATTCCCAGCCGCTCGACTTCATCCATGTTGTGCAATGTGGACTTCACCACCGTGACGCCGCCGATTTGCACCGGCTCAAAAATTGCGTAGGGCGTCAGCACGCCCGTTCTCCCCACGCTCACCGCTATTTCCTTGACAACCGTCGTCTCCTGATGCGCGGGATATTTGTACGCGATCGCCCAGCGCGGCGCCTTGCTCGTGAAGCCAACTTCATTCTGCAAAGCAATTTCGTTTACCTTTACCACAATTCCGTCGATCTCGAACGGAAGCTTCTCGCGTTTCGACTCCCATTTATTCACATACTTCTCGACGGCTTCGATGGACTCGCAAACTTCCCAGTCCTCGCTGACTTTGAAGCGCAACTCGGAGAGCGCCTCCAGGATTTCCGAATGCCGCTTCTTGGGTGCGCGCCCGTCCACCAGCAAGTAATATGCGAAGAAGTCCAGCCGGCGAGATGCCGTAATACTCGGGTCCAGCACGCGCACCGCGCCCGCCGCCGCGTTTCGAGCATTCGCGTATCGTTTGCCGCCAATGGCATCTTGCTGTTCGTTCAGCCTCTCGAAAGCCTTGCGAGTCATGATGCCTTCGCCGCGCACCTCGAAAGTGCCCGTCAGACCCGACTTCTTGAGCCGTGCGGGATCCAAAGTCAAAGGAATCGATCGAATGGTTCGCACGTTCGGCGTCACGTCTTCACCGGTTCTGCCGTCGCCCCGCGTCACTCCCGCCACCAGCGATCCGTTCTCGTACAACAACGACATACTCAGCCCGTCAAACTTATGCTCGGTCGTATATTCGATTTTTTCGCGGCCGGTAGCTTGCCGCACCCGACGGTCGAAGTTCGCCAATTCCTCGAACGAGAATGCGTTGTCCAAACTGACCATCGGCGTTCTGTGCTGGACGGTCTGAAAGCCCTCGCGCGGCGCACCACCGATTCGTTGGGTCGGCGAGTCCGGCGTCACCAGCTTGGGATTTTCGGCCTCAAGCTGTTTGAGCTGGTTCATCATCCGGTCGTAGGCAGCGTCGGAAATTTCCGGGTCGTCCGCCACGTGGTAAAGATATTCATGATGGCGAAGTTTTTCGCGCAGACGCTCGATCTCTTTAGCGATGTCACTACTCTTGGACATAGAAACCCCGAACGGATGCAATCGGCTTAAGCCGCTTAGTATTATACAATGCGCACTCGCCTTACTGAATTGGACGAACCCTATGGCCCACGGCATCAAAGACGCGTTGCTGATCTATAACCCGACAAGCGGGCGCCGCCGCCGTCGCCGGTTCCTTGAAATCGAGCAGGGCGTTCGCATTCTGAAAGAAGCCGGAATTGAGACCGAGCTCGCGCCAACCAGCGGACCCGGCCACGCCAAAGAGCTCGCGCGGCACGCTGTGGAGCAGCGCCGCGGAATGATCATCGCCTGCGGCGGCGACGGCACCATCAACGAAATTATCAACGGCCTGGCGGGAAGCCAAGTCCCTTTGGCATTGCTGCCGGCCGGAACCGCGAATATCCTCGCCAAGGAACTCGGCATTCCGTGGGATATTCCGCACGCGGCTCGTCTGATCGCGGACGGTGTAGTGCGGCGAATCGCTATCGGCGTAGCAATACCCAGCAACGGAAATCATTCTGCCAATATTCCTCACGAAGGGCGCTATTTTCTCTCGGTCGGCGGCGCGGGGCCTGACGGCGCGATCGTCAATGGCGTTGATGAAGGGCTGAAAAAACGCGCGGGAGTGGTAGCTTACTGGGTCGAAGGATTTCGCCAATTAGTCAGCTACGGCTTTCCTGAAATGAATATTCATTGCGATGGGCAAACGCGGCGCGCGTCCATCATCGTCGTCGGCAGAACGGTGAATTACGGCGGCCCGTTCAAGATCACCACCGGCGCTAATTTGTTCGAAGATAATTTCGAGATGGTCACGAATTCCACTTGCAGCCGCTTTCGTTATCTTGCTTGCCTGCCGGCGCTGTGGCTGGGCAAACTCCGCAACATGCGCGGAATCGATTCGTGGAAGGCCAAAGAAATTATCTGCGAACCGGTCGGAACCAGCGTGGTGTACGCGCAAGTGGACGGCGAACCCATCGGCCGGCTACCTCTTATTTTTCGCATCGTGCCCGACGCGTTGTCTATCGTCACTCCAGCGGCACTGCGAGCATAATTACCTCGGAAGGACCTGAGCTTGGATCCCGTCACACATGGACTTGCGTCGCTCGCCCTCGCGCGCGCCGGCCAGAAAAGCTTGCCGCGATACGGAACCGCGATGCTTCTCGTCTCCGGCGTCGCGGCCGACCTCGATTATGTAAGTTACTTCGGCGGCGCAGCCGTCTTCCTGCGATTTCATCGCACGCTGCTGCATTCCTTCCTAGGCTCCGCGCTAGTCGCATGCGTAATCGCAGCGGCTTTCTTCACGCTAAATACGGGACGCAGCCAGAAACGAGAATCTGAGAATCCAAACTCGATGCCGCGCGAGTTTACATTCGGCTTGGCGTTGTCCGTTTGCGTCGTCGGTGCGGCGAGCCACATCTTGCTGGACCTCCTCAGCGGGATCGGCGTCCAACTTTTCTGGCCATTTCGTGCCGGGTGGCAAGGCTGGGATCTGCTGACTAATCTCGATCCGTGGATTTTGACTTTGCTGGCCGCTGCTCTCTTGTTGCCGGAACTGTTTCGCCTGGTAAGCGAGGAAATCGGCGAACACAAAACGACTTCTCGCGGGCGCGGAGCAGCAATCTTCGCGCTATCCCTCCTCGTTCTTTACATCGGCGCGCGAGCGGACTTGCACAGCAAAGCGATCGGCTTGCTGACTTCCCGCGAATATCACGGCAGGCCACCTCTTGCGGCAGCCGCCTTTCCTCTGCCGTCCACACCCTTCAGTTGGCGAGGAGTGGTTTCCACAGACGCTACGGTCGAGGAGCTGCAGTTGTCGCTGTTTCCGGGCGCTGATTTCGATCCCGATCGCAGTTTCACTCGCTACAAGCCGGATCCTTCTGCTGCACTCGACGCCGGGCAGCGTACGCAAGCGGCGAAAACTTTCCTTGCGTATGCAAAGGTCCCTTTCGCCAGCGTCAACCGCATCGAAGATGGCTACCGTTTTGAGTTGCGCGACTTGCGGTTTGCTCCAAACGACACAAGCCCCGAAAGCATCATCGCGCGCGTGGACTTCAACAGCAACCTTCAGATTCAGCGCGAAGAATTGCGTTACGCATCGTCCCACGCTCCCTGATTTTCATATCTGGAATCCCGCGAGTGCAGAACGATCCTCACTTTTTCTCCGGCGAATGACGGAACGTCAGATGCGTGGCGATGTAGAGCACGATGAGAACTGCAACCACGGAGAGCGCAAACGCGCGGCTGTGCGCGATTAGGAAATCGAGCGCTGCGTCTCCATAAACGACTGCGAGAATCCCTTCCGCGCCGTAACGCAGTCCGCGTCCGAGCAATACCGCCGTTACAAAAGTTCGCAGTGGGACTTGGAAAACTCCCTCCGCCAGCACGAATGCCTTGAACGGCAGCGGCGGCGGAAGTATCGCGGGAATGAAAATACTCAAGAAACCGTTCTGCTCCACCCAAGTTTTGATCTTTCCCGCTTTTCCTCCCGCGTGACGATGGAAAAAAGCTTCGCCGCCTTTTTTCGCCAGCAGATACAGCCAAATGCATCCGGCAATCGAACCAATGGCGGCCATTGCTGCGTAATACGGCATGCGCTTCGGATTGACGAACGAAAGTTGGATCACCAGCGCATCCGTAACAAACGGAAACGAAAGCACAGAGGAATCCAGAAACGCGACGAGAAATAATCCGCCGCCGCCCATCGTCGCAACAATTCTTTCCAGCCAAACCGGCAGCTTGTGCGGATGCATCCTTCGCCAATCCCCCGGGAAATCGCAAGATTGTAACAGAGTTCGCCAGTGCCTCTTGCGGAGCCCACCGCCGGCTAGTCGGTCCAATTCAGCTTGACGCCTTAACGATGTCGCCGGCTGTCCCCCGCCATCGCTGGCCAAACCTGCAGCCGTTTACGTCCCGGCCGCCACGGAGTAGAATCGCCCGCACCCGCGAGGTTTATTTCCGATCTGGGAGGCGCCATGATCGCTCGAATAACTCACTATCGCATTCGTGAAGGAAAGCTCGACGAATTTGCCTCTACGGTGCAATCTCTCACGGCCGCGATGGATAAATTGGCAGGATTTCGCGTCCTCTTGGTTCTTCGGGGTGAAGAGCCGGGCAGCCGGGACGCTATGGCAGTTTCCGTTTGGGATTCGGCCGTGGACTTGAAAAACAGCGACAACAATGAATTTTATTACGACCTTCTCGCGCGCGTGTTGAGTTGTTGCGAGACCTTCTCTCCCATGCACCAGCGGGAAGTGCTGGTAAGCAAATTCGCGAATCCCTGAGAACTGCAGGCTGAACCGCACGAAGAATTAGCCGCGTTTCCAAATACCTGCTTGCACCCGTCAGTATTCCACGCGGTCGCCTCCTCGCGCCGCACGCCCGAATCCAAAATTGCTGATTCATGGCAGGTCGGATAGAATTCGTTGCTTGAGCGCTCCTCATCCTTCCATGACACTTCTGAAAGACCTGAACGAACGCCAGCGGGAAGCAGTGCTCGCCACCGAAGGCCCGCTGCTGGTGCTTGCGGGTGCCGGCACGGGAAAAACGCGCGTCATCACCTATCGCGTCGCGCACTTGCTTGAGATAGGAGTGCCCGGCAACACGATTCTCGCGGTCACTTTCACCAATAAAGCGGCGGACGTGATGAAGCAGCGCATCACCGATCTGCTGCGCTCCAGCGGGCGCGACGCTTCGGATGTCTGGGTCTCCACATTTCACTCTTTCTGCGCGCGCCTCCTGCGACGCGAAGCGAAAAATCTAGGCCTGCCTCGCGATTTCGCCATTTACGATGACGACAACCAGAAAACCGCGATCAAGCGCGCCATCGAGCAGCTTGATTTCTCCGCCGAGGACTATCCTCCCCGAAGTGTCCGCGCCCAGATCAGCCACGCCAAAAACAACGGCATCACTCCCGAAATTATGGAAGCGGATGCTCGACAGGCGCGTGATAAGGATCGCGAAGACGTCGCCGCAATCTTCCGCACGTACGACGCCATGCTGCGAAAAGCCAATGCGCTCGATTTCGATGACCTATTGTTACGGGCCGGAGAACTCCTGCGCGAGCATCCTAAAGTGCGCGAAGCATGGAACGCGCGATTTCACTACTTAATGGTGGACGAATTTCAGGACACCAATCGCGCACAAGAAGAAATCGTCCGCTTGCTCGCCGGCTCGCGGAAAAATATCTGCGTGGTAGGAGACGAAGATCAATCGATTTATGGATGGCGTGGCGCGCGCGCTGGAAACCTCAAACGCTTCACCGAAGATTTCCCTGACGCCAAAATCATCCGCCTCGAAGAAAATTATCGTTCCACGCAAACGATTCTGGATGCGGCCGCTGCAGTCGTGAAAAACAATACCGACCGCCTGGGAAAAACTCTTCAAGCCACTCTGGGCGCCGGCGGCAAATTGCGATTCTTCGAGGCGCCCGATGCGCCGGCCGAGGCGGAATTCATCTGCGGCGAGATTGCAACCCTCGTGCGTAACGATCGTGACGCGCGCGTCGCCGTTCTCTACCGCACCGTCGCGCAGTCGCGTTCGTTCGAAGAAGTTCTGCGCCGCCTGGGAATCCGCTATCGCGTCGTGGGAGGCTTCAGCTTTTACGAACGCGCCGAAGTCCGCAACGCCCTGGCCTACGTTCGTTTGCTGTTTCATCCCGAAGACGATGTCGCGCTTCTCCGCGTATTGAACGTCCCTCCGCGCGGCATCGGCGCAGTGACCATTTCCATGCTGGAAGCTCGCGCGAAGGAAACCGGCCAATCGCTGTGGGGAGTAATTCGCTCTGGCGAATTTCTTACAGGCAAAAAATTCAGCGGTGCGCTGAATTATTTCCGCCAGATGATGGAAGACTTGCAGTCGGAGTGCGCCGAAATGGCCCCGGCGCAACTCATCGAACGAGTCCTTCAACAAACCGGCTACCTCGATTGGGTCGAGCAGCAGGACAACCTCGAGCACACTTCCCGCGCGGAAAATTTGCGCGAGCTTGCCAACGCCATGGCCGAGGCCACCGCGCAGGGACAGACGCTGGAAGACCTGCTCGACCGCGCGGCGCTCATAGCCGATTCCGACGAGTATGACGAAACGGTTCCCGTCTCGCTCATGACTCTTCACAGCGCCAAAGGCCTCGAATTCGACAGCGTTTTTCTTGCCGGCCTGGAAGAAGGCGTCCTGCCCCACAGCCGTTCGCTCGCGAAAAATGCCGATATTGAAGAAGAGCGCCGCCTTTTCTACGTCGGAATGACGCGCGCCAAGCAGTCTTTGCTTTTCTCTCGCGCGATCTACCGCCGCAGTTACGGGGAAGACCGTATGCGGGCGTCGCTCCCTTCGCGCTTCCTGGCGGAAATTCCCGGCGACCTTATCGAAGCGGTTTCCGGCTCACTCTCCGAACCGGGCGAGACGCGACGCTACGAGCCTGATCCCGACTACGCCGAAAATTATGCTTACCGCTCTCAGCGGCGCCGCACATCGTATGGCCAAACGTCAAGGCCTCCGCGCGGCACGAAAGATCCGCTCATCGGCACGCGCGTCCGCCATTCCAAATACGGCCTCGGCACAATCATCGAGATCGAAGGCGAGGGCGAAGACCGCAAGTTAACCGTAAGCTTCCAGGATTACGGCGCGAAAAAATTGGTCGAGCGTTACGCCAACCTCCAACTGGCCTGAGCGAAGACTCCGTCCGCCACTTCATAAGCAGCCTCCCTGCACAATTATCAGCCGCTTAACGCGGTCTGCTGTAGGATGTGTGCGCGCGCCGCCATCCGAATCTCGCAGGTGGCGCGTAAAGTGTGGCCGTCGCCGCAACGGTTGCGCGAATCCACCGCACAAGGTAAAGTTTTTCTCGGCACTGGGAAGGTGGCGATTGGGCTCACAGCTTTTCCGCAAGAAAGACATTGACCAGCTCATCACCGATTCGCAAGACCCCGAAAAACGTTTAAAAAAATCTCTCGGCTGGCTAAGTCTTACTTCGCTCGGAATCGGCGCTGTGATTGGCTCCGGAATCTTCACCGTGATCGGCACGGCCATCGCCGGCCAAAAACTTCAGTTCAAGTCGGTCCTGAACGCGCCGCTTCTGGAATATTTGATCTATCATTCCGCGTCTTTTGGCAGGCCCGGCGCCGGCCCTGCAATTGCAATTTCGTTCATTCTTGTCGCGGTAGTTTGCGGATTTGCGGCGCTATGTTACGCCGAACTCGCCGCCATGATTCCCATCGCCGGCAGCGCTTACACCTACACATACGCCACCATGGGCGAGCTGATCGCTTGGATTATCGGCTGGGACTTGATTCTCGAGTACGCCGTCTCGAATATGGCCGTCAGCGTCGGCTTCTCCGCGCACATGGTCGATTTGCTGGATTGGTTCGGCATCCGCCCGCCCGTTCGTTGGATTGTTCCGGCCTATCTTCCGAGCGGCTTGACCGACTTGCAAGGAAACACGATCTACGGACCTGGTTGGCATTTCGGCTTCAACTTTCCCGCTTTGATTATCGTCATGTTGCTCACCGTCGTTCTGGTGCGTGGAATCCGCGAGTCCGCCGAAGCAAACAACGTGATGGTTTTCTTGAAAATTATCGCCATCCTGATTTTTATCGGCTTCGGATTGCATTTCATTCATCCGAGCAATTGGCACCCCTTCGCGCCCAACGGCTGGCCGGGCATTTTGACCGGCGGCTCCATCGTGTTTTTCACCTACATCGGGTTTGACTCGGTTTCGACCGCCGCCGAGGAATGCAGAAATCCGCAAAAAGATCTCCCCATCGGCATCATCGCGACGCTGGTGATTTGCACCGTGCTGTACATCGCCGTCGTTGTCGTCTTGACCGGCCTGGTTCCCTGGCAGACGCTTATCGACGACGCCGCTCCCGTGGTCAATACAATGAAGCGCCTCCACTTCGGAAATGTCGAAGTGATTGTCCTGCTGGGCGCTCTGCTCGGCATGATCTCCTCGCTTCTCGTTTTTCAACTGGGGCAAGCGCGCGTTTGGTTTGCAATGTCGCGCGATGGATTGCTGCCCGGCGTTTTCAGCCACGTGCATAAAACCTTCCGCACTCCTGATTTTTCCACCTGGGTCGCAGGATTTCTCGTGGGTATTCCCGCGGGATTGCTGGACATCGGCACGCTCGCCGATCTTTCCAATATCGGCACTCTTTTTGCATTCGCGCTCGTAGCCGGAGGCGTTTTGATTCTGC
This sequence comes from Candidatus Acidiferrales bacterium, assembly GCA_050012235.1. GTDB lineage: Bacteria > Acidobacteriota > Terriglobia > Acidiferrales > UBA7541 > Palsa-295. The sequence goes on along the minus strand of JBEKHP010000033.1, from coordinate 26,859 downwards.
GCTACACTCAACCTGACCGCCCGCGCGCCTTCCGCGCCCCAGGCGGCCCGATAGCGCCGATTATGACCATTCTCACTTGCCTGCTGCTGATGGCCGGGCTGCCAATCACCAACTGGATCCGCTTCGTGGTTTGGTTGATCATCGGATTGATTTATTATTATTTCTACGGCCACAAACATAGCCAACTCTCGAACGCAGGCATCCGGGCTACCGCGGCTGCCGCCGAGGAGAAAAAGAAATAATGCGTAGCCGGCTTCTCTTCGGCACGGCGCTCGTGCTGGCGATTCTGCTTCTCAGCCAGCCGTCTTCCTTTAGCTGGGGAGAAAATGCCGACCGCCTGGTTGCGAACAAAGCCGTGGATACTCTCCCCGAAGAGATGCAGCCGTTCTTTGAGGCCAACCGCCAATTCTTGGTGCAACACGTCACCGATACTCAGGAAGCTGTGCCCAAGAGTGTGATTCCCTTCGAACACCCGCGCCCCCCGGATTTCGTTGAGCTGGATCACTACGGGCCTTTCCCTTTTTCGGCCTTGCCTCGCGATTACAAGAATGCAATTTCGAAATTCAACCGACGCACGCTCGACGAATATGGCGTACTCCCGTGGCAAGTGGGCCTTTACAGCAAGAAATTGACCGACGCATTCCACGACCGCGATTGGAGCGAAGCCAAGCTATCCGCCGCACTACTGGCTCATTACGTCACCGCGGCGCACGATCCCTTTAAGACCACCGTAAATTTTGACGGAAAGCTTTCGGGACAGTCCGGTGTTAACGAGCGCTTTGGAACAGGCCTCGTGGATCGCTACCAGCTTTTTTTCTTTCTTAAGCCCAGCGAAGCTGTGTTCGTCCACGATCCCACAGACCGCGCCTTTGAGATGTGCTTGACGGCTCATGCACTGCTGGAGAGCGTGCTCCTTGCCGATCGTCGCGCGCATGCCGGTCTCACCGGATATACCGACGAATATTACGATCGCTTCTATGCACAGGCCGGCACCGTGCTGGCCAGCCAGCTCTCGGACGCCGCCACCGACGTGGGCTCTTATTGGATGACCTCGTGGATTAATGCGGGCCGTCCGCAGCTTCCGCCGCAATAAACAACTATGGCAACGCAAACGACGCGACTCCCCACCCCGATAGACAACCTTCCCAAGGCTGAACTTCACTTGCATCTTGAAGGAGCCATTCTCCCTCAAACGGCCATTGAGTTAGCTGCGCGACACGGCGTGGCCCTGACGCCCGAAGACGTCGCCGCTCGCTACAATTATTCCGACTTCCGCGGGTTTCTCGAAACCTTCAAATGGGTCACTTCTTTCCTGCGCGGTCCGGAAGACTACGCCCTGATCACGCGGAATCTCTTGGAAGAGCTTGTGAAACAGAATGTCGTTTATGCCGAAATAACAGTCTCGGCCGGCGTGATGCTGCGACGCACGCAAAATGTGGAAGCAAACTTCCAAGCCATCCAGGAAGTAGCGCGAAGCGTCCCGTTCAGTCGTCTGAGAACCGGATGGATCTTCGATGCCACGCGCCAATTCGGGCACGACCAGGCTATGGAAGTGGCGCGGCTGGCGGCGAAGCTGCAGTCGTCCGGCGTGGTTGCGTTTGGAATGGGTGGCGACGAGCTTGCATTTCCCACGGTGAATTTTCGACCGGCGTTTGATTACGCGCACCAGCAGGGATTGCACACGGTGTGTCACGCGGGAGAAATAGGCGGGCCCGAGTCTGTCCGCGAAGCTATAGAACTGCTGGGCGCGGAGCGTATCGGACATGGCATTGCAGTTATGCGCGATGAAGCGCTGGCAAATTCGTTGTCCACGCGGCGCGTAGTGCTGGAAAACTGCATCACGAGCAATCTCCGCACCGGTGCGCTTGCAAAACAAACCGGGAATCCAAACGCAACGATGAAAGACCATCCGCTTCCGCATTTTCTCAAACTCGGAGTGCCGGTCACGCTCTCAACTGACGATCCCGGGCTGTTTCACACCGACCTGCTGAGCGAGTACTCTCATGCAGCCGCGTTGGGGCTTTCCAAGGAGCAACTCCTTCAGCTAGCGGAATACAGTTTCCTGGCGGCTTTCGTGACTCCGGAAGACAAGCGCAAAATGATCATGGATTTTCATGCCGCGGTGAAATCCGCTGGACTGGTATAATCCCGAAGATGAAAGCACACGTTTGGGTCATGTTGAAGTCCACCGTCCTCGACCCTCAGGGACAAACAATTCAGAAAGCGCTTGGGTCGCTGGGTTACGCGAAAGTTCAGGACGTCCGCCAGGGGAAATTCTTCGTGCTCGGCCTCGACGGAATGACCCGCGATGAAGCCAAGACTCAAGTGGAGCGAATTGCCAAGGACGTCCTCACCAACCCCATCATTGAAGAGTTCCGCTTCGAAATTATCGAATAATCAGCGGCACCGTGGCGTTTCTTATACACGAATCGCCGGCGCCGGACGCCTCATCGAATAGATGTGCTACCCTAAATGAATCGCGACTGGCCGCGATTTTGACGCCAGAGAAACTTCCCAGGAGCTATTCGCCGTGTGCGGAATTGTCGGATATATCGGCTCGAAGCGCGTTGTGCCGCTGATACTTGACGGCCTGAAGCGCCTTGAATACCGCGGCTATGATTCCGCTGGAATCGCTGTGGTCGGAGAGGACGGCCATCTGAATATCCGCCGCGCGCCAGGCAAACTGAAAAACCTGGAAGAGTCGATACGCATCACTCCGCTGGACGGAGTTTACGGCATTGGACATACGCGCTGGGCCACCCACGGCAGGCCAACCGAAGAAAATGCGCATCCCCATCGCGATTGCTCAGGTGAAATCGTGGTGGTCCACAACGGCATCATCGAGAACTACGTTGAACTGAAACACCAGCTCATTAAAGAAGGCCACAAATTTCTTACCGAAACAGATACCGAGATCATCGCTCACCTGATTGAAAAATATTCCAAAGACGCATCGCTTGAAGAAGCTGTTCTAAAAACAGTGAAAGTAATGAGCGGAGCGTACGCGCTGGTGGCCTTGTCCACGCGCGACCCGCTGAAGATCGTCGCGGCGCGTCTCGGACCGCCGATCGTCGTGGGCCTTGGCGAGAACGAATTCTTTGTCGCCAGCGATATCCCCGCGATTCTGCAGCACACTCGAAATGTTTTCTTCCTCGGCGATGGCGAGGTAGCTGTGCTTACGCCGCAAGGCGTCCGTCTGATGGACTTCGAAAGCCACACCATCAATCGTCCGGTCCAGCACGTAACCTGGGACCCCATCATGGCCGAAAAGGGCGGCTTCAAGCATTTCATGCAAAAGGAAATCTTCGAGCAGCCGCGCGCCGTGCGCGATACCCTGCTCGGGCGAATTTCGCAGGAAACCGGGAAAGTCTTTCTCGATCAGATGGACATCACCGAAGAGGAATTTCGGAATTTCGAGGAAGTGAAAATCATTGCCTGCGGCACGAGCTGGCATGCCGCGCTGGCCGGCAAATTCATGATCGAGCGGCTGGCGCACCTGCCGACGGAAGTGGATTACGGCAGCGAATTTCGTTACAGGGATCCGATCATCGGCAAAAAAACTTTGGCTATCGCTATCAGCCAATCCGGAGAGACGGCCGATACGCTGGCAGCCGAACGCGAAGCGCGCCAGAAGGGGGCCAAAATTCTCGCCATATGCAACGTCGTCGGCTCAATGCTCACGCGCGAGGCGAACGGCACGATTTACACGCACGCCGGCCCGGAAATCGGCGTGGCATCTACAAAGGCGTTCACCGGCCAGCTCACGGCGCTGATGCTGACGGCTCTGTATCTCGCGCAAGTGCGCGGAAAATTGACGCCGGCTGCGGCCAAAAGCCTGATGCAGGAGCTGACCCGCGTCCCGCACAAAATCGAGACCATACTGCAGCGCGATTCCGCACTAGAAGAACTCGCCCGCCTGTTCTTCCGCCACACCGATTTTCTTTACCTTGGCCGCGGAATACATTACCCCATCGCGCTCGAAGGCGCCCTGAAGCTAAAGGAAATTTCCTACATCCACGCAGAAGGCTATCCTGCCGGCGAAATGAAGCATGGCCCTAATGCGCTAATCGACGAAAATCTGCCGGTCGTAATCATCGCCACCCGCGACGAATCCGATCCCGCTTCGATGACGCGCTACGAAAAAACCATCTCGAATTTGCAAGAAGTGAAAGCGCGCGACGGCATCGTGATCGCCGTGGTCTCCGAGGGAGATCGCATCGCTCGCGAAATCGCAGACCACGTGATCGAAGTGCCCGCCGCGCCGGAACTCCTCGCTCCCATCCTCGAAATCGTTCCGCTGCAACTCCTCGCTTACCACATCGCCGTCCGCCGCGGATGCGACGTCGACCAACCCCGCAACCTCGCAAAATCCGTCACCGTTGAATAAAGTACTCAACCGCTTCCTAATCCCATAAGATACCGCTATGTCATCTCGACGAGCGGTGATCAACCTCACCTGTTTATTCATACTGTTGGTGATTTCGAGCTTGTCGTCACCAGCTCAGGGCCCACCGGCAGCCAGCTTTCGGCTTGCATCTGTGAAATACACAGGATTGAACCGATACACCGCAACTCAGCTCAACGCCGAGTTGGGTTTGCGCGTGGGCGATATGATAAGTGCAGATCAGCTGAAAGCTGCAAGCGACCGGCTTTCCCAATCCGGCGCTTTTGACAATGTTTCGTTCCATTACGTCACAAAGGACAATGAGCTTTCCGCGGAATTCCAACTCCGCGAATCACAGAAAGTTCTTCCGTGTATCTTCGATAATTTCGTCTGGTTTTCCGACCAGCAGCTTGTCCAAACGCTTCGCGATCGCGTTCCGTTCTACACGGGAGTTTCACCGGAGGACGGCTCGACTGTAAGAGAAATAGCCAGTGCCCTGGAGCAAATGTTACGAGCGAACGGCATAGACGGCACCGTTCAGGAAATCGCGAATGCGGAGCGTCTCGGAGGTCCGATTTCAGCAATTCTTTTCGAAGTAAAAGGCGTTGAAATGCCCATTCGGAGCGTGAGCTTCCCCGGCGCATCAATGGTTCCGGAAGGAGATCTCGTAGCTGCGTCGTCGCAATTAATCGGTCAGGACTTTTCTGTGACTAACGTCTCGTTGTTCGGATCGAAGGGTTTGGTGCCCATTTACAAACGACATGGGTATTTGCGCGCCCAGTTCGAAAAACCTCAGCCCAAGGTGATCGGTGGGGGCCCGCATAAATCGACCCAGGAAATTGCAGTAGTGCTTCCAGTAACGGAAGGATCCGAATATTACTGGGAGAAGGCAGACTGGAATGGCAACCAGCAGATTCTAAAAGAGGATCTCAACGGGCTGCTGGGAATGAAAGAGCGTGACATTGCGAATCAAGATAAAATTGACGCTGGGGTTGAGGCTGTGAAGCGCGCATACGACACAAAAGGCTTCATCGACGCCTCCGTCGATCCCAAAATCATCCTTGACGACGGTACCAAGTTGGTACGCTATGATATGACCGTCGCGGAAGGCACGCAGTATCACCTCGCGCAAGTTCACTTTAGCGGTCTGCCCGATGGCGCCACGAGGGAGTTGGTCAAAAAATGGCAACTCAAGCCGGGTGATATTTACAACGCGACGTACGTTTCGGATTTCGTCAAGTCTGTGGCGATGCCCACAGTTCTAAAGACGGGAATTAAGATCAAGGGCATTTCGATCAATGCTCAACGGGACAAACAAACAGCAAGTGTCGAACTTTATTTCGTCTTCCGCTAAGTCTGGATCGCGCTTTCTCGCAGGCTTCCTCCTGTTCGCCGCCTTGTCATCGCCGATAGCGATGGCGCAAGCGCCGGTGAAGGCTGGCGCGGCCCATCTGGATTCGGTCCAAGTTTCCGGCTCGAAGAAGTTTTCGTCCGGCGATATCGCCGCGGCAATCGGCCTGCGCGTAGGCAATATTATTACGCGCGAGGATATGCAGGCCGCCGCGGACAAACTGGCCGAGCTCGGTCTTTTCTCCAACGTGCAATTTCATTTCACGACAGTTGAATCGGGCGTAAGGGTCACCTATGAGGTGGCCGACGCCCCTGCGGTCCCCGTTTCCTTCGACAACTTTCCCTGGTTCACCGACGCCGAGTTAACCGCCGCTCTCAAGCGTACGGTGCTTCTCTTCGACGGCAGCGCGCCCCAACGCGGAAGCATTCTGGACGCGATGTCCGGCACGCTTGAAAAACTCGTACAGGGCCGCGGCGTGCTCGCAACCATATCGCACTCGTTGGTCAATGTTCCTTTCGCTGGCCAACGCGTGCAATTCCGCGTGGTGGACGCTGACATCACAGTCAAGAGCATTGAATTTTCCGACGAGCTTGCCACGAACGACCGCGCCGTCCAACAGAGTGTCAGCCAGCTAATCGGCACGGCATATTCGCGGAGCGCCATCGAGCTTTTCGAGTTCGAGCAAGTCCGCCCCATCTATTTGAAGCATGCATTTTTGCGCGTGCACTTTGATCCGCCGTCCGCCAGAGTTAGCGAGCCCGCCCAACCTGGGTTAACCGCGGTTATCATCGTCGTGCCGATCGTTCCCGGCCCGGCATACAAGTGGGGCGGCGCCCTGGCGCGCGGAAACTCCGTGTTATCCCTTAGCGAGTTAAATGCGATGGTCGATTTGAAACTGGGGGACCCAGCCGACGGGAACAAGATCGCAGCGATTTGGGAACGAATTCAGTCTCTTTACGGCGAGCGCGGCTACCTGGATGCGAAGCTGGATGCCCAGCCGCAGCTCTACGATCTCGACGCTCGCGTAATCTACACCGTAGCCATCACCGAAGGCCCGCAATATCGCATGGGGACTTTGGTTCTCAGCGGACTCTCGATCGATGGCGAAAAACGCATCCGTGCGGCGTGGGGTATTCCAGCGGACGCGATCTTCAACGAGAAACTCTACGAGGATTTTCTCGACGCCGGCATCAAGCGCGCTTTCGCCGGCACTCCTGTCCATTACGAGAAAGTCGGCCGCTTTCTTCAGGAGAATCCGGGCACCGGGAAAGTCGATGTGTTGTTGGATTTCCAATAGATAAAACTACGCTATACTCGCATTCGTATGCACACCGCGCGAATTCCGGCTGCCGTGACGCCGACGCAACCGCTTGAGTTGGATCAAGCCGCCGCGACTCAAAAGCAACAACATCTTTTTGATTCGATGCGCTCGCTCGATTCCCTACTGGTCGCTCTCTCCGGTGGAGCCGATTCCGCGTATCTTGCCTGGGCGGCGCATAATGTGCTCGGTGCGCGCGCTCTCGCAGTCACCGCGCTTTCCGCCAGTTTTTCGCGCCACGACCGCGAGCAAGCAGAAAAATTCGTACAGGCCACGGGCATCCGCCACGAATTTATCGATACTCACGAATTCGAGAATCCGCTCTACGTCGAGAACAACGCCGACCGCTGCTACCACTGCAAAGACGAGCTTTTCGACTGCATGGAAGCTCTTGCGACAGCACGCGATTTCCGCGCGATAGCTTACGGAATCAACGCCGACGACACGCACGATTTCCGTCCCGGACATCGCGCGGCCCGCGAGCACCGCATTCTCGCGCCGTTGCTCGATGCTGCGCTTGCTAAAGCCGAAATCCGCTGGCTCTCGCAACGCGCCGGGCTGCCCACATGGGACCGCCCGGCGTCCGCATGCCTTTCCTCGCGGGTTCCTTACGGGACCGCCGTCACTCCCGAGCTTCTGGAAAAAATAGATCGCGCCGAGTCAGCCTTGCGGCAGCTTGGCTTCCGCCAGTTCCGCGTGCGCGCCCACGGTGAGCTCGGACGGGTTGAGCTCGCTCCCGACGAACTTGGGCGCGGATTGGAGCCCGCCGTCAGCGAGCAGATTGTGGCCGGCGTGCAGCAAGCGGGTTTCGCCATCGTGACGATCGATCCCGAAGGATACCGCCAGGGCTCGCTCAATTCCCTTCTCAAGATTAAATGATCTCGCCTGATCGTCGCCTCGCCACCGCCGCTAACTCCGCTCGCATCCACGGAACTTCCAGTTGCGCGTTTTCGTATAACTTGATAGGAAGGATTGCGCGGCGCTTGCAATCCCAGCGGCGAGATCAAACTCGATGACGCGAACACACAAAACCTCATGTCTGGCATTCGCAGCTCTCGCAGCTTTTGCGCTAGCCGGCTGCGCCTCGCATCCCGGCGTCGAAGGCGAGTTCGATCGGCAATTCACCGTCAACGGTCCCCTCACCCTGGAATTGACCAGCGGCAAAGGCGATGCGCACATCACCACGGGACCAAGCGGCGAGGTTCGCATTCATGGCGAAGTTCATGTGGACTCCTGGTCCGCGGAGAGTGGCCGCACTCGTTTGCAGCAGGTTCAATCGAACCCGCCGATCTCGCAGGAAGGAAATCTGATTCGTATTGGAGGAGTCGGAAAAGGGAGCAGAAGCGACGTTGACGTGGACTACACCATCGTGGTTCCGCAGGACACCCAACTCCGCAGCACCTCCGGCTCGGGCGACGTGGAAGTTCGCGGCATTCAAGGTCCTGCGACTTTCACCTGTGGATCAGGCGATGTGACTGCCTCGGAAATTAGCGGCGATGTGCACGTTCTTTGCGGCAGCGGCGACGTCAAGCTCTCTAAGATCAAGGGGCAGGCGCAAGTCACCACCGGTTCCGGTGACATCACTCTCGATACCGTTCAAGGAGAGAGCCGGCTTCAAACCGGATCCGGAGACCTCGAAATAACGAATCCCGGCGACGCTTTGGAAGCCGGCACCGGAAACGGCGATATCACCATCAGGAACGCATCCGCAGACATTCGCCTGCGTACGGCTTCAGGCGACTTTGACGTGGAGGGAAATCCCGGCTCCTCAAATTACTGGGATTTTCATACCAGTTCGGGAGAGGTGACTCTTCACGTCCCGCCGTCTGCCAGCTTTCGGCTTTACGCGCGCTCCCGCTCCGGCGATATCGATGCCGCGATCCCTATCGTCATGGAAGGAACTACGGACAAGCACGAATTGCGCGCGCGTCTCGGCGACGGCAAAGCTCGCGTCGAGATTCAAACCACTTCCGGCGACATCTCGCTGCACTAACCGATCGCAGAGCGAAATCGAAATGCCCAGCTCTTTTTCGCGCTAGAATCGCACCATAATGCGCTTCCTTCCCGTCACCATGGTCCTCGCCCTTCTTCTGACCAGTAGCGCGAGCGCGCTTCCGCAAAAGCCCTCTTCTAATTCGCAAGAGTCCAAAGATCTCGCCGCCGGAGTGTCGAAGCAAGACGCGGACGCTGAAGCCCAATTGCAAAAGGCAATTGCCGACGCGGGCAACAACCGCGCCGCTCTCGTGCGCAACTTGAAAGATTATCTGGTTCGCTTTCCAGACGCGCCGCGAAAAGCCGGCGTCTATCGCGCCTTGGTGGAAGCCTGCCAGCAACTCCAGGACTCCGCGTGTGCGCTCGACTACGCAGAAAGGCTCGTCGCCGTCCATCCTGACGATTCAGAGATGATGCTGCTTGCAATCGGCTTATTACAGCGGGAAGGAAGCGAAGCCAGCCTGACTCGCGCCGCTGGTTACGCTACACGGGTGCTAGATCGCATCGAGAAAGTTACCCCGGACGAAAAATCCGCGCGCATGTCCGTCAAAGATTGGCAAAGCCAGCAAGACCGGTTTCGCGCCGCGCTTTACAGCTTGCGTGGCGAGATTGAGAAATCGCAAAAAGGTTACGAAGCCGCCGCGAAGGACTTTCAACAAAGCTATTCGATTCGTCCCAACGCTGTTGCCGCCGAACACCTGGGCGAAATCGCGGAGATGAAAAACGACTATCCGAAAGCCATAGACGAATATTTGCTGGCCTTCGTGCTTCCGGAAGACGGCCCGGCGGGAAAGGTCGATCGTCGCGAAGTGCGCATGAAACTGGGAAACGTTTGGCGGCAAGTGCATGGCACCGAGCAAGGGCTTGGCGAGCAAATCCTCGCTGCCTATGACCGGCTCAGCGCAGCTTCCGCTAACTCGCTTCCGCCGGCGCGCAATAAAGACGCGAAAGATTCCTTCAGCTTCGTGCTGCGCAATTTGGACGGCTCTCCGTTTCCTCTCGCGCCGCTCAAAGGCAAAGTCATCGTGCTCAGCTTCTGGGCCACTTGGTGCGGCCCGTGCCGCGAGCTGGAACCGGAGTTCGTCCAAATCGCGAAGAATTACACCGGCAACACGAATCTGGCTTTTTATGCCGTCAACACCGACGAAGACGAAACGCTCGTTCCGGGATTTGTCGCGAAAGAAAAATGGGATGTGCCGGTGGTTTTCGCCGACGGCCTGGATGATTTCATGAACGTCACCGGTCTGCCCACCGTAATCATTCTCGACCGCGCAGGGAAAGTCGCATTCCGCATGGACGGATTTCCAACCAAAGGCTTCACCGAGGATTTGACCACCGCGATCCAGGACGCCGTGGGACCGGCGAATTAGGCGCGAAGTTCAGGCTCTGTTAGCCGAGCTTTTCGAATCCCGCGTTGCGGCGCTGCGAGCTGCCAGGATTGTGTTCGCATGAATTTTTACCGTGTCACCGACGTTGCGCGCGTATCCTCCGGCTAGCGTAATCGCAACAGGAACTCCGTTTCGCCGGGCGTAGTCAAACACAAGCGCATCGCGACGGGCAAGACCCTCCATGGTCAAAGCCAGCCCGCCTAATTGATCTTCGCGGTACGGATCGGCGCCCGCCACATAGAAAAGTATCTGCGGCTTGAAATCGTGAAACGCCGCTAGCAAATGCTTTTCCAGGATCGCAAGGTAATCTTCGTCGCCAATTCCGTCAGGTAAATCAATATCGACGGTTGAAGGCGGTTTTGGATATGGATAGTTGTTCTCCTGATGAATCGAGAGCGTGAACACATCGCCGTCGCCGCCGAAAATCGACGCCGTGCCGTTGCCCTGATGAACGTCCGTATCCACCACCATCGCGGTTTCGATCGCGCGGTCGAATTGCAAGCGGCGGATCGCTACAGCTACGTCGTGAATCACGCAAAACCCCTCGCCGTGGTCCGCGTACGCATGATGAAAGCCGCCGCCGATGCTCGCCGACCAGCCGTCTGCCAGCGCCCGCTGCCCCGCGAGAATCGAGCCTCCTGCGGCGAGCCAGCACGCCTCCACAAGCTCTTTTGAATAGGGAATCTCCATGCGAAGGATCTCGGCGGCCGAGAGCGAACCATTCTTGAGCTTGTACACATAGTCTTGCGAATGAACGCGCAGAATATCGGCGTCGCTCGCCGGCTCGGGCGCAAGGAAATCGTCCGCCATCGCCACCCCGTCGGTAATCAGCTTGTCGTGGACCAAACGGTATTTCTGCGACGGAAAAACGTGTGCCCCCAATTTCAGATCGTACCGATCATCGTAAACGAGCTTGAAAGGCAGCATGGTGCCCCAAGCCTACCGCGAAGTTTTTACGAACTCAAATGCCGCAGCCTAAACGTTTCAACCATTGCGAAAGATGGAGCCTTGCGCCCCGCAACTTCGCTGAGGTATCATGCCCGTCCACGATGCGCCGCGCTCAAGCCATTCTCGTGATCGTCGCGATCCTCGCCGCGCCGCTAGCTTTGTTGGCTCGTGGCGTAAATGGTGACGCCTCCGAATGCTCTAGCATGTGCTGTTTGCCGCATGGCCATCACGCCGCGCAACACAAGGATATGGAGTGTCAACACGGCGCGGCCGGGCACATCTTCAAATGCAACATGACGTCGAGCCCTCACACGGCTTACGGTTTGATTGCGCCGATAGTTCCTACGGTGCCTTCGGCGATCGCATTCCTCGCAATTCCTGACAATAGCCGCGAAATCCTTGCTCAGTTCGGCGAACTTTCTGCTGCCGGTCTCGTCTCCGTTCTGTTCCAGCCTCCGCGAATCTAGCCGTTTGTTCCGCTGATTCCATAATTCAAAAAATCTAGATTCGACGGAGAATCATCATGCGAAAGCTCGTACTCTCTTTGTTCGTCGCTTGCTGTCTGCTTTCAGGCTTGTCGCTGCACGCCACCATTTTCGGAAAAATTCAAGGCATCGTTCACGACCCGCAGCACCGCCCGATTGCCGGAGCATCCGTAAAACTTCAGGCCATCACGTCTGACTGGTCTCAAACCACGCAAACCGACGATAACGGCGAGTTCTTGTTCACCTCGGTGCCCGTGGGCGATTACAAGATCACTGTGACTCAGCCCAAGTTCGCCACCGCAGAGCAAACCGTTACGGTGGCTTCCAACTCCTCACCCATTCTCCACTTTCAACTCGCGATCGCGTCTTTGAATCAAACTGCCGTTGTGGTCGGCCAAGCGGACGTGGCCAACGTGGATTCAGTAACTCCGACCACCCTGGTCAACCGTGCAGACATCGCCCAAACCCCCGGCGCTGACCGCACCAACAGCCTCGCGATGATCACCGACTACGTGCCCGCCGCCTACGTAACCCATGACATGTTGCATATGCGCGGCGGCCACCAAGTTGACTGGTTAATCGACGGCGTACCAGTGCCCAACACAAATATCGCCTCGAATCTAGGCCCGGTGATTGATCCCAAGGACATTGATTATCTCGAGATTCAGCGAGGAAGCTATGACGCCGATTATGGAGACCGCACCTATGGAATTTTTAACATCGTACCGCGCAGCGGTTTCGAGCGCGACAACGAGGCGGAACTCGTCACCAGCTTCGGCAACTGGTATCAAACGAACGATCAGATCAACTTCGGCGGCCACACCCAGCGCTTCGCTTATTATGCAAGCCTAAATGGGAATCGCAGCAATTACGGTCTGCAGGCGCCAATCGGGCAGGTTGTTCATGACGCAGAGAATGGTTATGGGGGATTCGCATCCTTCACTTTTAATCCGGACAACAAAAATCAATTTCGCTTGGTGGCTTCTTTGCGACAGGATTTTTACCAAATCCCCATCGACCCGGATCCCAACTCAGCAGGAAACCAGATCTTCCCCAGCTACGGCCTTCGCGATAGTGAACGCGAGCCCGACGGTTACGTCACCTTCTCCTGGATACACACGTTTAATCCCAACCTGATTCTGTCGGTTTCGCCCTTCTATCATTACAACAAGGCCAGCTATAACGCCTCGCCCAACGATGTGCCGGTGATCACAGACGTGCAGCAGACCGCCAATTACGCGGGCTTGCAGGCAACCGTGGGCGCGACCGTTTGGAAAAACAGCATTCAGGCGGGAGTGTACGGATTCGCTCAGCACGAGAGCAATTATTTTAATAACATTTTTACGGTTTGCACTCCTCCGAACAATCCCTCCTGCCAAAACGTTCCGGCCTCTCAGGCTGCCGTAACCGGCGGGCTCGCTGAAGCGTTTGTCAGCGATAGATTCAAGGTGACCTCGTGGTTGACCGTGATCGCAGGCCTTCGCCAATCACACTTTGACTCGCCCTCAGTCGGAACTCAGCCGGAAATTGTGGAGAACGCTACGGATCCTCGCGCTGGTGTAGCCATCAGAGTCCCGCGCCTGGGCTGGGTCTTTCGCGGGTTTTACGGCGAATTTTATCAGGCCCCTCCGCTGTTGACTGCCACCGGCCCGCTTCTGGATTTAGCCACCAGTCAGGATCTGACTTTCAGCAGCCTGCGCGGCGAACGCGACATTGAATACCAGTTCGGTGTCACGATTCCCTATCGCGGTTGGGCTCTCGACGCCGATACGTTTCAAACTCGCGCCAGAAATTGGCTCGATCACAACAATATCGGAGAATCAAATATTTTCTGGCCGATCACCTGGGATCACGCCCTGATTCAAGGTTGGGAACTAACACTACGCTCTCCACGGCTCTGGAATCGCGGCCAGTTTCACTTGGCCTACTCGAATCAACTCGCGCAAGCAAGTTCGCCCATCACCGGAGGCTTGGTTTGCCCTCCCGACACGCCATCATGCCCGCTAAATATACCGCCTGGATTGGCACCCGTGGACCATGACCAGCGAAACACATTGAACGTCGGTTTCAATGCAACTCTTCCCTGGCACTCGTTCGCGTCAACCAATGTGTACTACGGCTCGGGATTCACAAACGGAATACCGGACGCGCAGAATCCGGGTCCCTACTTGCCCGGTCACACCACGTTTGACGTTTCAGTGGGAAAAAGTTTTGGCGAGAAATATACGGTCTCGTTTACCGCGCTAAACGTGGCAAACCGTCGCGTGGAATTGGACAACAGCCTCACGTTTGGCGGCTTCCACTGGAACGACCCGCGCCAACTCTACGTCGAGTTTCGCTATCGGTTTCATTACTGAGGTTCCGGCAATCTATTTGTCGTTTTCGAGCTGAAGCGCGCAGAATCGGGGTTTGAAACTAGTTCTCTCGATCGAGGATAAAGTCGGGGACGGCGAGCAGCGCGCGCCGGTATTCCGTATCGGGTAATTCGCTAAGGCTCTCTTTCGCTCGCCTGACGTACTCACGCGCCAGCTTCGCGGAACGCTCGAGCGCGCCCGTCTCTTTCACTAGCCGCGTAATCTGCTCCGGCCGCACGCTCCGGAAATCCCTCTCCTCCAAAACTTTCGCCACCAGCCGCCGCCCGTCTCCATTCGCATGCAAGTGCGTAGGGGTCGCGCCATCGCCGTTGCCTTCCGCTGCAGGCGGCGCCGCAGCTTCCAACGCAAAAATCAGCGGCAGCGTGACTTTCCCTTCTTTCAAATCGCTCAGCACCGGCTTGCCAAGTTTTTCCGGCGACGCGGTAAAATCCAGCAAATCGTCCACCAACTGAAACGCCAGCCCGGCGTTGCGCCCGTATTCCGCCAGCGCGTCCTCCACCGCTTTCGGCTGCTTGCCCAGAACCGCTCCCAGCCGCGAACATCCGCTGAAAAGACAAGCCGTCTTGCGATACGCCAGCTCCGTCGCCTCAGTTTCGTTCAGATCAATTCGTCCCAGCCGCGTAAGCTGCAGCAGCTCGCCTTCCACCATATTTTGTGTGAGGTCGATCAGGATATCTAGAATCGCAAAATTTCTTTCGCGCAGCGCCATCTCGAATGACTGCATGTAAAGCCAGTCGCCCGCGAGCACGCTCATATGATTTCCCCAGCGCGCGTTCGCGCTAGGACGCCCGCGCCGCGTATTCGCTCCGTCGATCACGTCATCGTGAATCAACGTCGCGCTGTGAATCATCTCGACCACCGCGCCCAACCGAATCGCGCTTTCGCCGCGATACCCGGAAGCTCCCGCGGCCAGCAAAAGCAGCGCCGGACGCAGCCGCTTCCCGCCGCCCTCGCGCAAATAACTCGAAATCTCGCACACCGGCTCGATCGCCGCGCTATTCTGCGCCGCAATTTCCTGCTCAACGAGCGCCAGGTCTTCGCGCACCAAATCGAAGATCCCTTTGGCCATTTGAACCGCAAATGCCATCGCTCGTTTTTACCTTGGCTGCGCCGGAGAGGCCGGGGCGTCAAGCCTGAAAAATCGCCTAAAATTCGCAGCCGTCGCGGCCGCGACTTCTTCTGCCGTTGAGTTTCTCACATTAGCCAACGCTTGCGCTACCTCCACGACATTCGCCGGCTCATTTCGTTTTCCGCGCTTTCCCTGGGGCGGAAGAAACGGCGAATCCGTTTCCGTCAGCAACCGTTCCATCGGCAATTCTTTCGCCACGTCCCGCAAATGCTGCATCTTCGGATAAGTCACGTTCCCCGCGAACGAAACCATAAACCCCATGTCGAGCCCGCGCTGCGCTTCCGCCAGCGTCCCCGTAAAGCAGTGGAGAATTCCGCCAAGCCCGGTCGGCTTCCAGTCCTGCTCCATCATCGCCAGGCAATCCTCCCACGCATCGCGGCAATGAATCACGATGGGCAACTTCGCTTCGCGCGCCTGCCCAAGCTGCCGCCGAAAAACCTGCTGCTGCACGTCGCGCGGCGAATGATCGTAATGATAATCGAGCCCCATCTCGCCCCACGCAATCACGCGCGGATGCTTCGCCAGTTCGTCGAGCCGCGCAAAATGCTCTTCGGTCGCAAGCTTCGCCTCATGCGGATGAATCCCAATCGTCGCGTAAATCCAGTCGTACTCTTCCGCAAACGGAATCGCCGCATTCAGCCGGTCCGGCCCCGTCCCGCTTCCAATCGCGAGCAATGTCTTAATACCCGCCGCCCGCGCCCGTTCCAGCATCGCCGCCCGATCCTCATCGAACTGCGGAAACTCCAAGTGCGCATGTGAATCAATAATTTCCAATGTCGATGTCTAGCTCCGCGAAGTTAAAGACGTTGTAGCGGCGGCCTTCAGGCCGGCAGCTTCTTTCTTAGACCTACGCATTTGATCGGCCTGAAATTCGAAGATGTCCGTGCGCCGTCCTCCACTCGCCCTGCCCTAACGAACAAGAGACCTCAAACCGAAGCCAAGATCATGTAGCTCGGGTCTTTAGACTCGAGGCTTTTTCCCGCGCGCAACAATCCCGCCGACTGTCCACCGCCGCCCCACCGCTTCCCTTTCTCGGTCGCGGCTCTTTACCCTGAGCCTGCGAAGGCCAGCCGCGACATGAACAAAACGCCGCGAAGCGCCTACCTTGCCTCTCAGGGGGTCGGAGCTTTAGCTCCGACAAATCCAGTTCGCGCGAAGCACGTTCCTTTGCGCTGCTTCTCTCGCGGCAAGTCGTCGCTCTCCGCTCGACTTCCACTCGATCCGCTTTGTAGGTCGCGGCTTTTTACCCTGAGCCTGCGAAGGACGGCCGCGACGAAAGCAAGACGGCGCGAAGCGCCTTCCTTGCCTCTCAGGGGGTCGAAGCTTTAGCTCCGTCAAGACCAGTCCGCGCGAAGCGCGCTCCGATGCGCCGCTTCTCTTGCAGCAAGTCGTCGCTCTGCGCCCGACTTCCACTCCAGCCGCCTCGTCGGTCGCGGTTTCTACCCTCGGAACCTGGCGCGCATTACCATCGCTGCGTCTCAGGGGGTCGGAGCCCGCCTGCCGGCAGGCAGGCTTCAGCTCCGACAAAAACCCGTACGCGCGAAGCGCGTTCCTTTGCGCTGCTTCTCTCCCGGCAAGTCGTCGCTGTTCGCCTTCGGTTTGTGGGTCGCGGCTTTTTACCCTGAGCCCGCGAAGGGCAGCCGCGACACAAGACGGCGCGAAGCGCCTACCTCTGCGCAGGTTCACCCGCAGCAAGTATTCGAGTTCTGCTTGACCGCCCGCCGCTCCCACCATCCAGCCACTATTTCACTTTCGCGCCCGCCGGGATATCCTCCGCGAACGTACACAGCACTGCCTTCCCGTCCGGCCCCGCCGACGCCGCCAGCAACATCCCATTCGACTCCACACCGCGCATTTTCCGCGGCGCAAGGTTCGTCACCACCACGACTTTGCGTCCCACCAACTCTTCCGGCGCATACGCCGGCGCAATCCCCGCCAGCACCTGCCGCACTTCGTCGCCAATATCCACCATCACTTTGAGCAGCTTGTCCGCCCCGGCGATTTTCTCCGCCGACTTCACCACGCCCACGCGCAGCTCCACTTTCGCAAAATCCTCAATCCCGATTTTCGCTGGTGCCGCAGGCGCTGGCGTTGCCGCGGTCGCCGCTGCGCCTGTCCCCGGCGCACCGGCAGCGCCTCCAGCTCCCGGCGCTCCCGCAGGTATCGCCGCCGTTCCCGCCGCTGAAGTTCCAGTGCTAGCTCCCTCCGGCGGCTTTTTCGTGGTAGTAGTCGATGCGTCTGGCTGCGTGCTGCCCGGATTCCGTATTTCGTTTTCCATGGTTTCAATCCTCTCCAATGCTTCTTTTTTATCCACTCGCGGAAAAACGCCCTCAGTCTTCCCGATCTTCGTTCCCGGTTTCAAGTCGCCCCATTTCAACTCATCGATTCGCACATCCGCGAGCCTTCCAGTTTGCCCAAGCTGCTCCCAAATCCTCTGAGTTGCGTCCGGGATTACGGGAAAGGCAAGCACAGCGATGAATCGAATCGACTCCGCAGCGACATACAGGACGCGCTCAAGTTCGTCTCGGCGCACAGGATCCGATGCGAGTGTCCACGGCTTTTCGACGACCAGATACTTGTCCGCACCTGCAACCAGCGCCCAGATGCTCTCAATCGCCCCGGCAAATCCAAAGCCCTCATACGCTGCAAGGATGATCTTTACGCTCACGTCGGAAAATCGACCTAAGAACTGACGGTGATTCTCAGAAAGTTGTTCGCCTACCACTCGTCCAGCCGGGATCACTCCGTCGCAGTAGTTCGCGACCATCGTCAGGACGCGGCTCGCCAAATTCCCCAGCCCGTTCGCAAGGTCCGCGTTGTACCGCGTAATCAGCGCTTCTCGCGAAAAATTGCCGTCCTGACCGAAGACCGTTTCGCGCAAGAGGTAGTATCGCAGCGCGTCATTCCCCAGCACTTTCACGATCGGCTCGGGATACGCCACGTTCCCCTTCGACTTACTCATCTTCTCCTGCTCAAACAGCAGCCAGCCGTGCGCAACGATCTGCTTCGGCAGTTCGATCTCCGCCGCCATCAAAAACGCCGGCCAGTAAACCGCGTGAAATCGGATAATCTCCTTGCCCATCGCATGAATATCGGCCGGCCAATATTTTTTGAATTCCGCACCATCATGCTCGCCATCCACAAATCCAATCCCGCTCATGTAGCTCGTCAGCGCGTCGTACCACACATAAAAGACGTGCTCCGGATCATCCGGCCAGGGAATCCCCCACTTGACGGATCTCCGGCTGATGGAAATATCCTTCAGCCCGCTCTCAACGAAGCTCTTCACCTCATTGAATCGAAAATCCGGATACAAAAACTGCGGATTATTTTTGTAGAGCTCGAGCAGCTTCTGCTGGTAAGCCGAAAGCCGGAAAAAATAATTCTCCTCCGAGACAAGCTCCCCCGGGCGCCCGCAAATCTGGCAGTCTGCCGGCTCCGGCGTATCGCTCACGTAGAGGTTGTCGTAGATGCAGTAGCGGCCTTCATACTTTCTTTTGTAAATCGCGTCAGGCGAAAGCCGCATCGTTCGCCGCACTAAATTCTGCACCGCGAGCGCGTGGCGCGGCTCCGTCGTGCGAATGAAGCCGGTGGTCGTAATCCCCAGCAGCTTCCACAAATCCCGAAAAATCTTCTCATTCTTATCTACAAGCTGCTGCGGCGTCACTCCCGCCTTCTCCGCCGCCCGCTCGATATTCACCCCATGCTCGTCCGTCCCCGTAAGGTACGCCACGTCATACCCGCACATCCGCTTGTAACGCGCAATCACGTCGCACACAATCGTGGTGTACGCCGACCCCACGTGCGGCCGCGAATTCGCATAATAAATCGGCGTGGTGATGTAAAACTTAGGCTTCGACATTCTACTTGTGTGCTTCCTTCTGCTTCTGAAACTCAAACGTCGCCGCGGCGATCACCTGCTTCAGCGGAATCCCCTTCTCCGCCGCGAGCCGCTGGCAATCTTCATACTCCGGCGTGGCATTTAGCACCGAACCATTCATGCGCGAAATCTTCATGCGCACTTCGCCGAACTGCGTCGCGACCGGCACCATTTCCCGGTCCAGCACTTTTCGCCGCACAGCATAAGTCCGCACGCCAATAGTCGTGGTCTCGCGAAACACCAAATCGATCAGCCGTGCCGTATGCGCCGCATCGCAAAGAATCGTCAACAGCACTCCCGGCCGGTTTTTCTTCATCTGCACCGCCGTCGAAAACACGTCCAGCGCTCCCGCCGCCAGCGCCCGCTCCACAAAGTAGCCGTAAATCTGCGGGCTCATATCATCGAGATTTGTTTCGATCACGCTCACCGGCGCGTCCCAATGTTCTCCCGCTTCGCTCGTCGCATTTTCCCCGATCAATATCCGCAGGACGTTCGCCTTTTCCGTCAGATCGGCGCTTCCGGCTCCATACCCAACCGCCCGCAAAGTCATCTCCGGAATCTGCGCGTAACGCGTCGAAAGCGTGGTCGCAATCGCCGCGCCCGTCGGCGTCACCAGTTCGCGCGCTATGCCGCTCGTGTACATCGGCGCTCCTCGCAACAATTCCGCCGTGGCAGGCGCCGGCACCGGCAGCAAACCGTGCGCCGTCTTCACCTGCCCCGCGCCCACATCCAGCGCCGAGCAGGCAAACTCATCGATCCCGAGCAGTTCGAACCCAATCGCTGCACCCACGATGTCCACGATCGAATCGACCGCTCCCACTTCGTGAAAATGCACCTCTTCCACCGGCATGTTGTGGACTTTCGCTTCCGCTTCCGCAAGCCGCGTGAAGATTCTGCGCGCCCGATCCGCCGCTCGTGGCGCAAGCCCAGCCTTCTCAATCCTTCCCAGAATCACGGAGAGCCCTCGATGGTGATGCCCCTCGCTCGACTCAACCTTCACATGCGTTGCAAAAATCGCTCCCCGCTTCACTTTCTCCGCGGAAATCGACCAGCCCTCCAGCCCCAACTTGCGCAGCTCCGCCTCAATCGCGCGCAGGTCCGCCCCGGCATCGACCAAAGCGCCGAGCACCATGTCGCCGCTAATCCCCGAAAAACAATCGAAATACGCGATCCGTGCGCTCTTCATGTTCCTTCAGCCGCTAACTCCGCAAATGCATAAAAAAACGATACTAGTCTGGCGTTGTACGGCTGTCAAATGGCCACACCGGCTGGTTCTCCGCGTATTACCTTGTGGTATATCAGTTTAAGGGTTATGCTGGCGTCATGTTCGACCTGATCGAGCGGCCAGCAACAGATACCAGGTTCACTCCTCTTTGGTGGATTGGCGCTGTACTCGGAGCGGGCGCGATTTTCTTCCTTAGTTTCGTACGCATCACATGGCTTGGCGGCCTTTTGGCCTTTGCCGCTGGTATACTTTTGTACGCGAACGGCCTTCCCCGAAGACTAGTTGGGGGTGACGACCATATCTGGAATAATCAAGAAAGCAAAACTGAACTTTAAGTTAGAAGCGGCTTAGCGGGAAGGCACAACTTCCCTACTTCGAAGCTCTGTTACTCTTTTGCCCCGACAACCTTTCGATTTGCTCTCCGTTTGACCGTCGCGGCCGTATCTGCATCCTGTTGCAGCGGAGAAATCAAATGCTCACACGCACATGGTCTTGAATTCCCCCGAACGGCATGCTACCGTCGCTCGTGTTTAAAATTAAAATATTGACGATCAAGTCCGGCGAAGCCGAGAAGTTGCTCACTCCCTCCCGCTGCAAATTCAACGCCTCATCCCGATTTTTGTCCTCGCAAACGCGAATATTAAATCGCCAAATTCAGGAAGTAGAACGCCTCGTAACTTACAGAAAACAAACGACGGCGACTTGCTCAAATCGCCAAAAATTCACAATTTGCCCTCCGAGTTTTTGGCACCCTTTCCCGAACGCCGGCGGTCTCTTCACCCGAGAGGATGCTCGTGTATAAGGCCGTCGAAAATCGCATCCGCAAAGCTCTCAAGCACCACATTCACGAGCGCTACAAAGTGGATGTGCCCGTCGTCCTCGAGCGCCCGCCGAAGCTGGCCATGGGCGAAGCCGCCTCTCCCCTATGCTTCGAACTCGCCAAGCAAATGAGAAAGCCGCCCCGCGCGCTGGCGCAGGAGATTGCCAACTCGCTAAAGCCAATCCCAGGAGTCGCGCGCATCGAAGTAGCCGGCGGAGGTTACCTGAATTTCTTTTTCGACCGCGCCCAATTTTTTCGCGCCGCTTGCGAAGAAGCCGGGCACGAATCCGCCTCGCCCGTCGCGAACGCGCCCAAAACTGTCGTCGAGCACACCAGCATCAATCCGAACAAAGCCGCGCACATCGGTCACGTTCGCAACGCAGTCCTGGGCGACACTTTCGCGCGACTGCTGCGCCACGCCGGCCGTCGCGTCGAAGTCCAGAATTACATTGACAATACCGGCGTCCAAGTCGCCGACGTGGTCCTCGGCTTCCTCCATCTCGAAAAAAAATCGCTCGCCGAAGTGAAAGCGCTGGCCGCCGCGCCCAAATTCGACTACCTCTGCTGGGACCTTTACACCCGTGTCACGCAATGGCTCGCGGAAGACAAATCGCGTCTCGAAGTTCGCAATCAAACTTTGAAAGAAATCGAAGAGGGGCATGGCGACACAGCAAAAGCCGCCGAAGTAATCGCCACCGCGATCGTCCATTGCCATCTGCGCACGCTCGACCGCTTGGGCATCGACTTCGACTTGCTCTCGCAAGAAAGCGAAATCCTGAACCTGAAATTCTGGGACGCCGCATTCAGAATGCTGAAAGACCGCAACGCAATTCAACTCGCCACCTCGGGAAAAAATGCAGGCTGCTGGGTGATGCAGCTTCCTTCCCAACGCGACGCTGCCGAAGAATTAAAAGCCGCGGAAAATCCGGACGCGGCGACCGAGGAGCCTCCCGAAGAAGCCGAAGCGAAAATCATCGTGCGTTCCACCGGCACCGTCACTTACGTTGGCAAAGACATCGCGCACCATCTTTGGAAGTTCGGCCTGCTCGACCGCGATTTTCACTACCGGCACTTTCACAAGCATCCCGACGGCCACGAAGCATGGGTCACTTCCAGCGATCGCGACGACCCGGGCGCGCCCTCTTTCGGCCACGCCCACGACGTCTTTAACGTGATTGACTCGCGCCAAGCTTATCCGCAGCAGGTTGTGGTCGCGGGCTTGCGTGCCCTCGGATACGGCGAAGAAGCCGATCACCTGAAGCATTTCGCCTACAACGTCGTAGCGCTCACGCCTCGCTGCGCGCGGGAAATGGGCTACGAAATTCCCGCGGAAGACGCCAAGAAGCAATACGTCGATGTGAGCGGCCGCAAAGGCCAGGGCGTGAAGGCGGACGACTTGCTCGACCGTCTCGAAATCAGCGCGCGCGCGGAAGTGGATTCGCGCCATCCGGAATCTCCCGAATCCGAACGTGCCGCAATCGGCCATGCCATCGCCATCGGCGCGCTGCGATACTTTCTTCTGCGTTTCACGCGCTCTACCGTCATCGCATTCGATTTTGAAGATGCGCTGAGCTTCGAAGGGGAGACCGGCCCTTACGTTCAGTACGCCGTCGTGCGTGTGAATGGGATCTTGCGCAAGGGCGCCGAACTCGATCCGAGCGTCGGCGCGGAAAACTCAGGAAATATGGAGCGGCTGAAGAGCGGCGCACTCGACGTCACGCCCTTTCTCGCTGCGCCGGCGGGTGACGACCTCTGGGAAATTATTTTACTGGCAGGCTCGCTCGACTCTCGAGTGGAATTCGCCATCGCGGCCCAAGAGCCCGCTATTCTCGCGCGTTTTGCATTCGAACTCGCGCAAGCCTTCAACGTTTTCTACCACAAGCATCACATCCTCTCGGAAAAAGCCCCCGAAAAGCGCGCCTTCCTCCTGCTGATCACGACGCTGGTGCGCGAACAACTAGTCACCACGCTAGGTGTCATGGGCATCACCGCCCCGGAAAAAATGTGATGGCGAAACTTCGTGCGCTCGCGACTGCGGAGAGTTCTCCAACCCGCCCCCAAGAAGCCTGTCATCCCGAGCGAAGCGAGGGATCTGCTCTAGTATTTCTGAGCCGCTACCGCGGACCCCAAGCACGGATCACAGCTTCAGCGCGAAATCCACAATCGAGCGAATCGCGACCCCAGTCGGCCCCTTCGCCAGCCACGGACGCCCTTCGTCAACCCAGCACGTTGCCGCGATGTCGAGGTGTATCCACGGCGTGTCCTCGGCGAATTCCTTAATGAACCACGCCGCCGTAATCGCGCCGCCGCCTTTTCCTGTGCCGGTGTTGCGAATGTCAGCGATGTTGCTCTTGATCATTTCCTGGTACTCATCGTCCATCGGCATGGGCCACATTTTTTCGCCGGCGGCCTTCGCGCTTTCCAAAAACTGGTCGAGGTATTCCCTCGGCGTGCCAAATGCGCCGACGTGCACGTTTGCCAGCGCCACCTGGATCGCTCCCGTCAGCGTGGCGGCATCAATCAAATGAGTTGCGCCCAATTTCCGCGCGTAGCACACGCCATCGGCGAGAATCAGCCGCCCCTCCGCGTCAGTATTGATAACCTCAATCGTTTTCCCCGACATGGCCACCTGCACATCGCCCGGTTTCTGCGCCCGGCCGCCGGGCATATTCTCCGTCGCGGGAATCACGGCAATCACCGGCACGGCTGGCTTCAGCGCCGCAATCGCGCGCATCGCGCCGAGCATTGTCGCTCCGCCTCCCATGTCGTACTTCATCTTCTCCATGTTGTCCGCCGGCTTGATGGAGATGCCGCCGGTGTCGAACGTAACCGCTTTGCCCACCAGCCCGAGGACCGGCCCGCCCGGCCGCGGATTTTCCGGGGTGTACCGGAGCACGATCACGCGCGGAGGCTCCACGCTGCCTTGCGCCACGCCAAGGAGCGCTCCCATTTTCAGCTCAGAAATCTTGCGCTCGTCAAGAATCTCGACAGAAAGCCCCGCTTCTTTCGCCATCGCTTCGGCGCGTACCGCCAACATGCTCGGGGTAAGGCGGTTGGAAGGTTCGTTGATCAGATCGCGGGCGAAATTCTGCGACTCCGCCAGCACGCGGCCGTGCAAGATTGCGGCGGCAAGATTGGCGCCCAGGCCCGCGTCAAAATTTGCGAGCGACACTGTCTGGATTTCGCGGTCCGGCTTCTTGTCCGTATGGTATTTGTTCGATTCGAAATCGGCGGCGATCAATCCTTCCACCACAGCCTGGGCCGCGTTTGGCCCGCGCTCGCCTTCCTGCGTGACGAACACGAATTTCTTCACTCCGTGGGATTTCAGGTAGCGCAACGCCGTGCCGGCAATTTTTCTCAAGTCCGCGGTCGCAAATTTGCCCGGCTTCCCCGCCCCCACCAGCAACAGGCGCTTGGCTCCAAGCCCCGCAGGAAAATGAACGAAGACAAGTTCGAGCGCTTTGCCGGTCAGCTCCCCGCTCTCCACGAGCGAGGCAAGCTTGCCGTTCATGGCGCGGTCGATTTCGGCTCCCACGCCTTCGAGCTTGTTTTCCTGGTCAAAAATATAAGTGACGAGCGCATCGGTAGAAATAGAAGAAAACGGCTGAGTCTCGAGTTGTATCTGCATGTTCCCCTTTTTAATTTATCGCCGTCGCGAGCGGAAGATCGCTTCACTGGCCTCTCGTTTGGCTTCTTTTTGCCGCTCGGATTCGCGGCGATCGTGGAACTTCTTTCCTTTTGCCACTGCCAGTTCGCATTTTGCTATGCCGTCGCGGAAATAAATCTTCGTCGGCACCACGGTCATGCCCTTTTGCTGGGTTTGCACCAAAAGCCTTTCGATCTCGCGCCGCTTAATCAGAAGCTTTCGCTTTCGCAGCGGGTCGTGGTTGCGAAAGCCGCCGGGCAGATACTCCGGAATGTGACAGTTTACCAGCCAAGCCTCGCCGCCGCGAATTTCCGCGTAGGCATCCCGCAAAGTTCCTTTGCCCTCGCGAAGCGTCTTTACTTCCGTGCCAACAAGCACCAGGCCCGCTTCCAGGCTATCGAGAAGATGATAGTTGTAGGAAGCGGCGCGATTCTGCGCAACAATTTTCACGCCTTCGTGTTGAGATTTGTTGGCGTTCGATTTCACGCCAACCATGATAGCCGCCGCAAGCAATGCGCCGCAAGTCGCAGATTTCGCCCGGTTTCACAAAAGGTCGTATGATTTTTCACATTGCGTTGAGCGAAACCCACACTTGACTCGTCTAATGTACTTACGCAGCACAACTCGGACCATTTCTTGCTGCATCGTATAGCGGGTGCTAAACTTTATGAAGACTCAAGGAACCCGCGCGGAGGAACCTTTTTGCGCCGATTAGGATATCTTTCACTCTTGCTGGTCGTGGCTTCGTTCGTGGCCGGCTGCCCAAAATCCGGTGCGGGTTCGGAGTATAGTGCGGGCCGCAAGGCCGAGAATCTTCAGGATTACGATACTGCGTTGGTTCACTTCGAACGAGCCCTGCGCGAAGACCCTGCAAACGCCGAGTATAAGCTCCGCACCGCGCAAATGCGCTATGAAGCGGCCATGGCCCACGTCCAACAAGGCCAGGTAGCTCTTAAGAGGGGTGATCTCCAACTCGCACTGGGTGAATTTCAAAAAGCTCAGATGATCGACCCTTCTAATTCCGCGGCGGATCAAGAAGTAAAGCGAACCCTGGAGCTGATAGCGCAAGCCGAGTCGCAGACCCCGAAGCCCGTCAATCCGGCCCCTCAAGAGGATGACCAGCTGCTTTCGGGCCCTCCTGCGTTGAAGCCACTTTCGCGCGAGCCAATCAATTTGAAGATGACGAACGATGCGCGCGTGGTGTACGAAACAATCGCGAAGCTTGCAGGTTTGAGTGTAGTTTTCGACCCCGATCTTACAGCCAAGCGCATTACCATTGAGTTGCCAAACGTCACCCTGGAACAGAGCCTCGACACAGTGGCGCTCGCAAGTAAGACTTTCTGGAAGCCGGTCACGCCGAGCGTGATCTTCGTGGCGCCGGACCAGCCGCAAAAGCGCAAGGATCTCGAGGACGAAGTTGTTAGAACATTTTACCTGTCGAATACGATTACTCCGCAAGACTTGACCGAGATCGTGAACGGGTTGCGTCAACTGCTCGATTTGCACCGTCTGCAGCAGGTGAACGCGCAGAATGCCATCGTCATCCGCGACACGCCGGACAAACTCGCGCTCGCAGCGAAGATCATCCGGGACATCGACAAGTCAAAGCCTGAGGTTCTGATTCACATTCAGGTGATGACGGCAAGCAGGGACCGGCTGCGCGACTTGGGTATTCTTCCCGGCCAAAGCATCGCGGTTGCGTTCACTCCTCGCACGGGTTTTCAACCAAACAGCACCTCCACTACCGGTACCGGCACGACGACGACAGGCACCACGTCGACCACTCCACAAATTACCCTAAACTTTTTGAAGCAAGTCGGTTTTCAGGATTGGAGCATCACGCTGCCGGGGGCGCAGGCAAATGCAATTTTGACCGACAGCCAGACGAAAATTGTTCAGGATCCGGAAATACGCATAA
>JBEKHP010000032.1:0-40190 GCA_050012235.1 Candidatus Acidiferrales bacterium | reverse complement strand
TTTTACGGGTTTGTGAGCGGAGCGGTGGTCGGTGCCGCGCAGAAGATGCCGGAAGAAAACTACTCCTTCAAACCGACACCGGAGGTTCGCAGCTTTGGCCAGCTCGTTGGCCATGTGGCCGATGCTTCGTACGCGTTCTGCTCGCAAGCCATTGGCGAAGCAAACCCAGTGAAGGACATCGAAAAAACGAAGACGTCAAAGGCCGACCTGGTGGCGGCGCTCAAGGGCGGTGTCGCATACTGCAACAAGGCATTCGACAGCATGACCGATGCAAAAGGCAGTGAGATGGTTAAATTATTCAACTTCAACATAGCGAAGCTGACTGTGCTCTCGATCAACACGGCGCACACGGATGAGCACTATGGAAATATGGTGACCTACTTGCGATTAAAGGGGATCGTGCCGCCCACAAGTGAAAACCAGCCCGCACCGCCACCGGCACCGGCACCAAAATAATAGACTGGAACACCTGACTCAGCGAACCGCGATGTCCTGCTAAACGCGCTTACCGGAAACTGACCGACTGCCGAACCATAGAAGGTCGTTTGGAATTCCGTAATTCCGGGTAAAATAGCGGGCCATGCCAAAACTACTCGAAGGAAAAACGGCCATCGTTCTGGGCGTTTGGAATAAGTGGAGCATCGCTCACGCGATTTCGCAGGCCTTCGTCCGCGAAGGCGCCACGCTTCTGCTCACGCACCAGAATGAACGCGCCAAGCCCACGGTCCAAGAACTCGGAAAGGAACTCGGGGTCGTTAATTACTATCCCTGCGACGTGCAGCTGCAGTCGGATATCGACGGGCTTGCCGCGTCGCTGAAAGCGGAAGGCCGCAAGATCGATGTGGTTGTGCACTGTCTTGCGTTTGCAAACCACGAAGACCTGAACCAGCCTTTCGTGAACACTTCACGCGACGGATTCAAACTGGCGCTCGACGTCAGCGCCTATTCGCTGGTAGCCGTCTCCAAAGCGCTCGCGCCTCTGATGACCGACGGTGGCTCGATCATGACGCTAACCTACCTGGGATCTACCCGCGTGGTCACCAATTACAATGTGATGGGCGTAGCCAAAGCAGCGCTCGAAATGTCCATGAAATATCTAGCGAGCGAATTGGGAGCCAACAAAATCCGCGTCAATGCAATTTCCGCCGGCCCCATCAAAACCATTTCCGCACGCGGAATTAAAGATTTTTCAAAGGTTCTCGATTTTGTTCAGCAGCACGCACCCCTGCGCCGCAACACCGATCCCGCCGAAGTTGCTGATACAGCCGTATTTCTCGCAAGCGACCTAGGCCGCGGCGTCACCGGAAATGTTCTCTACGTTGACTCCGGATTCCAAATCATGGGTTTGTAAGCAGGAGTCTAAAGCGCGATAAGTAACTTGCCAGTGATTCCGATTCTAAATTAGAATGCTCTCAGCACGTACCCGGAGGCGGAGCATGCTTACCTGCCCTCACTGCGGCAACAAAGTTCCCACCAAATCCATCTTCCAAGCGACAGGACTATCGGGAGTTGTTTGCCCTCACTGCAATACCAGCCTTGAGCCCAAATACTGGAGTTCGTTTTTGTTGATGGCTGTATCGTACTGCTTGGCCTGGGCTGTTCGCGTATTGCTGCACCGGGTTGGAGTCGTCTATCCGTCTGACATCCTCGTTCTACTGGTAGCGTTTGTGATGTTTTATGTGCTGCTGTCTCCGGTTATCCTGCGCATGCGCGTGAAGGTAACGCCCGGCGCTTCGCTGGGAATCTAGCTTCCTAGAGCAAAACGTTTTCGTCATCCACGATTGAAATTCTGCGCGTGTCCTCCGCAACGTGCTCCAGCTGAATCCGAACGATCGGCCAATCCACGCGCAGCGCAAACCTTTCCGGCCATTCAACAATCACCACCGCAGCTTCCGAAAATACGTCTTCGAGTCCCAGCGTCTCCAGATCGTGAAGCCCGGAAATTCGGTACAAATCCACGTGATATACGCGCCCCTCACCATCGTATCGATGGACGAGCGTGAATGTGGGGCTGGTGACTTCATCTTCCGCAGCCGCGCCGATTCCACTGACGATTCCCTTCGTGAGTGTAGTTTTACCCGCGCCCAAATCCCCCGACAACAGAACCAGCACGCGCGGCTTCAGTCGCGCGCCAATTTCGCGCCCGCGCGCTATGGTTTCTTCGGAGGAATGCGTGGTCAGTTCAGTGCTAGCCACGGTCGGACGCCGCATAAAACTGTTGGTACGCTCTTGGAATTGCGCGGATCAAATCGCTGGCCATCAGAGGCGCTTCGCTGAAATCTGCATAAGCTATGTCGCCCGCCAAACCGTGCAGATAAACTCCGAATGCCAGAACTCGCTCCCAGTGTTCGGTGCCAAATTGCGCCGTGAGCGCCGCTAGCATTCCCGTTAAAACATCGCCGGTCCCGCCCGTCCCCATTCCAGGATTGCCGGTCGAGTTGATAAAAGCGCTTCCGTCCGGCGCCGCAACGATCGTGTCGTGGCCCTTCAGAACCACATAAGCGTTCCACGCCGCTGCCGACTCCAGAGCCAGCTGCGTGCGGCGCGCCTGAACCTCACTGGTCTTTAATCCGGTGAGCCGCGCCATTTCTCCCGGATGCGGCGTGACGCCGATAAATCCCTGCGGCCCCTTCAACTCCACCGCGCGCCCTGCGAACGCATTCAATCCGTCCGCATCCAGAATCACCGGCACGGAACTCCGCTTCCCCACCACCGTACGAATAAATCGTTGAGTTTCCTCCTGCGTGGTAAGCCCCGGCCCAATCCCCAAAGCTCTTTTCCCTTTTGCTATGGCGTCGAAGCGTCCGTCTTCTAGGCTGCGCATTGAAACGGTTCCCGCATCAGTGGCGGCAAGCGGCTCGGTCATAATTTCCGGAGTGTGCGCCGCCACGATTGGCAACACCGGCTCGGGCGTCGCCACCGTCACAAGTCCGGCTCCCGTCCGCAAAGCCGCCCAGGACGCAAGCACCGCCGCCCCGCTCTTGCCCACCGACCCCGCCACGATCAAAGCATGTCCGTAGTCACCCTTATTCCCATCCGGTTTTCGCCGCGCCGCAAATTGTTCGAATTCGTGCGGCTCGGACCAGTAAAGACGCCCGCTGCCAACCGTCGAAATCAAATCCGCCGGCGACCCGATATCGCGAACAATCAATTGGCCCACATTCTCATTCGCTTTGCCTTGAAACATCCCCATCTTAGGCCCCGTGAACGTGACCGTATAATCCGCCACAATCGCTCCGCCCAGAACTTCGCCCGTATCCGCGTTCAATCCTGATGGCATATCGACCGCTACAACCGCCGGTCCGCCAGCGCGTTGATTTACAATCTCAATCACGTCGCGTAGCAGTCCCTCCACCGGACCGCGCACTCCCGTTCCCAGCAGCGCATCGATCAAAATGTCGCACGCAAGAAGCTTCGATCTCCAGTCGCCCAGTTCGGCTGAAGTTCGCACTACGTGCAGTTCGCCGGCAACGTTTTCCCACCGCCGCAGGTTATCTTGTGCCTCCCCTTTCATTTCTCTGGGATCGCAGAACAGGATCACTTCAGGCGCAGCGCCCATATCGAGCAGTTGCCGCGCGACCACAAAGCCGTCCCCGCCGTTATTTCCCTTGCCGCAAAGAACAAATATCCGGCGGCGCTCCAAATCCGAAAAACGTTGCCGAATAAATTGTGCAACGCTTCTTCCGGCGTTCTCCATCAACACAGCGCTGGGAATGCCGTACCTTTCCGTTGTCAGACGGTCCACTTCCCGCATTTCCGCCGCCGTCAGAATTTTCATAATTTGGGACTCATCGAGCTTTCGCTCCGCCGGAATCAGAAAACGTGGGTTTGCAGGTCGCTCCGGCAAGCTTCGCAGCCGGCGTTACAGCATCCACCCGCCGCTGACGTTCAACACCTGTCCAGTGATGAAATCCGCGCCGTCGGACGCAAAAAACTTCACCGCCGTGGAGACATCTTCAGCCGAAGGCGGACGCCCTATCGGCGAGCGCGCGTCGTGCATCCGGCGCGCCTCTTCGGCGGTCAGTTCCCTCTCGTCGATATTGGACGGGTTGATCACGTTCACCGTAATTCCGTGCTTGGCTTCCTCCACCGCGAGCGATCGCGAAAACGAAACCACCGCCGCCTTCGCCGCCGCGTACGCCGAAATCGTTCCCTGGCCGAAACTTCGTTCCGCTCCCAAAGCGCCCAGGTTGATAATCCGGCCCCAGTGATGCCGCCGCATCTCCGGCAGCGCCGCCTTGCTGGCATAAAAAACGCTGTAAAGATTCGAAGTGAACACGTCTCTCCACTCTTCCACCGAGGTTTCCGCCACCGGCTTCCAATTGAATTCGCCCACGTTGTTGATCAAAATGTCCAGCCGCCCGAATCGCTCGATAACTTTGTCCACCAGAAATTGAACTTTCGCCGGCTCCGCGGAATCCGCTTCGATAGCAAAACATTCCGCGCCGCGTTCCTGCAGTTGCCGCAAAGTATTCTGCGCGGCAGTTTTGTTCGACCGGTACGAAATAGCAATGCGCACGCCTTCACGCGCGAGTCCGAGTGCGATCCCCTTCCCGATTCCTCTGCTGCCGCCCGTAATCAGCGCCGTTCGTTCATTTAGTGGCAATCTCTACCTGCCTTCCGTTGACCCGCCAGTATAATGAAAATCTCTTCCGCTTATGCTACCCCATGTGCGCGACTACCACGGTGATGTCATCGGCCTGCTCCGGTGTTCCGGCCCATTGTTCCGCCGCGGCGATCAGATTTTCCGCCAAGCGCTGCGGCGGCAGATTTACTTGACGAAGTA
This sequence comes from Candidatus Acidiferrales bacterium, assembly GCA_050012235.1. Taxonomy (GTDB): domain Bacteria; phylum Acidobacteriota; class Terriglobia; order Acidiferrales; family UBA7541; genus Palsa-295. The sequence continues at coordinate 35,404 of JBEKHP010000032.1, read as the reverse complement.
TCTCAGCTCGAACGCGCAGCCGCCCGAATTCTTCGCCGTACACGTTCTCCGGCTCGGTCAATCCGTCGCTAAACAGCACCAGCAAGCTGCCCGGCTCCACTTTGATCACTCCCTGCGTGAACGGGTATTCCTCAAATAGCCCGACCACCGTTCCGCCCTCGTCCAACTCCTGCACATTTCCCTCATGCACAAAAAAAGGCGCCAAGTGTCCCGCGTTTGTGTACGTCAGCGTCCGCGCCTCCTCGTCATACACCGCATAGAAAAACGTTGCGTAGCGATCGTCCGACGTGTTCCTGAAAAGGTGCCGGTTCAGCTTTGACACCAAATCGCAAGTCCCGCCCTGCCCGTCGAGCATCGCCGTGCTGCGCAACGCCGCCTGCAAGCTGGCCATCAGCAAAGCCGCAAAAATTCCCTTTCCGCTGATATCCGCCAGCGCGATTCCCAGCCGGTTCGGCCCCAGCCTGATGAAATCGTAATAATCGCCGCTCACCACGCGCGCAGGCCGGCAGATAGCCCCCAATAGAAGCCCCGGAAGCGAAGGAAGCGACTGCGGAAAAAGTTGCGCTTGCACTTCGCGCGCGATGGATATCTCATTTTCAAGGCGTTGCCGCTGCCGCTGCTCTTCAATCAACTCCGAAATTGAGCTGGTCATCTCATTGAACGATTCGCCCAGCGCTCCGAGCTGGTCTCGCTGCCGCACGCGAACCCGCTTGCTGAAATCTCCCCGCCGCACACGCAGCGTCGCTTCGTACAGATCGCCGATCGAAGTCGTAATCGTCCGCGTAAGCACTACGCCGGTAACCAGCGCCGTAATTTCCAATAGCAGAAAAATGACGCCCGCAACTACCAGCACCTCCACCAGCACCGGCCCCACGTCTCCCACCGAGGTCAGCAGTTGCCGGTTCACCGCCGACGGCCGCAGCGAAAAAGACGCGAAAATCGCTACCGGCCCCTTATCTTTGTCCGCCTCCATGTGAGACAGTTCGATCGTGGACGCGCCCCCCACCGGCACGTCCAGGAAATTCACAGGCGGAGGCAGAACGCGGCGCTTGCTGGAGACTTCTTCGCCCGGAACATAGACGCGTCCGTTGAAATTAAAAGTAGAGCCGGTAGCCGGTGTGTCTCCCGCGAGGCGCAGGAAATTCAGCTTAATCGGCCCAAGTTCCGAAGAAAGCCCGTCCAGCAGACCTGAATTCACCGGCTCCGCCACCAGAATTATTGCCGGAGCGCCCGAGCCGTCGAGCTTTTGTGCGCAAGCGATGAATGATTTCCCCTCCCATTCCACCAGCCCCGCAAATCTCTCGCCGTCGCCCTTCTCAACCAAATGTTTGCCGCGATTCAAATACACGTTCAAGTCGGGGCTTTCTGTCCGCTCCTCTGCGAGCAAGCGCGCCACATCCGGCTTCGCTAATATCGATTCATCCTGGGGCGAAACCCCTTTTGCAGTTTCTTGTTGGATCGCCGCGGCGAAAGCGTCCGCGTCCGCCGCCACGGTATTGATGCGCGCCTGCAAACCGTCGTGAAGAAGATGTGCGCCAAGTTGCAGATATATGCCGTAAAGGCCCACGCCCGCCATCGAGAACAGCAAAATAATCGGCACCACCGCGATGAATACGTAGGCCACGATCAAGCGGTTGCGCAGCGGCCACATTACCTTCGTGCGAAACCACGGAATCAGCCGGATCACCAGATAAATGATCGCCAGAAAACTCAAGAAGCCCAGAAAGCCCGCGTGCGGCACATACGTCCCCAGCGCGGCAACCACACGGACGACAAGGCTCAAAAGAAGAATCGCCATCGCCACGCGATCGATCGGCGATGTCTTGCGCAACCACATGAAGAAACTGCGTGAAGAAATCCGTGCCAAGTTTAGTGTTCCCGGAGGTCAGTATATCGTGGCGAGCCGAAGTTGTAGGCCGGAAATGCAGACGCAGCGTCCGCCGTCGCTCCCGTTTCTTTCAAGTCCTGTGTCCTGTCAAGATGCGACCCTGCTACTGCGGTCCGCCGTTTGCCAAATTGATTCGGGGTAGCTGGTTTGCTAAGGTCGTCGTCATGTCCGAGCGCTCCACCGAGCAGACACGCGAATTGCTCGACTCCCTTTATCGCAAGGATTCGGGACGAATCCTCGCAACTCTGATCCGCTTGCTCGGTGATTTTGATCTGGCCGAGGAGGCCATGCACGAAGCCTTTGCGGCTGCGCTGAGCCTGTGGCCGGCGAGTGGAGTACCCGGTAACCCGCGCCCATGGTTGATTTCGACCGCACGATACAAAGCCATTGATACTCTGCGCCGACGGGCAAGATTCGATGCGTCTCAAGCCGAACTCGTGCGCTATCTCGAAGCGCAATCGAGTTCGTCGATCCCCGCCAATGAAGAGGACAGCCTTGAGGATGATCGCCTGCGCCTGATTTTTACCTGCTGTCATCCATCTCTCGCGCCCGAAGCGCACGTTGCGCTCACCCTGCGTGAGGTGTGCGGGCTGACCACCGAGGAGATCGCCAAGGCTTTCCTCACCACTCCGCGCACGCTGGCCCAGCGCATCGTGCGCGCCAAAGCAAAGATTCGAGAGACACGAATTCCGTACGAAGTGCCGACGCCGCAAGAATTGCCGGAGCGACTGGGCGCGGTCCTTCAAGTCATCTATCTCGTCTTTAACGAAGGCTACTCTGCCGCCGCAGGAGCGGAAGTAACGCGCGCCGAGCTAACCGGCGAGGCGATCCGGCTGGGCCGGTTGCTGGCCGAACTCCAGCCCGAGCCGGAAGTCATCGGGCTGCTTTCCCTGATGTTACTGCAGGAATCCCGCCGTGCCGCGAGAACCTCGCCCACCGGAGAGCTGGTTTTGCTGGAGCACCAGGATCGCTCGCTCTGGAACCGAGAGCAGATCGCGGAGGGCGTAGCCTTGCTTGAGAAAGCCCTGCGGTCCCGCCGCTTCGGCCCCTACACACTGCAGGCTGCAATTGCCGCCGTTCATGCGCAGGCGCAATCGGTCGCTGCGACCGACTGGCGGCAGATTGTGGCGCACTACGACCGATTGGCAGAAATTCAGCCTTCGCCCGTAGTGCAGCTCAATCGAGCGGTAGCCATCGCCATGCGCGATGGCCCCGAGGCGGGTCTGGCGCACATCGACGCGGTGTTGGAACATGGCGAGCTGGCGAATTATTACCTGGCGCATTCCGCCCGCGCAGATATGTGCCGCAGGCTAGGCAGGACCGCTGAGGCTCGCTCCGCTTATGAGAAGGCTCTGGCCCTAACTCAACAAGAGCCCGAGCGCCAATTCCTGCAAGAGCGCATTCGACAGTTGAAATAGGAAAGACTCGTCGGAAGCCGAGGCGGATGTTGAGTGTATTCAGTTTCCGATAACGGGCATTGGCCAACGACCTGGTAGTGGTTCAGTTTTCTCTATTCTTGAGGCGCGTCAGCGCGGCGAACCGCCGGCGTCGTGCAGAAGCACCACGTCGGATTCGTTGTGCTCACGGAAAACGCCGAGGCTCTTACCGTCGGGAGAGAAATGGAAGGTCTGGATCAGATCCGTTTCGAAGGCCGTGATTTGTCGGCCGCGAGAACCGTCGAGCGGCTGGAGCCACAGATTGTCCACACCGTTTTCCCGGATGGGATACACAAGCGCGCTGCCATCCGGCGTGAATCGTGGATTCTGTGCGACCCTCGAATCAGGGTCCAGCAATCGCACCGCGGGACTTGGGCCGGCATCGAGCGGAACCAGCGCGATTTTGTTGGTGCCGGTGCTGTTCGACTCAATCTGGCTGAGAAGGATGGCAAGCCACTTCCCGTCTCCTGAAATGGCGAAGCCCGGCTGGGTAAAAATAGTGCGCGGAACGATCGTTCCCGGCACAATCTCAGGCGTTCCACCGTTTATGGGCACGCGCATAACGTGAGAGTTGACCCAGTCTTCGTAATACACCCACTTTCCGTCCGGCATGCACTTTGCGGAAAGGTCTGCGCCGCCATAGGTGAGTTGCTTCAGGTTCGAGCCGTCGGCAGACATGCGCCAAACGTTGATCTTGGCAGCGGTGTGGCCGTCCCATTGGAGTATCACGTCGGATCCATTCGGGCAGGCGATCGCCGCCGCTATTACGGCGCCAGGGTCACTAACTATGGTCGTCTTGCTCGCGCCGTCCGGTGAGATTCGAAGCAAAGTGCCGCCATCTGCAAAGTACAGGTCTCCGTTTGAGGCCCAGTTAAAAACAAAAGAGTCCTTGAGCTGCGCCAAAGCCGGAGCCGGAGGGATTCCGGAGAATCCCCCGGCCGGCAACACGTACAGGGTTCTCGTGGTTTTTTGTTGGACGGTGGCCAGCGCTTTTCCGTCGGCTGAGAGTGTCAGTGTCCGATAGCTATTCGTGTCCTTGGTGATGGGGCGGAAATCGGTTGCTGTTGCGGAGAGCAGCGCGATCTGAGCCCGCGCAAGTGGCGTCCCATTGTTCTGATAGGTCACGACTAGGCCGCGGCCGTCGGGCAGCCATGCCAGGTCGTTGAGTTGAACTTTATTGAATGGTATAACCGCCCGCACTTTGGCGGAGGTCACATCCCGGAACTCAATGTTACTCATCGGCTCGCCGGGGCCTGGCATAAGTGCAGCGATCTGTTTGCCGTCTGGCGACCAGGGCACGAGTTGCGGAGCAAAGGTGCTAGGCCCGCTATAAAACATCCTTTCGTTCGTCCCGTCCACGTTCGCGATGAGCACTTGAAACTTTCCAAGCTCCGGATCATTTCCGCGCGCGTACGCTATTCGTCCGTCGGGAGAGAAGCTAATCGCGCTGTCGATGTTTCGCACCACGAGCTGCGGCGTGCCACCCAGCACCGGAGCGCGGAATGCGTCGAACCCGGTATGCGTGTTGTCGGTGGCCTTGCGGAAATAAATGTAATTGCCATCCGGCGAAAATGTCAGAGTCTGATAATAGGCCTCAGCGGGCGGAATTACCTGGGTGTCACTATTGGTCAACACGTGGCGGAGCCAGAGGCTTTGTTTGCCTTTGTCCTCCAGGACGCTTAGAAGATATTTGCCATCCGGAGAAATGGCCGCTTCGACCGATTTCCCGTTGTTGGTGACTTGCGTGATGGTGAAGTCCGCGAACGGCGCCGGGCCGGCGCGGTGAAGTAGGGCATACAAACCATACGCCGCCACCGCAAGGACCACGATTGCGATCAATGCCCCGGTGGTCAGCCCGAGCTTGTGCTGCTTTGCAACCGCCACCACAACGGAACTGCTTGAGGGCTGTTCGCCCGATGCCGGCGCAATGGAACCCGAGGACGTCCGAGCTGCCCCCTGAAGAACGGGCGTTTGCATCACGCCGCTGCCAACCGCGACGCGTCCGGAAGTGCTGTCGCGTTTCAGGCGCTGCAAATCAGCGCGTAGTTCGGAAGCGTGTTGATAGCGAAGCGCGCGGTCCTTTTCGAGAGCCTTATGAATGATGCGATCGAGTTCCGCCGGAAGCTGCGGGTTCAACCGTCCGGGCGGCACAGGATCTTTGTGCAGAATCGCGTCGAACATCGCCCCCGACGTTGCGCCATAAAATGCCATGGCACCCGTGGCCATCTCGTAAAGCACCACGCCGAAGGAGAAAAGATCCGAGCGAGCGTCCAGATCTTCACCCAGCGCCTGCTCTGGCGACATGTACGCGACCGTCCCCATCGCGGAGCCGGGGCTACTCAGTAGCTCCTGTTCGGAAGCAGTGGGAAGTGCCGACACAGTAATGCCAGGTACCACGCGGTGCGTCGCCACAACTTTAGCTAGGCCGAAATCGAGGACTTTGGCTTGCCCATGCCGAACCAGGAAAATGTTCGCGGGCTTGATATCGCGGTGAACGATTCCCTTCGCGTGCGCGGCGTCCAGCGCAGTGGACACTTGGATGCCGATTTCCAGCAACTCGTCCGGCGGGATGGCTCCTTGCGCGACGCGGTGCTTCAGCGTTTGGCCTTCCAAAAATTCCATCACCAGGAAGTGTTGGCCCTGGTCTTCGTCAATATCGTGAATGATACAAATATTTGGATGGTTCAGCGCAGAGGCCGCGCGAGCTTCGCGCCGGAAGCGCTCGATGGCGTGGGGATCGCTCGCAGTATCGTCCGGCAGGAATTTCAGTGCCACCAAGCGGCGGAGCTTTGTGTCTTCGGCGGAATACACCACGCCCATTCCGCCGCCGCCGAGCTTCTCCACGATGCGGTAATGCGAAACCGTCGTTCCACTACGTGGCTTCGAGTCCGCCATTAGCCGAGCATCTTAGGTTGCGCGGCGTGGCAAGTCAACGAACCGGTGGGGCGTAAAGTATCGCGCGCCGTTCTGGACACTCGAACAAAGAAAATTTCTTGAACGAGCTGTCGAATTCCGGTCGGGCCGTTCGACTAGTAAGTGGAGCCGCACCGCGCACTCGGCGCCTCGCAACTTTCCAGGCCTCTCGCGCTCTAAGCTCCTATATAGTAGCGGCCCTGATACGGTGTCCGCTCAACCTTCAAGGAGAACACCATGCGTTTCATGATGATCATGTATCCGAAAGACTATTCAACGGCAAAGGCCGGCTTTGTACCCAATATGAAGGACATGGATAAAATGGGCGCGTACAACGAGGAACTGGGGAAAGCCGGCGTGCTGCTCGCGCTCGACGGGCTGACCCCGCCCGCGACGATGAGCGCGCGCGTCACCTTCAAAGACGGAAAATCGAAAGTTACCGACGGACCGTTTACCGAAGCGAAGGAAGTGGTCGGCGGCTTCTGGATCATTCAGGTGAAGTCGCGCGAAGAGGCGCTCGAATGGGCCTCGCGCATCCCCGGCCGGGATAACGAAATGGTCGAGGTCCGCCGGCTGTTTGACTTAACCGACTTCGATCCCGAGACCCAAAAGGAGATCCGAAAGAAGTTCGGCGACGACGTCGCCAATGAGATGAAGCAATAAAAAACTCCCCGCGCTTTGTCGAATTCCGGTCCGGCCGTTCGTCTATATAGTGAAGGCAGGGCAACCGCAGGCCGGAGGATCGTTACAGGAAAAGGAGAAGTCATGCCGCAGTATTTGGTTGCTATTCACCACCCCGACGGTTACGACGGGTCCCTCGAAGGCGAAGCGATGATGCGCGATATAGACGTGCTCAACGAAGAAATGGCCGCTGCCGGTGCCAGGATTTTCGCTGGCGGCCTCTCCGCAGCCGGCAGCGCGAAGTCCCTGCGAGCGCAGCCTGATGGTAAGGTGCGCGTCACCGATGGGCCATACCTGGAGACCAAGGAGCACATAGGCGGTTTTTGGATACTGGAAGCCGCCAACTTGGACGAGGCTCTGGCGTGGGGGCGCAAGGCCGTCGTCGCCTGTCGGGCGCCGGTCGAGGTGCGCGCGTTTCTCCACAACCCTGGCAGCTGAACGGCAGTGCGCAAGGCTCATAGACGCTGATACATAAGGGAGTGGCACAACCACATGAGAAAGCTAGTCTACGCAATCAACGTTACCCTCGACGGCTACTTCGACCACAACAACGGAGTCCCCGACGAAGAGTTAATGGAATATTTCACAGACCGCGTGCGAGATGCGGGCTTGTTCGTCTACGGGCGCAAAACCTATGAATTGATGGTTCCTTACTGGCCGGATGTCGCCAAAAGCGATTCGGAGACCAAAGTAGATAAAGATTTTGCCGAGGCGTTTGTCTCCAAAAAGATGGTTGTTTTCTCGCGATCGTTAGCGAGCGCTGAAGGAGACAATACGAGAATTGTTCGCACGAACCTGCGGGACGAAGTGCTCAAATTGAAACAGGAGCCCGGCAAAAATATTTTAGTCGGCGGCGTGGATATCCCTTCGCAACTTATAGCGCTCGGCCTGGTTGATGAATTTCTTTTTGTCGTTATGCCGGTACTCGCAGGAAAAGGGAAACGGTTGTTCGAAGATATTAGCCTGGAGAAATTACAATTAAAACTTGTGGAGTCCAGGGTCTTTAAGTCATCAGGAAGTGTTCTGCTTCACTACCTGAAGCAGTGACCGAAAAAAGACGCGACACTTTCAGGAACGGGAGGCAACGATGGATGAGCTCACCAGGCGTGATTTTGTTCGCGGCGGTTTGACTGCGGGAATTGGGATCGGCATCGCGCCTGAATTGCTGCGCTCCGCAGTCGCCGGGCAAGCGCAGGCGCAAGCGCCTGCAGCGGGGGCCGACCCCTATGCCATGGTCGATCCGGAGTTGCTTGCCACAATCAAGAAATTCCCATTCCCCACTCAGAGCTTCACCAGCGAAACTCTCGCTATTGTACGCAAATGGCCGCCGGTGCCTCCGCTCCCTCCGCCGGCGCCGCAGCCATTTGAACGGCACATACCCGGTCCATCGGGTGCGCCGGACTTGCGCCTGGTGATTGTCGATCCGGCTCCGGGCACGAAAGGGCGTCCCGCATTTCTGCACATGCACGGCGGCGGTTTTGTCACCGGCATGGCCGGACAATTCAACCCGGTTCTGCAAGCCGTGGCGCAAAATTGCGGATGCCTGGTCGTTTCGGTGGACTATCGCCTCGCGCCGGAAACTCATTTCCCCGGATCGCTCGAAGATAATTACACCGCGCTGCGCTGGCTCTACAAAAACTCTGACGAGCTCGGCGTGGATCGCAAACGCATCGCCATCGGCGGAGAAAGCGCCGGCGGCGGCCATGCTGCCCTACTCGCCATTGCCGCCCGCGATCGCCGCGAAATTCCTATCCTATTTCAGTTGCTGATTTATCCATCGCTCGACGATCGCACTGGCAGCACTCGCCAAGTTCCGCCGCAGATCGGACAGTTCGTTTGGAACGCCGGCTCCAATCGTTTCGCCTGGACTTCTTATCTCGGCATCCCGGCCGGCTCGCCTACGGTTCCGGCAGGCGCGGTTCCTGCGCGTGTCGAGAATCTCGCCGGACTTCCTCCCGCATTCATCGGCGTCGGCGCTCTCGATCTGTTTGTGGATGAAGATGTGGAATACGCCCGCCGGCTGATCGATGCCGGAGTTCCGACCGAACTCCATGTAATTCCAGGCGCGTTTCACGGCTTCGATGTGTACGTCCCCGACGCCACAGTTTCGAAGCGATTCACCGAATCCTGGATGGTTGCCCTTCGGCGAGCTTTTGCCGCTAGCTAGCTCGCGAAGTCTGATTTTGCTAACGACAAGTAACTGCATCAATCGATGTGCTACACGCCCCCTGACGGAGGACCCAATGAAATACATCTGTTTTGGTTACTACGACAAAGGCAAATTCGATGCCATGACGGAGAGCGAGCGAAACGCCATGTTCGATTCATGCTTTGAATATGACAACCATCTTCGCGCCAACGGTCAGTGGGGTGGCGGCGAAGCGCTTCAAGGTCCGGAGACCGCCTTGACCCTCTCTTGGAAAAACGGCAAAGTGGCAACGACCGATGGCCCTTATACCGAAACCAAAGAACAACTCGGCGGCATTCTCGTTCTTGAGGCGAGGGACATGAATCATGCTGTTCAGCTCATTGGCCGGCATCCGGCTCTGACGTATGGCAACATTTTCGAGATTCGGCCGGCGGGGGACTTGAATGAAGTCATGAAAGCAAGCGAGCAGCGACGACGAGAGCATACTTCGCGATGATCGCCGCTGTCCGAATTTGGACATCGGCTGCCAAAATCGAGCATCTTCGTTCGACGCGATCCATTGTAAGTGATTTATAATGTGGCTCTTCCTATTGGCACGCATGGTGCTGATAGACGCCGTGAGGAGAAAGAACCATGTCATTTTTCCGCGATCTAAAAGTTGCCTTCCACTCCCTGCTGCGCAGCAAAGGCCTCGCGACCATCGTTATCCTCACGCTGGCGCTCGGCATCGGCGCGAACGCCGCCATCTTCACGCTCGTGCGCGGCGTCCTGCTCAAGCCGCTCGTCAACCGCGACGAGAACCGCCTCATCTACATCCGCCAGAGCGCCCCCAGCTTGGGCGAGGACAACACAACCTTCTCCGTCCCGGAAATCAAGGACCTCGAAGCCGGCATCCACTCCGTGAGCGAGTTCGGCGATTTCTCCCAGATGCCCTTTACGATGATCGGCCTCGGTGAACCTCGCGGCGTTCAAGGCGGCGTTGTCAGCGGCAACTATTTCGAAGTAATGGGTCTGCGTCCTGTTCTCGGCCGTCTCATCGGACCCCAAGACGACGGTCCCAAAGCAGCTGGCGTCGTCGTCCTCACCTATCGCTTCTGGTCCACCGTTTACCATAAAGATCCTGATGTGATCGGCAAGACCGTTCGCCTCAGCAGCCTTGGCGATGTTCCGGCTACGGTCATCGGCGTCCTCGAACCGTCTGTGCCGTATCCCGCGGATACGGAAATCATCTCCAACCTCGTGACCAGCCCTCACCACCTCTCCGCCACCATGGTCACCGGCCGCGTCCATCGCATGACTGAACTCTTCGGCAAGCTTGCCCCCGGCGCCACTCTCGACCAAGCCCGCGCTGAGTTGCGCACCTCGTATGCCGCCATGGTAAAAGACCACGCCGAAGCGTATCCCGATAACGGCGGCTACCGCATCGAGGCGCGGATGCTTCGCGACCAGATTACTTCCGGCGCGCGCACCGTTCTCCTCGTCCTTCTGGCTGCCTCGGGCCTCGTCTTCATCATCGCCTGCTCGAACGTTGCCAACCTGATTCTCGCGCGTACGGTTCGCCGCGAGGGCGAGTTGGCCGTCCGTGCCGCTCTGGGCGCAAGCACTTGGGCGCTGCGCCGCATGTTGTTAGCCGAAAGCCTTCTGCTCTGCGGTGCCGGCGCAGCAATCGGCGTGATGAGCGCGCAGCCATTGGTCACCATCCTCGCTCGATACGCCTCGCGCTTCTCCATCCGCGCGCTGGATTTGACCGTCGATTCCAGCCTGCTCTGGGTGGGAGTGGCCCTGGCACTAATCGCCGCCGTGATTTTGGCATTTGTGCCGCGCCTGCCCTCGGCTACCGCCTCGAATGGCATGAACCTCGCCAGCGGTGGCGTCCGCATCACCAGCAGCATCAAACGCCGTCAGCGCATCTTCGCCGTCACGCAAATCGCCGCGTCTTTCGTGCTGCTCGCGGGCGCAACCGTGTTGATCCGTACGCTCATCGCGTTGCAAACCACCCAGACCGGCGTCGACACGCGTCACGTCCTCGTCATCGACGTTCCAGCCCTGTACTACGGAAAATCGACTCAGCAAGTCCTCGATTTTTACAAGGAATCGATACGTCAAATTAATGCCCTACCCGGTGTCACCAATACGGCTGTCGCTGAGATCGCTCCCTGGCGTGATGCTGAAAACTTCGGTATAGGTTTGCAATTCTCCGGGGATGGTCACGTCCATGGAAAAGACGATCCTCGCGCGCAATCGCGCACCGTCTCTCCCGGCTTTTTCACCGCCCTGGGCGTCCCAATTCTTGCCGGCCGCGATTTCAACGCCCTCGATGACCAGAATCAAGAGCCGGTAGTGATCGTCAGCGCGACTCTAGCCCAGCGCATGTTTCCCGGTCAGGATCCCATCAATCGCCATGTCTATTGGACCGATCCCGTCCTCGAATTCCTGCCCGGCACTGAGGCCGAAAAGGCGCGGGTCAAGTCGCCACACCGCATTATCGGTGTCGTCTCCGATGTGGACGACGATCATATCGTTCCCGCGCCCACCTCCACCATTTATGGCTCCTTTGCAGACGGCGCGATGTTCGGCGGCCACCTCTTCATCCACACCACCGGAAATCCTTATTCGCTGGTAACGCCGGTAACGCAAATTATCCGCCAGCTGTCCGCCGATGAACCCGTTGAGCATCCCGCCACACTCGAAGACATCCGCGCAAAAGTACTTGCCCCAGACCGCTTGAACTCTCTGGTCTTTGGCGTCTTCGCAGCGGTCGCGTTGCTGATTGCCGTCGTTGGCGTCGCGGGCGTACTGGCGTTTTCCGTCAGCGCGCGCACGCGCGAATTCGGCATCCGCCTCGCGCTTGGCTCTCAGCCCGAAAATCTCCTCAGAGGCGTCGTTGCGGAAGGCGTGGTAATGGCTGCGATTGGAGTTTTGGCGGGTGCCGCATTCGGCCTCGTCGCGGCGCGCGTGGCAGGCAGTTATTTCGGCGACTTAAAAATGCCGGGCGCATTGCCCATAATCATTTCCGCGTTCGTGCTGTTAGGCGCCGCGGTCGTCGCTTCCATGCTCCCCGCGGCCCGCGCCGCCCGCGTCGACGTCATGCAAGCCCTGCGTTCCGAATGATTTTCTGAATCACGCTACAGCGCGATTCATCCTGAGATCTCGCCGCGCGGGATCGAAGGCCCGAATGGTATTTTTACGACCCCGTAGGCCAACGAAATCGTCGAATGGAGACTACCCCATGCTGCGTCTGCTTATGCTTGCTTTTGTCTTTGCGTATGTGACTTTGCCGGCCTCCGCTCAAACGACGGACGCCGGCTATCCCGATGAGTTGTCGCCCTCGCTGGCGAGCAGTGCCAAGGCGATGCACGCGATGATTCGCCGAAATCTAGCGGAAGCCGCAGAGAACATGCCTGCGGATGAGTATGCCTTTCGACCCACGCCGCAGGTCCGGACGTTCGGACAGATTATCAGTCACGTGGTCGATGCGAACTTCTTCTTCTGTTCGCAAGCTGCGGGCGAAAAATCGCCGTCAACCGCTGACTACGAGCAAATCACTGACAAGGCTGCACTCGTCAAGGCGTTGAACGCTTCGCTCGTCTATTGCGACCGGGTGTACGCAGCGACCACCGACGCTAACTTCATTCAGCCGATCCAGATTGCGAATATTGGTGGCGCGGGGTCGACTAATACCGTCCGGGGCGCCGTGCTGATGTACAACATCACCCACAATGACGAGCATTACGGCAACCTCGCCGTTTACATGCGCCTGAAGGGCCATGTTCCGCCCTCAACAGCCCGGGTCCACCAGCGAAAGAATTAGCGACGCCCGGTGAGCCACCCACCAGCTCTTTCCACGAGCTCTTTCCACGAGCTCTTTCCACGAGCTCTTTCCGTAAAACATTCTGGGTCACGCCAAATGTTGACGTGACCCATGTTGTCCAGCACAGTCTGCGGCCTTGCGCCTTCGCGCAGTGTACGTCTGGGAATACACGGCGCGGAAGCTCCAAAAATACCTTTTAAGGCTGGAAGCGGCCGATTCCGAATCTCCGCAAAGAGTGGTTGCAAGCATTGGCGGGCAAAATGGATTGCGGGTGCGCGCGTGCGAAATCAGCCATCGAGGCGCCCTCCATGCGTCCCTTTACGGGGGTCAAAAGATAGGCGTGGATGTTGCCCGCGTGCGGCCCGCTGACCACCGTCCCCATGCCCGAGATTTGTCCGCTGTCATTGATATTGCTAGCCGAGATTATGAACAGGTTGGAATCCGCGGGAATTAGCGTGTTAAGGTCGGTCATCACACCATCCTGCCAGATGAAGCCGTGGGACCAGTTGAAATTGGAGTCAAAGTTGTTTCCCACCACTTGGCCCCGGTCGTTGATGCCGGTGGCAAAGGCGGCAAAATCTCCCGGCAGAACGCCAAGATCTGTGACCGCGCCGTCCGCGCCGTTCAGCCAAGCCCCGGCATGGAAAGTTGTGCCATCAGCAGTGCCGACTTGCCCGGCGATTTGGCCGCGGTTGTTAATGGCGTAGCCGAAATTGGAACCTGTACCTCCGAGATCCTGAAGCACGAAGGCGGTGTGGTTTTTCCACATTACGGCGTGGATCGCTGTGGTGCAGTTTCCCGAGTAGCCTACCGCTTGGCCTAGATCGTTAATTCCCCATGCGACAGCGTCAACATCGTTACCCACCAGAGGAAGAGCTTGGGCTTTGCCGTTTACCCACAACGCCGCCAAATCAATCCGATTGTTGGTTGTGCCGGCTGGGCATGTGGAGTCCACGGCACCGTCTTCGGCATATCCGGCGACTTCTGCGCGGTTATTGATGGCGCTGGCCTGACCATTATTTCCGCCGAGCGTCGGAAGAGCACTCATGTGGCCGGCTCGCCAAAAAAAAGGAACGCACGTAAGGTGTGTGCCGAAGCCGCAAATGTCTTCGCCGTTCGGATCTAGTTCAGCTGTTTCGGACTGACCAACGGCTTCCCCGAAGTCATTAATCCCGCCCCAGTTAATCCAACTGTTGGCGCCGGGTTTTCCAAGCGTGCCCAGGTCGATGTTGAATCCGTAGATGCTGATCACCGCGCGGCCCCTGGCAACTGTCGTAAACACACTATTCTCGGGAGGGTTCACGGTCCCATCCATGTTCTCCGTCCAGCCCTGATTATTGAGGCCCATGGCCATGGCGAAGTTGTCCGTGCTTTTGTTAATACCCAAATCGGTGATTTTGTAGCTCGTTTGAGCCACCGCATTACTGAAGCAACCTAGAACTATCATCGCAACCCACGGTATCCAGAAATTCCGCAACCGTCCTAATGCGCTCATATCTTCTCCTTTTTGTCCGTGCAACGTTTTTGTGCCGAGATGGCTGGGCGAGAATTGAGCGAGCATGCGGTACTCCACGCTCACCACGATTACGTGACACAACAAGCCCAACGCCTCAGAGTTCGAAAACGAGTGGCGGACTAACAAAATCCTGGGACAACCCCAAAACGGACAGAGCGACTGTTTCTCCCACTTTTCATACTGTTGTGATTGACTTTCAGATAATCCTAGTTACCATACATACTGGTTGGTATGTTGGCGTCACACAAGAATCCGAAACGTAGAGCGACTAAGCTGCGCGATCCTGAGCGCACGCGGGAACGCTTGTTGCAAGCGGCATCTCGCGAGATCTACAGATCGGGTTTCCAGAGTGCTAGCCTAGACACGATTCTGGCCTCTGCCGGCGTCACCAAGGGAGCGCTGTACCACCACTTCAAAAACAAGCACGCCTTGGGATATGCCGTCGTCGAAGAGGTCATCTCCCCCGACGTCCACGGCACATGGGTGCGGCCTTTACAGCGCGTCAAGGATCCTATTCACGCTTTGATCGGCATTGTTCAAGGTATACCCGTTGGGCCCGAGGACGTATGCGGCGGCTGTCAACTGAACAATCTGGCGCAGGAAATGTCTCCTCTAGACGCGGGATTCCGGAAGCGGCTGGAAGTAATCTTCGATGCCTGGCGCGAGGCCGCTGCCTCCGTTTTGCGACAGGGCCAGATCCACGGAAGCGTTCGCCGCGACGTGGAACCCACCGATGCCGCCGCCTTACTGATTGCGATGGTTGAAGGCTACGGTTCGCTGGCAAAGAATGCTCAGGATCCGAAAGTGATAAAGGCGGGGATCAAAAATATTGTGGGCTGGCTGAGGTCTCTGCGCCGGCAGGGCAACCGCAAGCGGCTTTGATTGCATCGGTTCTAGCGAATGGGTTGACAACGGTACATACCAAGCGGTACGTAAGCTCGGCAGTTCGACATTGGAAACCTGCAGGCAGGCCGAGGCGGGAACGGACAAGAGACTGATGGAACGGGAAAGAGGATCGGATCTGTCGGTCTAGCATATGCCACGAATCGCATTTAAGGCGAACGGTAGCATCCTACTCTTGGATTTAGCCGACATCTTGGCGGTGCATGCGGAAGGTAATTACGTTTCGTTGCGACCCCGAACGAATCCTCATTTGGTGCACGCTTCCCTCTCGTCCATGGCAGAGAAGCTCAAACCCTTTGGTTTTATTCGCATCCACCGTTCAGTCGTCGTGAATATTTCGGCCGTGGAGGAGATTCAACCTTTACCGACGGGGGAGTACAGGCTGCGTGTAAAAGGTGGGAAGCAATACCTGGTAACGCGTACATATAAACACAACCTCAGAGACCTGGCGCAACTGTGGGTCGGCTCCGAGCGGCTTTGCGGCTAACAGGCAGTTACTTCGGCGACTTGAAAATGCCCGGCACATTGTCGGTGGTCTTCTCTGCGTTCGTGCTGTTAGGCGCCGCGGTCGTCGCCTCGATGCTCCCCGCGGCACGCGCCGACCACATCGACGTCATGCAGGCGCTTCGCTCCGAATGATTTTCCCGGCGCTCCCAAGCTCCCCATAAGCCGAATTGTCGAAGTAGCTTATCTAAAGCTAGAGCGCGCTGCGGTCATTCTTCTGAACCCGGCTGTGATGCCGGCTATACCCAAAATAAACAACCAGGCCAATAATTAGCCAGATAATTAGACGCGCCCAGTTAACCCATCCGAGTTTGTACATCATGTAGCCGTTGAAGAGGATTCCGAGCACCGGAACGAGCGGAACCCACGGCGTGCGGAACGGTCGAGGTTGCTCGGGATTCGTCTTGCGCAGCACCATGATCGATATACATACGATGATGAACGCAAAAATCGTGCCGATGTTCACCATCTCTCCGATGATGTTAATCGGAGTGATGCTGCCGATCACCGCCGCGATGACGCCCACCAGGATCGTATTCTTGTACGGCGTCCGAAATTTGGGATGAATCGCGGCAAAGAATTTGCGGGGCAGCAGCCCGTCATTCGCCATGGAATACAGCACGCGAGTCTGGCCTAGCAGCATTACCAGCATCACGCTAGTAAGCCCGGCCAGCGCGCCGGCCGTGATAAGGTAAGACGCCTTCACCAAGCCGCGATCGAGAAACGCGACCGATAGCGGCGCTTCAATATTAATTTCCTTCCACGGAACCATCCCGGTGAGCACCGCGGCAACGAGGATGTAAAGAATGGTGCACAGAATGAGCGACGCGATAATCCCGATCGGCAGATCGCGCTGCGGGTTCTTCGCTTCCTGCGCGGTTGTAGATACAGCGTCGAAACCGATATAGGCAAAAAATATGTAAGCCGCTCCTCTGCCGATTCCCCCGAATCCCATGGGCGCGAAAGTGCCCCAATCGTGTCCCCAGTTCGACGTACTCACGTAATGCATTCCGAGAAGAATCACGAACAGCACCACGCCGACCTTAACGATCACGATGGTGGCGTTGAAGTTGGCGCTCTCCTTAATCCCGATCACCAGCACGGCCGTGATGATCAGAGCGATCAGAAATGCCGGAAGATTAAATCCGATTTCGACCCCAAACAGGGTGGGCGCGGCCACCAGATCGTGGGCGCGCTGGAGCAATTCTGGAGACTGCGCCGCGATGATGTCGCCCACGCGCAGCAGGAAGGACTGGCTGCCCACCGCCAGGGAAGGATCCGAAACGTGTGCCATCTGCCGCGCGATCACGTTTTCCGCAGTTACCAGCGCCGTCCAGTGATCGTAGGCCAGCCACAGAGGCATCTTCAGATGAAAAATCTGGAGAAACTCGATGAAATGATTCGACCAGCCCGACGAAACCGTGCTCGCGCCCATCGCATATTCCAACGTCAAGTCCCATCCGATAATCCACGCGATCAATTCGCCGAGCGCCGCGTAGGCGTACGTGTATGCGCTGCCCGCAAGAGGAATCAAGGCCGCAAATTCGGCGTAGCAAAGCCCCGCGAACGCGCAACCCAGACCGGAGATGACGAAGGAAAGCATCAGTCCCGGCCCTGCATAATGCGCGCCGAGGCCGGAAAGCACGAAGATCCCCGCGCCGATCACCGCGCCTACTCCCAAAGCCGTCAGCGAAACCGGACCTAACGTCCGCTTCAGCGTATGCTCGCCCGTGGCCTTGGCTTCGTTCAGCAGCCAATCCATCGGCTTTTTCTTGAACAGCGGATTGCTCATTCGCAATCTCCTCTCAAAAAACCCGGCTTATCGTTCCCAACATGACAGACAAATCTACGCCTCGGCGGCCTTCGCTCCCGCGAGTTTCCACAACCAGTACACCGGAACCCCCAGCAAAACAATGATCAATCCCGGCCAAGTGTACTGCGGCTTGTAACGCAACAATTGAATTTCGATAAACACCGCCATCACCAGATAGAGCGCCGGCAAAACAGGATACCCGAAAGCCCGGTACGGCCGCTCCATCTCCGGCCGCTTCCAGCGCAAAACAAATAGCCCGCCCAATGTGAGAATGTAAAAAATCAAAACGGCAAAAATCAAAAAATCCAATAACTGCCCGTACGTGCCCGAAAGACAAAGAAATGACGCCCAAATGCATTGCACCACCAGCGCGGCCGCCGGCGCATGATGCCGGTTCACCTTTCCGGCCGATCGAAAGAAAAGTCGGTCCTTCGCCATCGCGTAGTAAATTCGCGCGCCCGAAAGAATTAATCCGTTGTTGCAACCGAACCCCGAAATCAAAATCGCCACGGCCATCACAATCGCGCCAGCCGGTCCGAACGCTACTTCCGCGACAGCCGTGCCCACACGTCCGTCGGCCGCAAACTCGATTCCCCGCGCCAGCGCCGTTGCGCCACTCGGATCGCCCGAAATCGGAAGCACTCGCAAATAAGCCACATTCGCCAGCGTGTAAAGCGTGATGACCATTCCCGCGCCCAGCGCAAGCGAGAGCGGCAAATTCCGGCTGGGATTTTTCACCTCGGCCGCCGTGAACGTAATGTTGTTCCACGCGTCGGCCGAAAAAAGCGAACCTACCATGGCCACGCCAACGAGCGTCAGCGTCCCAATCGTCCAAATAGGCTGATCGGGCGGGTACGGATGCATAATCCAAAGCCCCGCATTGCGCCAGAAATCCGTGAAATTAACCGCCCGCGCGATCGCAGTCGAAAACCAAAACCCAAGCAGAACCAGCCCCACCAGCGATCCAACCTTCGCGACCGTAAATACGTTCTGTACTATCTTCCCCACACGCAACCCGCGCGTATTAATCCACGTGAGAAGAACGATGGACGCAATGGCCAAAAGATTTTGCCGGTTAATTCCCACGTTGTACGGACCCAGCGACCCAAACCACATCTGCCAGGGCCCAAACGTCCCGATTTTCCATATCCAGTCGGAAGCCGAGAACCACGGCAGAATCACCGCCGTAAATTTCGCGAACGCAATCGCCACCGCCGCAATCGTCGCCGTCTGGATCACCAGCAGCATGGTCCAGCCGTAAAGAAATCCCCACAGCGGCCCGAGCGACTCGCGCAAATAGACATACTGCCCGCCGGCTTGCGGCATCGCAGCGGCAAGCTCTCCGTAACTCAGCGCGCCGATCAGCGTCATGATCCCCGTAACCAGCCACACCGTGATCAAAAGTCCCGGGCTCTTCACCTGGTGCGCGATATCCGCCGAAACAATAAAAATTCCCGACCCGATCATCGACCCGGCCACGATCATCGTCGAATCGAACAGGCCAAGCCCTTTTACAAGCTCCGGCTGCTTGCTCGCGGGGACAGCTCCGATGGTCTGAACCTGTTGAGCCATTCGCTTAAGTTTTCAGCTGACTGCCCGCCGCGCGGGTAAAACCCGTTTGGCAATCGCGAGATATTCGCGCGCTCGCCGCGCCGGATCGCTCGCCGCCATCAAGTCGCGTATCACCGCGATCGAATCCGCCCCCGCCCGATAAACGTCACCCGCGGACTCTACTGTGATGCCGCCTATCGCTACAAGCGGTTTTCGCGTTATTTTCCGCGCCGCGCGCAAAAATTCAATTCCTACCACCGGATCGGGGTTCGCCTTCGTCCCCGTCGGAAAGATCGGCCCCACGGCAATATAGTCCGCCGAAGTCGCATCCGCCGCGCGCAATTGCTCCAAGTTGTGTGTCGAAACCCCCACCCACAGCGCCGCGCCGCATATTTTTCGCGCCTCCTCCACGGGAAGGTCTTCCTGTCCCACGTGCACTCCGCCGGCACCTGTCATCGCAGCGATGTCCGCGCGATCGTTCACGATCAAACGCACGCTCCTCGACGCGAGCCGCCGCCCGAGCTCCAGTGAATTCTCCTGAATGCGCCGCGCAGATCCTTGTTTGTCGCGATATTGAAACAGCTCCACGCCGCCTTCCGCTAATCGAAGCGCAATTTCAGGAATGGATAATGCAGATTCGGACGAAAACTCCGGACTAGCGTCCAGGATGGCGTAAAGGGCAGGAAACAACCGCCTCCTCCGCGAAAAAACTATTTCGTTTCCACCGCCGTCATGTGCTCAAGAAAGTGCGTATCGAATTTCCCCGCCACAAATTTCGGGTCGGCCAGGATCCGCTTGTGCAACGGAATGGTCGTCTTCACTCCCTCCACCACAAATCCGTCCAGCGCCCGCTGCATTCGCACGATCGCTTCCGCCCGGTCGTGTCCGTACGAAATCAGCTTCGCAATCAGCGAGTCGTAGTACGGCGGAATCACCGCATCAGCATAGCAAGCCGTATCCACACGAATTCCCGGCCCGCCCGGAACGCGGAACGCAGTCACACGGCCCGCCGACGGCGTAAATGTAATCGGATCCTCGGCATTGATACGGCACTCTATCGCGTGCCCCCGAAACTCCACCACCGGCAATACGCTCCCAAGTTTTTCCCCCGCCGCCACGCGAATCTGCGACTTCACCAGGTCCACGTCCGTCACCATCTCCGTCACCGGATGCTCCACCTGAATCCGCGCATTCATCTCGATAAAATAAAGATTCCCCGAATCCTCGCGCAGAAATTCCATGGTCCCCGCGCTCGAATAACCAATTTTTTTCAGCGCTGCTACCACTTGCTTGCCTATGCGCTGCCGCGTCGCAGCGTCCACCGCTACAGACGGCGACTCCTCCAGCACTTTCTGGTGCCGTCTCTGCAGCGAGCACTCGCGTTCGCCCAGGTGAACCACGTTGCCATGCTTGTCGCCCAAAACTTGAAACTCAATGTGCCGCGGCCTCTCGATCAATTTCTCCATATAAACATTGGGGCTGCCAAACGCCTGTTCCGCTTCCGTGCGCGCCGTCCGAAATAGCGGAATCAGTTCTTTGGCCGAGTGCACCACCCGCATTCCGCGCCCTCCGCCGCCCTCCGCCGCCTTAATCATCACCGGATACCCAATCTCCTTGGCTATCTCTTTCGCGGAATCCTCATCAGGAACCACTCCCGCGCTCCCGGGAATCACCGGTATCCCCGCCGCAGCCATGGCTTCTTTCGCTTTGTCCTTCTCGCCCATCAGCCGGATCGCATCCGGCGTCGGCCCGATAAAAGTAATATGCGACGCCTCGCAGACTTCCGCGAAATTTGCATTCTCGGATAGAAACCCGTACCCCGGATGAATCGCGTCCACGTTGGCAATTTCAGCGGCGCTGATTACTTGCGGAATGTTGAGGTAGCTTTCGGAGCTGCGCGGCGGCCCGATGCAAATCGCTTCATCCGCAAACCGGACGTGCAATGCGTTCCGGTCCGCTTCGGAGTACACCGCCACCGTTCGAATGCCAAGTTCCCGGCAGGCGGAGAGTATGCGCAGCGCAATTTCGCCGCGGTTAGCTATCAGAATTTTTCGGAACATTTCGCCCGGAGTGAATAAGCCTATTTCTTACGGTGCGGGCGTATGCCGAAAAGCGATTCGCCGTATTCAACCGGCTGCCCATTTTCGACAAAAATCCGCACCACTTCCCCTGCCACGTCCGATTCAATCTCGTTCATCAGCTTCATCGCTTCGATGATGCACAGCGCCTGCCCGGCCTCCACGCGCGAGCCTACGGTCACGAATGGCTCGCCGCCCACAGTCGGCGCGGCATAAAACGTTCCCACGATCGGCGATTTCACAACGTGAACGTCTTCCGAACCCGCGCGGCCCGATTCCCCCGATGCTTCCCGAGCGGCTGGCGTTCCGGCGGCCGCAGCATGGTGGGACGAAGCCGGAGCGCTCGCTGCGGCCACGACGATATCTGGCGCCGAAACCGCGCGGCTGAACCCTGTCGGCTGAGAAAACGGCTTCCTCAGCCGGATTCGGAAGCCTGAACGCTCGTACTCGAACTCCTCCAACCCATGTTTTGCCATGAATTCGAGAAGCCGTTCCACTTCCTGAAGGTCCACCCCGCCTGTGCTCGGGCTGGAATTCGATTCTGAAGTCGATTTTTTCGCCATTTAGAGTTCTAAGAATTCCCTGGGTGCGCTCGTCAGGTCTTTAGCGCCTCTAGAAGTAACCACCACATCGTCCTCGATCCGTATGCCGCCTAACCCCTCGATATAAACTCCCGGTTCGATCGTGACCACCATTCCCTCTTCCAGAACCGTTTCTTCCCCTCGGCCTAGCCTGGGCATCTCGTGCACTTCAGTTCCCAGCCCGTGCCCGGTACTATGCGTAAAATACTGATCCAGCCCATGCCGTTTTAGGGTTCCCCGCGCGGCGGCGTCCACTACGCCTGCCTTTACCCCTGGCCGGATTGCTTGTCTGGCCGCCGCCTGGGCTTCCAGTACGGCCTTATATAGCCTCTGTACCCTTTTCGGGGCGCGCCCTAAATATACCGTGCGGGTCAAGTCGCTGCAATAACCGCGGAGTATAGCACCGTGGTCCAGGACGACCAATTCGTTTTTCCTCAACTGCTTGGAACTCGGTCGCGCGTGTGCCCAGGCCGATCGGGCCCCCGAAGCCACGATAGTCTCGAAAGACGGCCCGCTGCCCCCCATCTTCTTGATGGCGTACTCGATTTCCGCCGCCAGACTGATTTCGCTGATCCCCGGCCTGATTTCCGGAAGCACTACCGCAAAAACCTCGCTTATCAGAATCGCTGCTTCTTGCATCAAGGCCAGTTCGCCCGGGTCTTTCACCGCCCGGAGCCGTTCGATAACGTCCCCTCCGCTCACCCAGCGCACCTGGGCGCCTCCCAGGGCTTGCAGCGTGGCATTCTGCGCCACCGTGACGTGCTCGCGAGCGTATGCCACTCGGGAACGTCCACGTCGCCGCCGTAACGCCTCGGTAGCCGCCCGCAGAAGTCCGTGCTTGGCGATGTGAACCTTCGCCCCAGAAACCTCTTCTTGGGCTTGAAACACGTACCGGCTATCCGTGATAAGGGTCGAGCGAGATGGCTCTACGAGAAGCACCCCGGCGCTGCCGCTGAACCCGCAGAGGTATCGAACGTTGGGAAGGTGTGTAACAAGAAACGCATCAGCCCGCAGAGTGGAAAAGGAAAGCCGGAGCCGATCGATTCGGCTCCGGCCTGAATTCGGTTGCACCGGTTTCGGCTTCACTTTGGCCGCGGATACCTCGTGTATCCCGCGACTTAGCTCGGCAGAATGCGCGGCGTCAGGAAGAACAACAGTTCCTGGGCCGTCGAGCTAACGAAGGTATGCTTGAATAGATTCCCTACCACTGGAATGCTGCCGAAGAGCGGTACCTGGTCAACAGTGGTCTGCTGCGTGGAGACGATGATACCTCCGATAACCACCGTACCGCCGTCTGCGATCAGCACCTTCGTATTCGCCTCCTGCGTGTCGATTGCCGGAATACCCTGAACTCGCGGGATGGCGTTGTCTATCTGGTCGTTGGTGACGGTTACATCCATGTAGATCGTGCCGTCCGCAGTGATTTGCGGTGTTACGTCAAGTTCGAGCACCGCGTCCACGAATTGCACCGAGACCGTGTTGTTCACGATCGTCTGAACCGGAATCTTCGTACCTTGCTTCACCGTCGCCTTCTGGTTGTTTTGCGTGATTACCTTCGGCTTCGAGATCAGCTTTCCGATGCCCCTCTCCTCTGCCGCGCTGATAATGAAGTCCAATGCGAAGTTCGAGGAGGAGAAAGCATAGCTCAGCGCGCTGGTAGGCGATGCTGCTCCCAAGTTCGTAATCAGCGGCATCGATCCGCTCGTCGCCGTGGAACCGCCTGTCCCGGCTATGATTGGAGGCAGCGGGGTAGGTGAGTTACGTACGATGGGGCTGGTGCCAACCGTGGTCGCGCCACCCAGTACGCTCTGCCCGCCGCCTGCGGAAACTGCCGCCGCAAACTGCGTGCCGATATCGCGGGTAAACGACCGGTTTGCCGCAACCACTCTCGCTTCGATTTCCACTTGCTGCGATTTCTGGTCCAGTTGCCGCAACAGGTTGTCCAGCACCGGCAATACGCTCGGAATATCGCGGATGATCAACGTATTCGACCGCGTGTCCGCTAGGATGTCCCCGCGCGATGACAGGAATTTCTTCAGCGTGGCAACCAGGTCCTGAGCCTTCGAGTAGTTCAGCCGGCGCGTCGTGGTAACCACATCCGCCGCCTCGGCCTGGGCCTTAGCCAGTTCCCGATTCTGGTCGGCTTCCTTCTTCAATGTATCTTTCGTCGCGATGCGCAGTACGTTTCCTTCGAGCTGCTTGTCCAGCCCGTTGTTCTTCAGAACAATTTCCAGCGCCTGATCCCACGGTACATCGTCGAGCACGATCGTCAGGCTGCCCTTCACGCTCGGATCCACCACGATATTCAGCCCGCTGATTTCGTGAATCAGCCGGAAAAAGTCGCGAAGATCAACGTCCTTCAAATTTACCGAAATCGGTTCGCCCGAATATTTGCCTACCGGTGCCGATTGAGCTGGTTCCGTGGTTGTAACCGGTTGCGCGGGCGCTGTTGGAGTTGCCGGAGCCGGCGCACTTGCCGCTTCCGAAGGTGCGGGTGTTGCCAGCGCGGCAGTCGGCTGCGTCAGCGCCGGTGGCAGAATTGTGACCGGTGCTGGAACCGCGTTCGTCTTGGAAGCAGCAGAAATCGCCGGCTCCGCCTGCGGAGCCACTAACTTCGTTGTAGTCACCGCGGCGGGTTGCGTCTCCGGTGTTGATTTCACCGCGCCGCCGAATGCACCTTTGGAATTTGTCCCCGCGAATTCCACTGTGATGCCGGAATCCGAACTCGTGATGTTGTACGCCGAGGCTTCCCTCAAGTCGATGACGATGCGTGAAACCTGCGGCGAGAATTGCGCCAGGCGAATTTCCCGAACCGGATCAAGATTGCTGGCGATCTGCTTTTCAGAAGTCTTCAGGTGTGCGCCCGCGAAATCCAAAACCAGCCTGTCCGGGTTCTTTAATCGAATCGCGCGATATGTCAGTTTTCCGGTTCCGACCACATTCACTTCGGTCGAATCACCGTTCTGAGAGAGATTTACATCTTTGATGGATTCGAAAGAAGCACCAGCAGGCTTGCTTCCCGAGGTCTTCACGGAAATCGGCGTCACGGTGGGAGCGGGCCCGGTGATCGTAGCTTTCGCATCATCCGTGCGCGAAACCAGCAGCGTTAGTTCTTGGGAATCCTGGCGCTCGAGCCGCGGTTCCACGCCTTGGCTCAGCAAAATCTCCAGACGGACCACGGGCTTTTTCCCCGCGGCGTACGTCAGCATGCGGTAACTCTTCACCAGGTCGGAGGCCACCATGCGCGCTCCGGCCGGATCCGCAGCCGACACTCCGCTCAGGTCGAGCACATAGAGGCTCTCGCTTGGGCGATAGGTGGTGTACTCGAACGGGCCGTTCGCCCGAGCTTCGAGCGTCACGGTTCCGTTCGTTACCACCGCCTTCACATGCACTACCGGCCCATCACTGGCCCGCAGCGCTCCGCTCGTCAGTATCAAGGCTGCTGCAACCAGCGCAGTCAGGCCCAACGCCCTCCGCATAATCCTCATTGCTGCTCTCCTGCGCTCGGGTAGATTCGCTTGGTAACTAATCGCTCGACCGGCTTCCCGAATGCATCTTTGGAATTTTCCTTAAACGTCACTCCATCTAAGCCAATCTTTTCTACATCCCCGTCATACAGACGGTCACCTTCCCGGATAAAATAAGTTCGTTGATCTGGATTCGTCACCACCGCCAGCATTCCGCTCGCGGCCTTCACCGTTCCATCCACGCGCACCGTCGCAATCACCAATCCGGCTTTCCCGGGAGGCAACGGTGGCCCGCTGGCTTTCTTGTCGTTGACCAGCGGTACAAACGGATCGCGCTTCGATACAACCACGTCGGGTTTGGCGTCCGGCTTGGCAGCTTGCGCAGGCGCGGTTCTTTTCGCCGCTGCTCCCGGCTTTTTCTTGTGCACGGTCTTAGACGCCGATGCCGGCGGGGCTCCCTTCGCTGGTTCTTGTGCCCGGGTAGCTGGCACCAGGCAGCATGAAATCGCCAGAACTGCTATCAAATTCGCGGTTGTCTTCAATAGTGTCATCGTCTTTGCCCTAATGCTTAACCGGTGCGGCTGCCGGCGCTGCAGCTGCAGCGGCCGGCGGCGCGTCCGCCGCTTTCGTAAAGAAGGTGGTGATTGTGAACACCCCTGTCACTGATGCTCCTGGGTTCAACCGGAAGTTCGCGTTCAGGGTTTTGCCGCCCCCTAGACCGCTCAGTTTCAAGTCGCCCACGTTGATGATCCGTGAAAGCCGTCCAAGCCTCGAGAAGAAGTCCAGCACCGAAAAGTAGGGGCCGTCCGCTTCCACTTCAAACGGCAACTCGAAGTAATACTGTTTTGCAGCAACAGGCTTGGCCGTCATTCTGCGAAGAGAAACGCCCGAGCTGCTTGCTGCGCTTTGAATCATCAGCATGAACTGGTCGATCTGCTTCTCTTCCGGCACGATTGTTTGCAACGTAGCCAGCTGCTTTTCCAGCGCGTCCATCTGCGACTGCAGCTCGGCTTTCCGTTGTTTGTAAACTCGCAGGCTCGCCACTTCCTGCTCCAGAGGCTTTTCCTGTTTCTGCGCGTCTTGCAGTTGCGCGCGCACCGACGCCAGTGGCAGGCCCGGTATGTAGAAGCCCGCCGCGATGATTACCACCGTCAGCGCCAGATAAAACAAAGCCTGCAGCGGCCAGGGCCAATCTCTGAAAGCGGTTGCCATTTCTAGCTCCTCCCCTTGGCCGCGGGCTGCGGGGGCGGCGTGGCTGCTGCCGGCTTGGCTTGCGGCGGCGCTTCAGGGTTCGAAGTCTGGGATATAGCAGCCGTCATCGTGAAGTTGTACGTTTGCACCGACTTCACCACGTCATCTTCTTTCGCCTCTTTAATCTCAATCTTGTCGAAGTAGCCCGACCGTCTCAGCTGCGTAATAAAATTGGCTACGGCGTTAATCGAGCCCGCTTCGCCCGTTATATCCAGGTTGTCTCCCTTGCGCTCGATGGACGTTAGCCACAGTGCATCCACTCTCACCACCGTGTTCGCCACCATCTCCAGCAATTCCTGTCCGCCGGTGCGATTCTTCTGCAGCGTTTCAATCACACTGATGCGCTGCTCCAGCACCGCTTTCTGGCTCTCAAAGCGCTCCACGTCCTGCTTCACCTGTTGCAAACTCTGTTTCTCTGCGCGCAAAGCCGAAATGCGTGCGTTCGTCGCGTCCAGCTCCCGCTTTTGTTGGAAATATGTGACCGAAAGAACGATCGCCGCCAGTCCCAGCGCCACCGCAAGGAAGATAATCTGCATCGTCGCTTCCAGCGGTACGGTCTGCTTGGTGGCCTTCGGACGGCTCTGGCCCAGTAAATTGATCCGAATCATGGCGTGTCAAAGCTCCTCAGCGCCAGCCCCACAGCGATCGCCAGGCGCGGCGCCAACTCGCGAATCTGGCTCTCATCATGACGCCCTGTGTTGATTGCTATTTTGCGGAATGGATCGAGTTCCTCGACCGGCATCGCGAACTCTTCTTTCAACAGGTCGAGCAAGCCCGGAACGCGTGATGTCCCCCCGGCTACGTAAATCCGTCGAATATTTTCCCCGCTCGCTGTAGCGCGGAAGAAATCAAAAGTCTTCTGAATCTCCAGTATCAAAATGTCGGAAACCGACCGCAAAATCGCCGTGCGCTGCTCTTCGCTCACGCCCGCCAAGGTTCCGCCCATCTTTAATTTCTCGGCATCCTCAAAGCTCAGGTCCAGTTCCTTCTGCAGCGCGTCGGTGTACTGGTTGCCTCCCACCGAAACGTCGCGCGTAAACAACGGCGTCCACCCGCGCACGATGTTGATGTTCATCACGCTGGCCCCGATGTTCAGCAGTGCCACCACTTGCGACGCATCCGGCTCGTAGTTCACTTCAAAGCAGTTCTGCAGCGCAAACGCATCAATATCCACAACCACCGGCACCTTGCCCGCCTGCGCCAGCACGTTGGTATGGTTCAGAATCTTGTCCTTCTTTACCGCCACCAGCAGAACGTCCATCTGGTTTTCGGTCGCTTCCAGCAGTTGATGGCTCAGGTTCACGTCCGCGATATCGAACGGAATATGCTGGCTCGCTTCCGCTTGCACCCGGTCGAACAGCTCTTCCTCGCTCATAAGCGGCATGCTTACCCGCTTGACGATCACCGAGTGCCCCGAAACCGAAGTCGCCACATCCTTCGCCTTAATCTTCTGGTTATCGAATATCGAGATGATCTTCTCAGCGACCGACGGCGCATCCATGATGGCGCCATCCACCACCGTGTCCTGCGCCAAAGTCTCGATCCCGTAACTCACCAGCTCGTAGCCTGCCTTCGACTTCTTCAGCTCGACTGCCTTCACCGAACTCGAGCCGATGTCCAGGCCGATTAACGATCTTGTTTTCCCCAGATTGAACATCGCGCGGCCCCTCGCTCCTTACTCCGCCCCGCTTCGCAGGTCGGACCCGGCTTCGCTTTCGAATTTCTTTCGGAATCTTTTCTGCTGCGCTCGCCGCTTTCGCCCCTCACCCCTCGAGGCCTTTACATCTTCGCTCCGTACGATAGGCCAGTAGTACTGCTACGCCCGGTACGTTCTGCTTTCTCCGTTTATTACATTCACACGGGTGAGTGTCAAGCAACGTATTGGGCGAGTGTGCTATCAGTAAAAACCTGCCCTACAGTCCAGCTAGCTAAAAAGGACAGGTGAAAAGGACAGGTAAGCCGAGGAAAACCCTATGGGGAAAGGCGAAACGCGAGGCGAAGCCGTGACCCTAGCGATTGGGATTCGCCCGCTTGACGTTATTTCTCTTTTGGAGACATCCGCAGTTTTAAATCCCGCCAAATTTTGTCCACTCGCCGTTTCGTGCCCTCGTCCATCTTGATCTCGTCCGGCCAACGGCCTGCAAAACCTTCCTCCGGCCACTTCCGCGTGGCGTCCACACCCATCTTCGAACCGTAATCCTGCCGCCGCGCGGCATGGTCCAACGTGTCCACCGGACCCATCACAAACTGCACGTCCCGCTCCGGATCAATCGCGCACAACGCCTTCCAAACCACTTCGCTGGAGTTCTGCACGTCCACATCATGGTCCACCACCACAACCACCTTGGTAAACATGGCCTGGCCGAGGGACCAAATCGCGTTCATGATCTTGCGCGCCTGCCCCGGATAGCTCTTCTTTATAGCCACGATCATCAAGTTCTGAAAAATTCCTTCCGCCGGCATCGCAACGTCCACAATCTCCGGGTACTGCATCTTCATCACCGGCAGAAATATCCGCTCGATCGCGTGCCCCATGAAATAGTCTTCCTGCGGCGGCGGCCCCACAATCGTCGTCAGATAGAGCGGATCCTTCCGGTGCGTTATGCACGTGATGTGAAACACCGGAAACTCTCCCTCCAGCGAATAAAATCCCGTGTGATCGCCGAACGGCCCTTCCGTCCGCATCTCACCCAAGTTCACGTACCCTTCCATCACAATCTCCGCGTTCGCCGGAACTTCCAGCTCGACGGTTTTGCACGCCACCAGTTCCACCGGGTCTCGTCGCAAGAAGCCGGAGAAGAGAAACTCGTCCATATCCGGCGGCACCGGCAAAATTCCAGCCAGCGCCGTCGCCGGATCCGCCCCAATCGCCACCGCTACCTCAATCTTCCCCTTCGGATTCTTCGCCCGGGCGCTTCGAAAATGTTCCGCACCATGCTTCTGAGTCTGCCAATGCATCCCGGTGGTGCGCTCGTCATATACCTGCATGCGATAGCAGCCCACGTTGCGCTTGCCCGTCTCCGGGTTCTTCGTAATCACCATCGGCCACGTAATGTAACGCCCACCGTCCTGCGGCCAGCATTTCAGTATCGGAAAATAATCCAGCGAAAAGTTTTCCGTGCGAACCATTTCCTGGCACGCCCCGCTCCGCACCGTCTTCGGGAAAAACGACCCAATCTCCGCCAGCTTCGGCAGCATCTTCACCTTTTCCAAAATTCCCTGCGGCGACTTCACATCCAAAAACGAATGCACCCGATCAGCTACTTCGTCCAACGATTCGCTTTCCAGCGCCAGACACATCCGCCGTTCGCTCCCCAAAAGATTCGTCACCGCCGGAACCTTCGACCCTTTCGCCCGCTCAAACAGCAGCGCCGGCCCCCCCGCCTTCACCACCCGGTCAGTAATCTCCGTAATCTCCAGGACGGGATCCACCTCCGCCGAAATCTTCTCCAGCTCCCCCTTCTTCTCCAGCGCCCTAACAAAATCCCTCAAATCCCTGTACGCCACTTCCCCTCCTGTGTTTTGCTGCGAGGCGCTAACTCTAGCACGGTCGCTCGCGTCCCACGAACTACTAGAATGTCGCGGGCGGAGTTGAAATGTTCGGCGCGAAAAGCGGCGAAGCATGCTGCGGCATGCTGAGCGGCTGTGAGCGGTTGTGGCCCCGGGTAGAATTTGTCCTCTCCTTTGTTTTCAGTGTGTTACGTCGTTTTCTACATTTTGTGCAGAACCGGGTAGAAACGGATGCTGAGCACTTTCTGCGGCAGAGCGAACGGCAGATTCTACTTGTCCAGCGCTGGGATAAAGGATGTTGGAACGGTCTTTCCTTACATCTAGCGTGATGCGCGCAGCGGGGTTTTCAAGCTCGCGGCCATCGGGTGCCATCGCGACGACTTTCACGATGTGAGTGGTGGGAGTGTCTATCCATTCGCCGAGGTCATTGATGCGTGTGTAGGCGCGGATGGCTTTGACCAAACCTTCGGCGGTGGGCATGATGCGTTCGGATTGCTCGATGACGAATTCGAGACAAGTGCGAAGGGTGAGATTGCGCTTCTTGAAGAGATTCAAGGCGCGTGCGTGACGGTAGATTGATGTGGGGCCGCCGGTGGCTTTGAACTCGTTGGCGATGAACCTGACATTGCGCCACTGGAGGAAAGCTTCTTCGATGGATTCGCGCTCGGGATGGTGGCAGATGGTGCAAACGCGGCGGTGACGCAGGACGTCAATCTGCGCTTGAGTTCTTGGCTGATTTTGTTTTCGCGGGACTGACGGGCGCTGACTTTTTCGCGCGCCGAGGAGATTGCGCTTGCGTTTTGCGGGTCGCGGTTTAGAGCGCGGACGCTTCGCGGTGGATTTTGCAGCTGGGATATGAGCACTCGCAGGAATGTTCTTAAATTCAGCCGACGAAACAGCTCCAACGGCCTCGGTGGCCGGAGCGTAGAGAAGCTTGACGGTGGCGAAGCGCTCAGTCGGAGGAGGATCTGTGGCCTCGGCGACCGGAGTTATTTCGTTCGAAGTCGTCATTGCTACACTTTCATGCGATTCGGCGACTCGGTTCTTATTGGACATACAAGCTTCGACATCGACGGTTAGGGGGCCGGTCTGCATCCACGCCCATGGGGGCGCGCCGCGTCCGGTTCGCGTTCTGTTCATGTTTTTCTCCAGTTATTTTAATTCGTGGGCTGCAGGGAGGGCGCGCGGTATAGCGTGGTTGGCTCTCGGTGAAGCACTCTAAATTGTCATAAGCTAAGCATAAAAAACGGTAGCACGGGATTTTGCGAGATGCAAGGACTTGAAACCTGTGGACGCAGCGAATACCCGCATTAGCGTTGTTCTCACGTTCTAGTTTTCGATTCGATAAATCCTAAAATAGCTCGTGATAGATTGATGTAAAGCATAGCCTCTGGAGCGTCTAACAGTAACTCGTTCGGACGTGCGAAGGATCCCCCGAATCCAGGAAATTGCTCCCGAATGGCCTTAAAAAAGCAGAGGTCACGAGCGTATATATTGCGGGCAAGAGCAAAGCGAACAGCAGCAGGTCCCTCGTCGGCCAAAAAGCGGCCTCGCTCCCTTCCTCCGTCAGGGTAAACAGGATGACAACTCAGCAACGGGCGCGCGGCGCGTGAGACAGAATATGCAGAACAAAAACTGCGTAATGCCAAGGCGACAGCAGGTCCCTCGTCGGCCAAAAGCGCCTCGCTCGGGATGACAACGTAAAGACAAAGGCAAAAAAACAAACGTAAAGCGACAGCAGGTCCCTCGTCGGCCAAAAGACGGCCTCGCTCGGGATGACAACTTAAAGGAAAAGGCAAGAGGAGCGAATGCAATGCGAACAGCAGTTGCCTTTGCTTTTGAATTTGAATCTGTCTCTTTCTTTACGTTGTCATCCCGAATCCCAGCCGCGCTTTTGCGGCTGCGGTGAGGGACCTGCTGTTGCTTGGTGTTTGTACTTGGCTTAGTGATTATGGCATTGTTTCGGCGGCACTTGCGGCTCTCCGATGGATCATACCTACTGCGTTTACATACTTGCTAGCCGGTCGCGAACGATTTACACCGGCGTGACGAACAACATTCGCAAGCGAATTCAGCAGCATAGAGAAGGAGGTATGCCCGGGTTCACGTCGCAGTACCGCGTACATCGCTTAGTACATTACGAAACATACGGTGACGTTAAAGCAGCTATCGGGCGGGAGAAGGAAATTAAAGGTTGGCGACGCGAGAAGAAAGTCGCGCTTATCGAGAAGAGTAATCCCACGTGGGAAGATTTGGCAGCGGATATCGCGCGAGATAAGACGAAGTGAATCAGGCAAGAAGCGAACCAACAGCAGGTCCCTCGTCGGCGAAAAGCGCCTCCGTCGGGATGACAACGTAAAGGAAAAGGCAAAAAAGCAAAGGCAAATCAACAGCAGGTCCCTCGTCGGCGAAAAGCGCCTCCGTCGGGTTGACAACGTAAAGGAAAAGGCAAAAAAGCAAAGGCAAATCAACAGCAGGTCCCTCGTCGGCGAAAAACGCCTCCGTCGGGATGACAACGTAAAGGAAAAGGCAAAAAATCGAGGGCAAAACCAACAGCAGGTCCCTCGTCGGCGAAAAACGCCTCCGTCGGGATGACAACGTAAAGGAAAAGGCAAAAAGGAAAAGGCAAATCAACAGCAGGTCCCTCGTCGGCGAAAAACGCCTTCTGTCGGGATGACAACGTAAAGGAAAAGGCAAAAAAGCAAAGGCAAATCAATAGCAGGTCCCTCGTCGGCGAAAAACGCCTCCGTCGGGATGACAACGTAAAAGAAAAGGCAAAAAACCGAGGGCAAAGCGAGCAGCAGGTCCCTCGTCGGCGAAAAGCGCCTCCGTCGGGATGACAACGTAAGGAAAAAGGCGAAAAAACAGAGGCAAGGCGATCGGAGGAAGTGTGTCCTATTGCACAGACGCGCGGGGGCGAAACCTCTACGATTGGTTGTTCGAGAAAATTCCAACGGACAACAACGAGGTGAATTTTATGCGCGGACTTAGATTAGCGTTAGTAGTTGTTTTTGCTGCGTTCTGCTTCACGGTGACCGCTCCCAAGGCGTCGGCGCAAGTTGCCGTCAGCGTCGGAGTAGAGCCGGAATGTCCCTACGGTTACTATGACGCGGCTCCGTACGGCTGCGCGCCCGCCGGATACTACGGGCCAGAATGGTTTACGGGCGGCGTGTTCATTGGCTCCGGCCCGTGGTTTCACGGCTCCGAAGATTTTCGCGGCCATGTGAATAACCGCTACCATCCGGACCATGGCTATAAGGGTCCAGTGCCGAACCGCGGCGAGAGGGCGGTCGAGTCCAAGCGCGTTGACAGTGCGCACTTCAAAGGGAACGAAGAGCGCGACGGTCGCGGTCATGCAACGGGCGGCGGCAAAAAGTAAATCGGCCAGGATCTTCTGGTTGATAACCCAGTTCCCGAGCATACGTACCTAGTGGCATCCGCTGGAGCCCTCGCGTGGCTCCGGCGGCCGGCGCGGCTTTTTTAGAGCAGCGCAAACTCCGGCACGACGGACTGCACGCAAACCCGCAGCAGGTCCCTCGTCGGCAAAAAACGCCTCGCTCGGGATGACAGCGTAAAGAAAAGGCAAAAATTAAGGCAATGCGCGCATCGCAAAGACAGGCGCGGTTGTGACGCGCTCTGCTTGCGCGCGCGGCGAGCGCGGTGCTATTCTCCAGCTTGATCGACTTGGGCGGGAGTAGTTCAGTGGCAGAACGATAGCTTCCCAAGCTATAGGTGAGGGTTCGATTCCCTTCTCCCGCTCCATGACGCGGTTTTCACGGCAGTAGTCTGCGAGTCCTTCAAGCTCGGCCTCTCCGTTAGGGAAAAAACTCAAGGAAATATTATGCGATGGCTTGCGGGATGGCTTTCTTCCATTTGCCCTGAGCTTTCAGAATCAGCTCGACTACTTCGCGGGCGGCGCCTTTGCCTCCAGCTACGGTAGTGATGTAATGCGCGGCGCGCTTTACTTCGACGACGGCGTCGGCGACGGCGACGGCTAGTCCTACGCGGCCGAGGATGGGGAGGTCGGGCAAATCGTCGCCGATGTAGGCGACTTCTTCGTCGGTGACGCCGGCGCGGACGAGGATGGCTTTGTAGGACTCAAGCTTCTTCGGCTGGCCCTGAATTACAAATTCCATTCCCATTTCGCGGGCGCGGCGAGTGGTGGCGGGAGAATCGCGGCCGGTGATTAGTCCGGTGCGAATGCCCATGATGCCGGCGAGTTTGATGCCGGCGCCGTCGTGCGGGTCGAAAACTTTCATTTCGGCGACGCTGTTGTCGGGGAAGGTTTGCAGGCAGACCACGCCGGGGGTTAGGGTGCCGTCCACGTCCATTAAGAGGACGCGGATTGGTTTTGCGCGGCGCAGAACCTTGGGCGGGTATTTAATTTCGCGTATGGTCATCGGTCCTCGGAACAACGACACCTACCAACAGATCCCTCGTCGCGATGCTCCCTCGGGATGACGATGCTCGTCGCATCGTCACCTTCGGCGGGTATTTGATTTCGCGTGCGGTCATATCGAAATTTCCTTAGAAAAGCTGAAGCGTCCAGAGGTCGTGGACGTGGAGGACGCCTTCGAGGCGGCCGGCGGAGTCCACGACGAGGACCGAGGTGATTTTCTTTTCTTCCATCCGGCGCAAGGCGCTGGCGGCGAGTTCGGTGCGCGGGATGGTGACTGGATTTTTGGTCATGCAGTCGGCGGCGGTCAGGCCGAGGACATTTTCTTTTTGTTTTAGCATCACGCGGCGCAAATCGCCGTCGGTGATGATGCCGAGGACGCGGCCGTTTGCTTCGGTGACGGCGGCGAGGCCCAGGCCTTTGCGGCTCATTTCGTAGATGACGTCGGGCATCTTCGCTGTGGGGAGGACGCGCGGGGCGTCTTCGCCGGAGTGCATCAGGGCTTCGACGCGGCGCAATTTTTTTCCGAGGCGGCCGCCTGGGTGCAGCGCGGCGAAGTCTTCTTCTTTGAAGCCGCGGCGCTCGAGGAGCGAGATGGCGAGCGCGTCACCCATGGCCAGCGCGGCGGCGGTGGAAGCGGTGGGCGCGAGATTCAGCGAGCAGGCTTCTTCTTTTACGGCGATGTCGAGGACGATGTCGCTGGTGGTCGCGAGAGTGGAGCGCGGGTTGGCGGTGAGGGTGATGATGTGGATGCCCAGGCGCTTCACGGCTTCCATCAACTCGACTAGTTCTTCGGTTTCTCCGCTGGAAGAAATTGCGAGTAAGACATCGTCCGCGGTGAGCATGCCGAGATCGCCGTGAAGAGCTTCGGCGGCGTGGAGAAATAAAGACGGAGTGCCAATGCTGGCGAAAGTCGCAGCGGTTTTTCGTCCGATGAGGCCGGATTTGCCGAGACC
>JBEKHP010000031.1:0-45763 GCA_050012235.1 Candidatus Acidiferrales bacterium | reverse complement strand
TCAATGCCTTGGTGAGCCATTACCTCGCCAACAAGCTAATCGGCCGCGGATCCCTCTTCTGGCGACTTGCGCCTTTGAAGACAACAGCATGTGCCATCGTCATGTTATGCGGTATTAGCCCAGTTTTCACTGGGTTATTCCCCACCTGAAGGAAGGTTATCCACGTGTTACGCACCCGTTCGCCACGCGCCCACAGCCTGTATTGCTACAGACTGCTGCGCGTTCGACTTGCATGTGTTAAGCACGCCGCCAGCGTTCGCTCTGAGCCAGGATCAAACTCTCGTTTGAAATCTGGTGTTTCGACCGTAACAATTTCCGGCTTGCGCCGGGTTGCGACGATCGACACGAACTTTAAATCGCTCGGTTTATCTCAATTCGCCTTGCTCCGGTACACTTGGAACAAGGCAGTAACCAAACGGGTTCTGGCATGTATCATCCGATTGTCAAAGAGCAGGTACTCCCAGGTCAACTGGAAGAACTACAGACGAACCCCCATGCTACAGAAACACAATTTCAGAGTCAAGCATTAATCCTAAGAAAAAATTTGTGCAGAAATGCGCGGAAAAATTTGAAGAAAGGTGAGGGGATTTCGCGACGCGGGTCGTAATTTCGGCAGAGAAAAACGGCGAACACGGGTGCAACACACAGAACGCTTAATGTCAGTTCTGGCCCCGGTTAGAAATTGCGCGGATGTTTGTTTTGAATGAGTTACATCGAATTCTGAATGTGAGGCAGAACCGGTTAGAAATGCGAGAATCCGACGGCGCGTGTTGATCAGAACTTGCTCGAGGCTTCTCGGAATAAAGGCGAGGTAGGGGTGGATCGGGAGGGGCCGGCACACCCATCTTGAGGCTCTCAGCCATCTCACTACGCCAGTCCCCATACCGAACATCAACGCCGCCGTACATGTACGCTCCTTATCAAGCCTAAATAAGTACACGACAGTATGTTACCACAGTAGTAAACCGTAGTCAAGAGGAAGCCGGCTAAGGTTTGAAATGTCTTCAGGCGATCTCCCGTTCTTGCCCTCTAGGAAGAGTCCCTTCGGTTAGGTTTCGGTGGGTGGCAGCGTCCGCAACCAGGGCTGGGTTGGCTTTTCTGGATACCGAAACGTACCGTTTCATGCCTACCGAACATACAGATTAATGCTGAAAGATATGGAAAACAGTATCTAAAACCCATCGTGGAATTCTGTATGTCTGTAAGTTGATGATTACAAAACATATATTCTTTTAGGCACATGGACATGAACGTGCCATAGGGTCTGTGAAGGTATATCGCTATTCTTGGACTTGGGTAATGGGGGCAGTTGACTTTGAACGGGGTCTCACCAACTTTCTCAGTTAAATTTCTAGGAGGCTGTATGAATTGGAAGCGTTTTCTCGTCGCGGTGTTTGCGGCGCTGTTGTTCCTGCCAAGTGTTTCCATGGCACAGAGCATCGTCACCGGCGGCATCGCCGGCACAGTAACAGATCCATCGGGCGCCGTGATCGTGGGCGCAACCTTGACTTTGAAGAACCCTGCTACCGGTGAATCGCTGACAGGAACTAGCAATGGCACCGGCGGTTTTCAATTCACGCTGTTACAGCCTGGAACCTACACATTGGCTGTAACTCAGAGCGGGTTCAAGCAGGCTTCCGAATCAGTGGAAGTCCACCTGGGCCAAATCAGCACGGTGAACCTGAAGATGGAGGTCGGAAGCGGCTCCGTCACCGTGGAAGTAACCGGGCAGGGCGCCCTGTTGCAAACGGAAGATGCGAATATTTCGACGAACTTTGATACCCATGCAATTACAAACGTTCCGAACCCCGGCGGCGACATCACGAACATCGCGCAGCAGGCTCCGGGCGTGTCGATGAATACGACCGGCAGCGGCTACGGAAACTTCAGCGCTTTCGGGCTACCCGGAACCGCCAACCTATTTACGATCAACGGCAACGACTACAACGATCCTTTCCTGAACTTGAACAACTCCGGTTCGAGCAACCTGCTACTTGGCGGCAACGAGCTGCAGGAAGTCGCGGTTGTTGTTAACGGATACACCGGACAATACGGGCGGCAGGCCGGCGCTCAGATTGACTACACCACCAAGGGCGGCGGCAACAGCTTCCACGGCGACTTGGTGTACGACTGGACTGGGCGGGTAATGAACGCGAACGACTATTTCAACAACCATGACGACGTCGGCCGGCCGTTTTCCAACAATAACCAATGGGCGGCATCTCTTGGCGGTCCGATCCTGAAGGACAAACTTTTCTTTTTCGCAAACACCGAAGGACTTCGCTACATTCTTCCAACCTCAACGGACGTCTTCACTCCGACGCTGCCGTATGAGGCGTACATTCTATCCCAGGCGCCGATCGCTTCGTCGCCCACGGCCACCGCTTTTTACAACAACGTGTTCAGCTTGTATAACGCAACGACGGCGCGAAATCCTCAGGCAGCTCCAGCGTTAGGGAGCTGCGGCGCTTCTTCAGGTTACCCAGCCTTTCTGGGCGATACGAGCGTGGGTGGCGTAAACACCGCTTGCTTGAACAATTTTCAGGAGACTGGGGCAAACCAGAACAAGGAATGGTTGGTGGACGGACGCGTGGACTATGTACTGAGCGACAAGGATAAGATTTTCGGCCGTGCTAAATTCGATCGCGGATCTCAACCCACGTACACGGATCCGATCAGTCCCCTATTCAATGCGCTGAGCATTCAGCCGGAAGACGACGGTCAACTTAACTACACGCACGTGTTCAGCCCCACTGTTGTTAACAGCTTTGTCGGGTCGGTGCTGTATTATTCAGCGATCTTCGCGAACCAGAACCAGAGTGCTGCTCTCGCGACGTTCCCCGGGATTCTGAGCTCTTTGGATTCCGCGCTGACTCCGTTGGGCACGACATCGGGAGATTTCCCGTTTGGTTTCTTTTTTCCGCAAGGCCGAAACGTGACGCAGTACCAGCTCGTGGATGACGTCTCGGTTACACGCGGGAGAAACGCTTTCAAGATGGGCATGAACTTCCGGCGAGTGGACTGGAGCGATCACACGTCAGGGCAACTTGTTCCTAATCCGGGACTTACGGTTTCAGCCCTTGGATTTGAACAGAATCAGATCTTTGAGCCCGGCATCGGCGGCAGTATCCAGCAGAACTTCTCAACCAGCCTATCGCAGCCCCTTTCGAATTACAGCATCGGACTATATTTCCAGGACCAGCTGCGCATAAACTCGAAGTTGACGCTAACGCTGACAATGCGAGTGGATCGCAATTCGCCTGGTGGTTGTGCGACCGATTGCGGCACGCGTCCGATCGCTCCGTTCGATACCATGCCACACGGATCAGATATCCCCTTCAATCAGAATTTCCTGAGTGGGTTCCACCAGATACTGCCAAACGTGGAAAAGATCGTACCCGAACCGCGAATTGGCTTTGCCTGGACTCCGTTTGGAGACAAGACAGTATTCCGCGGCGGCGTAGGTCTCTTCACGGACCTCTATCCGGCAGCAATCCTCAACGCCTACACGAACAACTTCCCGCAGGTGAACAGGTTCAACATTTCCGCGGGAACTGTCGCATTCGCAAATCCAGTCGCCGCGGGTGATACGACGAGCGGAGCGGCCCTTGCAGCAGGATGCAACGCTGCTTTCTCGACCGCTTACGCCACAGGTGGAACCCTGGGCAGCTATGTGGCTTCCGATCCTACCTGTGTGGATTCCAGCGGCAATCCGCTGGTGGCGAACTACAATGACCCGAACGACAACGTGAAGAACCCGAAATTCATTGAATGGAATTTCGAGGTTCAGCACAGTATCGGTGCTCATACGGTGGTGAGTGCGAACTATGTGGGCAATCGCGGATATGACATCTTTTTGTTCAATCCGTATAAGAACGCCTATGATAATGCAGCCGTGTCCGGCATTGGCGAGTTCGGAGGTTTGCCCACGGCGTCTCTTGATTCGCGCGTTGCGACGGTGGACCAGGTTACGAACAACGGCTACTCGAACTACAACGGCATAAGCCTTTCGGTCCAACAGAATTTCTGGAAAGGCCTTACTGCCCGGCTAAATTACACGTACAGCCACGCTCTCGACAACGTTTCTAACGGCGGGTCGGGAGAACCGTACTCGGCGTTCAGCAACGTGAGTATCACCAACCAGGTCGATCCTTTCAATCCGAAGGCGCAGTATGGCCCGGCAGACTACGACATTCGCCACTACATTAGCGGGAATTATGTATATGAGTTCCCGTTCAAGAGCGAAAGTCGACTCATGAACGCTGCTATCGGCGGGTGGATGGTTTCGGGCACAGTGTACTATCACACAGGATTGCCCTTTACCCTCGTAGACGGCATCACAGCCGGGAGTATTGCATCGGAAAATGATTCACTAGCTACTGTGTTGCCGCAAGCAATTGCACCGATAGCGTCTTCGTGCAATCACAATGCTGTTACCACTCCGTGTTTCGTGAACGGTCAATTTGCAGGAAACACCAACCCCCCGCCGACCGGATTCATCACCAACGTCGGTCGTAACTCGATTCGAGCGCCCGGATATTTCAACACCGACTTCAGCATACGAAAGAATTTCAAGCTGAACGAGCGGTTCAATTTCCAGGTCGGGGCGAATGCCTACAACGTTCTGAATCACGTGAACTTCCAGGCACCTCTGGGGAATCTAGCCTTCGGCCCAGGGGCATTCGGACAGATCGTGTCGACAGTTACGCCGCCAACGTCGGTGTTTGGAGCGTTCGCGAACGGAAATGCTGACGCGAGAGTGCTTCAGGTCCAAGGGAAGTTAACCTTCTAACCTCCCGATCAGGGAGATTGCAGGAAAGGGCGGCCGCTTTGGCCGCCCTTTTTTTTGTTGTGAAAGGTAAGCGCTTCGGGTTGCCGCGGAATGGAGCTAATTCCTGGAGATTTTCTCCGCTACCTGTTTGCGGATTTCCTTAGCCCGGACGCCAGCGGGGCTGTCGGGGTCCAGCTTGATGTAGGCATCGAGATCCTGAATCAGGGCGGGGTAATCTTTCTGGCTTAGATGAATGTTGGAAAGCAAGCGATAGACGATTGCGGCATTGGGATCAAGAGAACGAGCTTGCTCCGCCGATTTCTGAGCTTCTGCAACCTTATTTTCGCTGAAGAGAATGCGGCCGAGCTGGTAGTTGCCAAACCATGAATTCGGGCTCAACTCCAGTCCGTGGCGGGTCATTTTTTCACTTTGCGCCAAATCTCCGGAATCGATCAAGAAGGAGGCGAGTCCGATGACGGGCTCGCCGTATTTATCATTGCTCACTTCCACGGATTTGCGAAAGCTCTTCTCTGCTTCGTCGCGCGTTCCGAGAGTGAGATAAGCCATTCCGATCTGATAGTAGGCCTCATAAAAGCCGGGTGCGATTGAGACGGCTTGCTGAAAATCCGCAAGACCGGCTTGCGGGTTCTTGTCAAAGTATAATTTTTTTTCACCTGAGGAAAGCAAATCGCGAGCCTTTTCCGGCATGGACATCTCATGCGCGGAAACGCTTCCCGCGGGGGAGGGAGCCGCCGGGTCGCCTGGTTTCGGATTGAGGTAGATGGAAATGCCGCGGGCTGAAGTGAAACTAAGATCAACGTGGAGTTCGTAGGGCTGATAGCCCGAGGCAGTGACCGACAGAATGTAATCGGCGCGGCGAAGCTGGCGAAAGTCAAATTCGCCGGAATCGGTAGTTACGATTTGTTCGAGCAGGTTGCCGCCTGGATCAGTGAGGTGAACTGAAGCCTGCTGGACTGGACGCTTCGACGCTTCGGAATAAACCGTACCGGTGAGGCTGAGGGATTGTTGGGCGAAGACGTACTGAGGGGTTACGAAAATTGAGGCCAGCGCGAAAATCACAATGCGAAGCCGGGGCATAGCCACCCCAATCATGATGAATTGCGCTTAGTATATCACTGCGATGGAAGAAGAGAAGATTTCTCTGGCGAGAGCTTAGATTGCAATCGCTAATTTGTTTAGCGAGGCTTCGAAGGGGGGGCGGGCTACGCCGCGTTCGGTGATGATGGCGGTGATGTAGCGCGCGGGAGTGACGTCGAAGGCAGGATGGGCTGCGCGGACGTCGGCTGCGATGCGCACGCCGGCTAGGTGC
Organism: Candidatus Acidiferrales bacterium; assembly: GCA_050012235.1. Lineage (GTDB taxonomy): Bacteria > Acidobacteriota > Terriglobia > Acidiferrales > UBA7541 > Palsa-295. The sequence goes on along the minus strand of JBEKHP010000031.1, from coordinate 39,662 downwards.
GTTACTTCTTCTTCGGAGCGCTCTTCGATGGGAATTTGATCGCCGGTAGAGAGGGAGTAGTCGATGGTGGAAAGCGGCGCGGCGACATAAAAGGGCACGCTGTTTTCACGGGCGATGACGGCGATGCCATAGGTGCCGATTTTGTTGGCGGTATCGCCGTTGCGCGCGATTCGGTCGGCGCCGACTACTACGGCTCCGACGCCGCCGGTCTTCAGGAAATGGCCGACCATGTTGTCGGTTATCAGGGTGAGGGGGATGCGGTCCTGGTGAAGCTCCCAGGCAGTGAGGCGAGAGCCTTGCAGATACGGCCTGGTTTCCGGGACGATCACTTCGATGCGGTAGCCGCCTTCGACGGCCATGCGGATGACTCCCAAGGCGGTGCCGATGCCGGCGGTTGCGAGGGCGCCGGCGTTGCATTGGGTCATGACGCGGCCGCTCTTGGGCAGGAGTTCGGCACCGAAGCGTCCGATGCGTTTGTCGCCTTCGCGGCGCTCTTCGTGGACTTTTAGGGCTTCATTCACCAGGTCTGTGCCGATCTGTGCGAGCGCTGCCGCTTCGTTTTTGGAAGACGAGCGCGCGAGCTCTTCGAAGCGGAGTTTGAAGCGCTCGATGGCCCAAAATAAATCGACGGCGGTGGGGCGCGTGCGCGCGAACGTTTCGCAAATGATAGGGAACTCGGCGCGCAATTCGTCGAGGGATTTGGCTTTGGATTTTTGTACGGCGAGGGCGATGCCCATCGCGGCGGCAACGCCGATGGCGGGCGCTCCGCGAATTACCATGTCCTTAATGGCCTTGGCGAGCTCACGATAATCGGTGTAGGTGTGATGGATTACTTCGCTGGGCAGCCTGCGTTGGTCGAGCAGGACGACGCCTTCGGGCGTCCAGCGTATTGGTTCCACCGTGTGCAATTGTTATCTCCGAGAAGCTCAGCGCTCCTGATGCCGTTCGAATAGGGTTAATGCAGGCCCGACATATGACGCAGGCCGTGAGTTGCAATAAGAACACCGATCACCTGTATTGAATTATAGCTCGTATGAATGACAAAACCTGTGACGACCGTTCGCGAAAATGCGCGCGCGAAGGTGAGTACGATTCCGACGAAAATCAGCAGAGCGATCTGACCCCATCCGCCCCACAACTGCTCGGCGTGTAGAAGGCCAAAAAGCGTGCCAGTGGCCACGATACCCCAGACCATTCCGAAGCTGCGACCGATTACGGGATAAATGTAGCCGCGGAAGATGGTCTCTTCCACAAGAGGAGCGAGGAAAACTGCGATGAGCATAAACACAAGCGTCGTATTGCGATCCTGAAACAGAATTTCTATGGGCAAATCTTTGTTGGGAGGAAATAACGCGGAGCCCAGCGAAACGATTATTGACAGGAAAAAACCGGCGAGGACCAGTCCAAAATAAACAGCGGCTCGCGGGAAACGGCCGGTATCGAGTTTGCGCCAGCCGATGGCGCGCCAGAAAGGCGAACGAAAGCGCACGCGCATCTGAACGGCGAGATAGGCGAGGAGCCCTAAATCGAGAATCACTTGAATAACAATGTTTAGAAGAATTAGTTCGTGCGGAGATTTTTGGAGGCGGCGGAGGTCAACGCCGGATATCGCGAGGCCGGTGCTGATCAACAGGCTGAGAAGGAGAAAACCTGCGATGGCGAGTACTACGAAGGCGGCTAGATCTGTCCAGCCCCAGGGGACGCGAAAATCTTCTGGGACGGGATTGACGGCAGGTAAGGCAACGGGCGAAGAGTCTACGGGCGAAGAGTCAACGGATCCGGATGGAGTGGAGGACGGCGCGGGTTCTCGCTCGATCAAATTATTTTCGTCAGGATTCATCGGAGTTTTAGCTCGCGCGTTTTCCATTCGCCAGGATGCCATTCGAGCCGTTGCCGTTGAATGCGCGGGCGAGGATCTGGCCGGTGTAAGATTTCTTCACGCGCGCGACCTGCTCGGGAGTGCCTTGGGCGACGATGCGACCGCCTTCTTCGCCGCCTTCGGGACCGAGATCGATGATCCAATCGGCCTGCTTAATTACGTCGAGATGATGTTCGATGATTAGGACGGTGTTGCCCAGCGCGACCAGGCGATTCAGCACGCCCATTAGTTTTTTTACGTCATCGAAATGTAGGCCGGTGGTGGGCTCGTCGAGAATGTAAAGCGTGCGGCCGGTTTGGCGGCGAGAAAGTTCGCGAGCGAGTTTTGTGCGTTGGGCTTCGCCGCCGGAAAGGGTGGTGGCCGATTGGCCGAGCTGGATGTAACCGAGGCCGACGTCGACCAACGTTTGCAGTCTTAGCTGAATCGAGGGAATGTTTTCCATCACTTTCAGCGCATCTTCGATGGGAAGATCGAGCAAATCGGAGATGGAATAGCCTTTGTAACGGACTGCAAGCGTTTCGGCGTTATAGCGTTTGCCGCGGCACACTTCGCAGGTGACGTAAACATCGGGGAGGAAATTCATCTCGATTCGGCGCAGTCCATCGCCCTGGCAAGCTTCGCAGCGGCCGCCTTTCACGTTGAAGCTGAAGCGGCCCGGACGATAGCCGCGTTCGCGCGATTCCGGCAGCATGGCAAAGATTTCGCGGATGGGCGCGAAGACTCCGGTGTAGGTGGCCGGGTTCGAGCGCGGCGTACGGCCTATGGGGGCTTGGTCGATTTGAACGACCTTGTCAATGTGCTCGATTCCATCGATAGCGCGGTGGGCGCTGGGTTTTTCCATGGAGCGATAGAGTTTTGCAGCCAGCGCACGGTAGAGAATGTCGTTCACTAGAGTGGACTTCCCCGAGCCCGAAACCCCAGTTACGACGGTGAGCAGGCCCAGCGGAAAAGTGACATCGATATTTTTTAGATTGTTCCCGTGCGCGCCGAGGATTATGAGGGATTTCCCGTTCGGACTGCGACGGTGCTCGGGGACCGGAATCGTAACTTTCCCGGAGAGGTATTGGCCGGTGAGCGAGTCAGGATTCGCAGCGATTTCATCAGGAGGTCCGGCGGCTACCAAATGTCCGCCGGCTTTTCCGGCACCAGGGCCGAGATCCACCACATAATTTGCGCGACGGATAGTCTCCTCATCATGCTCGACAACCAGAACGGTGTTGCCGAGGTCGCGCAAGGTTTCGAGCGTACTGAGCAGGCGGCCGTTGTCACGAGCGTGCAAGCCGATGGATGGTTCGTCAAGCACGTAAAGAACTCCACGTAGGCGCGAGCCTATTTGTGTAGCCAAGCGTATGCGCTGGGCTTCTCCGCCCGAAAGGGTTGCGGCAGAGCGGTCCAAGGTGAGGTAACCGAGGCCGACGTTTAGAAGAAACTCGAGTCGCTCGGCAATTTCGCTTAGGGGACGGCCGGCGATTTTTCTCTGCCGGAGAGTCAGTTGGCCGCGGATTTTGTCCACGGCGGCACGCGCTTGCAGCAGCGGCAATGATGTGAAGTCGGCGATGGAGAGGCCCGCGATTTTCACGGCCAGGCTCTCGGGACGCAGCCGGCGTTCGTTACAGGCCGCGCAAGGCGCGGGAGACAAGTACTGTGCGATCCATTCGCGATAATTATCCGATTTGGACTCTTCCAAACTGCTTTCGAGATGGCCCAGAACACCCTGGAAGTTGAGACCCTTGATCGAACCTCCGTTGGAAGGATTGCCGTGGAGAATCAGATTTTGTGTTTTTCGCGGCAACTTTTCGAAGGGAGCATCGAGATCGAATCCATGGGCGGCGGCGGCGATGCGCAACGTGCGCTGCAAGGATGCCGAGCCCGAGCCGGGGCCAAGGCCGCCCTCGAAAAGCGGCTTGCTCCAATCGACGATCACCTTGGCCGGATCGAAGTCATATTTCGAGCCCAAGCCATGGCATTCGGTGCAAGCGCCGTAAGGAGAATTGAAACTAAAGGAACGAGGCTCAAGTTGCGGAACGGAAATACTGCAATCCGGACAGGCTAGCTTTTCGGAATACACATGTTCTTCGCCGCCAACGACGGCAATGGTCACGAGCCCGCCGGTAAGCTTCAACGCGGTTTCCACCGATTGCTCGAGGCGGTGCGCGATGCCGTTTTTCAGCAGCAGGCGGTCAACGACGATTTCGATGGTGTGATTTTTCCGGCGGTCCAGCGGGATGGGTTCGTCCAGATTCACGAGTTCGCCATCGACACGAGCACGGACGTAGCCTTCCTTGGCATATTTTTCGAGTTCTTTTTTATATTCGCCCTTGCGACCGCGCACCACAGGCGCCAGGACCATGATGCGTTCTTCGGGTTTCAGAGCCGAAACCGCCTGCACAATTTGTTCCGTGGACTGGCGGGCGATGGGCTTACCGCATTTGGGGCAGTGAGGAGTGCCGATGGCGCAGTAGACCACGCGCAGGTAGTCGTATATTTCGGTGATGGTGCCTACGGTCGAGCGAGGAGACCGCGTGGTGGTTTTCTGCTCGATGGCGATAGAAGGCGAAAGCCCTTCGATCGAATCGACGTCGGGGCGCTCCATCTGGTCGAGGAATTGACGCGCGTAGGCCGAAAGAGATTCGACGTAGCGGCGCTGCCCCTCAGCGTAAAGCGTGTCGAAAGCGAGCGAGGATTTGCCCGAACCAGAAAGCCCCGTAACCACCGTGAGGGTATTGCGAGGGATCTCCAGGTGGATGTTTTTCAGGTTGTGCTGCCGGGCGCCCCGGATGACGATTTTCTTCAGGCTCATTTGAGAATTGGCGGCGGCCAGACACGACCGCACACACAGACTGCTACACGCTGGGGATAACTCGCCCAAGGTAATCTACCAACATAGCAAGATGGCCTCGCTGTGGTCAAGTTGAGGCATACTTGGCGGCGGGGGAGAGTCGAAACTAAGGCAAAACAGCGAGGCATCTTTGCGAAAGGGGGTGCGGGAAATTTTAGCAGTTATCTGGATTTTTTACTCGCCGTGCAATATCAAAAGCTAGTGTTTTCATGGAGATAGCTTTGGTTCCCGGCGTGCGATTCGTGTTAGCGTCAGAGGGAAGGAAAGCCGAGGATCCCTTCGGGGATTGAGGGCTGGGCCGGCTTCCTTCCCTCGGCTTTACCTCTGAAATCCACTCTCCTCCAGTTTGGTTTCGCGTTACTCTCCGACCTGTAACAGCTCATCGCTTTGCGACTATTCTCACCCCGACAACTCTGTCTGAACCTCAGCGCGAGGTTAAATCAAATCGAAGCAAATATTCCTGTAGGATGGCTTTGTGACGGCCCCACTTCAAAGACGCATTTTGACTATGAACCGGGGGTCGGCGACCTTGAAGTCTGCCCTCTATGAAGCTGGGGACCATGAACAGCTTCTCCTTTCGATGACAGTTGATGAGGCCGGCAGTTCAGGCGTCCGCTTAAAGATTGACGACGCGAGAGGGAGCACGTTGCTCGACTCCGGGGTCGATTCTGGCCATCCGGATACTGCGTTGGAAGTTATGTTTGCGTGGCTGAGCGAACATAGCTTTCTCTCCGATCTGGCGGCTGCGGGTCATCGGCTGGTCCACGGAGGGCCTCGATACAAGGACCCACAAAGAATCACTCCGGAATTCTTAGCGGAGATCGAGCGGCTTGTGCCACTGGATCCCGATCACCTGCCTGCGGCGATCCGGGGAATCAAATTCATCGCCAAGAAATTTCCGGAAGTTCCGCAGGTGGCGTGTTTCGACACGGCGTTTCATAGTTCTCTCCCGACTGTTGCGCGCATGTATGCGCTGCCTCGACATTTCTACGATCAGGGCATTGTTCGGTATGGATTTCACGGTCTTTCCTACGAGTATGTGATGGGCGAACTGCAAGCGCTCGAACCCAAGCTCGCTAGCGGACGGGTGATTATCGCGCATCTCGGCAACGGCGCCAGCATGGTCGCAGTGAAGGACGGAAAAAGCAGCGACACTTCGATGGGGTTTACGCCGCTCGAAGGGCTCGTGATGGGCACGCGTTCCGGCGATGTCGATCCCGGGCTGCTGCTCTATCTTCTGGAGCAAGAGAAGATGTCCGCGAAAGAGATGAGCACCATGCTGAATAAGGCATCGGGGCTGTTGGGAGTTTCGGGGACGTCTGGAGACATGAGGAACTTGCTGGAGAAGATGCCACTGGATAGTCGCGCGAGGGACGCTGTGGAGCTTTTCTGTTACCGAGCGAAGAAATATATCGGCGCGTATTCAGCAGTGCTCGGAGGGCTGGACGTGCTGGTGTTCGCGGGAGGAATTGGAGAGCGCGCAGCCGCGGTGCGCAAAGGGATCTGCGACGGACTGGATTTTCTAGGCATTCGTTTGGATGCATCGAGCAATGAGGCCAACGCAGGATTGATCTCGTCGCCGGCAAGCGGCGTAAGAGTGCGGGTGATAAAAACCAACGAAGATCTGATGATCGTGCGGCATGTTCTTTCCACGCTTGGATGGACGAATTCCTAAACGATTTCTACGGCCGCGATTTCTTCTGCCGTTCACATTCGCTAAAGCCGGTCGATATAAACTTATATAATCGCGTTGAGACACTTGCCGCAGCCTCTTGGTGTGAGCTTAGGAGCAAAGATGCTCGAATTTAACGCCGCATTATCGACGGCCGTAGAAGTGGACAAGAAATCGCAAGGCGCTCAGACCCAACCTGCCGGCGTGAAGCCGAATGGGCCGCTTTCGGCGGAGCTGCTGGACAAGATGCAGCGCTATTGGTGCGCCGCGAATTATCTTTGTGTGGGACAAATCTATCTCCTCGATAATCCGCTGCTCCGTGAGCCGCTGGTAAAAGAGAATATCAAGCCGCGCTTGCTGGGGCATTGGGGCACATCCGCGGGGCAGAATTTTATCTACGTGCATTTGAACCGGCTGATCCGGGAAACGGACGCGAACATTATTTATATTTCGGGTCCGGGCCACGGGGGGCCGACGCTGAACGCTTGCGCGTACCTGGAAGGAACTTATAGCGAGGTGCATCCTGAGATTACGCAGGACGCCGACGGCATGCGGCTTCTCTTTCGCTCTTTTTCCACGCCTGGCGGCATTCCCAGCCACTGCGGGCCGCATACACCTAATTCCATGCATGAAGGAGGCGAACTGGGATATTCGCTGGTGCATGCGTTTGGAGCGGTCTTTGACAATCCTGACCTGATTGCGGCTTGCGTTGTCGGTGACGGCGAGGCGGAGACATGCCCGCTGGAAGGGAGCTGGAAGGGCGTGAAGTTTCTGAATCCATCGAGAGACGGAGCGGTGTTGCCGATTCTGCATTTGAACGGTTACAAAATCTCGGGGCCTACGGTGATGGCGCGCACGAGCGACGAAGAGCTTACGTCTTTCTACAAAGGGCTCGGGTACACGCCGATTTTCGTCGAGGGGGACGATCCCGAAATCGTGCACCAGTTTCTCGCGGATGCGCTCGATCGCTGCTACGCGCGCATACGGGAAATCCAGAAGGAAGCCCGAACGAATAAAGAGTTCGTGCGGCAATCGTGGCCGATGATCGTTTTGCGCACTCCGAAGGGCTGGACATGCCCGAAAGAGGTGGATGGTATTCCGGTAGAGGGCACATTCCGCGCGCACCAGGTTCCGCTTTCGACCGTGTGCGAGAATCCGGAACATTTAAAATTGCTCGAAGAGTGGATGCGCAAGTATCGACCCGACGAGTTATTCGACAAAGAAGGACGTCTGATCGCGGAGCTTGCGGCGCTTGCACCCGAGGGAAGCCGGCGGATGGGAGCGAATCCTCATGTAAACGGCGGAAGAGTGCTGGAAGCGCTCGATCTTCCGGACTTTGCGCAATACGCATTGTCGATACCTGGACCGGGGCAGGTGGTAGCGGAAGCGCCGCGCAAGTTGGGGGAGTATCTGCGCGACATCATCAAACTGAACCCGAACAATTTTCGGATGTTTTGTCCGGACGAGACGAACTCGAATCGGCTGAACGCGGCGTTCGATGCGACTGACCGCTGCACCATGGAGCCAATCGTATCGATCGACGATCACCTGGCTCCCGACGGACGAGTGATGGAAGTGCTCAGCGAGCATCTTTGCGAAGGCTGGCTCGAGGGATATCTGCTGACTGGGAGACATGGCATGTGGTCTTCTTACGAAGCGTTCGCGCAAGTGGTTGACTCGATGGTGACGCAGCACGCGAAGTGGATGGAGGAGTGCCTGGAATATCCCTGGCGTAGGCCGCTCGCGTCGCTGAACGTGTTGCTTACAAGTCACGCGTGGAGGAACGATCACAACGGTTTCAGCCACCAGGCGCCGGGGTTTGTCGATAACGTGATGCAACGGCGCAGCGAGGTGGTGCGAGTTTATTACCCGCCGGATTCAAACTGCTTGCTGAACGTGTTCGATCACTGCATGCGCAGCCGGAATTACGTCAACGTAGTTACGTGCGGAAAACAGCCGGAGTTGCAATGGCTGACGTTTGAAGAAGCGCTGGCGCATTGCTCGCAGGGAGCGTCGATTTGGAAATTTGCGACGAACGACGGCGGAGGGGAACCGGATATCGTGCTGGCGTGTGCGGGCGATGTTCCTACGATCGAGGCGTGCGCGGCGTCGTGGCTGTTGCAAAAGTATGTGCCGGGGATCAAGGTGCGGGTGGTGAACGTCGTAGATTTAACTGCGCTGATGAGCCCGGACGATCATCCTCACGGCATGGACAATATTTCTTTCAACGCGATGTTTACGCCGGATGTGGATGTGGTGTTCGCGTTCCACGGCTACCGTTGGCTGATTCACAGCATGGTGCACGGTCGAGCGAACGAGGGTCGTTTTCACGTGCGCGGATTTAACGACATGGGCACGACCACTACTCCATTCGATATGGTGGTGCTCAACAAGATGAGCCGGTTCCACCTGGCTATCGATGCTCTGAAGCATGTGGGGCGGTTGCGTTCGGAGGCGTCGGACGCGATCGATATGTTCAACCGGAAATTGTACGAGCACCATGCGTATATCCGGCAGCATTTTCAAGATATGCCGGAGATTCGGAATTGGAGTTACACGAAGGATTTCAGCGAGGCTAGCACTCCGGCGCCTCTTGCAAAAGGGCAGCCTCGCGGGCAGCTATTTACGGATTCTTAGCGGGGCCATTGGGTGGAGGGGTTGCCGATCAACAGCCTTTCACGCATGATGATGAGAGCTTCTGTTGGGGCGTGGTCCAATTGGTAGGACGCTGCACTGTTAATGCAGACGGTGGTGGTTCGAATCCACCCGCCCCAGCCACTTCCGAAATTCGAGAACGGGGCGTAAGAATCCTAATCTTTGATGACGGGGAAACCGGATTCGGTCCAGCCGCGCCAGCCGCCGTCCATTGAAGTCACGTTGCGGTAGCCCATTTTCTGAAGATTGTCGGCGGCCAGGGCGGAGCGAAATCCGCCGCCGCAATAAAGAACGATCTCAGCGTCCTTGTCAGGAATGGCCTTTTCGATGTCACGTTCGATGATGCCTTTGCTCAAATGGACGGCGCCGGGAATGTGGCCGCGGGCCCATTCGCTGTCCTCGCGAGTGTCAACGAGAACCAGGGGGTGGCCTGAGTCGATCTTCTTTTTTACTTCGCGGTAATCTTCTTCTTTGATTCGTTTTTTTGCGTCTTTGACCAGCTTCAGAAAACCCTCGGGATGGTCCATTGCTTTTCTCCTCAAGATCGGCAGGGTAATAGTAGTAAAAAACGCTCCGGATACGGAATAAACAAATTTTCTACTTCATGTCGCGCCAGTTGTAGCCGACCTTGGTATCGACGAGCAAAGGAACGCTGAGCGCATAAACATTTTCCATCACTTCTTTGACCAGGTTGGTGAGGCGCGGGATTTCCTTATCCGGGCCTTCGAAAAGCAATTCGTCGTGAACCTGAAGAATCATTCGCGATTTGAAATTTTCTTTGGGGAGGCGGCGATCCAGCTCGATCATGGCGAGTTTGATTAAGTCGGCGGCGGAGCCTTGCATCGGCGTGTTCATGGCGGTGCGCTCGGCGAAGTTGCGTAGGTTGGGCTGGGGGGAATTGATTTCCGGGATGGGGCGAATGCGGCCGAAGATCGTTTTGGTGAAGCCGGTTTTACGGGTCTCGGCGATTTGGGCATCGAGATATTTTTTCACGCCGCTGTAGCGTTCGAAATAGGTGGCGATGAATTTTGCTGCTTCTCTGGTATCGATGCCCAAAGTTTGCGCCAGGCCGAAGGGTGAGAGGCCGTAAATCACGCCGAAGTTGATGACTTTGGCCACGCGACGGTGGTCGGGTGTTTGCGCGAAAGGCGCTACGCCGAAAACTTCCTGAGCGGTTCGAGAATGGATGTCTTCGCCGCGACGGAAGGCCTCGACTAGGACGGGGTCTGCGGAAAGATGGGCCAGGATGCGCAGCTCGATTTGGGAGTAGTCGGCGGAGAGGAGTTTGTTGCCGGGCGCGGCGATGAAGGCAGCGCGGATTTCACGACCCAATTCCGTTCGGACGGGGATGTTCTGCAAATTTGGATTCGAAGAACTGAGACGGCCGGTGGCGGTGCCGGTTTGAGAGAAGCGCGTGTGCAAGCGGCCGGAAACGGGATGAATCAGCTTGGGCAAAGAATCGGAGTAAGTGGATTTCAATTTTGCGAGCTCGCGATATTCGAGGATTTTCCTGGGCAACTCGTGCACCAGCGCGAGCTCGTTCAACACTTCTGCGGCGGTGGAACGCGATTTGACACGGCTCTTTCGCGGCGGCTGCAGATTGAGTTTGTCGAAGAGCACTTCGGCAAGCTGCTGGGGAGAATTGATGGTGAATTCGAAACCGGCGAGATCGTAGATGGTCTTTTCCAGGCGGGTGATCTCTTCCTGAGCTTTCTTGGAGATGATATCCAATTCATTTTTATCAACGCGGACTCCGGCGGCTTCCATACGGGCCAGTACGGAGGCCAGGGGCAGGTCAATCTTTTCGTAAACGTCCAAGAGGCCTTGTTTTTCAACTTCCGCGCGCAGGATCGGAGCCAGACGCAGCAGAAAATCGGCGCGCTCGCCGGCAGCGCCGGAGAGGGTTCTATTCAGGTGGCGGAGGACCACTTCCGCGAATTCGTGGTTCGCGGTGGTGGGGCGCAAGAGATAGGAGTAGAGCATGGTGGCATGGCGAATTCCCGAGACTGAATTGGGGCTCTCGGCTGAGTGAGACGGAGACAGGAGTTGGAAGAGCTTCGGATCATGGACTATTTTCGGACGCTTAGCGTCTGCAGACCATTCCTTCAACACGGCCAGATTCTTGTTCTCGGCGTCGTTGGCCAGCGTGCGGGCGCTGCCGGGCTTGGAAGAAATCTCTACGCTCGAGACAAACGTGCCATAGCCTTCTTCGTCCGGATCCTTTGAATCGAGCGAGAGCCAAGCGGATGTTTCGACGCCGTGCGACGTCGCTTTGAAAAAATTAACGAATTCGTCGCGCGAATCGAATGCGATGTAATCGGTTTTCTCTTCATCCTGCGCTGGTGGAGGGGCTAGTTCGCGCAGGAGAGACGTGAATCCAAGTTCGGCGTACAAGTCGCGCAGAGCAGAAAGATGCGGTTGCTGGATCTTGAGGGCTTCGAGTTCGAGAGGAACGGGAGCATCGAGCGGAATTGTCGCGAGTTGCTTGCTGAGCCTTACAAACTCGCCGCATTTTTCGAGCGCTTCGCGGTAACTGGCGCGTTTTACTTCGCCGGCGCGCCTTACAGCTTCTTCGGCGCTGCCGAATTGCTGGATCAATTGCCGGGCGCCCACTTCGCCTATACCGGCTTTGCGACGCTCTCCCGGAGCAGGTTTATCGTTGGGATCGCGCGCGCCCGGGATGTTGTCAATGGAATCGCCCATCAAGGCCATTACGTCCGCGACTTTGTTGGGAGGGACGCCCATCAATTCTTCGACCATCTTTTCGTCGACGATCAGATCGCCTTTTGTGGGGTTGAGAAGGCGGACAGGGCCGCCGACGAGCTGCATCAGGTCTTTGTCACTGGTAACGATGTAGATTTCGAGATCTTCTTCTTTGGCTTGGCGTGCCAGGGAGCCGATCACGTCATCGGCTTCGTAGCCGGGATATTCGAGAATGGGCAGACGCATAGCGTCGCAATAGCGGCGGACGAAGGGCATCTGGATGGAAAGATCATCGGGCATCGGAGGGCGCTGGGCTTTGTAAGAGGCAAAAAGCTTGTCACGAAAGGTGGGAGAGGGGTGGTCGTAAACCACAGCCAGGTAATCGGGACGGCGATTCTTGTCGTTTAATAATCTCCGCATCATGGTGGCAAAAAGGTAGGGGACTTTTGTGGGTACGCCGCTGCTGGTTTGCAGCCGGTCCATGGGGGCAAAAAAGGCACGGAAGATGTAGCCCATGGCATCGACGAGGAAGAGGCGCTTTGTTTGTTTGGAAGGCATTCAACCAGGGTGGTGCGCTCGGTATAGAGCGAGGAGAAAGTATATCAAACTGTAGTTTTTCTGCATTCGGCAACGGCGCGGAAGCGAGTTTCGATGGTTGGACGAACAATGGCGCTTGACTCATAACCCATTGAGGCCTATAGGTATTACATCTTTTTTTTTGGACGGCTGCAGAGCGGACGGGCGGGGGATACCTTTTCGCTGAGTTTTTTCTGCGGTCTGAAATTGCTGCAATTCTGTTTTCGCAACAGGGGAGTGTTCATGAAACCGTTCCACCGATGGAGCCTTCGCTTTGCATTTGTATTTGGAGCAGTATTGGCCGTACTGGCGGGCGGAACTACGAGCCAGGCGCAGACGTTTCGCGGGTCGATTTTGGGCACGGTGACGGACAGCAGCGGCGCGGCATTGGTGGGCGCGACCGTGACGGTGCACAACGTCGATACCGGCACGGACCGCATGACGGAAACCGGCACAGACGGCGGCTACTTAATGCCGGAGCTACCGGTGGGCGCTTACGATGTAAGCTTTTCGATGAAAGGTTTTCAGAAAACGACGACTACTGGTGTAACGGTAACGGTTGCGGGCGAGCGGCGAGTGGATGCGTCGCTAAAACCGGGTGCAACCTCTCAATCCATTACGGTTTCGGGTGAGACGCTGCCGACGGTAGAGACGGCCAGCGATACGCTGGGCGGGGCGTTCGAGAACCACGAGATCGAAGAACTGCCGATCAATGGCCGGGACTATACCAAGCTTCTCATTATGGTGCCGGGCACGGCAGGAGAGCCGAACGGAGGTGGGGATTCGCCGGGGTCGTACGGGCTTTTCAGCGCAGATGGCAGCCGCGGCCGGTCAAATAATTACCTTCTGGACGGCACGGATATGAATGATGGCTACCGAAACTTGCCGGCAATCAATCAGGGGGGAGTGTTTGGCGTTCCTGGAACGATCCTTCCTGAGGATTCTATCCAGGAATTGAACGTGTTGACGAATTTCGAAGCGGAGTATGGGAGAAATTCCGGCGCGGTAGTGAGCATCGTTACGAGGAGCGGAACGAACCAGCTTCACGGCAGCGCGTTCGAAGATTTCCGGAACGCGGTGTTGAACGCGCGGAATTTTTTTAACTTTGACGGCCAGCCGAAAGATGCTTTTCGCAACAATCAATTTGGCGGGTCCGTGGGCGGCCCAATCGTGAAGGACAAGACTTTCTTTTACGCTTCCTATGAGGGGCAGCGCGAAGGAATGGCGATTACTTCGATGAATAGCGTGCCGACACTGAATGACGGGATTGTGGGCGACTCCAATGATTACTTTCAGACAATTAGTATGATTAAACTCACGAATCCAGCCGCTAATCCTGGTTTATGTACCACTACAGTCATTGCCTGCATCGACGGGCAGCCCGCAGGAGTCATTAATCCGGTGATCTTAAATCTGTACAATTTGTGCAATAACAATGGGCATTGCTCGGGCGGAAATAACGTTTGGCCCACCACAACGTTCTCCGGCGGACCGGCGACGAACAATCTGGATAGCGCCCTAATCAAGATCGATCAGAACATAAATCCGAATAATCAGATTTCGGGACGCTACTTCTTCGGGAACAGCCACCAGAGTTTTCCGCTGGGCGTAGGCGGCGGAAACAACCTACCCAATACGAATACCGATGCACCGATTCGGACGCAGTTGGTGTCGGTCAGTTGGGTAAGGACCGTTTCACCGACGAAGGTGAACGAAGCGAGATTTGGCTGGAACCGTTACCGGAACGGATTCTTTCCGGAGGACGCGGGAATCTTCGGCGATCCGAATGTATCGCTCGGACTAAATACGATCGACCTGCTTGGTCCCGCTAATCCCCGTGACTACGGTCTGCCCACCATCGCAGTGGGAGGCCTCGCTTCTCTCGGCTCTTCAGGTTTTTCCAATCCCCGCAATCGAGTGGATTCAAATTGGCAATTCTTCGACAATTTTTCCTGGAAACTCAACCGTCATGACATTAAGTTCGGTGGGGAATTCCGCCGCACCACGGTGGCTTCATTTAACGATCTGCTGGCGCGCGGCAAGCTAGGTTTCAATGACCTTGCGGACTTCCTTGAGGGCGATTTAGGCGGCGGAACAACCGAGAACTTCGGAAATACCTCGCGAAACACTCATCAGAACAACGTCGGGCTGTACGTTCAAGACGGGATCCACGTTTCCAGCCGGCTTACGGTGAATTTAGGGCTGCGGTGGGATTACTATGGGGTAATTGGAACGGATGGCAATCAATTCAGCATCTACAACCCGAGCGTCGGGCTGGTGCGGCCGAGCCAGCTCTATCCGAAAGATTTTAACAATTTCGCCCCACGATTGAGCGTGGCTTATGACCCGTTCGGAAAAGGTAAAACGATTGTGCGGGCAGGTGCGGGGGTCTTTTATGACGGCTACTCGCAGGATTTCTTTACCGGACAACTAGCATATAACACCGACAATACGGGGCCCGCGTACAATCCTATAGGTCCCAATCCGGTATTCATCACGTATGACGTTAATACGCCGGTCCTGCAGACTGGCGTGCCGGTCTTCGTTCCGTCCTCTGTTATGCCGGGGACAGCCGCAAGTACGGATGCGTTTACGGTGTCTCGGAACCTGCGTACGCCTTATATTTACAATTACAATTTTAATATTCAACAACAGCTGGCCCGCAACACCGTCTTACAAGTGGGATATGTGGGATCGGCGGGGCGTAAACTATTCTATTTCCGCGACATCAATCAGCCGACACACGCAGAGATCACAGCGGCGGACCTGGGCTGTACGTGCATCAACTCGGTTTTCAACACTACCGCCGTACCGCGGGTGTTTGCCAATGCCGCACTACTCAGCCCTCTTGCGCCCAACCCTCCATTTTATCTAAACGAAATAGAGACTGGCGCAAATTCAAACTATAACTCGCTTCAGATTTCACTCACCCAACGGAGTTGGCACCGTTTCAATAATCAGATTGCGTATACCTGGTCGCATTCGATTGACACCGCAAGCGACGGTCAGGACTATGTTCCGAATGCCTCGCAGCCGAACGATAGTACGAATCCTTCTGGTAATAAGGGGCCGTCGAACTTTGACGTGCGCAACCGATTCGTGATGTCGTCCGTGTACGATTTTCCGAACATAGACAGGTTCAAGAAATTCGGAGAAGGTTGGTCGTTCAGCGGTATCTTGACTTTAATGAGCGGCCATCCTTTTTCTCTAAATTACGACTATGTAGGCGACTACGATGGCAGCGGCGAAGGATTTCCCCGGCCCGACGTTGTGGCGCCAATCCATTACGATTACGGCAATCCTTCCCAATTCCTGGACTTATCAGCTTTCAGCGTACCCTGCACGCTAGTCGGAGGTACTTCGGACCAGAATTGCGTTCCAGGGACACGGCATTTCGGGAGCGAAGGGCGCAACTCGTTACTTGGACCGGATTACAGAAATCTGGATTTCGCGATCAGCAAAATGACCCCTATCACCGAGCGTTTGAAGCTCGAATTCCGTGCGGATTTCTACAACATCGCTAACCATCCTAACTTTGCCAGTCCGCTGCTTCCGGCTTTCTTTGCCAACGCGGCACCGAACAATATCAGCACTGGATCCGGGGTGTATCCTAACGTTCTTCCGCTGGGCCGAAGCATAGGATTCTACCAACTCACGGAGACTTCGGACGTGGGGCTGGGCAATCCGGTCCTGGGAAGTGGGGGAGCGCGAAGCATTCAGTTTGCGGTCAAGCTTATGTTCTAGGCACTGCCATAACTTAGCGCAAATCCAGCGGCTCGATCCCGTTGCTACGGCGGGAGGCGAGCCGCTTTTGCTTTGCGGAATAACTCCGAAATTTCGGAGGTATTTGTTAGGCTGGTCTATCCTTTAGCAGTTGGCGGGCTATCCCACAGACAACCGCCAGTTGTCACCTAAGTGAAATATTTGCGAGGGCCCAGGCGTATCCATATATGGAGCGACGAAAGACCACCGGAGAGATGAGCGCCGCCGAAATCGCGGAAGTGCTTAGCCAAGTCCGGGCGGGCGACGCGGACGCCTGGGGCGAGCTCTATCGGATGTATGGGGCGGCGATTTTCCGGTTCTGCCGGCGAGCGCTGCCGACGCGCGAAGACGCAGAGGATGCGACTACGGAAATATTTATGAAGGTACGGCAAAAACTCGGGACCTACGACTCGTCCAGGCCGTTCACGGCGTGGCTGTATAAGGTTGCGAGCAATCATTGTTGGGATATGCTGCGGCGGCGGCGGATTCGGCAGGATTTGGAGACGGGAGATCTGGAGACGCTCCCGCTGGAGCATCCGGATCCGAGCCAGCTCGAGCGTTTGCAAGCAGAGCACGGGAGCAAAGAAGTACGCAACGGGTTGCAAAAGCTGCCGGACCGCGCGCGGATGGCGCTGGTTCTGCGTTATTTCGCGGAAATGAGTTATGACGAGATCGCCGAGACGCTGGGAGTGCGGCGCGCGTTCGTGGGAGTATTGCTGTTGCGCGCGCGTCACCAGTTGCGCGATGTATTGGCAGGGAATGAAGCTCCGCTGATTCGCGGCGCCGCCGGGGGAAAAGTATGAGCCACTTCGATGAAATGACCGGGCTACTCTACCTGGAGTCACAACTCGATGCCGAGCACGCGCGCGATATAGCTTCGCACGCCGCTTCCTGCGCGGAATGCCGCGAACTGCTTCATGCGCTGGAGACCGAAGGAGTGTGGCTGCGCGAGTCGCTGGTGGCAGATGATGAATCTTTACCTGCGCACCTTACGGAAGCTTCCGGACGTCAACCTGCGCCATGGGGATGGATCTCGGCGCTGGGCTTGAGCGCGGGAGGAGCCTATACACTTTGGAGCGGAATTGTTGAACCTTGGCGCGCGCAGGCCGCGCAGGCTGGTTTTACGCAGGGAAATTTGTTCACGATGCTTTTTTTCAGCGGAGCATTTTGGAAAGGATGGGACGCGATGCGAAGTTTAATGGAATTTCTGGCGGTGGCGACTTTGGGGCTGGTGGTAATTTGGCTGCTGCGCCGCCGATGGCGGAGTTTCCCGACGATTGCAGTCGTGATGGGAGCGATCGTTTGCTCGCTGGCGATACCTCCGATCGCATCCGCTGCAGAAACAAAGCACGGCAATCCCAATTACACATTGCCGGCGGGAGAGGAAGTGAAGACGGACTTGATCGTCCTTGCGGACCACACGCAAATCAACGGTGACGTTGACGGCGATCTGATCGTGTGGTCTCACAGCGTGACTGTGAATGGGCACGTGAAAGGGGACGTGCTCGCGTTCGCTCAGGACCTGCACGTGAATGGAACAGTGGATGGAAATGTGCGCGCATGCGTGCAAACCCTTCAGCTCAATAGTGCGGTGACGCGGAACGTGATGGGTTGGGCGGGTGATGTGAATCTGGAGGAGAAGGCAAGAGTGAACGGAACAATGACGCTCGGGTTTGGTCAGGCACAATTGGATGGCGAGGTTGCGGGAGACTTGCTTGCGTACGGTGGAGAGATAGGCGTGAATGGGTTGCTCGGGCATAACGCGATGATCCGCGCCGGCCACGTGACGATTGGGTCAAAGGCTGAGATCAAAGGGCAAACGAAAGTGGAATCGCACGAGCAGCCGGAAGTTTCGCCGACTGCAAAATTGGGAAGCCCGATGGAATTCACGCTGACGAAGCGCGGCCCGGAAAGGGATTATTCATCCGCCAGATTTTACTGGCACCAAATACTGCTGTGGGGAGCCAGTTTCGTTTTTGGGCTTGCGGTGCTGTTACTCGCACCAGGATTTTTCTTCGATACGGAACGTGCCTGCAGGAAGGCGGCGCAATCAATCGGCTTGGGCTTACTGTTCTTGGTTGCCACTCCGATCTTGGCAATTATAGTTTGCATAACGATTGTGGGGCTTGGCGTTGGAATCTCGGCGATATTGCTTTGGGTTATCGCGATTTATTCCGCACAGGTCTATGTGGGATCGTGGCTGGGGGAAAGAATCTTGGGCGAAGGCGTCGGAGTCGGTCCCGCACTCGGGAGGCTCGCGCTAGGTCTGTTGATCCTGCGCGCCGCCCATATACTGCCGTACATCGGCGGGTGGATTGCGTTTATCGTGATGGTGTGGGGACTGGGTGCGGTGGTGCTGGCACTATACAGATACATGCGACCGCAGTTAGCGGTTGCAGCTTGATTTCGGCGCAGAAGCAAAGCTTCGTGGAGACGAAGGCAATCCTTATTGGCTAACAGCCTGTAGGACTAACTGCGTGTCCTTTTTGAGGCGGAGGTTGCCGGACGTCGAGACCACCATTGAAATGTGTTGTCCCTCATCCGTCTCAATCGCGAGCGAAACGTTCGGCATCCCGTATACGCCCATGCTCTTGTGATCAAGTATTTTGCCAGCTCCGGGCACTGCCTCCGTGTGACCGGTTACGGTGGCGTCGGCCGCGTTCTGCGCCATGCCACGGCCAGTCATAAGCGAATCCGATCTGTCATCCGTTGGCGGAGCTAGGGCTTGGATGGTTAGATTGACGCTGAATTGATCGCCATTTTTCAGTGTGAGGCGATCAAAGAGAATTCCAACAATGCACTTCGAGCCCTGCTCAACGGAAGTAAGGTGACCGTTCAGAGTGGATCCTTTCTTGGCTAGAACATCGTGGCCCGACTTGATGTCCTCCGAGATTTGAACGTTTAGTGGATCGCCTGTTTTCGCCTGCGCGGCGTCCAGGTTCGTAAGCAGTTTCCCGAGAACGGATGTGCCGCTTGGAACGGTTATCGACCGCGACGGCGCAGCGGATTGTCCCGATGCTCCGGCTTGAACCGCGGGGCCGGATGGCGCCCAGCCAAAGAGGGCTATTGCCAACAAGACGGCCGGAGAAAGAACTTTGAAGGGTATCATCTATATCCCTCCGCAACAGACTTCGACTCTTTGAGGGTCGATAGGGCTGCAGCGTATCAGAACATTACTGAGATGTGAAGTAACTGCAATTAGGAAGCTAGCTGATATGCGGTTCGGAGCTAAACCATCGAGTTTCAGACGATTCCAAGCTTCTTGCCGATGCGCTCGAAGATTTTGAGGGCCCGCTCCAGATCACCACGTTTGTGAGTTGCGGTCACAATTGTGCGCAGGCGCGCTTTGCCCTCCGGAACAGTGGGGAAGCCGAGCGCGACGACGAAGACACCTTCGGCAAAAAGCTCCCGCGAAAACTGGAAGGCCTTTTCGGCGTCGCCCACCATGATGGGAGTAATGGGCGTCTCACTCCTGCCCGTGTCGAAGCCGAGTTTTTTTAGGTTGCGCTTGAAGAATTTTGTGTTGGACCACAATTTTTTTATGAGCCGGTCGCCGGCCTCGGAATCGAGAAGCTCAAAGGCGGCTTGGCAAGTGGCGGTAACAGACGGCGGATGCGAAGTGGAAAAAAGAAAAGGCCTTGCTCGCTGGTAAAGAAACTCGATTAGGTCCCGCGAGCCACAGACGTAACCTCCGATTGAACCGATGGCTTTGCTGAGAGTGCCGACTTGGATATCGACGCGGCCGTGGCATCCGAGATGATCGATGGTGCCGCGGCCGCGGGCTCCCAGCACGCCGGAGGAGTGCGCGTCGTCCACCATCATGATGCAGTTGTATTTTTCGGCGAGGTCGCAGAGCGCGGGCAAGTTGGCGATATCGCCGTCCATGGAAAAAACGCCGTCGGTAATCAGAAGCTTTTTGCCATTCCAGTTTTCGGTTTCCTTTAGAATGCGTTCGCAATCGGCGATGTCTTTGTGCTTGAAGACTTTGATGGTGGCTTTCGAGAGGCGCGCGCCGTCGATAATGGAGGCGTGATTCAGTTCGTCGGAAACGATCAGGTCTTCCTTGCCCAGGATGGCCGAGACCGTTCCTGCGTTGGCGGCAAATCCGGATTGAAAAACCACGCAGGCCTCGACCTGTTTAAAGCGGGCGATCTGCTCTTCGAGGTCCATGTGCATCTTCATGGTTCCGGCGATGGTACGGACGGCGCCGGAGCCCACACCGAATTTTCGCGTGGCGTCGATTGCCGCGCGGCGCAGCTTGGGATGGGTGGTTAATCCGAGATAGTTATTTGAACTGAGATTGATCACTTCCTTGCCGTCGAAGTTTGCAACGGGCTTCTGTTCGCCTTCGAGAATCTTCAGACGAAAATAAAGATGTTTGGCCTTCAGATCTTCGAGAGCGTCGTGCAAATATTGAAGCTGCGGGCGCGTGGTTGTGCTCATGATTTCTCCGATAATCCTTGCGGGACTAGCTATTTTTGCGAGCCGTTGGGATAGAACAGAATTTTCCCGGCTTCTCCGGACTCCAGAAGAGAAAATGCATCGGCGAATTTTTCCAGAGGCAAGCGTTCTTTGAACAAAGGCTCCAGATTCAGCCTGCCGTGCTTCAAAAGTTCCGTCATTTGAACCCAGGTCTCAAACATCTTCCGGCCATAAATCCCCTGAACGGTGACGCCTTTGAAGATGACATCGTTTACGAGATCGAAAGTGACAGGGTCTTTCGGAATACCCAACAGCGAGGCACGCCCGCCGGGCCGCAGCATTTGGAAGCCTTGATGAATGGCCGTAGGATTCCCGCTCATTTCGAGGAGGACGTCAACGCCCGCGCCGTCTGTGGCTTCCAAAACGCGGGCGACCACGTCTCCCTGATTGGGGTCCAGCGCGTCGTCCGCGCCCATTTTCTTGGCGAGCTCTCGCCGGTGGGGATTTACCTCGGTGGCAAAAATCATGGCGCTGCCGCAAGCGCGGGCCACGGCAATGGCCATCAACCCAATGGGCCCGGCTCCGGTGACGACAACGTTGAGCGCCGCGATTTCTCCCGCAAGAACGGTGTGGACCGCATTGCCCAGCGGATCAAGTATTGCGGCATAGTGTTCAGGGATGGCGGGATCGATTTTCCAGATATTGCGGATGGGAATGATCACGAATTCGGCGAAGCAGCCGTCCGCGTCGATGCCGATGATTTTTACGTCTTGGCAGACGTGAGCCTGGCCCATCCGGCACGGACGGCAATGTCCGCAATTCACGTGCATTTCCGCGCTGACGAAATCACCGGGCTTGACCGAAGTGACCTCGGAGCCGACTTTGTCCACCGTTCCGCAGAATTCATGCCCGAAGGTCAGCGGAGGGTGAATGCGCGAAGCGGACCAGCGATCCCAGCCGTAGATGTGCAGATCGGTTCCGCAAATCGAAGCAGCGCGAACGCGGACAAGCACTTCCGTAGGGCCGGGCGTGGGAATGGGGACTGACTCAAGCTGCGCGCCGCGCTGGGGACGCATCTTGCGCAAAGCCTTCATGGTCGCGACAGGCATCGTTTAGCGGAAACCGTCCTTCAGACCAAACGAGCAATCTTAACACACGCACGAGAAACGCAAAAATCCAGAGCGCGGGGGCGGGTGTTCCGTTACAATCGCGGCCTGACATGGCATCGAAAAACCATGCACCGCGCATTGCCAACGCGGTTCCGGGGGACCGTTGAGTTTCACACAGCGTCTGCAAGAAATCCGCTTCGGTTTTGAGCCAGCCTTCTGGGTCGCAAACGTCAGCGAGCTCTTCGAGAGGTTGTCGTACTACGCCGCCTTTGCGTCGCTTGCTCGCTACCTCCATGAAACCTTGAATTTTCCAGTAGCTCAGGCGA
Source organism: Candidatus Acidiferrales bacterium (assembly GCA_050012235.1). Classification (GTDB taxonomy): domain Bacteria; phylum Acidobacteriota; class Terriglobia; order Acidiferrales; family UBA7541; genus Palsa-295. The sequence goes on along the minus strand of JBEKHP010000031.1, from coordinate 17,719 downwards.
GCAGCCTGACAGGACTGTTTGGCGGCATGGTTTGGTTTCTTGCGGCATTTGGCGGAACACTCGCGGACCGCCTGGGATTTCGGCGATCGCTTTCACTGGCATATTTAGTTTTAAGTTGTTCCTATTTCCTGCTTGGTTCGCTGGCGGCGCCGTGGCTTGGTCCAGTGCGAGCAGCGGTACCCTTGGTCGTTTTGGTGACCATCGTTCTTATGCTTCCAGCAATCGGGATTTCTCTGGTGAAGCCGTGCGTTGTGGGCACAACGGCGCGCGCATCGAAAGAAAACGTACGCTCGATTGGCTACTCAATTTACTACACGCTGGTGAATATCGGCGGTGCGGCCGGCCCTTTTGTGGCGTCGTGGGTGCATCAGCACCTAAGTGTCGAAGCCGTATTCCGAGTAGCGGCGCTCAGCGTTTTTCTGATGTTCTTTGCGGTACTTGTTTTTTTTAAGGAACCGAGGCGATCGAAGGAAGTTCAGGCAGCAACGCTCGGGCAAGCGGCGCGGAATTTTTGGACCGTGCTGAGCAACCCGCGGTTCATGATTTTCCTGGTGATTTTCTCCGGTTACTGGATCGTTTACTGGCAGGAATTCATAATTCTACCGCTGTACGTGCACGATTATATTAATCCGAAAACGGACACGGAACTGATGCTGATCACCGGGCCGATCACTGTAATTTGTCTGCAGATGGCGGCGAGTTTTCTCACGCAGAAAATCCCCGCATTCCGGGCGGTTACGCTGGGCACGCTGATCTCCGCACTGGCCTGGATCATCCTAATCATTCACCCCACGGTTCCGATGGTGATCCTTACGCTGGTCGCGGTGTCGTTGGGCGAGATCACCCAGTCACCGCGTTATTATGAATATATTTCTCGCCTCGCGCCTGCCGGGCAGCAGGGGACTTACATGGGCTTTGCGTTCCTACCGATAGGAATTGGCTCACTGATCGGCGGGTGGCTCGGCGGAAAACTGATTCACCATTTCGGGGAAGTTACGCATCAGCCCCAGCGCATCTGGTGGGTAGTAACAGGGATTGGCGTGCTGACAGCGTTTCTTCTGGGGATTTACGATCGAATTGTGAAACCGAGCCAGGAAATTGCGGCCACTTCGTAACAATGGCATTTGCGAAGCGGCCTAATTCACCATGCGGCGGAGATTTTCGATGGCTTGGCGCGCGAGGGTGTACTGCGGTTCGATGCGCAACGCTTCCTGATAACATTCGCGCGCCCGGGTGAGCATGCCTTTAGCGTGGTAAACGCGGCCGAGGTTGAAGTGCGGGAAGTGGCGCGGGTCATAGCGAGGGGCGGCAATTGCCTGCTCCAGCCACGGAATGGCTTCGTCGAAACGCCCAAGCGCGATCAAATAAGAGCCGATGTCATTGTACGGATTGCCGAAATCCGGATCCACTTCGATGGCGCGTTTGCATTCGGCAATGGCTTCGTCCACTTTTCCCTGGAAGTGATAGGTCCAACCTAGAAAAGTATGCGCTTCGGCGGTGGGAAAAATTTCCAGTGATTTTGTATAGAGCTCAACGGCGTGGTCGTAATCGCCGTGCATCTGCGCCTGATAAGCCTGCTGGAGCAGCTTCCAAGCCAATTGCTGTTGTTCGAGCGACATTTAATTTTCTCTCTAAGGGCGATGGTGACTCAGAGCGCAGACTTGCCGGCAGCCATCGCGATTGCTTCGTCGGTGGAGACGAATGCTGCGCCAAGCGATTTAAGTTCTTCGAGCGAACGGCGGCCGTCGGCGCCTTTTAAGGTTTCGATAGCATCTTTAACAATCAAAACTTTGCGGCCGCGATCGAGCAAGCCTTTCGCGGCCAAATACACGCAGTGTTCGACAACCACACCAAAGACCAAATATTCGGTATCTTTGCCAAGCCGATTAACAATTGCCTGCGCATGAGGATTATTGAAAACGTCCAGAGTTTGCTTCTCGAGAACGAGCTGCTGATTATTGAAAATAGAGTCAGGCAGCTTCGTGGTTCCGTCGTTCGGGATGAAATGGACTTTTTCCGCCATTCCCTGGGGAATGATGCGCTCTCCTGAAGTTCCACGAACGCAGTGCGGCGGAAAGATTGTGAATTCCGGATCATCGGGAAGATGACGGCAGGCGCTGGAAATGAGCAGTACGCGCCCTTCGCGCGCGACGTCCACTAACCGCGCAATGTTTGGAATGATCTTTTCCGCGCCGGAAACGTACAGCTTTCCCCCGGGCAGCATGAAATCCGCTTGCACGTCCACTTCCCAAAAAACAACTTTGCTTTTCAGCATGGACTTAAATTCCTACAAGGCACAAAGATTTACTTTTTCGCGGCCCTGCGAACCCGTCGCCGGACCTTTTCCAGCATTGTTTTTAGCTGCTGGCTATAGCGTACGGGATAGACCGCGGTTCGATTAATCCGCAGAAATCGTTGGGGCAGTTGAGCCAAACCGGCGATGCACCTGCCTCGAAGAACGCTAATCGATTCTGCCGGGGCGATCCGCTGGCCCGCGCGCATTACTTCGATCAACATAGGATCACCGCCGTTTGCCGGTTCGCCTTCCAAGGCAATTTTATCGTTTAAGTGCTGACCTTTGCTATTCGAATAGCGGAAAACCTGCTTGCGACCCGGATAAGTGACTTTTGCGGCGCTCAATTTCGCTGCTTCGCGAATTTCTCCAGCACGCTCGACCTCCACGAGTTTGTAAATCAAGTTCAAGTGCGGAGCATCGCCGGGTGTGGCCAGCGAGGTGCCGACGCCGAAGGCATCGATGGCGGCATTCTGGTCCAACAGCTTCGTAATTCTGTATTCGTCGAGGTCACCAGAGGCGAAAATTTTGACGTCAGTCCAACCCGCGCGATCGAGTTCGCGGCGCACCCAGCGGCTATCTTTGGCCAAATCCCCGCTATCCAAGCGCACGCCGGCGGGCTTACGTCCCATCTCGATGATCGTTTTCAAGGCCCTGTGCACATCGTAGGTGTCGAGCAGGAGGACGGAATGCGTGGGGAAAGCGTCCAGAAAGTGGCGGAATGCTTCTGGTTCGTTCTCGTGCGCCATCACCCAAGAATGCGCCTGAGTTCCGTAGGTGTTCATGCCGAATTGGTGGCCGGCTAGAACGTTTGAGGTTCCCTCGCAACCGCCAATAGCGGCTGCACGGGCCGCAAGGAGGCTGGCTTCGCTGCCATGCGCGCGCCTGGCGCCGAATTCCAGGATCTGGCGGCCCTGCGCTGCGGTAACCACGCGGGCAGCTTTGCTTGCGATCATGGTTTGATAGCTCAGCGTCGCAAGTAAATAAGTTTCCATAATCTGGCCCTCGATGATGGGGGCGACGACGCGCAACATCGGCTCGCCGGGAAAGACGAGCGATCCTTCGGGCATGGCCCAAACGTCGCCGGTAAAGCGGAACTTCGCTAGATAGTCGAAGAATTCATCGCGGATATTGCAAAATACGGGATGGCGACGCAGGTAGGAAATGTCGTCGGTTGTAAAATGAACGTGTTCCAGGAAATCCAATGCCTGTTCGAGTCCGGCTGCGACGAGGTAGTTTCTCTTAGCAGGGAGATGCCGAACGAATAATTCAAAGGTGGCGCGGGCGTCGAAGCGGGTCTGAAGGTAGCCCGCCGCCATGGTCAATTCGTAGAGATCGGTTAAAAGGCCTGAGTGTTCAAGCATTGGGCAACAATCCGCGAGGGCGACGCGAGCTGAGTCCGCCGTCAATCACGACTAGGTGTCCGGTGATGTGATCGCAGAGAAAAATACTTTTTACCAACCTTGAGGAATCGCGCTTGGATGAAAAGACAAAACCCCCAAACCTCCGTCGCGTGTTGCGGGACGGCGATGCCTGGGGGTTTTGCCGCGAATCTCTGCGCCGAATTAGCTACTTGAGTACGGCGTCTTTAAACGCTTTGGAAGCGCGCAAGCGAACCACGGTCTTGGCCTTGATCTTGATGGCCTCGCCCGTAGCCGGGTTGCGGCCCATGCGTGCTTTACGATGTGCTTTCACGGAGCGGCCGAGACCGGGGATCACGAACTTTCCCGCGCCCTTGGTCTCTTTAATAGCCAGCTTGAAGAATTCGTCAAAAAACGACGCGACCTGTTTCTTGGACACCGGCTTTTCAGGAGTGCTGACCTTTTCGGCCATGTGCGCAATAATTTTCGACTTGCTAAGCGGATTTGCCATCGAGTTACTTTCTCCTCTTCGTTTGTAATTTCTTTTTGGCCCCGGGGTTCGGGATGCCTTGCGGACTATAGCTGCACTAACGTCGGAACGCAAGGAAATCCTTGAAAAAAGCCCGAAAAATGGCCCTTTCCTAAGGGTGTCAAATTGGGATGAGATTTTTATTCGGATGCGAGCTGATCGTAAAAAAGCGCGACAGCCTTGATTCCGCCGAAATAATTTTCAAGCGCGATGTGTTCGTCCGGGGCATGCGCATTTTCGTCCGGCAATCCGAAACCCAGAAGAACGCAGGGAACTTTGAAGGTATCGTGCATTTGAGTCACGAATGGAATCGAACCGCCTTCGCGAATGAACACAGCTTTCTTTCCGAAGCCGGTCTCCAGCGCGTGAATCGCTTTCTGGAAAATCGGATGGGAATAGGGCGCTACCCAGGGCTTGCCGGTGCTGAGAACTTCAAACTTACAAGTAACTGTTTTGGGAAGTAACGCGCGAATATGTCTTTCGACCTGTTTGGCGATTTTTGCGGGATCCTGGTTTGGGACCAAGCGGGTGGAAAACTTGGCCCACGCTTTTGAGGGTATCACGGTCTTCGCGCCTTCATCCATGTAGCCGCCCCAGATTCCATTTATATCGAGCGTCGGGCGGATCCAGAGTTGTTCGACGATGGTGTAACCCTTCTCGCCGCATAATCCCGGAGCGCCGACTGTCCTGCGAAAGTCCTTCTCTCTCCAGGGCAGGGAATTCAGATCTTTGCGCTCCTTGGTGGAGAGGGTCGCGACTCGGTCATAAAAACCGGGCACGGTCACGCGAAAATTCTTGTCGTGCAGCTTCGAAATCATTTCGGAGAGGATGGTGAGCGGATTGGGCACGGCGCCGCCAAAAACTCCGGAATGCAAATCCTGCGCGGGACCGGTGAGCTCGACCTGATAGTAATTCAGGCCTCGCAAGCCGTAGGTGATCGACGGGACGCCCTTGGCGAGCATAGAAGTATCCGATACGACCAAGGCGTCGGCTTTCAGACGCTCGCGATTCTTCTGTACGAAATCCCACAGACTTACGCTGCCGATTTCCTCTTCGCCTTCGATCATCACCTTTACGTTCAGCGGAAGTTTCCCATTTATATTTTTGAGGGCCTCCAAAGCCTTCAAGTGGATGTGAACCTGGCCCTTGTCGTCGGCCGTGCCACGGCCGTAAAGATTCGCGCCGCGCACGGTAGGTTCGAATGCCGGAGTGGTCCACAGATCCAAAGGCTCGGCCGGCTGCACATCGTAATGACCATAAAAAAGAATCGTGGGCTTGCCGGGAGCGTGCAGCGATTCGCCGTAAACGAGGGGGTGCATCTTGGTGGGCGCAATTTCAACGTTTTCCAGGCCGGCGGAGCGCAACTTCTCCGCGACCCAATGAGCGGCGCGCTCAATGTCAGGCTTGTGTTCACTTTTCGTGCTCACGCTGGGAATACGGAGAAATTCCTTCAGCTCGTTTAGATTTTCTTCGCGCCTTGATTCAATGTAGTCAATCAACTTCATCTGCGCTCCTGACTCCCCAAGCTGCGCGGGCATGCGGCTGGTTGCATTGTATGGCACAAACGCGTAATTCTAGCGGAACCTTGAGCGATTTTAGCAAGGTTTTTAGCCGAACTGTGTTTTTAGGCACCTTCTACGGCGGGCGTTGTTGACTCCCGGTCGCGCGCCGTGCACGATAGAAAACACCATGAGCGAAGCACAAGTCAACGAACAAACCAGCAGCAAACAGCGGCGCAGCTCACGGGTTTTCACGCGTATACCCGTGCGCGCATCGGGCAAGAGCATTCATGGCCGTAAATTCCGGGAAAACAGCCAAACGATCGTGATCAACGCTCACGGAGGGCTGCTTTATCTTCAAGAAGAGATCGCACTCGGCGCAGACCTGGTTCTGATTAATCCCGTGACCGAGGAAGAGCAAGAATGCCGAGTGGTTTATATTGGCGACACTTCCGAAAAAGGGATGCGCGTTGGTGTTGAGTTTCTCTCGCCCAGTCCGCATTTCTGGGGTGTCGATTTCGCCCCGCAGGATTGGCCGACCGGACCGGCTTCTCACCCCGTTCACTAATTCCGGCATTCAGGACGACCACTAATCGATTAGTTGGAAGGCGCCGGAGTTTCGTATTTAGACAGATCTACATCCTTCCATTTCCCATCCATGATGTCCTTGCGAATCTGCGCGGCCGTCTTACCCTTTTGAGATTCTGTGTACGCGAGAACAGCCTCTTTTTGGCACAAGGCGCATACGGACGCGTGCCGATCGGTGTAGCAGCTCAAGAGACTGGTATGTCCTATATCTTTGTCACAATGGCAATAGCAGGGCTGCTGGTAGAGGATGCTTTTAACCTTGGCGGCCAGCGCATAAACATTCTGACTCTGTACGTCGGTGAACTGCGCGGGGTCGAGCGTGTCGGGTAAGGGTCCGGCAGGACGGCTGGAATGGTATGCGGGGACAGCGCTCTCCTTGTTCACATCGCTGGTTTGGCTGGACTGAGCTGAAGCGTTTTGCGCATGCACGAAGCCAACGCCGAACCCGGCTAGCGCAATCAAAGATATGGTCGCGACAAGGATTCTATTTCGCATCATCCGCACTCCCTATGCCCGCACGGGAATTTCAGCGCCGGTGCAGGCCGCATTGCTGTGTAAATCGTATCACAACCATCTTGCAAGGGAATCCGAGACTCGCTTCAGAGATGTATTGCTTGGGTAATTTGTGGAGCGGAATTAGCAGCCAATGAATCTTGCGGCCGCGGACGCGACCATGCGAGCGCGCCCAGAGCTAATATCACCGGGTAACAAACGATCACGTAGCGAGGCTCGACTGTCGGCAACTGTGTGAGGAAAAGTGTGCGAACCACGACGAAAAGAACCAGGAACGCAATGGCAGGCTGTTTGCGGAAACTCCATGCGCCGAGGATTGCCATACCGACATACACAAAGTTCAAGATTCCGAAACCCAATGTCACACCGAAGTCAGCGCTATTACTTCGCCATTGTTCCCCGGGCGGCCACAACTTTCCCGAGTACGGAAGTAATGCTATGCGGGGCGTAAACCAGATAGTCCATATGCGAGCTAACGGGATCGCAAGATATGTCCTGATGGGCCGATGCGCGCTTCGCTCCCGTGCAAGAACGGCGAATTCGCGATCGAGAACGGGGGTCATCTGCAGATTACTGTTATAGCGGTCAAGCAGAGCGGCCACTTGGGCGCGTTCGGCAGTCGAATCGAATGCGGTTGCGGGCAATTCCGCGACCTGAATCGGCGCCTTGCCAACTTTCCAAGTGACACGGTAGGCTTCGCTAAATCGAACCACCCAGGTTCCGGTCCAGGCGTAAAAGCCGCGAGGTATAAAGTCCCCATAGGTTTCCGCGTAACGCGGCGCAAGAAATTCTACTCGGCCCATCGTTCTCGCGTTGCGCGCCGCCCAGGGCGCCAAAGGAAGAATCAGCCCCGCCGACATGCAGGCGATGGCTAAAATTAATTTGGACCAGTTTTGGCGGCGCCGCCAGAGAACAGCGAGAACGATTCCGGCCGCGAGCAATAGAAGCGGCGTCTCCGGCCGCACCAAGGTGCCGATTCCGACGAGCAGTCCGGTTAAAAGCCACCGCGCAACTCCGGTGAGTAAAGTCTTGGTATTAGGCGGCTGACTTGAAAAATCGGCGGACGTCCTGTCGAGGAACGTCACGAAACTGAACACTGCCAATGTTGTGAGGAAAGTTGCCAGAACCTCGGTCAAGACAACTGCGCTGTAGTTCGCTGTGAATGGGCAAAGTGCGGCCAACCACAAGGCAATAGTCGCTACACGAGTTTTGCTTGGAAGGGGCGCGATATGGGCCGCGATCGCGGCCGTTAAGACGCAAGACAACAAATCGATACAGGCTTGAAAAAGCATAACTGCTCTACTCGATCGTCCGAATACGGCGTAGACGCCTGCGAGAAACGCGGGGTAGCCCGGCATGCGCATATCCACTGAAGCGAGTTGCCCATGAATGAAGAATCCGTATACTCCGTGGTCCAGCCAATTACGCGCGAGTTCGTCGTAGAATTTTGTGTCGCCTGCATAGAATGGAAAATAGATGATGAAAAATAGCCGCAGGGCGAAGCCTAGCAACAGCGCGGCGATGAGATGCTTGTAGGGCAAATAGCGAAAGACTGTGGGAGCTTGGCTCGAATGGTTCGCTGAGAAATTAACAGGACGCGTTGTAGAAGGAGTTCCGGCGGGCATCGATTTTCGGTGAGCTAAAGTCAATTTACACGAAACGGTCGTGCCCATCGCGGTTTTTTCGTTCGTAGTTGGAACCGTGACCACTTGCAAGTAAACTGAGCTTGCGGGAGGGGTAGGAAAGCGGTTGACTCCGGCGGTCTTGAAAACCGTTAGGCCCGAAAGGGTCTCGTGGGTTCGAATCCCACCCCCTCCGCCAGCCAGTCTTGGGATTTCGCTCTGTTCCGATCATTTTGGCAGAAACCGAGATTTTCCGGCCTAGTTAGCAGTAATTCACTTAATCTGTTTTTTCTCTCCCCGCTCTCAATCAGCGAGCGACCTAAATTAGCGGAGATATTCTCCAAGACCAATCGGGAGGTTCCCTTTCGCCGGTGCCTTTAACGCGACCTGGCTGGGTTTGGGGTTCAGTTTTCCGAAGGAAACTCCTGAGCATGGCTACGTTGCGGTCGCTCTACAGCACAGACAAAGAGGCCTTTCTCGCCAGTTTGTCAGCCCCTTGCTAAATGCCGTGCCCGGCCGTCTCTTTGCCACGACGGACGATGAACGTATGATAAGAGTCTCTCCGCGGCAGGCTTTCCGCGACACCGCAGCGAATGGCGAGGACGCCGGGCCAGCTTTTGTTGTCGCTGAAAGAGCCGGAAAAGACCATGACCGACGGAACGAGCCCAGCAGCGAGCGGACCAGCAGGAAGCCTCTTCGAGGGCCGGGTGGGCGCCTTCTATCTGCTGTCTCTCCTCGTGCGCGCGGAACCGCGCGGGCTACCCGGAACAATTATCGATCGCGTCGAATTCCAAAGGGCGTCCGAGGGTCACCCGCTGGATGATGTGATCGTGCATGCGCATGACGCGCACGGCAAGCCCGCGGTACTTGAGATTCAGGTCAAGAAAGGCATTACTTTCGCGCCAAGCGACCCGATCTTCCTTGCTGTTGTCGGCCAGATCATAAAGGCGTCGCGCAAACCGGAATTTCTCAACAGCCACTATGAGCTGGCAATCGCGATTTCCAAAACGTCGCATAAAATCGACGGTGCGTACCAGGATGTCCTGACATGGGCGCGAGAGTCGGGCGATGCCGCCACTTTCATCAATCGGATCAATCGCCCAGGGTCTGCCAACGACGCCATGCGCACGTTTGTAAACACGTTCAGGTCGAACCTTTGTGAGGAAGGGGCGGCGCATGACGACCAGTCCGTTTGGCAGCTGCTGAGCAGACTTAATTGTTGCCTAGAGCACGGCCCGGCTTTTGGCTCCGGCTTTCAACTGCCTGATCCCATCGGGGAATACCTTAGAAAAATGGAGCTACTACTTTTTCATGGACGCTGAAGCGATGGCAGACGCGTTTGCGGTGAGTTTCAAGGGGCGTCATCTCGGGGTTTGGCTGTCCGCTGAACTATTAGCTTCGCTAACTCCTGATAAGTCGGATTACCGGACATGTCCGGTTTGCGCGTTAATCACGCACTGAGAAAATCTGTGATGGCCCGGGGTCTCCGCCGGGCGGGGTGGCGCGTTGACTTGCCCTTGGGGCGCGGAATAGAATTCGTGCCGGTGTCCGATTCTTCTCCACTTTCTGGGCGAACGATTTCCCACTACCGAATCCTTGAAAAACTTGGTGGCGGCGGCATGGGTGTCGTGTACAAGGCCGAGGACACTCGGCTCAACCGCGCCGTCGCTTTGAAATTCCTTCCCGACGATGTGGCACATGACCCGCTGGCGCTCGAACGCTTCAAGCGCGAAGCCAAAGCAACCTCTGCGCTGAATCACCCCAACATTTGCACAATTTACGATATCGGCGAAGAAAGCGGTAAGGCATACATCGTAATGGAGTATCTCGACGGACAGACTCTGAAGCATCGTATCGGCAACCGTCCGATGGAAATCGAACCTGTCCTCGATTTAGCCATCGAGATCGCCGACGGGCTCGATGCGGCGCATGGGGAAGGAATCGTCCATCGCGACATAAAGCCCGCAAACATCTTTTTGACAAAGCGCGGACACGCCAAGATTCTTGACTTTGGTTTGGCGAAACAAGCCCCGAAGGGCGAGACGGTGGCTTCGGACACGACGATCACGGCGGACGCACTGGGAGGAATGAGCGCGGAGCAACTGACCAGTCCGGGAACGGCTGTGGGAACGGTGGCCTATATGTCGCCGGAGCAGGTGCGTGGCAAGGAATTAGATGTGCGCACCGACTTGTTTTCATTTGGCGTGGTGTTGTATGAGATGGCGACGGGCGCTAACCCCTTTCGCGGGGACACATTCGGAGTAATTACGGATGCGATACTACATAGTTCCCCGGTCGCTCCCGTCAGGTTGAATCCCGACGTTCCGACGAAGCTCGAAGATGTCATCAACCGTGCGTTGGAGAAAAACCGAGACCTGCGCTATCAGCACGCGTCGGAAATGCGTTCCGAACTAACGCGCCTACGACGGGATACAGATTCGGACCGAATTTCGTCATCGGGGAGGGGGGGAGAGCAACCTTCAGCGAGGCTTGGACGAAAACGATTTGCTATCGTGGCCGCTTGCGTCGCAGTATTGGCCGCAGCTTTCGTAACCCATCACTTTTGGCCCAGCTCGAAGGTTCCCAGCGGTCCCGCAAAGATCACGCAAATCAGCCATTGGAACAAACCGATGAGCCACGCGAGGCTTTCTCCCGACGGCCAAGCCGTGGCCTTTACCTCACCGGTAGGCGGCATCGACCAAGTGTTTCTGATGCTCACCTCTGGTGGTGAGTCCCTTCAGCTCACGAATGACGAAGGCGAAAAGGTTGTGGACAGTTTCTCGCCCGACGGGAAAGAAATCTATTACGGAAGGTCTCTCGGCCAGGACGAGGTTTGGGCGGTGCCTGCGCTCGGTGGAGCTCCTCAGCGGGTGGCGTTTGCCGCATATGCGGTCCCCTCGCCGGATGGCGCATTCATTTACTATACGAGGTCTGATAGGCCCGGGATTTTTCGTGCGGGAAAATCCGGACTGACCGAGGAATTAGTGTACAAGCCCGAAAGTGCTGGCCTGCTCTTCGTCCCTCTACTGATATTTCCCGACGGCAACGACTTGCTCGCTGCGGGTGTGCCAGGGAACTGGTCGAGTTCCCATTTTTACAGAATAAACGCGACCACCCATGAGGCGGTAGACTTAGGTAAGCTGCCCGGGAATCCTGACGTCGCGTGGGCCGAACCGGGAAAAACAGTGTTATTCAGCCGGGCTGTAAACCGGCTGACGAACATCTGGAAATACAGCTTGCAGAACGAGAGTCTGACGCAGATTACTTTCGGAACGGGACCCGATTACTACCCCATGCCAGACCCGGGAGGAAAAGGGATTTACTATGTGAATGGCAAAGCCTTCGGGTTCCTGACTGCCTACCACGTTCATTCAAAAGAATCCACGGACATCGCGTCGGATACTGCAACTGAGCCCCTTATCTCGCCGGATGGAAGGCACGTGATGTACATCACGTCGCCCGCACTCCAGAGGAACGACCTTTGGGTGTCGGACATCGACGGGGGCAATAGAGTGAAAATCGCCACCGGAGAACATCTGGCGACAGGGAGTTGGGCGCTGGACAATTTTCACCTGTCTTTTCAAGAGACGGGAGCCGACCCAGGGGGCAAAATCTATATCGTCGCGGCTGATGGCAGCGGTCTGCGTCAACTCTCCCTGAAGGCAGGTAGACCGCTCAGTTCGGTATTGAGTCCTGACCAGAAATCCGTTTACGCGAGTTCCTGGGATGGAGGAGGTGCGATGGCAACCATTTGGAAATGGAGCGTGGACGGTTCAAATCCAGAGAAGCTATTGGAGAACTGCTGCTTGATTTTCAATGCTGGCCCCGGCGGCGAGTACCTGCTTGGCAGCCTATCGACTGGAGAAAAGACTGGAATCTACGAGGTGTCCACCTCCGACAGGACATGCATCGCTTTGCTTCCGGGCGTAGCGACATTAGGTGCAACTTTTGATCGCGACGGCAGGTCGTTCTTGTATGCAGTTGCTTCCCGAGGCGAAGTCACGATATACCGTCAGCCTTGGAAAGACGGTAAAACCATCGGGGTGCCCCAGGTCGCGTTGAAGCTCCCCTTTGCTTTTCCGCTGGATTATGGAGATTATGGAGGTAACGCCTATGATTTTTCCAGGGACCTTTCCACCATCGTTTATAGGCGTCACGGCGACCTTGCCGACCTCTATCTTTTGAGCCAGAAATGACGCCCCAGTTCCCGACTCCAGATGGCCAAGCGGTGCCTGCGCCTACACTCTCTCTGACGACACCGCCAAGGCGAAGAACGCCACAATGATTTCTTCACACTCTGGAAAGACGCCGAAATCGACATTCCGATCCTTCAGCAAGCCGCGGCCGAGTACCCGAAGCTGGATTAACTCTGAGACAGCCTAAACAATAGGGCTCGGGAAGCCCTCGGGTTGTCAGTGGACGATAAGTCGCGTTACCGGACAAGTCCCGTATTAGAACTTCACTCGTCCGGTTAGCGCTTTAATCGGGATTTGGGCGATTAGTTCCGGATTGCCGACCGTTAGTGAAGACACTGACCTGATTCTGGGGCGGTGAGTGAAATGGCGTGAGGCCTTTGAACACGAAGCAATACACCATCGCATTCGCGGCAATCGTCACGATCGAGACGACAGTGGGACTATCGAGAAGCCGCCCGCTAAGAAGGCCAAGGATGATACCCGGCATGAGCCGATACAGTCCGGCTTCACTGTGGTGCAACTCCGCAGCATTCTTCGCGTGCATGCCGGACACCGTTAGCGCTGTCGCAAGCAGTATTGAGACTACCCACAGAACTTGATCCCGTCGCGTCAAGCGGAGCTTCTCCTTCGGTTAGCAGAAGGCCAAGTCTTCTCCCAAAACATGGCAGTACCTTACCTGATCTGTCCATCGAGAATGGAAGGATTCTGCCAAGTCCTGATTAGTCGCGTTACCGGACAAGTTACCCGCGTACCTCACGGATCAGGCTCGATCCCAATTTTGTCGTTTACGGCCTCTCTGAACCGCTGTTTGCAACCCAGATATTTTTAGGTAGTCTGCACGGACACATGTCCTAAAAGAAACTGAATCTGCTCTAGTTCGCCACCAGACGTATGACACAAGCGAGCACACGAGCGTCGAAGGTCATGCGGGGCAAGTTTGGTCAGGCCAAGCATTCCCGCGTAATGCTTGACGACGTGCCAGACCACTTTCTCGGTCATTTCGTCGCCCCAAATCGAGCCCGTTCGACAAACGCGCCGGAACAACCTGCCATCGGCCACGCTCGAAGCGAGCAACCAAAGATCAATAGTGTGTTTCACCCAGTCAGGCATTGGAATTGTTCGAACATGGCCACGCTTTCCGATTAGATCGACGATGGCCCAGTGATCTTCACGCCGTTGGACGTGTTTCAGGCTTAGCTCTGTCAGCTCTCGCCGACGCAGCCCGCAACCCAGTAACACCGCGAGAATCGCTCGATCCCGCTTGCCCTTAAGTGTGAGGGGATCAGGAAGTTGCCAAAGTTGGCGAGCCTCGTCCGCCGTTAGCCAATTCCCAAGCCGAAAGCCAAGCTTCTTTGATCCTTTTACTCGACGAATCCCTGCCGCAAGGTCCGGGCTCAGCAATCCAGAATCTGTCGCTTCGTAGGCCAATCGGCGCACCGCCGCAAGTCTCACGTTTATGGTCCCTGGGGCAAGGTGGCGATCTTCGAGGTGGATTCGATACCGTGTCACTACTGCTTTGTTGAAGGAAAGGCGGGGCGACGAACAATACCAATCGACAAACTCATTGATCGAATGCTGATAACTACGCTGTGACTCAAGTGACCGCAGGCTGTTAAGCACGGCTGTCTTGACGTATTCCAGCTCGGGGAGTCCGAGTTTGATCTTCGGCCGACCGGACTTTGTTCTGCGGTTCTTTCTTCTCATGGAGTGCCGCCTCCCGACGGCGTACCATGAGACTGCCCTTGTAGACCTCGATGCTGCCAGGGCCGAGTGGATAGTTTCTCAATGTCCGGTAACGCGACTTATCAGGCATTACGGAATTAGGGCCTCAACGCGGCTCCCAGAATACAAATCACGCCGCGCCGTCGTGCTAGAATCCGGCAAATGATCTGGAAAAAGCCACTGGCACAGTTTTTCGTAACAATCCTGATGCAGTTTTACACAGCCTTCGTAGTAATGAACTTATGGAACTGGTTCGTCACCCGTGCGATTCATGCACCCTCAATCGGATATCTGACGGTGTACGGTTTACTTTTAATCGTTCAGCTGTTCCGAGCCTTGCCAAGGCAATCGGAAGAGTTGAAATACAAGCGTCTGATGATAATGCTCGACGCGTGCGTGCGGGACTCTCGGCGTGAGGCCATGGCTGACGAACTCAGAGAAATAAACAAGGAAACAACCGATGTTCCCAGTTGGATGGTGATTGAAACTTTGGTCGGTAACACCATTGCGCTGATTCTTGGCTGGTTTATCAACGGCTTGATAAAAGCGTAGGCGAGTTGACCTCGCGCGGAGTTGCATCCGCCAATTCTCAATGTCCGGTAACGCGACTTACCAGGAGTTAGCATGCGGGAACTTCCTAGAAGCGGACTTCTGGGGAGCGGGGGATACTTGATGTCCGGTGACCGTTAATCGGGCATGTGGCATCAGTCTCATACGAAATTCTGTGGCGCGACGAGATCGCCTCCCCGCAGTCGAAGTGTAAAACCCGAAAATGGCGACAGCCAGCATGAGGCAGAGCACGAAAATTGTAGGTTCCGCGTACCAGGCCGAAAAATGCGTTGTTAGAGGAAACACACCCAGGACATTAAAAGTACAGAGCTCCACCATTAGTGCGAGGAGCCCGAAGCGAATCAGAAGCACCAGGGCGACACTCCAGAAGAGGACCTCGAAGATCGAATCCCGAACAAGGTGATCCCCGAATAATAGCGAGATCGAGGAACAGAGCAGGATCATAATCAGGGCCGCCAACCATTCCTTGCGCAGCAGCAGCCGGATGAGAAAGAAAATGAAAAACAAGAAGAGCGAAATTGCAAAATGAAGCGCAACGTTCCCCAGAATGCCGGTTACCACGTTGAGAGGACTCGACAGGCTGTCATAACCCACTGCGGCATCCGGCTCAAGCGGCATCTTTCCCATCCAGCCTGGGATCAAGTTGTTTATACTGCCCGCAACCACGCAAAAAACTCCCATAAGGATTCCCACCAGCACATCGCGGCCGACTACGGAATCTCGCATCTGTCCCGCCAGCAATCGGCTCCAGGAAATCAGCGAACTTGGCCAACGCCTGCGAACATACGGTTCGAGCGCGACATACAGCAGCCACGAGATTGCCCCAAAGATCAGCCCCCACCCGGTTGCACGGAAAAGAATCGTGAGTTCCGATAGTGTCGGAACATGGTGCTCCGTTAAACCCTCCGCGCTGAACATTAGAAGGAAGACGAGCACAGCCAACCGGGCCGCACCACGTCGGTCGCCTCGCCCGGAGCGGACGTTGCTCCGCGCCATCACGATTCCCATCAGGACGATCGAGAAATACACCGTAAGAAAGATCGCGATTACGATCGATTCCCATATGCTTTTTTGTTCTTCCTCCATACGATCCGGTTTGGTCCAGGGGGAAACAAGATTGAAATAGACCGGCTTACCGCGATACGCCGCCGCTTCCACGCGTAGCGGCAATTCGGGATGTCCGGGCCAGTTTCCTTCCCATGCTGCTCGTGCGTCGCTTGTTATGAGCGGCGTCCATTGCGGCGGTACAGTCTTAAACCTGTTTGCGTCCAGCCCAGCCGCGCCAAACAGGCCGCCCCAATTCGGCGCGGTTTCCGCCTCCGCCGAAGTGTCGAGCTGTGGTGGCACGGCCTCAAATTTCAGTAGACGTCCCTGTGGATCGAGGAGTATCTGGCACATCCCTGAAATCGAATTTGGAGGATCGTCCGGATACACTGAACTACCGAGGGAAAAACTGTCGGTGGACATGAATTGCGGACTCTCCCGATACCAAAACATGATGGTCGGAGGCACGCCGGAGGAAAGATTGTTCCAGCGCGTCAGGCTACGGTCATTCTTCTTGATGTAGTTGATGTATCCCGAGGAAACTCTAAAGGAGTAAGCAGTATCCACCGGCGCGGCTGTGTAACCAAATTCACGGGCCATGTCGCGGGATTTTGCCGCCAGCACTTCGGGCGGGCTTGGCAATGGCACAAGGTTTGGCAATTGCGCTTTGTCGGCCAGCACGGCCGTCGCCGCCAGCCCCAGAACAATCAGCAGCAGGCAGCCCCAGGCAATCGCTGGCCGCAGTCCTTCTTTTTCGCCTGCTGCGGCTACCATTTCTGGCGACGGCGTTTCTCCTGCAGCGAGCGCTGCTGCGAGCGGATCGCCTCCGGGCAACGCTGCAGCTATCTGCAGGGCCGAAGCGGGCCGTTTCGCTGGATTTTTCTCCAGGCAGCGCAGTATCACGCGCTCGACCAGAGGATCAATGTCCTTCAGGTGCGCTGATGGCGCCGTGGGTGCGCTCTTTTCGCGCAGCCGCGCCATCTCCTCGTACGTAGCCGCTTCGTATGGCTTTTTCCCGGTGAACATTTCGTATATCACCAAGCCGAGAGAATAGAGGTCGCTCTTCGGAGTGACTTCGCCGTCGGAGAACTGCTCGGGCGACATGTACGCGGGCGTGCCGGCGCGTGCGTCGTCGCCCTGAATTTCGGTGGAGAGTCCTGCGAGGCCGAAATCCGTGATGCGTGCGCGGCCGCGTCCATCGAGCATGATATTCGCAGGCTTAAGATCGCGATGGATGATGCCGTGCTCGTGTGCCGCCGCGAGGCCCGCGCAAACCTGTCGCGCGATCTCCAGAGCTTTGTCTGCGGGCAGGCGGCCGATGCGTCTCATCAACGAAGCCATATCCTCGCCATCCACGAACTCCATAGTGAGGAATGTCTGGCCGTCGGCCTCGCCGATATCGAAGACGCGGCAGACGTTGGGGTGAGACACCTGTCGGGCCAGCCGCACTTCGCGCATAAAACCCGCCAGAGCTTCTGCGTTGCGTGCCAAGGATTTCGGCAGAAATTTCAGTGCCACGGTCTGCCCGAGCTTCAGATCCTCGGCGCGATAAACTTCTCCCATGCCGCCCTTGCCGAGCGGTGAAACAATGCGGTAGCGGTCCGCAAGCGTAGCGCCTGGAACGTAGCGAGCTTCGTATCCGAAATTCAAACTGTTCGACGGAGTGCGGTGCGAGCCGGAGTCGATGCGGGGAGGGGTACCTGCAGCACTGGCCGGGCGATCGGCTCGGCCGGCTGGCCGATCCACACGCGTCACTGTTGGCGTGTTGCTGGGATCCACAGG
>JBEKHP010000030.1:0-42176 GCA_050012235.1 Candidatus Acidiferrales bacterium | reverse complement strand
CGGGTCCAGCGACGATGCGTTTGTTTTCACTGGCGCGAAATTGGGACGCCCGCTTGACCTGCACAACTTGGCGAACAGAGTCATCCGCCCAGCACTAGCCAAGAAGAAAATTCCGTGGTGCGGCTGGCATGGATTCCGAAGAGGGTTGGCAACGACGTTATATGAGTTGGGAGAGGATGCGAAAACCCGACAGGCAATCTTGAGGCATGCTCATGTCAAGGTCACGGAAGACTATTACACCAAGCCCGTGAGCGCACGTTCTCGCAAAGCGATGGACAATGTTGAGCGAGTCTTCAACACCAAATTGAGGGCGGCTCGCAAAAAAGTGATATCCCGCAAAGGAAAAGCGCCCAGAAAACGGGGATGAACTGGAGCATTTTACGTACCGAATTTACGTACTCCGTGAATGTTTATTTCTGATAGCTCTTCATAAAATCCGCATAAACATTGGAGAGATTTATGGTGGACGTGACAGGGTTCGAACCTGCGACCCCCTGCTTGCAAAGCAGGTGCTCTCCCAGCTGAGCTACACGCCCACTGTAACAATAGAAGATCCCCATTCTAAAGCATTTCGGCGCGTGCGGAAATCCAATCCTCTATTTTTCTGCCATGGCTGTACCAAGACTGTAACAAAACTGTAGCTTCCCGGCGTTTACAGTGGGTTAACGGCCTTTCGAGAGGTGCGCGATTGAGTTGGTGCAAGGGCAACTTGAAGCCTCGCATCCGCAGTTCGTCGATCAGGCGGCGCCACTGCGGCTGGCTCTTTTTGCCGGTTCTACGCGGTTTGGTTCTGAGGCGAGTGGCGTACACTCGGGCAGATTGAAGGCCCGGGCCACTAGCTCGCATGAACGGATGCGAGCGGCCGAGTGTTACCTGTTGTTTTCCAAAAGGAATTGTGACACGATGGTTCCTGTGGGAAACCCAAAGAGCGACTCCATGACCGAAAAAACAGATGTTCTGCAGGGAACGCTGGCGCTGATGGCCCTCAAGACGCTCGATGTGCTCGGTCCACTGCATGGCTATGGGATCGCGCGGCGGATCGAGCAGATCAGCGGCGATTTGCTGGCCGTGAACCAAGGCACTTTGTATCCCGTCCTGCTGAAGCTGGAGCAGGAGGGCGCAATTTCTTCCGAGTGGGGCGCTTCGGAGAACAACCGCCGGGCGCGTTTCTATCGCCTGACACGGTTGGGACGAAAACTGCTCGAGACCGAAACGCGGGATTGGGAGCAAACGGCGGCGATCATCGCACGATTCTTCGCGGTGAAGGCGGAGGACTTGACATGAGATTCCTGAGAAGGTTTCTGGCGCGGCTCAAGAACTTTGCCACCGGGCGGCGAGACGACAAACGGCTGCGGGAAGAGATGGAGGAGCATCTGGCGCGGCAGACGGAGGAGAATCTGCGCGCGGGGATGAACGTGGAAGAGGCACGGCGGCAGGCCGTGATGAAGTTCGGAGGGGTGGGGACAGTGAGGGAGGATTACCACGCAGAGCAGGGGCTGCCGTTTTTTGAAAACCTGTTGCAGGACTCGCGCTTCGCGATACGCATGCTGGCCAAGTCGCCGGGGTTTACGGCTATCGCGGTTCTGACGATGGCCCTGGGGATCGGCGCGACCACGGCAATTTTCAGCCTGGTCGATGCCACGCTGCTGCATCCGCTGCCCTATCCGCACCCGGAGGAGCTGGTACGCATCGAGGACGATCTGCCTGGTGCGGGCGCTACGGACGCGGGCATCTCGATTCCGGAGTTCAAAGATCTGCAGCGTTCGGGAATTTTTCAGTATGTTGTGCTGGAGATTTTCGGGTCGGCGAACCTGACGGGTGTATCGCAGCCATCGCGGATGCAGTATGAGGGGGTGTCGCCGGCGTATTTTGCGATGCTGGGGGTGAAACCGGAGTTGGGGCAGACGTTCGATCCTCAGGATCAAACGCCGGGGTTCACGCTGGATGTGGTGATCAGTGATGGGCTGTGGAAGCGGGCTTTCGGGAGCGATCCGCACATTGTGGGAAGAAGTTTGCGGGGGGACAACGATTTGTATCGGGTGATCGGGGTGATGCCGCCGGGGTTTCGCGACCCAGGGCGAACCGTGGGCGAGAGGAATACGGAACAGTGGGCGGCGTTGAATTTTCCGGATGATCCGGCTCAGGGCCCGGGCCGCAGCTTGCGGTTGCCGCTGGAAACGGTCGGGCGCCTGAAGCCGGGGCTGACGGTTGCAGCGGCGCAGAGCCACCTGGACGCGTTGGTTGCATCGTTGCGGGAGCAATTTCCGGGCGATTATCCGGCTGACAGCAAGTGGACAGTGCGATTGGTGCCGCTGAAGGAAAACCTGGTGGGCAACGTCCGGCAGTCGCTGATCCTGCTGTTGGGCGCAGTGGGGCTGGTGCTACTGATCGGCTGCGTGAATGTAGCGAATCTGCTGCTGGCGCGGGCCAGCGCGCGATCGCGGGAGATGGCGGTGCGCCAGGCGCTGGGAGCGGCACGCAATCGGCTCGTGCGCCAATTGCTGACGGAGAGCCTGCTGCTTTCGCTGCTGGGCGGAGTGGCGGGGTTGGCGATTGTGTTCTGCATGAAGGGATTCTTGTTGCGGCTGATTCCGGAAAGCCTGCCTCGGCTGAACGACCTGTCGATAAACTGGACTGTGATGCTGATCGCGCTGGCGGCTTCGATCGCAGCCGGGCTAATTTTCGGGCTGGCGCCCGCGAAGCAGGCAGGGCGGTTGGATCTGACAACTACGCTGAGGACGGAGGGGCGCGGGTCGAAGGGTTCCACGGAGCAGACGCGCACGCGGCGCGTGCTGGTGGTGACGGAGTTTGCGCTGTCGCTGGTGCTGATGGTGGCCGCGGGCCTGTTGCTGCGCAGTTTTTGGGATTTGTACAAGGCGCCGCTGGGATTCAATCCGCAGCATGTGATGTCGGTTCAGTTGTGGCTGCCGAGCCCCAACGATCCCAAGACGGACATTTATGGAACGGCTGCTCAGGAGGCAGTGTTTGCGCGCGAATTGCTGCGGCGCAGCCGGTTGCTGCCGGGAGTGCAGGAAGCGGCGCTGGGAGCGGAGCCGTCAATCCCGCTGCGCCACGACGGCAACCGGAGCGCGCTGATCGTGGAAGGACGCCAGACACAGGGCAAGCAGCCTCCCTTGGTGGAGCGGTCGCAAGTTACGCCGGAATATTTTCATTTACTGGAGATTCCGGTGCTGCGGGGCCGTCTGTTCAACGACGGCGACAACGAAAATGCGCCGCAGGTCGCCGTGATCAACCAGGCGATGGCGGAAACTTACTGGCGGGGCGAGGATCCGCTTGGGAAGCGGCTGAAGCTTGGCCCTGGACGGGCTGGGGTTGGGCAAAGTCCGAGCAAGTCCTGGATCACAATCGTGGGGGTGATCGCGGATGCTCGAACCGAGTCGCTGGCGGACGCGAGCGTTCCGTTAATCTATCTGAGCCTGTACCAGGAGACGCCAAAGGAGCTGGCCATCTTTCTGCGTGGAGACCTGAATCCGAGTGCGATACCGGAAGAGGTGCGCGCGATGGTGCAGTCCGTGGACCCGGAGCTACCGGTTTATGGGGCGCAGACGCTGAACGATGCGGTGGCGGCGTCGCTGGAGCAGAGACGATTCTCGATGGATATTGTGGCGGCGTTTGCGGTGACGGCGCTGTTGCTGGCGGCGCTGGGAATTTACGGGGTGATCTCGTATATCGTGAACGAGCGCACGCGGGAGATCGGCATTCGCCTGGCGCTGGGGGCGCAGAGGGGGAAGATTCTGGCGATGGTCCTGCGTCAGGGACTGGGGTTGGCGATGGCGGGCGCCGCGCTGGGACTGGTGGGATCGGTTGTTGTGTCGAACCTGATGGCAGGGTTGCTGTATGGCGTGAGCCCCACGGATCTGCTGACGTTTGCGGGAGTCACCCTGATGCTGACCGCGGTGGCGCTTGCGGCTTGTTACATCCCTGCGCGGCGGGCAATGCGTGTCGACCCGATGATCGCACTGAGATACGAGTAGTCGATCAGGCGGCGCCACTGTGGCTGGCCCTCTTTGCCGGTTCGAGGCGGTTTGATTCTGAGGGGTGGGGAGTAAACTGCGGCAAATCGAAGGCCTGGGCCACTAGCTGGTATGAACGGATGCGAGCGGCCGGGTCGTAGGCATGCGTTGCGATCATTACCTCGTCGGCCTCCGAACGTGTGGCGATGTCCTGAATGCGGGCGCGGACCTGTTCGGGCGTGCCGACGATGCGGAGCTTCTTGAAGAACGTGACAATTTTTTCCTCTTCCGGTGTGTAGGCGTGCGAGATGGCTTCCTCCGGACTTGGGAGGCGGCCGGGGTGTCCGGTTCGGAGCAGGGCGAATGAGAGCAGCATCGACGAAGCCATGCGCCGAGCGGCTTCCTCGGTGTCGGCGCAAAAGACCGAGAGGGCGAGAATCGCGTATGGTTTATCGAGCACGCCGTTCGAGAAAAACCCGGTGCGGTATGCACGCATGGCAACCTCGGGCGGGTCGGGACTGAAATGCCCTGCAAAGGCGAATGCAACGCCCATCTCGGCGGCGAGATTCGCGCCGTCGTTGCTCGAGCCTAGGAGGTAGAGCGGCGGCAGCGGCCTGTCGTCCGGCATCGCTCGTACGGCGCGGAACGGATTATCGGGTGGAAACGTTCCGCTGCCCCAAGCGATGAGTTCGCCGAGCTGCTCGAGAAAGTCATCCGCGGTGAGCGCCTTTCGCGAGCGGCGGAGGGCGAGCGCCGTCAGGGCGTCCGTGCCCGGCGCGCGACCGATGCCGAGATCGATCCGGCCGGGATAGATGGCTTCGAGAAGTTTGTACGACTCGGCCACCTGAAGAGGCGAATGGTTCGGAAGCATCACGCCACCCGCGCCGAGGCGGATTCGGCTGGTCATTGAGCCCACGTGTGCGATCAAAATCTCAGGGATCGTCGTCGCGATACCGGGCATGTTGTGGTGTTCCGCATACCACAGTCGCGTGTAGCCGAAGCGATCAACTGCTTGAGCGAGTTCGGCGGCGGCTTGGAGCGCGGCGACGCTGGTGCTTCCCTCGACGAGCGGAACGAGGTCGAGCGCCGAGAGAGGGAGAGCTTTGCGATTCGTCTCTTCGAGTGACGATGGTCTGCGAGAAGCCGCCGCTGTTGCGAGGGTTGGGCTCGGATTCTGCTTTCTAGTGTTGCTCATGCGTAAATTCCTCGTGGCGCGAAAATTAGCGTCTCGTCAATCCAGGAGAACCTTGGGTTCGAGTTGTTTCAAAGTCCCAAGTCGCTCAGTCCGGGGTGTTCGTCCGGACGCCGGCCGAGCGGCCAACTGTATTTGCGGTCTGATTCTTTGATAGGAAGATCGTTGATGCAGGCGTACCTCGTACGCATCAGGCCATCGTCGTTGAATTCCCAATTTTCATTGCCGTAGGAGCGGTACCAATTTCCCGAGTCGTCATGCCACTCGTATGCAAAGCGGACGGCAATGCGATTTGCGGTGAAGGCCCAGAGTTCTTTGATCAGGCGGTAGTCCAGCTCCTTTGACCACTTGCGCGTGAGGAAGGCGACGATGTCCTGCCTTCCGTTTACGAATTCCGAGCGGTTTCTCCAGCGGGAATCCAGCGAGTAACCTTGTGAGACTCTATCCGGGTCGCGCGAGTTCCAACTATCTTCCGCGAGGCGGACTTTCTGAACCGCGGATTCGGAAGTAAAAGGCGGTAGCGGTGGACGGGTCGTCATGACTTTTTCTCCTTGGTGTCTCTAACGGAACGTTTGTTGTTACCGGGGCCGACCAACTCGATCGATACTCGCTGCCACTTGTGACATTTTCAAATGAGAGGTCAGTCTATGTCTTGATCCTCACCTTCTTCGGACTGACCGTGGGAGTCGAGATGAATTTCCGGGCGATTCGCGCTGCGCAGCCGGCTATTGAGCGCCGCTAGGTCCTGGGATTTTAATTCATCCCATTGCTTCGCTACTGCCGAGGAATCTTTTTCGATTTTCGCTACTGCTTCCGCTTGCGCAGAAGTCGGCATTGCGTCCGCACGATCTAACTCGGCGTAAAGAGCGGACACTGAGCCATTGACACTTGTCAGGCTTGGTCCCATCAGAGCATCGCCGGCGGAGCCTGACAAAACGGCCGAAGCTTTTTTGTCGAGCTCCTTGAACGATGAAAGCAGAGCATCGTTGGCCTGGGCAGAGAGTTTTTCCAGTTGCTGGTGAAGCGAGTGCGCTTCGTTGATGGCACGCGTGCTCTGAGTCATGATGGACGCGAGACGGCTTTGGGCCTGGAAGAGTTGCTCCAGGTCTGCGGCGGATGCCTTGACGCGGGGATCCATCTTGATGGTTAGGGGGACCGCGGAACTGCGTCCGTTTGCGGTGAGCTTGACCGTGTAGTCAGCCGGCAGCGCCGATGGACCGAGCGGGAGTCGCGGAGTATCGTACGGAACTGCTGAGATCGGATACTCGTGACGAGTGGAATCCGGCGTCGGGTAATGCAGATCCCAGACCCAGCGGTGCATGCCGGGAGTTGCTGCAAGTATTTTTTGCGGGCGCAACCAGTAAAGGGGGATCAGTTGATTTTCAAGCTGCTCCTGCGTGACGTCCGGCTTGTCCGTGCTGGCATAGCGGCGAATCACTGCTCCTCGCGCGTCGAGGATTTCGAGAGTCACAGGCCCGTCGATAGAAGAGCCTAAAGAGTAATCGATGATCGCGCCGTCCGGAGGGTTTTGGCCCGAGGGTTCATCGGGCGGAATCGGAGTATCCGTATAGGTATCGCGCTTGACCCTGTACGCAGGGGCAGGCTTAAAGAGAAACGACTCCCCATTTGATGCGGCGGCATCGATTTGCCGCAGCGGAGTGATGTCGTCAAGTATCCAGAAAGAGCGACCGTGGGTCGCTACGATGAGATCGTCGTCGTGAATCCACAAATCGCGCATGGATGAGTGCGGCAAATTTTGCTGCAGAGATTGCCAGTCGTCGCCGTCGTCGAAGGAAACCCACACGCTGGTTTCGGTGCCGGCAAAGAGGAGACCTTTGCGGACGGGGTCTTCGCGCACGGTATCGACGGGAGCGTTATCCGGCAAGCCTTTGACGATTAACTGCCAAGTTTTGCCGCTATCGTGCGTGCGATAAATGTATGGATGAAGATCGTCGATGCGGAACCGGCTCACCGAGGCATATGCAGACTGATCGTCGAAATGTGAAGCGGCCATCTGCGTCACTTTGCTCCAGGGAATCAGCTCTGGAGGAGTCACGTTCGCCCAGTTTTTCCCGCCGTCGAGAGTGATCCAGAACAGGCCATCGTCTGTGCCGGCCCAGATCGTGTTTGTATTTTTGAAGGACGGGGCAAGCGCGTAGATCACGCCGCGTTGGGTCTCGGCCTTTTTGTCGTCCGCGGCCAAATCTCCCAGGCTCGCGGGGATGCCAGGTTTTTCGCGCGTAAGGTCGGTACTGATGGTCTGCCAGGACTCTCCGCCATCCGCCGTCTTGAATAAGACATTTGTGGCGTAATAGAGAACGTGCGGGTCGACCGGCGAAAACATGAGCGGCTGGGTGCGATCTGCACGGTACTTCGGCCCGCTGTCGGGAATCGGCGTGACGTTTTTTACTTGCCCCGTGCTCCAGTAAAATCTGGTGACCTCTTTTCTGCCGGCTCCGTAAACGATTTCGGGATTGAGCGGGTCGGGTGCGACGTATCCGTATTCGATGGTGGCTACCGGATGCCAATCCCTAATGTTGATTTCCCCGTCATTGCCGCGGCTGGAGATGCACACGGATCCGCTTTCCTGCTGTCCACTACAGACGCGATAGGGGAACTCGTTGCTTGTCTGGACGTGATAGAGCTGCGCGGTCGGCTGGTTGTACCAGGAACTCCAAGTGTCTCCGCCGTTCACGGTGACGAGCGCGCCTTGGTCGCCGACGAGCAGAATAATTTTGGGGTTGTCGGGATTGATCCAGATGTTTTGATAATCATCGCCGCCCGGCGCACCGCGAAAACTTATCCAGGTTTTTCCGCCGTCCGATGAGCGCATGGTGACGATGCTCGTGCTGTACACCACGTCAGGATTCTTTGGATCCACTTTGGGCACCGGCAAGTCGCCGCCGCCGATACGGTAGGCGGGACGCGGATCGGTTGTAGCGCTGTGCCAGTTTTCACCGGCGTCATCGGAACGGTAAACGCCCAAGCCGACGCCGGAAGAATAGTCGCCGCGCTCGGTAGTTCCCACGGTAGCATAGAGACGGCTCGGCTGGCTTGCGGAAATGGCAACATAGATCTGCACGATGTTCTTAGGAAGACCGTTTGTGAGCGGGCGCCAGGTGCTTCCGCCGTCAGTGGATTTGAAAAGTCCTCCACCGGTTTTGTTGTACTCATTTCCGTCTTCCCAGGGACCTTGGCGGACTTTCCATAACGAGGCGTACATCACGTCTGGATTTGCGGGATCTATCTGAACATCCGAGCCGCCGGTATTCTGATCTTTGTAGAGCGACTTTTTCCAGGTTTTTCCGCCATCGGTGGAGAGAAAGATTCCACGCTCTTCGTTCGGTCCATAGGGATGGCCCAGCACCGCAGCGAAAACGCGGTTTGGATTGCGAGGGTCAACCACTAACGCAGGAATCTGTTGGCCATCGCGCAAGCCGAGGTGAGTCCAAGTTTTTCCCGCGTCCGCAGACTTGTAAATTCCGTCGCCCACGGAAAGATCCGGGCGTTGCAGGCCTTCGCCGCTGGCGGCGTAAACAATATTCGGGTTCGAAGGAGCTACGGCGATAGCGCCGATGGATTGCGAGGGTTGATCTTCAAATATGGGCGTCCAAGTGCGGCCGTAATCGTCCGATTTCCAAACGCCTCCGTCACCCTGGCCCACATAAAAAACATTTGGTTGACCGGGCACGCCCGTGGCGGCGCGCGTCCTGCCTCCACGGAACGGACCAATCATGCGCCAACGCATTTCCTGATACGCGCTGACGGGATATTGTTGCGCCTCGCTTACATGTGCACTTAAAGCAATCGCCAGAAGCGCAAACACAGCGAGGCCGACCCGGGGAATTCGAATCAAGACACACCTCCAGTTAAGGTGCATAGCATACATAAAAAACTCGGCTGATGGGCGGTTCAGAAGGTGAGACGCGCGCCTATTTGGGCGGCGAACGGAATGCCGACCGTGGTACCCGGGCCGAAGAAGTCTCCTAACGCACCTCCGGCTACGCGCAATTGGTTGAGGCTGGTGATTGGTTGGGTCGTGGTGCACGCCGGATTCGTGCAGACGTCCGTGATATTCCCGGCTGCCACTTGGTTTTGGGGAACGGGCAGAGCGGCGACGTCCGTAACAAAATTGGCGCCGGGGTTATTGCGGTTGAACAGGTTGAAGAATTCGATGAACGGGCTCAAGGTCCAGCGCTCGTGGAAATATATCGGCCGGCTCACTCGTAGGTCCACTTGGATGTAGGGAGTTCCACGGAATTCGTCCAGGGTGGTCGGGACTCCATTTACGACAGCGCGGTTATCAAAACCGTCCCCGACGCCGGTGACCGGGACGCTGGTGGTCAAAGTGAAGGGGCGCGCGCTTTCCGCCTGCATGAGGCCGCTTAGTTCAAAACCACCTGGAACTTTCAAAGTCCCGGCCAAAACAAAACGGCTGAGTACGTCTTCGCCCGAGGGGCCGTAATCTCCCTTGCCAAATGGGTTCAGCGGATTGCAAACGCCGTTTACGTAGTCGAAGAGCTCGCCGAGCACGCAGCCCCAGGTGTTAGCTCTTGATAGGGTGTAATTTGCTATCAGATTGAAGCGCCGCGACACATTTCCTTGCAGGTGAATCAACAAGCCGTTATAGCTCGAGCGGTTATCCGATTTGAAGACGGTGATATTCGGAATATTATTTCTCTGGCAGTCGATTACGTCTTCGGCGGCAGGGCAGTTGTTGCCCGGCGAAAAGAGCGGAGAGAAAAGTGTGAAACCCGCTTGATATTGGTAACGCCGGAAGGCGTGGTTTCCTTCTTCATGCGTAAAGTCCGCGCTCAACATCCATTTCGAATTGAACGCATGCTGTATGCCGGCAGTTGCGTGCAAGGCGTAGGGGGTCCTGTAATGCGGGTCGATAATTGCTCCGGCACCCGAGACCGTTCCTACCGGACCAGTCGTAGCGGCGGCAGGCAGACACCCCGGGCCGGTGAGCGCGCCGCCGGAGAATTGGCACGTTCCGGCCGGCTCATTCACTGCTTGGAAAGCGGTTACCCAGCCGTTCTGGGCAAGATCATTGTAGAAAAGTCCAAACCCTGCGCGAATCACGGTATTAGTGAATTGTCCCGGGGAATAGGCGATCCCCAGCCGCGGAGCAACGGCGCCACGGTAGTCGTGCGGCACGCCGGCGGAGAGCGGTATCTGCGCGGCTGCGAGTGTTAGGAGCCCGGGATTTTGCGCTTGCGAGCGGTCCTCAGCGGTGAAAAGCCCAAAGGTAGTGTCGTAGCGCAGGCCGTAATTTATGGTCAGATTCGGGCTGACCCGCCAGGAATCTTCGGCAAAAAATCCCAGCCGCTGAACATCTTGATCGAAATTGCCATTGCCCGCAGGTGTGGTCGCGCATGTGGTGCCGGGGGTTACCGACAGGCCGCCTTGCGGTGTGCAAGTAAGGTCAACAGCGAACTGTAGCGGATTGCCGACGTAGTCCGTGGGATTCAGCCCGAATGTCGTCAGTGTTTCCGCCGTGGCCGCCAGCGCACCACTCAGCACCGGCTCATGAATGAAATCCACTCCGAATCGCGGCACATGCCGGCCTGTGGTGTGGGTGACGCTGTACTTGAACTGATACTTTTCCTGATTCCGCAGCACCGGGAAAGCGGTGATCGGGGTGACGAACTGATTGTCGCCGAACGTTTCCAATCCCGAAATCGTGCTCGAGGTCTCAGTAAACGGGAAGCCCAGCGCAAATCCCAGGTTCGAATTTCTTGCCGCCGTCAGATGCAAACCGCTGGCATCGAAAACGAACGATCCCAGCCAAGTGGGACTGAATCTATATTGCTCGCTGATTACCAGGTTCATGTAATTGTTGTGTGCCTCCGCGCCTGTGGACGGAAGCGCGGCCTGCTGCACGAAAGCGTTTTGCGTGATGTAGTTGTCGATAGCCGCGCGAAGGAACCATTGGGACTTTGAAGACTGCGCCCAATCGAAGCGCGTAGTGCCCAAATAATCCCGGAAGGGGACCGGAACATTTGCGGGCACCGAAATTGAACCGATGCCGGGAATCAGACCCTCGGCGGCAAGCTGCGCGAGCGCGCTGAACTGTGTGAGACTCGCGGGGCTGTAAGCGATGCTGGCGTCCTCATGGACCATTTCGAAGGATGTAAAAAACCAGAGCTTGCCTTTAAGAATAGGCCCGCCGATCGTTCCTACATAGTTTT
This sequence comes from Candidatus Acidiferrales bacterium, assembly GCA_050012235.1. Classification (GTDB taxonomy): domain Bacteria; phylum Acidobacteriota; class Terriglobia; order Acidiferrales; family UBA7541; genus Palsa-295. Next base: position 30,816 of record JBEKHP010000030.1, on the reverse strand, counting down.
GGCGAGAGAAGGGCTGCTTCGGATTCGGCGCGGGATTGTCGATTGGAAAGCGCGCGTTCAGATCTGCGGCGCGTTCGTAAAAGGCCGCGTCACCATGCCAGTCATCCGTGCCGTGCTTGGTTGTGATCACGACCGAACCGGCGGTGGTGCGCCCGGTATCCGCGTCCATTTGAGCGGTGCGAACTGCGAACTCTTGTATGGCGTCAGGCGAGAAGTTTTGCAGGAAGCCGCCTATGTAATCATCGGAATTGTCGCCGCCGTCAACCGAAAGCTCATTGTTTAGCCCCGAACTTCCACCGGTGGAAACAGCTGTGATGCGCGCTTTGGTCGGGTCCGAAGGCTCGACTGGCTCCGTGCCCGGAACCAAGTATGCGATGTTCGCAAAACTTCGGGCGGCGAGCGGAATGGTCTCCAAATCTTGCGCCATCACGACTCCCTGGTGCACGGCGCTAGCTGTATCGATCGGCTCGGTGGTGATGGAAGACGCCTGCCCCTGAACGGTTACTGTTTGCTGCACGGCGCCCGGAGTCATGACCACGGTGACATCCCGAACGGAACTGATCATCACAGCCACATCAGAGCGCGCCTCGGCAAAACCCTTCGCATTCACCACCAAGTGATAAGTTCCCGGAACAAGATTATTGACGCGGAATTCTCCGCGCGCGTCGCTAACGGCATTGATTTCCATCGAAGATTCGGCGGCATGTAGCACGATTGTTGCGGACGGGATGCGCGCCTGGCTCGCGTCTTGAACGATTCCGCGCAGGTTGCCATGGAATTCCTGCGCCGCACAGAGCAGAGGAATCAGGCACAGGGCCGCAATCAAAACGAGAACCCGGCAGGATCTCGAAATTATGGCGAGAATCCCTATCTCAATTGTTATCTTGCCGGATATGCGCAAACGCCTGGTCTCCAGTGCCAGTTTCATCCAAATGGTTGCGTTACAATACAGCCATAGGATTTAATTTTCCAGCCGCTTTGGGCCCTATACTTTCGCGGAAAGGACTTAAGCTGTGGGGTGTTTCATCCGCCAAATCGCTTCCCGCGCGGAACAATCTCTGGTAGCATCGATGCTCAAGTTATTTGAATTTTTCTATCTGGAGCAAGGCGACAATGGCAATGGTATGTGAACTTTGCGGCAAGAAGCCGCGCTTTGGCAATACGATCAGCCACGCTCACAATGTGACGCGGCGCCGCTGGAATCCGAATCTCCGGCGCGTGAAGACGGTCATCAAAGGCGTGCACAAGCATATTCGCGTCTGCACTTCTTGCATTCGTTCAGGCCTCGTGAAAAAGGCTGCTTGAAGCCTCCTGCGAAGGAGTCCCGTTTGAAACGGAGAATCTTAGTCCTGGTGGCGACTGCGGCGTGTGTGTTTGCGGCTTCGTGCCAGAAAGAAGCCACGCCCGGACCGGATGTTTGGGCCACCGTAAACGGAAAAGAGATCCCGCGGGCGCAGGTGGAGAAATATTTTCGCACGCGTGTGAACGCCGAGGCTCCGGCGCCTTCCCAGGAAGAAGCGCTTTCGCTGAAACTCAGCATCCTGGATGAACTGATCAACAACGAAATCCTGCTCGAGCGCGCGAGCAAAATGAATTTAATTGCCAGCGACGCTGAAGTCGAAGACAAATTCACGGAATCAAAAAGTCCCTATACCGAGGAAGAATTCCAGAAAAAACTGCGGGATACGGGACTGACGGTTGACGATCTGAAGAGCGACATCCGGCGCCAACTCTCGGTGCAGAAGCTGCTCAATCGCGAAGTGATCGCGAAAATATCCATCACCGATCAGGACGTCACCGACTTCTACAATAAGAACCGCGCGCAGTTCAACGTGGCCGAGCCGCAATACCACATCGCGCAAATCGTGGTCACGCCGCATCCGGATCCCTCCACTCGCAATCGCAAGAACGACAAAGCAACCACTGATGTCGAGGCCAAACGTAAGGTAGGTATCCTGGAGCAAAAGCTCGCGGCCGGCGCTGATTTCAGCCAACTGGCGATGGATTACTCCGAGGACTCAACCGCAACTACGGGCGGCGACCTGGGATTTGTTCCGGAGTCGGCGCTCAATCGCTCCGACCCGGCGCTGAAGAAGATCGTGCTGGCGATGAAGCCCGGCGAAGTGACCCAGCCCATCGCGATTCAAGGCGGCTACCGCATTTTAAAAATGATCGCTAAAGAGGCCGCCGGACAGCGCGTGCTTTCCGACCCTCAGGTCCAACAGTCCATTCGTGACATGATGCGCAATCGCAAAGAACAACTTCTTCGCTCGGCCTACATGATCGAAGCGCGCGATGAAGCGCACGTCACCAATTATCTTGCGCGCCAAATCCTCGAATCTGCGGGCAAACTTCCCGCTTCGAATTAGAGTATTTCCGGAAATTATTCAAACTAAAATTGGATTCAGCGGAACGAGTTAGAGAATTTCCTTCGTAATAGTGATGACTTGGACGTGTGAATCGTAGCGGGGTCTAGCCGCGGCCTGCCGTTTCTGCAAAGGAGCGGCCGGTTCGAGGAGGTCTGAAAGCCAGCACCAACAACGCGCCTGCCAACGGAGTTAAGAGGAGACAAAGCGCAAAGGTCTGCCAGAATGCGAGACCTTCTTTTTCGCCCCAGTGAGCCGTTGCGCCGCACAGCATGGTCCAAGCAACCGCAACTATGCCCAGCACCAACCAGCCCACCATCCAGATAAGAATGACGTGAAACATCCCCTTCCCCCAAGTGCCTTCCGGGCTTTCGAGCACGGATTACTTCGGCAATTCATGTTGGCAGCCTTAGGGAAGCTTGGGAAGGGTCCGTGAAGGCGAGGCGAACGTAAAGGTAAACGCCGGGGCCGAATGAGAGGAGAGCTGGTTACGAGTTTTAGCCGACGATTGCGACCACTTCGCCGGCATTCACCGTCTGCCCCGCGACTACAAGCAAACGCTCAACCGTGCCGGACTTCGGAGAACGTATTTCGTTTTGCATTTTCATGGCCTCTACCACAACGATTCCCTGTCCGGCATCCACCGCGTCGCCGGTTTTGACCAGCACGAGCACAATTTTGCCGGGCATCGGGGCTGTTACCTGCTGCCGTCCTTCGGCTTCAGCTCCTGCCGCGCGATCGCGGTTCCATTTGCGCGAGTTGCGAATCGCAACGCTAAACTCTTGGCCTGCAACGGTGACGCGGAGGTCCGAATGGCCCCTGGATTCCACGCGCGCTTCAAAGGATTTTCCTCCGGTCAAAATCGAGTAGACGCCGGAGGAAACTTCCACAGCGTCCGCATCTAGCGCACGTCCGTCAATCGCCCAACGCACGCGTCCACCGGTGTGGATCATTTCCACGCTGCGGAGCTTCCCGTCGAGTTCGATTTCACATTTCAAAGTGGTCTCTCGGATCCGTCTCCTACTGCTCAACCCCGCCGTTCAGTTGTTCTAATCTTCCTTCAAGCTTCCAGCGCGATTTGGCGGGGGCCGGCGCCGGCGTTTTCGCCGGGAAATCTGCGCCACGCGCCGTGTGCCAGAGTGAGGCAGCGATGGTTGCCGCATCTCGTGCGCCCGAAGCATCATCGGTATCGTCAGTAACCGGGAGTTTGCCGCGCTCCGATTTAGAAAGGAAATCGTCGAGCCAGCGTGTGTATATATCGGCCGATTGGAAATCGCGTGTCGCCAGAATCCGCCGAAAAAGTCCGGCGTTCGTTTTAATTCCGCTCGCGTAAAACTCGCCGAGCGCTCGCTGTAGGCGGGCGATAGCTTCCGGGCGGTTCGCACCCCACGCAATTAACTTTCCCAGCATGGGGTCGTATTCGTTTGGCACGGTCCAGCCGCTGTACACGCCGTCATCGAGGCGTATCCCAGGGCCTGCGGGCGGGCGCCACTCGAGAATTTTTCCAGGCGATGGGAAGAAATTGTTGTCAGGATCCTCGGCATAGATCCGGCATTCGATGGCATGGCCGCGCAGCGCGACGTCCTCTTGCGCGAACGGAAGTGGATCGCCGAAAGCAACTTGAATCTGAAGTTTCACGATGTCCAAGGAAGTAACCAATTCCGTCACCGGATGCTCAACCTGGAGCCGCGTGTTCATTTCGAGGAAATAAAAGCGGCGGTCGGCATCCACCAAAAACTCAATGGTTCCCGCATTCGTATACCCGCCGGCCTTCGCCAGCTTCACGGCGGCATCGCCCATCGCGCGCCGCAACTCGGGCGTCATAACCGGCGAAGGCGCCTCTTCGATTACTTTCTGATACCGGCGCTGCACCGAACATTCGCGCTCGCCGAGATGCACGATGTGGCCGTGGCGATCGCCGAGAATCTGGAATTCAATGTGCCGGGGCCGCAAAAGATATTTCTCGAGGTAGAGGCGCCCGTCGCCGAATGCGTTTTGCGCTTCCGAAGAGGCATCGCGCCACGCGCCGGCAAATTCAGATTCTCGTTCGATCAGGCGCATACCTTTGCCACCGCCGCCCGCAACAGCCTTGAGCACCACAGGAAAGCCGATCTTGAGCGCTTGGTTGCGCGCGTCTTCCATTCTTTCGATGGGCTCGAGCGTGCCGGAAACCATGGACACGCCCGCTTCGCGAGCCAATTGCCGCGCCGCGGTCTTCGAGCCGAGCTTTTCCATCGCTTCCGCCGACGGTCCAATGAATGTGACGCCTGCCGCCGCGCAAGCGCGAGCGAGGGCCGGATTTTCCGCCAGAAATCCATAACCGGGATGAATGGCGTCACATCCAGCGGAACGCGCGACGCCAATAATTTTCTCAATCACGAGGTAGCTTTCGCGAGAGAGTGAAGGACCAATCGGATAAGCTTCATCGGCAAGCCGTACGTGCAGCGAAGCACGGTCTGCGTCGCTATAGACTGCGACCGCGCACACGCCAAGTTCTCTGCAAGAACGCAGGATGCGCACGGCAATCTCGCCGCGATTGGCAATCAGGATTTTCTTAAACATTTTGCCTTCGCAATGGCAGCCGGGATTCTAGCATTTTGGTTCTCACACGTCTCCACGCCGAAAATCGCTGGCTTGCATTCGCGCATTGTTCGGGAACCGGTCCGCGACTCTTCTTGAGGTTGGCAAGGGCTCATCGTACGGCTATGATGTCCGTCGCTAGAACCACCAAGATGATGAGTGCGCCGATGACACTATCGCAGCAAGATCAATGGAAGAAAGCGGCAGCAGAAGCAGCCGCAAAGCTCGTTGAAAGCGGCATGGTCGTCGGATTGGGCACGGGCTCGACGGCCGCATTTCTCGTCGCGGCGCTTGCCCGCCGGGTGGCTGAAAAGAATCTGCACATCGTCGGCATTCCCACGTCTGAGGGAACGGCAGCTCAGGCGCGCGGCTTACATATACCGCTGTCGACGTTCGCCGAGCACACGGAAATTGATCTGACCATCGACGGAGCGGATGAAGTGATGCTCGCGCCGCTGTACCTTATCAAAGGACACGGCGGCGCTTTGTTACGCGAAAAGATCGTGGCCGCTGCAAGCAAACGCATGGCCGTCATTGCGGACGAAACAAAAATTGTCGAGCGGCTCGGCTCGCTCACGACTCTTCCGGTGGAAGTAGTTCCGTACGGATGGGAAGCGACCCAAAGGAAATTAATTCAACTTGAAGGAAAACCCACGCTGCGACTCGGCGCTGATAAGAAACCGTACGTCACCGATGGCGGGCATTACATTCTCGATTGCGCGTTTGGGCCGATGGAGGATCCGAAGGAGATCGCGCATCATCTCGATCACGTCGTTGGCGTCGTCGAGCACGGTTTGTTTCTGAAATATGCTTCTGAAGCATTCATCGGCGGGCCTGCAGGAGTGAAGGTCTCTAAGAGAAAAGTCTGAACTTTGGAATTCGAGGACGAAGCAATCCCCAAGGAAAGATCCGCTAATCGAATTTGCAAGGTTTTCCGAACTTTCGAAAGAACCTGATTAATTCCTGGACGCGCAACCTTGCGGATACACGGCGTCGAGCGCGCCCCAGAGCGCTTTCAAACCCCGCTCGGCAGCGCACAGCACAGCAACGGTGTCAGCGTCCTTTTGGTTTGCGAGCCATTCGCGCCAAGCGGCGCGATGGCGGACGTCAGCTTCCTCGTGTACGGCGAAATAGGCGAGGGAGCGCGGTTCAGAGATGTTGTAAAAACGGCGCAAGCCGGAAATTTTCTGCGTAGCAATTTCGGGAACCTGGGCTTCATACGCGTAAAACGCAGCCACGGCCTGCGCTTTCGTGCCTTGGGCCGCTACTTCGTCATAGGTATCCAGCAGCGCGGCAATCCCCGGCAGAGGCCGGGCATCTTCCATGGAAGCTTCGCTGACACCGAGCGACTGAGCGAACTGCCGCCAGAGCATGGGATGCGGCGAACTCGGATCGAGCTCTTCAGACAGATTCTCGTTCACTAGTGCATGGAGGGTGGCATCGCCATTCGCGCGGGCCGCGAGCTGCTTCAGGTTCTCGGGGAAGGCACGCACATGCTGGTAGTACTGCTCGGCGTAAAGCGCGAGCGATTCTTTCGAAAGCTTGCCGGCGGTCCAAGCCTGGTAGAAGGGATGCTTCAACAGGTGATGCTTTTCGATCAACGCGTCGAGCGATTCAATCAAAGTCTTTGTCTTTGGGGCGTTCTTAGGCATAGCGTTCTCCGATTCCTATTCGAATAAGTGCGGTGAGGCAAAACCACGGCATGCTACAGGAAATCGGCAGAAAAAGCCAGTTTTGGGCCGTTACTGCGTTCTAAATAGCGCGGCTGCAGGTCACAGAGGAATATTGCCGTGCTTTTTGCGCGGGTTGGTATCCCGTTTGTTTTCTAGCGAGCGCAGGGCGGTGATTAGTTTGGCCCGGGTTTGGGCAGGCTCAATAATGGCGTCGATGTAGCCACGTTCGGCGGCCACATAAGGGTTTGCAAAACGCTCGCGGAAGTCGTCGATTTTCTCCCGGCGGATTTTGTCGCGGTCTGCTTCGGGAGCGCGGTCGATTTCACGACGGTACACGATATTTACGGCGCCTTCGGGACCCATCACGGCAATTTCCGCCGTGGGCCAGGCGTAGTTGATGTCCGTGCGAATGTGTTTGGAGGCCATCACGCAATACGCGCCGCCGTAAGCTTTGCGCGTGATCACAGTGATTTTCGGTACGGTGGCTTCGGCGAAGGCGAAAAGCAGTTTCGCACCGTGTTTGATAATCCCGCCGAACTCCTGCTGCGTGCCGGGTAGAAATCCCGGAACATCTTCAAAGGTGATTAGCGGAATATTGAATGCATCGCAGAAGCGAACGAAACGCGCGGCTTTCACCGACGCGCTGATATCCAGGACGCCGGCAAGAAAGGCCGGCTGGTTGGCGACGATGCCGACTGTGTTCCCGTCGAGCCGGGCGAAGCCGACGACAATATTTTTAGCGAAGTGTTCCTGGACTTCGAAGAATTCGGCATCGTCCGCGATTGCGTGGATCACTTTCTTGATGTCGTAAGGTTTCTGCGGGTCTTCGGGAACGAGCGCATTGAGCGCGGGGTGCGAGCGATCCCAAGGGTCGCTCGAAGCGCGGCGAGGAGGGTCGTCGAGATTATTCGACGGCAGGTAGCTGAAGAGTTCGCGAATCATGGCCAGGCATTCGGCGTCGTCGCGGGAAACAAAATGGGCAACGCCGCTTTTTTCGTTGTGCGTCATCGCGCCGCCGAGCTCCTGCTTGGTCACTTCCTCATGCGTTACGGTTTTGATCACGTCCGGGCCGGTGACGAACATGTAGGAAGTATCGCGAGTCATGAAAATGAAATCGGTGATGGCCGGGGAATAAACCGCGCCGCCCGCGCATGGTCCCATAATCGCGCTGATCTGCGGAATCACCCCGCTAGCCAGCGTATTGCGGAGAAAAATATCGGCGTAGCCCGCTAGCGACATCACGCCTTCCTGAATACGGGCGCCGCCGGAATCGTTTAAGCCGATGACAGGAGCGCCAGCGCGCATCGCCAGATCCATAATTTTCGTGATCTTCGAGGCGTTCGCTTCGGAGAGCGAGCCGCCAAAGACCGTGAAGTCCTGGGCGAAGACGTACACGAGGCGGCCTTCAATACGGCCGTAGCCGGTGATAAAACCATCACCCGGCGGGCGCTGCGTTTCCATACCGAAATCGTGGGAGTGATGGCGGACGAACTTGTCGAGCTCTTCGAAGGAGCCTTCGTCGAGCAGCAAGTCAATGCGCTCGCGCGCGGAGAGTTTCCCCTGCTTGTGCTCGCGTTCGCGGCGCTCTGTTCCGCCGCCTGCTTCGGCTTCGGCGTTCAGCTTGCGCAATTCTTCCAGGCGGTCGTGATGTTTGCGATGTTCAGTCATGGGAATGCAGCGGTTTTGTTGCGACTAGAAATGGTTGCTGATTAAACACGAGGTACGCTAGCACGATGCAGGACGGAATGCGAGAGCCCGCCTGTGCAGGCGGCTAAGCCGCGCCCGTTTCCGGATTGCGTGAACCGGGAGGAAGTGTTGAGGGAAAGTCTTCGTTTTCACGGGCAGGTAACTCCCGTTTCTTCGGCATGGTGGTAATCGTGATCACGCTAATGAGAATCAGAAACGCGCCGAGTAGCGTGCGCAAGCCAACGGCTTCGTTGCCGATCAAGTACCCCAGCGCGACCGCCACGACTGGATTGACGTAGGCGTAGGTGCCGACTTTCGTCGGCGATTCATAGTGTAGAAGCCAGATGTAGGCGGTGAATCCCACGATGGAGCCTGCGATGATTAGATAAATTAGCGAGAACCACGCGTTCCAGGAAACTGCTTGCACGTGAAACGCCGAGAATTCTCCAGAGAGGCCGGCGAGGACGAACAGCTGAATTCCTCCGGACAGCATCTGCGCTGCCGCGCTCATTGGCTTCGAGGCTGGAAGCGCCAGGCGGCGCGTGAGAATCGTCGCTACAGACCAGGTGAAGGCGGCGATCAACAGAGCCACAGCGCCCGCACGATTGATCGGAGCTTCTTCCAAAGAAAAAGAACGATTCATCAGGACGGCAACGCCGCAAAGTCCGACCAGCAAAGCCAGGGCAAGACGCACGGTGAGTCGTTGAGTACGAAGAAAGATGATCTCCAACAGAGTGATGAACACGGGAATGGTCGCCAACACCACGGCGGCAATGCCGGAGGGTATGCGTTGCTCGGCCCAGAAGAGGCATCCATAATCGAGCAGGAAGGTCAGTGCGCCGAGGAAAGTTGCGGACACCCACTCGCGCAGGCTTGGAGCGGGGGTGCCGCGCAACCGCATCCAGGCGTACAGAAATATTCCCGCTAGCGTGAAGCGCATAGCCGCCAACAGGAAGGGCGGCACTTCGCGGACTCCGACTCGTATGGCCAGATACGTCGATCCCCAAACGAAGTAAATGATGGCGAATGCCAGGAGGATCTTCCACGAAGGCGGGCGGGTAGTTTGCAATTCCATCGCAACTAATCGTAACTCGCGAGGCTGCTCGTTCAAATTTGGAATTTAGCTTTTTGATCCCGATGTGAGAGACATTTTGGTTTTTGCATAACCGCGAGTCACAGCGGGTGGCAGTGAGGGTTATTCGCGGCAGGCGTCCGCGGGAACGGGCAGGCTCGCGGGAGCAGGCAACGGCGCGAGGTTGTACTTGGCGAGGAGCGCGTTTGCAGAGGCGAATCCTTGCGCTGCCAGATCGCGCCATGCGCCGATATTTTTGGTCAGGTTGGCGCAGGATTCGTCCAAGGCTGATTCGGCGGTTTGCGAGGGAGCTGCATCGCCGCTTTGAATCATGAACGAGACGCGAGCGAGATCGCGGTGGAGGGGGCCAATCCCCGGGGCTTTAGGCGTGCCCTCCTGAATCGCCGCAATTTTCTTGTCGAGATCCTCCAGCGCGTCGGCAACGTCCTTTCCTTCCGGAGTCTGGACAGTCGCCACAGCGGCGTCTTTTGCTTGGGCATTTTGCTGCGGCTCGGCCGCGACATCCTTTGCATGCGGACTCTGGGTAGCAGCGTCGGAGGCATTCGTCTGCGACGCCGGTTTTTGCGATTCGCCGGTGATTCCTTTTCCAGGCGGATTTTGTTTCGGCGCAGATGCGTTTGCCGAGGGCTGATGTTGCTTCACAAGAGCGGCGAGACTTTTCTGGCGGGCGACAACGGCCTCGCGTAACGGTGCGATGGCGAGGTAAGCCTTGTAGCTTGAGGCGAGACCGGCGGTAATCCTATTTCCCGCTTCCAGTTGTTTGACGAGATCGGCTCGCGAGACACGGACTCGCGGATCGAGCGAGATCGTGAACGGCTGCTTCATCAGCACGCCGTTGGCGATGAGCACCGCTTCGTATTGGCCCGGAACGGCGAGCGGGCCCAAGGTTTGTTCGCGCGGAGTGTCTTCTGGAATCGCGTGGTCGGAAATGGTGTACTCGACGTAGTCGAGGATGTTTCCCCAGTAGCTGAATGGCAGAGTTTTGGGAGAATCGTAACGCAGATCCCAGACGAAGCGGTTGTGCCCCACATTTTTCGAAAGCGCTGCGAGAGGGCCGAACCAATAGTCAGGAACGTTTTTGGGAGTGGTATCGGGTTCCGGCGTGAGACTTGTAAATCGCCGCACGAATTTTCCGTGCGCGTCATGAATCTCGAGCGTAAGGACGCCGGAGGGAGCGGATTTCAAGTAGTAATCGAAGATTGCGCCGTCGGGCGGATTTTTTCCCGCGGGCGTTTCGGGAGGCAGCGGAGTTTCCTGGTCGTTGTCCCAGCGGACGCGAACGGCGTTGGACGGCCGCAGCAAATATGCGTTCGCACTGGTTATTTCCGGGCCGGCTTGGCGCAGAGGCGAGAGGTCATCAAGAATCCAGATGGCGCGGCCGTAGGTGGCGGCTACGAGATCGTCGCCGTGGACGGCCATGTCGCGCACATCGGACGCAGGAAAATTCAGCTGCAACGATTGCCAGTGGTCTCCGTCGTCGAAGGAAACGTAGAGCGCGTTTTCGGTACCCGCATACAGCAACCCTTTGCGCACGGGATCTTCGCGAACGACGCGAGCAAGCCAGGAATCCTCAAGACCCTCGGTGATCTTTTGCCATGATTTTCCGGCGTCGCGGGTGCGATACACATAGGGATGCTTGTCCCGAGAAACTTGTGTGACGACGTAGGCCGCATCCGCGTCATAGTGCGAAGGTTCGATGGCCATGATGGTGCTTTTGGCGGGCAAGTCAGCGGGCGTCACGTTCTGCCAAGTCGCGCTGCCGTCCTGCGTACGTTGGATCAGACCGTTGCTGGTGCCCGCCCAAATCACTCCTGCCTGGGCCGGCGATGGCGCGAGCGCAGTGAGAGCAGCGGGCCGATTCGGGCGCTGCGGTTCGAATTCTTTTTCGTCGGCGTCCGCGTCGGCGGCATCCATTTCATCGGAAGGTTCCCGAGAAGCAGGAGAAATATTTTCGTTAGCTACTGGCGCGTGACCGGAGGCGCCAGCTGGCGACTTTTCGCCGTTCGCCGGAGCGCCAGGAGGTACCGTGAGATCGGGACTGATTGCTTCCCATGTGTCACCGGCGTTGGTCGTCTTCATCACGTACTGCGTGCCGAGATAAAGCGTCTTTGGATCCTGGGGCGAGAAGACGAGCGGGGCCATCTGCGAAGTTCGAAACTTCGTGCCGCGCACGAAAACATGGGTGATCTGGCCCGTGACTTTGTCAAAGCGTACGACGCTGCCGTACCACCCGCCGGAATAGACGATGTTGGGATCGGTGGGATCCGGGGCAATGAAACAGAATTCAAATCCGCCGATGGAAAACCAATCGCGAAAACTGATTTCACCGTAATCGCTGCGATTCGGGACCGCGACGGTTCCGCTGTCTTGTTGCGGCGCGTAAGAATAGTAGGGAAATTGGTTGTCGGTAATCACGTGGTAGAACTGGCCGGTCGGCTGGTTGTACCAACTACTCCAGGTTTTGCCGCCGTCAACGCTGATGGTGGCGCCTTGATCGACGCCGAGAATCATGCGCTGCGAATTCTTCGGGTCAATCCACAACACGTGATAATCGTCGCCGCCCGGCGCACCTTTGTAGGCGGTAAAGTTCACGCCGCCGTCGGTCGAGCGATAAACGGTGGTCTGCATCACGTAAACCGTGTCCGCGTTATTGGGGTCCACAAAAACACGGCTGAAGTAGAGATTCCCGAGAACGCGAGAGTCAGTCGTGATTTTGCGCCAGGTCTGCCCCCCGTCGTCCGAGCGGAACAGGCCAGGCTCGGTGATGGCGAACACGCGCTGGCCACGAGTACCGGGAGCGACCGCGAGACCAATGCGGCCCAATGGTTTGTCAGAAGGAAAGCCGATCGCGGGAAGTTCTTTCCAGGTTGCGCCTTGGTCCAATGATTTATAGATCCAGGAATCGGCCTGCTTCGAGTCGTCCGGAGGGCCTTGGAAGAAATCATAGGGCTTCCACAGTGCGGTGTAGAGCACGCGGGGGTTGTTGGGATCAGCGACGGTATCCGCGGCGCCGGCGAAATCATCTCGATAAAGTGTTTTCGTCCAAGTCTTTCCGCCGTCGGTGGATTTGAAAATGCCGCGCCACTGGCTCGAGGCCGCGACGCCGAGAATGGGATGGCCCAGCGCGCCTACAACGAGGATGTTGGGATCGCGCGGGTCAACGATGATCGAATTGATGTAGCGAACGTCAAACAGGCCGATGCGCGTCCAGGTTGCGCCAGCGTCGGTGGATTTGTACATTCCATTGCCATCGGTCTGCTCACCGGTTCCGACATACACGATATTGGGGTTCGACGGAGCGATTGCGACCGCGCCGATCGAGGCGACATGCTGATCGTCAAATATCGGTTTCCAAACGCGGCCGGCGTCGGTGGTCTTCCACACTCCACCGCCGGGAGTACCCATGTAATAGACGGCGGCATCTCCCGGAATCCCCGCGACAGCGGAGACACGGCCCGCTCGGTAGGGTCCGATCAAACGCCAGCGCATGCCGGCATAGAGGCTGGGATCGACCGGTTGAGTATTTTTCTGCTGGGCGGGGAGAGGTGCGGCCGAAATCGCGAATACAAAGTATGCCACAGTCAAGCAGTACCGGGTACGAGTCAAGATCTCCTCCAGACGCATGAAAAGTGTATCACCGCTCGCGAGCTCTTCCGATTTCCAGCAGAGGTTCGAAGGTTACGCGAGCATTTGGCAAATTAATATTGAGTGGTGCCGGGGCCAAAAAGCGGTCTCAGTGTAATCCCGACCAGTCGTCAGCGAGCAGAATGGAGTTACTAGGGTTGGAGGGATCGTACTTTACGCTGGCAGTTTGGCCGGCCGCAACACGAGTCAAATGCAAACGCTCTTCGAGGCCGGTAACATCCTGCGCGGTTTCGTAAGTAACCCCGGAAATCGAATAGGTGTAGTAAAGCAGCTTGCGCGTTCCGTTTGCCGCCGCAACGGTGGCGGACTTCCGTTTTTCGAGAATGCCGGAAGGCCGCGCTTCCCCCGAATCGCGCGCGTGTTCTACGATTTCGAGAACTTGTCCTTCGACGATGCGTCCCACGCGATTCAGAAACGCACATCGCTTGCGTTCGATTTCATCGGCATCTTCCGGCTTGCGCCGCAGCCAGAAGATAATGCCGATCAGCGCAAGAACTGCGACACCCAGAAGTGGAAGCCAATTGTGCCAGTCTTTCAGTAATTCTTTCAAAGCTCGCCTTACACTCCCGCGGCAGCATTACATCCCGGAGGCTGATACGAATCAATTCTCCGGGCCTCCAGACGGCCCGATCACGGAATTTCGCAGCGTCCCAACGCCGCTGACGCTGACCTCCACCACATCGCCCGCAGCCAGGGAGCCGACACCAGAGGGCGTGCCAGTAGCAATCACGTCGCCAGGCTCAAGCGTCATCACTTGCGCGATGTAGCGAATTATAACATCAAGAGAAAAAATCATTTCCGAGGTGTGGCCATGCTGTTTCCTGATTCCATTCACGAAAGTCTCGACCGTGGCGCCAGATACATCAGGTGATGTATCGACAACCGGTCCGATGGGGCAGAAGGTGTCGAAGCCTTTGCCGCGTGTGAACTGACCGTCCGACCTTTGGATGTCGCGCGCGGTCACGTCATTGAGGCAGGTGTAGCCAAGAATGTACTGCGAAAGATTTTCATCGCGCAGCGGATTCCGGCAGCGCCGGCCGACCACCAAGGCAAGTTCACCTTCGTAGTCGACTCGCTTCGAAATGCCGGGGAGGACGATAGGCTCGTCAGGTCCGATGACGGATGACGGCGGCTTCAGAAAAATCAGCGGTTCTTTGGGAGCTTCATTATTCAACTCTTTCGCGTGCTCGAGATAATTGCGGCCGATGCAGACAATTTTGCTGGGCGTGGATGGCGGAAGAAGCTTTACAGAATTAAGCGGCCAGGAATGCCCGGCGCGTTCGCGAAGTCCCCAAAGATCTCCGAGGATCTCCTGGACCTCATTGCCCTCGACTATCCCGTTGCGAACTTCGGGATGTATTTGATGATCCGAGCGGTCGAGATCGTTCGCCGTGAATTCCAGAGTTTGGAAGCGGCAGAGGATCATCGATGATGGGCCGCGGGATCGTTATGCCTCCGGCGCGCCGTGATTGCGTGATGCCGCGCTTGAAGAACCATCGCTCCGACCCAGGAGCCGACAGCGAAAACGCCATAGGCCAGGGCGCCTTCAATGAAAGCCTGGAACGGCGTGCGTAGAACCTGAAAGAGATTCCGGAAGAGCATCCCCGCGATGTCGTAGGCAAGTACGAACATAACCCATGCGATCATCGCCGACGTGAACATCTGAATCGGGCGATTCAGAAAGCGTACAACCGGTATCAGCATGAAGATAACGAAGAGACCGTAGGACGCTGCGTTTCTTTCGAGCGCGCGATTATCGAGCCAGGGAAGCCGATTTGCCGCCACCAGCGCGCCAAACATTACCATTACGAGCAGCGTGCCGGTGTAGAGCCCAGTCCACAGTGCGGGACGAGGAAGCGGCTTCTCAGTTCTTGCTCCGATAATACGATCAATTGGAGAACGATCTGTCATGGGTTCGACAGCTGGCCTTCGGATGGAACGCCGCCGGAGGCGGGCTCGCTGGCGTGACTTTCATTTCCGGCACGATCCACCGCGGTTGCAGTGTACACGTAATGATGACCGGGCCCCGCATTCATATCGCGAAACGCGGGGGTAAGCAACAATTCCGAATTCAAGCGGGTTCCCGGCACGCCGTCTTGCTCACTACGATAGACGTTGTACCCCGCTATATCGGTTTCAGGGCTGATAGCCCAGGAGATGTCAAGATATGCAGGATTGGCTCCCTGCGCCGGGACCAGTACGACGACGAGACCCTGAGGCGCGGCCGGTGGAAACGTGTCGCGAGGAGTGATGGCAATTAGTTTCGAGTCGGTTGATTCGAGCGCCACATCCGGATACTGCAAGACACTGCGAACCGAGTACACGTAAGTGGAGCCGAACTCGACTTGCAAGTCCTGGAAAGCGGGTTCAGGGGTTTCTCCGATGCGCGCGAATGGAACTTTCAGTTTGGGTGCTTCACTGATGGACACAGATACATTAGCCACCGGCTCCGGCTGGGTCGGAACCTGCGGTGCGGCTTCTGCGCGGTAAATGTGATAGGCGACGATGGGCGGAGCGGCGCCCACAGGAGTCTTTTGGGGCGGCGTCCAGCTGAGGACGATGCCGGCATGAGTAACCTCTGCCTTAACGTCTTCGATTGGATCGGCCGCGGGATAAATGCGCACGCCGGCAGGATTCGAGTCTGCAGATTCCTTTTTTAGGGATGCTCGCGTGCGGACGGCGTACGCCGCCGTCCACCCTATGTGTGGGCTCAGATCGCCCGCGTCCAGCGCACTTACAACACGAACGTGATTTTTCTGGGAATGGCGATCGACCATCGCCGGGGGAATTGTGAGAATCAATTCCGGCACAGTCGTCGTGGCAGGAACCGCCGAGCCGCGAACCGGCTCGAACGCGCGATAAATCTCAATCGCGGGAGTCTGCTTCAGAGGGCGATGTTGCACGGTTTCTTTCGGCATCGTGAACGTCAGAATCACGTCATTTCCTTGCTGTTGCGCTGCGAGATCCGCAATCGCCGTCGGAACCGGAGGTTTTCGTTCGATGGGTTCGCCGGGTGCGGCGCATCCCGCAAGCCAAAGTGACAAAGAGAAAAGTGAACAAGAAAGCAGGAAAATGGATCGCAGCGAAGCGCGTGCTTCCGAAACGGGGCCGGAAATTTGTTCCCCTTTTCTGTCTTCCATTTTCTCTTTCTAATGTTTAAAGAATGTAGCGGCTCAGATCCTGATCCTTCACGATATTCGCGAGCTGTTTCTGCACGTAGGCGGCATCCACTTTCACAGTTTTCTTTTTCATCTCGGGAGCTTCGAAGGAAATTTCTTCGAGGACTTTCTCGAGGATGGTGTGCAGCCTGCGAGCGCCGATATTTTCAGTCTGCTCGTTCACTTTGGCGGCAAACCGCGCGATCGTTGCGATGGCGTCGTCGGTGAAGGAAAGCTTCAGCCCCTCGGTGTCGAGCAACGCGATGTATTGCTTGATGAGCGCGTTTTTGGGTTCGGTGAGAATGCGAACGAAATCGGCTTCCGTGAGCGAACTGAGCTCGACTCGAATGGGAAAGCGGCCCTGCAGCTCGGGAATCAAATCCGAAGGCTTGGTGGTGTGGAATGCGCCCGCCGCGATGAAAAGAATGTGGTCCGTGCGGACCATGCCGTAGCGCGTGTTTACGGTAGTGCCTTCGACAATCGGGAGGATGTCGCGCTGGACGCCTTCGCGCGAGACGTCCGGACCGTGTCCGGCTTCGCGGCCGGCGATTTTGTCGATTTCGTCGACGAAGAGAATTCCCATTTGTTCCACGCGATCGACCGCAAGACGCGTGACCTGGTCCATGTCAATGAGGCGGTTTTCTTCTTCCTGAATTAGATAATCGAAGGCTTCGGCCACGGTCATCTTGCGTTTCTTCTTCTGCTGGCCGAAGAAGCCGGAGAGCATGTCTTTGACGTTGATGTCCATTTCCTCGACGCCCTGATTTGTGACGATTTCGAAGGCCGGCATGGCGCGTTCGCGGACTTCGACCTCCACCATGCGCTGGTCGAGCTTTCCTTCGCGAAGCTGCGCGCGGAGCTTGTCGCGGGTACGCTGCAATTGCTCACGCCTCTGGGCTTCGCCGGCGGGATTTGCATCCGCGGGAATCGGCGACGAAGGCAAAAGCAAATCCAGCAAACGCTCTTCCGCGGATTGCTCGGCGCGCTCGGCTACTTCATCTAGTTTTTCTTCGCGGACCATGTCTATCGAAGTTTCCACCAGATCACGCACCATGGATTCGACGTCGCGGCCCACGTAGCCCACCTCGGTGTACTTCGACGCTTCCACTTTCACGAACGGGCAGCCAGCCAGTCGCGCGAGGCGCCGCGCGATTTCCGTCTTTCCGACGCCGGTGGGGCCGATCATCAGAATATTTTTGGGAAGAATTTCTTCGGCGAGCTCAGGCGTGAGTTTCTGGCGCCGCACGCGATTGCGCAGCGCGATGGCGACCGCCTTCTTGGCGAGATTCTGCCCTACGATATATTTGTCGAGCTCGATCACGATTTCTCGCGGGGTCAGCTCGTCAAACGAAGGGAGCGGCTCGGGCTCGGCTGCCTGCGAATCACCTGCCAAGTAGATCACCATGTCTTTCTCCGACTTTCCGGTCATAGTTCTTCGATGCTGAAATTGGCGTTGGTGAAAATGCAAATTTCGCTGGCGATGCGCATGGCCTCTTGCGAAATATCTTTCGCGCTCAGTTTCGTGAATTTCGAAAGCGCTCGCGCGGCGGCAAGAGCGTAAGAGCCGCCAGAGCCGATGGCGCAGATGCCGTCGTCAGGCTCAATCACGTCGCCGCTGCCTGAAAGCAGGAATGTGGATTTTGTGTCCGCGACGATCAAGAGAGCTTCGAGATGGCGCAGAGAACGATCCGTGCGCCAGTCTTTGGACAACTCGACGGCTGCGCGGGGCAGGTTGCCATGAAATTCCTGGAGCTTGTTTTCAAAACGCGAGAAAAGCGACAGCGCGTCCGCGGTGCTTCCGGCGAAGCCTGCAATGATTTTGTCGTTGTAAAGACGGCGCGTCTTCTTGGCATTGTGCTTGATCACTCCTTCGCCAAGAGTCACCTGGCCGTCGGCGGTAAGCACCACTTTGTTGTCTTTCCGCACGCAAAGCACCGTTGTGCCGTGCATCGGTTCACTTTTTCGGTTCATGGGCATCAGGTGATTATACCCCTCGCGCGCCGCATCGCCAATTGAGTGCGCCCGACGCTCGTTTCGGCCGAGATCGAATCAAGTGGGGCAGGTGGCTTGCATCGAACTACGCGAGTCCGGCGTCCAGCGCTGCATAGAACGCATCGAGTTCGGCGGGCTGGGTAAAAATGTGTGTGGCGATGCGGATGTGGTCAGGGCCGCCGGCAACACGGATATTTCGCGAGGCGCATTGATCCATCACGGGCTTCAGGTCGAATTTGCCCTTCGCTTGATTCGGCTCGAACGTAACGAGCCCGCCGTAAAAACGGTCGGCGCTGGCATTGGTGATGGAAAGTTGCGTATGGCCCGAGACTCGCTCGCGTACTTGCGATGCGAGTTCGTGAATACGCGCGTAGACAACATCGGGTCCGAGTTGCTGGTGGAAATCGAGCGCCGCTTTCAGGCCGACCATTACGGAAAGGTTGGAGGTGCCAAACCAGGAAAAACGGTACGCTTTCATATCGTAGTTATTCCAGTTCGCTGTGGCGATGCTCACCCACAGATCCTTCAGGCGCTCGTCGCGTATATAAAGCGTGCCGGTGCCCTTCGGGGCCATAAGCCACTTGTGCGGGCTTGTAGAGTAAAAATCGCAGCCGATATCGTGCAGGTCGAGCGGGATCTGGCCGATGGCGTGCGCGCCGTCCACTTGCGAGAGGACGCCGCGGCTTCGCGCCAGCGCGCAGATTTCCTTGGCCGGAAGAATCACGCCGGTCACGGTCGTGATGTGACTGAAGAACACGACGCGCGTCTTGGGTGTTAGCGCGTTCTGGAAGCGTTCAACGATTTCTTCCGCGCCGGCCGGCGGCTTCGGAATCACGACGGTGTTTAATTTCACCCCGAAGCGCGCGGCTTTTTGCTCCCAGGGACAGCGACCGCCGGGATGTTCCTGGTCGGTGAGCAGGACTTCGTCGCCCGGCTTCAAGTCGAGGCCGTTTACGACAACGTTGTTGGCTTCCGTAGCGTTGCGGACTAGCGCGAGCTCGTCGCGATTCACATGGAGATAGGACGCGAGCGCATCACGCAATGCATGCAGGCGCTCATTTTCTTCGTAACCGAACCAGGGGTAAGCCGGCTCGCGGTATTCTTCGGCGGAAAGAATGTGGTCGATCATCGCGCGGACAACCGGAAGCGGCGAGCAGCCAACGGAACCGCAATTCAAGTTGATATGATCCGGCGCGAGCAACCACTGAGCCCGTAGGCCGGCCCAGTAACGCGATGGATCGCTCGAAAGCAGATCGCGCGACGGGAGCGGAGCGGCTTGCGTGCAGAGAATTTGCTCGGCACGCTGGAACGGCATGCCCAAAAGCGTTGCTGCGACAGCGGCGTGGCGAATGAAATCGCGTCGAGGAAGCACAAGCACCTCCGCGTGATTGGCGGGGGAATTATGCTCCCGAGCATGACGATTCTGCTAGTGGCTAGAGATGAGAAGGCCGGGAGAAGTCCGCAAAGCGCAACATCAAACCAGCAGAACGAAAAGGCGGAGCTAGCGGGTTATTTATCGGTTTCGCTGGTTGAGGAGTCCTTCGACTTCTTATCTTTTGGTTTTTTCCCGACTTTATCCCAGCGCTCTTCGAGAGATTCTTTGGTGAAGAGGGAATCGGAAAGGTTCGTGTTGTAGTCGCACTTATCGAAGAACACCTGGAAAATCTTAATCCCGTTGCGATCGCGAGTGATTTGGAATGGCGTTTGGATGCCCGAGAACGGATGATAATTCGAAAAGTATTCGATTTCTTCTGTACGCATCCGCGTATTGGCATTACGCGTGTCGATGACCATACGAATAGGCAGATGCGAGGATTTCGCGATCGCTATGCGAATGGTGCGGTTCTCGTTGTCCACCAACTCGACCCAGTCTGACTCGTGCAGGTCCACCACATCGGGCCCGCCATAGCGGAAGATCATGTCCGGCTCGTGGATTCTGTAGCGGAGAATATTGTCGATATCCGTCTTCATGTCTTCTTGATATTGCGCAAGGTCACTGGTGCGTGCTTCGGTGACGCCACCACGGTCGAGATCCCAGCCTTTGTCTCCGTTTTTCACTTCGATGATGTTCCGCTTCGGGAGATTCTCCATGCGGTCTTTGAACGGTGGGGTGGGAATGGTGAAGTCCTCGAAGTGGCCAAATCTATCGAGTTCACCAGAATGTCCGAAAAGCCCGAGGCGGCCGGTGCAAGTGACGTCATGGACGTTCAGATACGCTGCGCCGCCCAGGCCTTCGATGGCCTGCTGCAAAATTTCCTTGGCTTTCGCTGCACTCTGGGCCGGCATCATCACTTCGGATTGCTGCGCGGACAGCCCTCGAACGAAAGAAAGAGGCCCAAGTATCAGAACTGCTGTTGCCACGAGCCTGCGCGCCGTTATCCGCAAAGGACGGAACCTCCATTTACGTTGATTACTTCTCCGGTGATGAAGGTTGCCAGGTCAGAGGCGGCAAAAAGAATGGGACCGGCAATTTCTTCCGCGGTCGCCACGCGTTTTAACGCGATGGGAGCCATGGCTGACTTCATTCCAGCTTTTTTGTGCAATACGGACGCGGACATGTCGGTATCTACCCAGCCCGGCGCGACGCAGTTTACCAGGATGTTGTGCCCCGCAAGTTCGGAAGCGAGTCCTTTCACAAAACTGATGATTGCGCCTTTGCTAGCGCCGTAATGGGAATGAAACGCTTCGCCGCGCTGCCCGGCCGTGGAGCTGATGGCTACGATGCGTCCGCCTTTCTGCGCGATCATGTGCGGAACCGCGTAATGAACCACGGCGTAGACGCTTTTCAGGTTTATGCGAATCATGTCATCCCACTCCCGTTCAGTGAGCTTTTCAATGGGCGTATCGCGCTCATTCCAGATGCCGGCGTTGGCCACGAGGATATCCAAGCGGCCGAGGCGTTCGCGGGCAAAATCGACCAGCTTTTTCGCGCCTGCCATTTTGCCCAAATCGGCCTTGAACGATTCCACGCGCGTGCTGTGCTTGCGGGCTTCCTGCTCCACCTGTTCGGCAGCTTCGCGATTGCGATGATAGTTGAAGACTACGTCGGCTCCGGCCTGCGCGAAGAGCTTTACGGATGCGGCGCCGATTCCGCGCGAGCCTCCCGTTATGAGTGCAGCCTTTCCTGCCAGCGAAATCATTCATTCCCCCAAGAAAATCGGCAACAACTCGCAGCCTATTGCGAATCACAGAAAAACGCGATTGCATCTCCAACTTCAGCAGAATTCCATCGAGCTACGAATGCACCGGGGCCTTGCGCGCCGCCTTCACCAACTCGCTAAACAGAGACTGGGAGAGCGAATCCGCTGCAACCGTCCGCTCGGGGTGCCATTGCACGCCGGTAACCCAATTCGAATCGCCCGTCCATTCGACCGCTTCAATCACTCCATCGGGCGCGTACGCAGCGACGCGGAGATCGCGTCCCGGCTTGAGCACGGATTGATGGTGCGAGCTGTTTACGCGCACTTCGTTTGCTCCGGCCATTTGGGCGAGACGCGCTCCCGGCTCGATTTGGACAAGATGAAACGGCTCGGGCATTCCAGTGTCCCACTTGTGCTGAATTTGGCTTGGGATTTCGCTCGGGATGTCCTGAATCAGCGAGCCTCCCAGGAAAACGTTCAGGCTCTGAACGCCAAAGCAAATGGCTAAAACGGGTTTGTGTTCGGCGAAAGCAAGTTTGAGCAGCGCGAAATCCGTTTGTTCGCGATTAGGATCGGACTCTCCGCATCCCGGATGCCGCACAGCGCCGAAACGCGACGGATCAACGTCCGCCGGACTTCCGGGCAGTACCAGGGCGTCGAGCGAAAACACGGTTTCTTTCAGCTGAGCAGGAGAGAGCGCGAGAGATATTTCGACCGGTTCACCGCCAGCCCGTTGGACGCCTTCGCAGTATCGCTCGTACTTCTCGCGTTCCCCCGTAAGTTCTTCTTTTCGTGTGCGATACGGGATACCAACTCGCGGGGATTGGCTGGACTTGGATGCCATGGAATGCTCATCCTACCATTGAGAGTCGGCGCCAGCAACTATGCGAGGGGCTTCAATCGGAAGGAATCAACAAATTCCACGGGCGGACCCGCAGTAGGATTTAGAACGAGCTGGCGCTCATGCTAACCATGGGGAGACGGGAACTTGACCTCCCGGAGGTCGAGGCAGGCTTCCGCGGAGGATGTGTCTCGAGCCAGGTGTCGTAATTCTGCTTCATTTGATCGATGTGGTGAGGGATATGGCGTTCCTGCATCTCAACCCAGCCGGCAAGGCTCAGGCGTCCGTCGGTGGGATGATTCCCGGTGTGTTCCCAGACCGATTCGGGCAGCGCGACGAGCAATTGATACGTTGCTTTGCGCAGGCGACGAATAATTTCGAGCGCTTCGCGCGTGCTTTGATGAAAATAACCCAGAGTGCCGGCCCAGCGAGCGGGGTCAAAATTCAGGACGGGGCTTTCCGGCTCCGCGATAAAACGGCGGCAGCGGATGTAGGCCCCGGCTTCGCTGTCAGCCAGGTGCAGAATAATTTCGTGGATGCTCCAACGGTCAGGCGAAGGTTTATGAAGCCACATCTTCTTCGGAAACTGGCGCAATGCAGCCGAAAGCAGCGCCGGCGCGCGGCCGAATGATTCCAATTGTTGCCGTCTCATTTCGTGGTTCATGGACACCTCCAACACTTATTTTTTAGACGTACAAGTTGCACTTTGGCTGCCGGCACCTAGCTGAATAAACGAAGAAATTCCATTAATTGTTCCGACACAAACTTAAATGCCTGCACACCTTTGCTCAGAGCGTCCGACTTAGGGAAAGACGTGTTCGGGGATGGGACAAATGGGACAGTTCAGTTTCCAAAAAACATTACGAATTCCCATTTCGCGTGCAATTTCACGTAGACATCCGCAAGACTGAAAAATGATCCAGGGTGAATATGGAAGGGGGCTAGGAGTATCTGGAGGGCTTTAAATTCGGGATATCAACGGAGTTCTTTTTTGCGCCACGTAGGCGCCAGAGACTACGAATATCACCCACTAGATACAGCGAGCCGGTGGCAAATACCAATCCTTCTGGATCAGCAAGCTCCATCGCCCGCTCCAGTGCGTCACCCGGGTCGGGAACGACGATTGAATCCTTTGCAAAATGTCCGGTGATTTCCGCGAGCAACGAAGCGGAGATTGCGCGCGATTGGCGCGGCATAGTAAGAATCACAGCTTCGGCGCGCGAAAAAAGCAGGCTCGCTATCTCGTCAACGGCTTTGTCGCGCATCGCGCCGTAGACCAAAAATATGCGGCGGCCTGAAAAATTCTCTTCCCAAAACCTTAGAAGCTCTCGGGCGCCAGCCGGGTTATGCGTACCATCGAGATACACATCGGGCCGCTCGGAAATGCGTTCGAGGCGGCCGGGCCAACGCACCGTCGCGATTCCGCGCTCGATTGCTTCGTCGCCAATTGGAAATCCTCGTTCCGTCAAAAGGCGGGCAGCGGTGGCCGCGGTCAAGGCATTTTGAATTTGGAAGCGGCCCGCAAGCCCCGGTGCGATTGCCATTTTTTGGGACACATGCGCGAAGGTAGCGGCTCCACTATAGAAACCGCCCGACACTTTCAGGTCCTCGATGCGCCACTCTGCGTCCACTTCCACCAACCGCGCGTTCATTTCCACGCATCGGCGGGCGATTACTGAGAGCGCTTCGGGCCGTTGTGCCGCACTCACGACCCAGGCATTGGCTTTAATGATTCCCGCTTTTTCTGCGGCGATCTCCTCAATGGAATGCCCGAGATAATTTTCGTGATCGAAATCGATTGGCGTGATTACGGCAACCTCAGGCGTGACGATGTTCGTGGCATCGAAGCGTCCACCCATGCCGACCTCATATATGGCGAAATCTACGTGGTGTGCAGCGAAAGCTAGAAAAGCCACGGCCGTGACGCATTCGAAGAAAGTCGGATGTGCCGAGAGCTTGCCCGAAGCCATGAGCGATTCGATGGAGGCGCTTACGGCGGTCCAAGCGGCGGCAAAATCCTGATCGGAGATATTCTCGCCGTTGATGCGGATGCGCTCGTTGATGCGCTCAAGATGCGGCGAGGTGTAAAGGCCCGTCCGCAGGCCGGCAGCACGCAGGATCGATTCGAGCATGGCGGCCGTGGAACCTTTGCCGTTTGTCCCGGCAATGTGCGCGCAGGGCATCGCACGATGGGGCCGGCCCAAATCTTCGGCGAGGATGGTGATGTTTTCGAGGCCGAATTTCTGTACGGGAATTGCGGGAATTGAAGTGGGCGGGATTCTCGCAGGCTGGCGCGGGGCCGCAAGCTCTTTTCCAAGTGACAGGAGGGCGCGAACGGATTCTTCGTAGTTCATATCTACGGTGGGATTTTACCCGAGGAAGAAATTGAGTGCCTGGGAGATGTAGGGCTTCAGCTCTTTGCGCGGAACGACTGCGTCAAGAAAACCGTGCTCCAGCAGGAATTCGGCAGTTTGAAAACCTTCGGGAAGCTTTTGGCGAATGGTCTGTTCAATTACGCGCGGGCCCGCGAAGCCAATCAGCGCTCCAGGTTCGGCAATATTCAAATCGCCCAGCATCGCGTAGCTGGCAGTAACACCACCGGTCGTCGGATCGGTGAGAATGGAAATGAAGGGAAGCCCTGCCTCGTCTAATAGCGCGAGGGCTGCGGAAACCTTGGCGAGTTGCATCAAGCTGACGACGCCCTCCATCATGCGCGCGCCGCCGGAGCAGGAAACAATAATCAGCGGAAATTTCCGAGCCAACGAGCGCTCGATGGCACGCGCCACTTTTTCACCGACTACAGCGCCCATAGACCCGCCAATGAAACTGAACTCCATGGAGCAGCAGATCACGGGCCTGCCGTTCAAGTGTCCTTCGGCGGTGAGAATGGCGTCGTTCATGCCCAATTTATGCTGCGCGTCTTTCAAACGCTGGGCATAAGGCTTGGTGTCGGTGAAATGAAGCGGGTCACTAGATGCGAGTTCGCTGTCGAGCTCCGTCCAGGGCTCATCATCGAGCAGGAGTTCGAGCCTCTTGCGCGCGCTCAAGCGGAAATGATGGTCGCACTTCGAGCAGACCTCCCAATTCGCCTCCAGGTCTTTTTTCCAGATGATGGCTCGGCAGGAGCCGCACTTGGTCCACATGCCTTCGGTGCGCACGCGGCGTTCCTCCACAGGCGTGGGATTCTCGATCGGTTTTTTCTCGCGTTTGAACCAAGCCATAGCTAGTAATCGATACCCCGCTGCGCGAGGACTCCTTTGGTGTACGGATGCTTCACTTCGCGCATTTCGGTGACAAGGTCGGCGGCTTCGACCAGCTTCGGATGCGCATTACGGCCGGTGCAAATCACGTGAACGCGCTCGGGGCGTTTTGCAAGCGATTCCACCACGCGTTCAGGATCAAGCATTTTATAGCTAATCACGTAATTGATCTCGTCGAGTACAACCAGGTCATATTTCTCACTATATATCTGCTCGCGGCCGTATTCCCAAGCCTGTTCGCACAGGCGAACATCTTCGGGGTCGGTTTCCGCTCCGCCCAGCTTGACGAAGCCGCGCCCCATCGGCCGGATTTCGAATTTATCGTCACCAAGCATTTTTGCTGCGTCGAGCTCGCCATAGTGCCAGGAGCCTTTGATGAACTGCACCATCAGCACGCGCATGCCCTGCCCTACGGCGCGAAACGCGGTCCCTAGAGCGCAGGTCGTCTTGCCTTTGCCGGGCCCGGTGTAAACGATCAAGAGTCCTTTACCTTCCGGCATGGGTTCGCGTCTCGCGAGAGCGATTTACAATACTGGCCGCCCTCCGGCGAAACGTCAAGCGGCCACATCGCGAACTCGTGGCCTGACCGGGCTGATGGTGGGGAAGGCGATGGGCGTCACAATGAGATATACTTCGGCCGAAATACAGCTTCGAGGAGCAGCATAGAAACGGACCGTCAGTGCGTTTTCATCTTTAGTTCTTCAAGAGGAGATATCATGCTGAAGCGTTCTGTGTTTTTCGCGATAATTTTTGTTAGTGTCGCTATTCTCGCCGTTCCGGCCTACGCACAGGATCAGGGCCAGCGGCCTAGCCCTGCGGCGAACGCAAATTGCAGTTTCGCCGACGGCAAAACGGTAGCTGTAGCCTATTCGAGCCCGCGGGCGAAGGGTCGCAAGATTTACGGTGGCTTGGTTCCTTATGGAGAAGTGTGGCGCGCAGGAGCGAACGAAGCCACAACTTTTGTGATCGACACAGATGTGAACGTGGGCGGCAAGACTGTCCCGGCAGGCGCCTACACAATTTTCACGATTCCGAATCAGGATAAATGGACGCTCATCATCAGCAAGAAAACGAAGAACGCCAAAGGCGGCCCAGTCTGGGGCGTTCCATATCCGGGAGAAGAGAGCGACTTCGCGCGCGTGGATATGAAAGCTTCCAAGCTGGGTTCGCCGGTTGAGAACTTCACCATTTCGTTTGATAAATCAGGTTCAGGATGCGTGATGAATCTGGATTGGGAAACTACGCGAGCCTCGATCGAGATCTCGGAGAAAAAGTAAACGCCCGATTTTCTGAGAGACGGCCTACTTCGGGTAGGGGTGGCCTGCCAGTATCGCAAATGCGCGGTAGATTTGCTCCGCCAGGACGACGCGAGCGAACTCATGAGGCATCGTGAGCGTCGAGAGCGAGATCTTGTGTTTCGCTCTATCGCGAATTTCATCAGGGAAGCCTTCCGCATCGCCACAAAGAAAAATCAGCTCTCGCGCGCCGCGGTCGCGCAAATCGCCCAACCAGCGCGCAAATTGCTGCGAGGTGTGTTGTTTGCCCGCAGCGTCCAACAATACAACCGTTGCAGCGGGATCGATCTTGAGTTTCCGAAGGCTGGAAGGTCCGGCGTCCCTTAACTCGGCCACTTCCGTTTCCACATAATGGCTGATGCGGCTGACGTAGTTATCAAGAAGAGCGTGAATTTCCGGGCGCCGCGTCTTGCCGAGCATAATCAAACGAATTTTCACTATGTTGTCGCTTCGTAAAAAGTGCTCTCAGATGAGCCTGTATTTTTTGCGCTTCTCAAGCAGGGTCTTGCGGCTGATGCCCAGAATATCCGCGGCCCGTCCGATCTTGTAGTGCGTCCCTTCCAGGGTCAGCTCAATGGCCTCGCGCTCGAGATCTTCCAGCGAACGCAGCATGCCTGTAAGTCCGTGCTCGTTTCCAACCGCGCGTAGAATTTCTGGGAAATCCTCGGGTGACAATAGCGGCTGCTTGGCAAATACCAGCGCGTGTTCGACCGCGTTTTTCAACTCGCGGACGTTTCCCGGCCAGCCATAATGCTGGAGCACTTCGAGAGCCTTCGGATCGAAGGATGCGTCCGTTTTGCAGTGTACGGGCGCGAGCCGCCCGAGAAAGTGCGAAGCGAGCGGAGCAATATCGGCGGGGCGTTCGCGGAGCGGCGGGACATGAATGGCCAAAACATTTAGCCGGAAGAAAAGGTCCTCGCGAAAACGGCCAGTCTCCACGGCTTTGGCTATGTCCGTATTCGTAAGGGCCATCAATCGCGCTTCCATGCGGAGAGTTTCCGTACCGCCGAGCCGCTCGAAGGTGCGCTCTTCGAGAACGCGCAGCAGCTTTGCCTGCATCCCGGGGGTGAGCGCCGCTATTTCGTCGAGGACGATTGTTCCGGTCTGCGCCAACTCGAGGCGGCCCGGTTTGCGTGCGACCGCACCCGTGAATGCTCCGCGTTCGTGCCCGAAGAGTTCGGACTCTACGAGCTCGCCCGGCAGACTGGCGCAGTCAATTTTCAGCAGGGGAGCGTCACGGCGGGGCCCGCGCTCGTGAATCCATCGGGCGAGCTGATCTTTTCCCGTTCCACTTTCGCCCGTGATGAGAAGGGTAGTAGAAGTGTCCGCGAGTTTTTCCGCGATTTCAAGCAAGCGCCGCGAGGCGGGATCTTCCGCGACCCACGCAATGTTCGGGGCGGTCATTGCTGCGTTGCATCACCTTCCGCATTGCTTTGAGAAGCGGGAAGCGGCGAAGGCGCGGGGAAAGTTATGCGCTCGACGGAGCGCCAGAGTCTTTCGAGATCGTAATACTGACGGGCGCGTTCGCTGAAAATGTGCACCACGAAATCGCCGTAGTCGAGCAGGACCCATTCCGCGCTGGACTTTCCTTCCCGGTGCGCCACGCGGCGTCCCTGGCGATGGAGTTTTTCTTCGATCGCTTCGCCGATGGCCTGGATTTGCGGCTGGCTTTGTCCGGAGCAAAGCAGGAAATATTCGGCGAATGCTCCCGCACCAGAAAGGTTGAGGACCGTGATGTCCACGGCCTGTTTGTCCTGGGCCGCTTCCACGGCCGATTGAAGCTCGGGGCGAAGGGAGTTTAGCGTCACCGGTACAGAGCCTGTTCCAGAATGTATTCCTCTACGCGCGCGGGCACAAGCCCATGGATCGTTTGTTTGCGTTCCAGGCGGTGCCGGATTTCGGTGGACGAAATATGGCTGGCCACAGTGGTGAGCAGATGAATCACGGATTTGCGCAGCACGATCTTGTTCGGATCGTTCGACGTCGTCCGGCCGAGCCTTTCGGGCGGAATCACCAGACGCAACGCGTCTAATCGAAAGCCGGGACGGCTGGCGATGATGAAATCACAACTGTCGAGCAACGCTTCATAATTTTTCCAAGTGGGAATTTCGAGAAACTGATCCGCGCCTAGAATGAAAAACAAGTGATCGTCGGGATGCTCCCGGTGAAAGCGCCGCACGGTGTCTACACTATAGAAAACATGCGTAGCGGCGCCTTCCGGCGGCGCCTCGGCTGTGGAAGTGTGGAATCCTGCGTGATCCGCGCAAGCGAGCGCGACCATCGCATAGCGATGCAGAAATGGCGTCAGCGCGCGCTTGGTTTTGTGCGGAGGTCGCGACGAAGGCACGAAATATATGGCATCGAGGTGAAAACGTCTCTGTGCTGCCTGCGCCACAGCGATGTGCCCTGAGTGGATGGGATCAAACGTGCCGCCAAAAATCGCAATCGAGCGGCCGTGGGGCCGATGGATGGAGTGCGGGCTCAACGCTTCTCCCGAGGCGGCGACGTGGAGTCGTCATCGTCGAGACCTGCAGCGGCAGCGCGAGCTTCTTCGGCATCGCGTTCGCGGGACGCCACCGGTTGAACCTCCGATTCCACCGGCATGGACGGTTTCGGAATCCGATCGAGAGCGTCAGCCATTGCACGCACCAGTTCAACAATTCCTTCGCCGCTTGCAGACGACACCGCGTGGAACTCAAGGCCGCGCTTCTTGGCGAATGCGCGCAATTCGCTCAGATGGTCGCGATTTGTGGTGGCATCGAGCTTGGTCGCGACCACGATCATTGGTTTTTCAATCAGCGCCGGGCTGAAGGAGGCGAGCTCGTGCTCGATAATTTCGAAATCGCGGATGGGATCGCGGTCGTTTGCGTCGCTGGTATCCACAAGATGCGCGATCAAGCGCGTACGCTCGATATGTTTCAAGAATCGCGTGCCTAACCCTACGCCTTCGTGCGCCCCTTCGATCAATCCGGGCAAGTCCGCGACAACGAATGCACGGCCCTGTCCCGGCGTGGCGTCCGGGTCGGCTGAAACGACGCCCAGGTGGGGCTCAAGTGTAGTGAACGGATAGGCCGCAATTTTTGGACGTGCAGCGGAAATGCGCGAAATCAAAGTGGATTTTCCTGCGTTGGGGAAGCCGACAAGTCCGACATCGGCGAGCAATTTCAGCTCGAGCCGCAGGTTGCGCTCTTCGCCGGGCTGGCCGTCTTCATGTTCGCGCGGCGCTTGGTGCCACGGGCGCACAAAATGAGGATTGCCGTTGCCGCGGCCGCCGCGACCGCCCTTGGCTGCACGGTACCGTTGCCCGGGTTCGACGAAATCAAAAACTTGCTCGCCTGAGTCAGCGTCGAAAATCACAGTGCCCACGGGGACTTTCAGGACCATTTCCTCGCCCGACGCGCCGTGGCAATTCGAGCCTTCGCCATGGCCGCCACGCTGGGCCTTGAATTCACGGTTGTAGCGGTAGCGCAGAAGCGTGTTGTCGTGGGGGTTCGCTTCGATGTAGATGTCGCCGCCGTGGCCGCCGTCGCCACCCGAGGGCCCGCCGCGCGGGACGTACTTCTCTCTACGAAAGGCGACGCAGCCGTTGCCGCCATCGCCGGCCTTTATCGAAATTTTGGCTTCATCTGCAAACACGAATCACCTGCTAGAAAGAGATGCTGAGAGAGCATACGCCGAAGCAAGTTTCATAGACAAAAATACGCGCTCCGGTGCGTTGGAGCGCGTAAAGAACAGCGCAGAGCTAGTTGGCAGGTGCTGCAGCAGCTTCCTTCTTCTCCGATTGTCGCGCGCCCGCTTCTTCCACCGTGAGCACGCTGATGTAGCGCCCGTGGCCGCCCTTATCTTCGAAGAGGACGATGCCGTCAATCAAAGCGAAGAGGCTGTCGTCTTTTGCCAGCCCAACGTTTTTTCCCGGCTTATAGTGCGTGCCGCGCTGACGGATCAAAATGCTGCCGCCGGTTACCAGCTGGCCGCCAAACCGCTTGATTCCAAGTCGCTGACCGTGCGAGTCGCGTCCATTAGTGGATGACCCGCCGCCTTTTTTGTGTGCCATGAAGATCCCCTACGGAATTTGGATGTCGCTGAC
>JBEKHP010000029.1:0-45490 GCA_050012235.1 Candidatus Acidiferrales bacterium | reverse complement strand
GGTGAACGCGACTATAATGCGGTGCGAGTAGCTTATGCGCGTCGCGAATTCCGAGCGGAGGTTGTGCCCTTCATCGAGAATATGGCGGAGCG
Organism: Candidatus Acidiferrales bacterium; assembly: GCA_050012235.1. Taxonomy (GTDB): domain Bacteria; phylum Acidobacteriota; class Terriglobia; order Acidiferrales; family UBA7541; genus Palsa-295. Next base: position 45,398 of record JBEKHP010000029.1, on the reverse strand, counting down.
GTTTGCCCAGGCGGACTTAATCGTCTGCCGGTCGGGGGCGATCACAGTCGCGGAGGTATCTGCCGCCGGACGCGCCGCTATCTTCATCCCCTTCGGCGCCGCCACTGATGCGCATCAAACCCGCAACGCAGAAGCTATGCAGGACGCGGGCGCTGCGCGGATGTTGCCGCAGACTCAGCTAACGCCCGAACGCCTGACCTCGGAAATTTTCTCCCTGCTCGACCAGCCCGGGAAGATTGCGGAAATGGAAGAACGCGCGCACGCATTGGCACGCCCTCGCGCCGTTAAGGACATTGTGGACTTGCTCGAAGCCCAACTCGAAAGCCCGCTGAAAGGGATGGTGCGCGCATGAGCGTAACCTTCCGCAATTTTCAGCGCATTCATTTGGTCGGCATCGGCGGCAGCGGCATGAGCGGCATCGCGGAAGTCCTGCTCTCCAGCAATTACGCGGTGTCCGGTTCCGACTTGAAAGCTACTCCGGTCACCGAGCGTTTGCGAAAACTGGGAGCCACTATTTTTGAAGGCCACTTGGCGGAAAATGTTCGCGGCGCGCATGTGGTCGTTATTTCTTCCGCCGTGCGCGCGAACAATGTGGAAGTCGTGGAAGCTCACAAACTGAAAATTCCAGTCATTCCTCGCGCTGAAATGCTCGCCGAGCTGATGCGCTTGAAATACGGAATCGCAGTCGCCGGTGCGCACGGCAAGACAACCACCACCTCGATGGTCGCGTCCGTGCTGGGTGAGGCTGGTCTCGATCCTACGTTCGTTGTGGGCGGGCGCGTGAATCATGCCGGCTCGAACGCGCGCGTGGGCCAGAGCGAATACATGGTGGTCGAAGCGGATGAAAGCGACCGCTCGTTTCTGCTGCTCGCCCCGGTGCTGGCCGTAATCACCACGATCGACCGCGAGCACTTGGACCATTACCACTCACTCGAAGAAATACAAGAAGTCTTCCTGCAATTTGCGAACCGCGTCCCGTTTTACGGCACCGTGATCCTCTGTATCGACGAGCCAAACGTGCAAGCGATTTTGCCGCAAGTAAAGCGTCCGGTGCTCACCTACGGCACATCGAGCCAGGCGGACCTGGTCATCAGCGAGGTGAAGCTAATCGGTCTCGCGAGCGAGTTTCGGCTGAAATATCACGACGACGATCTCGGAATTTTCCGGCTGCCGTCGCCGCCGGGAATTCACAACGTGCGCAACGCCGCTGCAGCCGCTGCTGTCGGCCTTTCGCTAAACGTCCCGGCGGACTTGATTCGCGCGGGCCTCGCAAAATTTTCCGGCGTCGGCCGGCGCTTCGAGATCAAAGGCGAGTTTGGCGGCGTCACCTTGATTGACGATTACGGCCATCATCCCGCCGAAATTCGCGCCACGCTCGAAGCCGCGCGCGGCTGCGGTTACAAACGCCTCCTCGTTCTCTTCCAGCCGCACCGCTATTCGCGCACTCAGTTTCTCTGGGAAGATTTTCGCAGCTCGTTCAATCAAGCCGATATTTTGGTGATGACCGAAATTTACGCGGCTGGGGAAGCGCCGATCGAAGGCGTCAACGGCGAAATTTTGTCCGAAGCCATCAGCACGGCGGGCCACAAAAACGTGGTCTTCACCAGCACCATGCAAGCCGGCATGGAATTTCTTTACCGGGAAGCGCGTCCCGGGGACGCAATCCTTACCATCGGCGCCGGCAGCGTTGGCCGCGTTCTCGATCAGCTCGCCATGCTGCTTGCTTCCAAGGTGCCGAGTTCTTATGCGGATTAGCGAGAAGCCGCTTGCAGCGCGGCTGAAAGAGCTGGGAGTGGAATTGCACGCTGGAGTTTCGTTGAGCGAAAAGACTTCGCTGGGAATTGGAGGCTCGACCGATGAACTCGTGCTTCGGCGCTTTGACACCATTCCCGAGGTGATGCGTTTGCTGGCTGACGAAAAAATCCCTCACCGTTTTCTCGGTGGCGGAACGAACGTGCTGATCGACGATGGCGAGCTGCCCTGGGTCGTTCTGCATCTGCCCACTTCGCAACCGGGCATGAGAGTGGAAGGCAACGCAGCATATGTTGATGCTGCCGCCGACCTCGGCGGCATGGTCACGTTCTGCGCGAAGCGCGATCTCGGCGGTATGGAAGGCTTGATCGGAGTTCCCGGCAGCGTAGGCGGCGCGTTGCGAATGAACGCAGGCGCTTACGGCACGCAGATAGGGTCGTACGTGCGCGAAGTGGAACTTTACCGCGCCGCAACAGGAGAAATCGAGACGGTCCGCGGCAACGACATTCGCTTCGATTATCGCCACACTTCGTTTGCGCCGGACGACGTGATGCTGCGCGTAAAACTGGAGCTGCCGTCCAAGCCATTCAAGGAAATTCTGGCCGGCATTAAGGTGTGCAACGAAAAGCGCCGCGCGAGCCAGCCGCTCAATCAGAAAAGCGCCGGATGCATTTTCAAAAATCCTCCGGGCGGCTCGGCTGGCCGCATGATTGACGAGCTGGGTTTGAAAGGTCACCGCGCGGGCGACGCCATGGTCAGCGACCGCCACGCGAATTTTTTTATCAACGCAGGCAAGGCAAGCTGCGCCGACATGCTCAGGCTGATTGACGATGTCCGCGAGCGCGTGCGCGCCAGGTACGGCATGGAGCTCGAGAACGAGGTCATTCTCTGGAAAAACTGAAAACCATGGACGCGGACGCTTATCCCCAGGAACTCCTGGCCGACGAAGAGCCGAAGTATCTTCGCAGGCAAAAACCTCTGGAGATTAAGCGGCGAAAGTTCGGCCGAAAGGCCTGGAAGACGTATCTGCGCGTCACGTTTGGAGTAGGCGTTGGAATTGCGTGCGCATGCGTGGCCTATGCCTGCGGGCATTTCCTGTTCGCATCGCCGCAAATGGCGCTGCTTCGTTCCAGTCAAGTGGAGCTTACCGGAAATAATTACGTTTCCCGCGCGGGCGTGCTCGCCATTTTCAAGCCCGATCAGGGCCGCAGCGTTTTGCGAATTCCGCTTACGGAACGCCGGCGCGAGCTCGAAGCAATTCCGTGGGTCGCGCAAGCGACCGTTCGGCGAGCGTTGCCCAATCACATCGAGGTGGAAATCACCGAGCGAGTTCCCATCGCATTTCTGCGCCAGGGAAGCGATCTGGCGCTCGTCGATATCCACGGAGTGATTCTCGAGCGTCCGCTGAAAGCGAATTTTCATTTTCCCGTCGTTTCCGGCATTCACGAAGAAATGACGCCGGACGAGCGCGCGAGACGCATGCAGTTGTTTGCCGGATTTACCCAGCAGGTGGAAACCGCGCGTGCGGGCGCGATGGAACGAGTAAGCGAAGTGGATCTAACGGATGCCAGCGACTTGCGCGCCACCATTTACGGGTTGAATGGCGAGACTCGCTTCAGCCCAAGTAGTTCAAATCCGGAAGCCGGCGATGTTGCCAGCCATCCGCCGGGAGCGCAAACGGATTCTCCTGTGCTGGTGCATTTTGGCGACAACGATTTCGAAACAAAGTATCGAACGCTTCTGGACGACTTCGGACAGTGGCACGCGAAAACGGGACGCATCGAATCCGTGGATTTGCGCTTCAACGGCGAAGCGGTCGTAAACCCGGACACAACAGTGGCGCAGGAAATCGCGCCTCAGTCAGTCGCGCCGCCGCGGCCAGCGCCGAAACCAGTTCACGCAGCGCATAAGAATTCGGGGAAAAAGTCACGATAGTATATGTGATCGGCTGAAATTATAAGGAGCGGATTTGACGAAGAAGGAACGGCATATCGTAGCGCTCGACATCGGCAGCACGAAAACCTGCGCGCTAATAGGAGAGCTTGGTGACGACGGCGGCGTGAAATTTGCCGCGCTGGGTGCGGCGGAATCGAAAGGTTGGCGCAAGGGCCAGATCGTGAACCTCGACCTCGCGGTAAGTTCCATTCGCCGGGCCGTCGAAGAAGCGGAAACAATCGTCGGCGTGCCGGTGGAATCAGCGTTGATCGGCGTCGCCGGGACGCATGTGCGCGGCGTGAATAGCCGCGGCGGAATCACCGTGGGAACCCGCCCGCGCGACATCCAGCGCGAAGACGTTCGCCGCGCGGTGGAAGCTGCTCGCGGCATCCAGCTTCCGGAAGATCGCGAAGTGTTGCACGTCCTGCCGCAGGAATTTTCCCTCGATGCCCAGGATAATATTCGCGACGCCATTGGAATGGTGGGCCAGCGTCTCGAGGCCAACGTGCACATCGTGACTGCGAGCGGCTCCGCCACCCAGAATATCGTCACCGCGGTCAATCGCGCGGGGGTGCGAGTGGACGACACCGTTCTCGAGCCGCTTGCTTCCGCGGAAGCCTGCCTGACGCAAGACGAGCGCGAACTGGGCTGCTGCCTGCTCGACATCGGCGGAGGAACCACCGAGCTGCTCGCCTATTCCGGCGGAGTCGTGCGTCACACCGCAGCCATTCCGGTCGGTGGCGACCATTTTACGAATGATCTCGCCGTCGGGTTGCGCACGCCCATCGATGAAGCGGAAAAAATCAAACGCCTGCAAGCCTGCGCCCATCGCGAACTTCTGAAGGAAGATTTTCCGATCGAGATTGCCAGCGTGGGCGATCGCCCGCCGCGCACTGTTTTTGCCCGCATGCTTTCGGACATCGTGGAGCCGCGCGCGCAGGAATTGTTGATGCTTGTTCGCGACGAGTTGCGCCGTGGCGGCGTTGAATCGTCCATCCCCGCGGGAATCATTCTCACCGGCGGGGGAGCACGCCTCCGCGGCTTCTGCGAACTCGCCGAGCAGATATTTAATCTGCCCGCGCGCGTCGCCACTCCGCGGGGACTTTCAGGAATGAGCGAAGAAGATTCCCAGCCCGAGTATGCAACCGCCGTGGGACTTGTGCTTTACGGTGCGCGCACGCGGCGCACTGCGGGAGCGCGTCCGACCGGTTGGGTGGGCAAGTTCAAAAGTATGTTTGCAGGAGCGTCATAAGAAATTGGTTAAAAATTTCAAGAGGGCGAAAGACTGGGGAGGAAGCATGTCACCAAAAGAATCGAGCTTGAAAGTTTCATTCAGCGAAGAACCGCAAAATGGCGCCAAGATTAAAGTGATCGGTGTGGGAGGCGGCGGCTCGAACGCCGTCAACCGCATGATCCGGGCCAAGGTGGAGGGTGTCGAATTCATTGCCGCGAACACCGATTTGCAGGCGCTGAAGCTTTCGCAAGCGCCGGTGAAGCTGCAACTCGGCGCCAAATTGACGAAAGGATTGGGAGCGGGCGCCAATCCTGAAGTGGGCCGCAAAGCCGCGCTTGAAGACACCGAAAAAATCCTCGAAGCGCTCGACGGCGCCGACATGGTTTTCGTCACCGCCGGATTGGGCGGCGGCACAGGAAGCGGAGCCGCGCCTGTCGTCGCGAATCTCGCCAGCGAGCTGGGCGCGCTAACCGTTGCGGTCGTCACCAAGCCGTTCGCGTTCGAGGGCAAACGCCGGATGGAGCAGGCCGAGCAAGCCCTCGCCGAACTAATCGGCAGCGTGGACACGGTCATCGTCATCCCCAATGAGCGCCTGATGGAATGCGTGGAACACGGCACCAGTTTTTTTGAAGCCTTCCGCATTGCCGACGACATTCTGCGCCAGGCCGTCCAGGGCATTTCCGACATCATCACCATTCCCGGCATCATCAATCGTGATTTTGCGGACGTGAAGACGATCATGTCCGGCCAGGGTTACGCGGTGATGGGCACCGCTGTCGCTTCCGGATCTAACCGCGCGATTGACGCCGCGAACCGCGCCATCAACAGCCCTCTTCTCGAAGACAATTGCATCCAGGGCGCGCAGGGAATTTTGATCAACGTGACCGGGTCGTCCAGCCTCAGCTTGCAGGAAGTTCACGAGGCCTCCTCGATCATTCAGAAAGCAGCACACGAAAACGCGAACATCATTTTCGGCGCGGTGATGGACGATGCCATGAAAGAGTCGGTAAAGATCACCGTGATCGCCGCCGGTTTCCGCGAAGTGGCGGGCAGGAAGACTCAGTCGCGTCCTTCGTACTTACCGAAAACCTGGAAGGCCACACGCGAGCCTGCTGCGGCGCAACCCACCATGACGCAGCAAACCAACGTGGTGCAGCAGGTCTCGAGAAACGTCAACGAGGTCGTTCACCAGGTCGCGCGAAACGTCAGCGAAGTCCGTGAAGTGCCGGCCGACGATCTCGACGTCCCAACGTTCCTTCGCCGCCAGGCCCAAAAGGCCTAGCCGCGCGTCGACGGCGGATGTCCTCTCCCGTAGGGGCACAGCACGGTGCGTCCCTAAAACACTTGGTTTCTATTCGCTGGATTCCTTATAAGCTCTCGCGAATATGCTCTTAAGGAGATCCCGGTGTGCGGAGACCTCGCCGGCATGCAGGACAAGACGCACTCTTCCGCGGCCTATCGCTAGAACCTCCAGGTCTGCATTCGTCAATTCGCTCTTCAGCGCATCAAGATCGTTGACGCGAATCTCAGCTCTAAGAAACTTCTTCTTCGCCTTGAAAACCACTATATTGTTAGGCCTGTTTCCCTGCCGAAGTCCCATGTAGTGTTTGTTGTACGTCATGCTGAAGGACGGATCGATCTCCTTCAGTATCTCCACACACTCGTCAGCGAGGCGCAGCGAAATGTCGGAACCTTTGTCCTTCCAATATTGGCGGTCAGTAATATCTCGTTCCGAAAGCTCTTCCTCTTCCGCCGCAATGGGCGAGATTTCATCTAGGACCTTTGTGAAATTCAGAATCACCTTATCGTCGAGTTGGATCGCGTTGAGCTGAAGCGCCACCATGGGAATGGCTCCATTGAAAAGCGAGATGACGTTCAAGAAGCGCGCCGTGATTTCCTCAGCGACTAGCACAGCACAGTGGTCATAAGTTGGGAGCCTTTTTCTCTCAATGTCCCAATATTCCACGCAACGGATGATGTGGCTCTCATCGACTCTTCCTAACATTATTTCGACTTCGTAGCGCTTGTCAGTCTCGGCGTCCTCGAAAAGGAGGTCGAGTCGCCCTGCTTTCGGCTGAATCCTCTCTGCTTCCTTGAGGACGAGGTCGCCTAAGCCTAAAATCGATGGGTCTTTCGCAATTATGTTTCGAAGCCACGACTCGTCAAACTCAGGATGTTCCTTCAACCAGATTTTTGAACCTTTTGCGTATTGAAGATTTTGCGGCATGTTCACTCCCGGGCCGGGATTATACATAATGTGAAGCGTGGTCTGTCTTGACAAATCCGCCTTCAGCGAGCTGGTTCGAGAAGCGCAAAGAGATGCGGCTAAGGAATCTTGCGGCCTCCTGGCGGGGCGGGCGGGCGCTATCACACGGATTCTTCCGGCGCCGAATGACGCGGCGAGCCCGGCCACAGCCTACGAAATCGCGCCCGAGGAACTATTCCGGCTGATGCGGGAAATTCGCTCGGCGGGACTCGAGTTCATGGGAATCTACCACTCGCACCCCAACGGCGATAACAAACCATCCACGCGCGATATCGATCAGGCGTATTACCCGGACGTCGCTTACTTCATCCTCTCGCCGCGGGAAGATAGGCCCAAATCCGTTCGCGCCTTCTCGATTCGCGATGGAAAAGCCGCCGAACTGATTGTCCAAATCGTATAGGTTGAATCGAGGCTGTTACCGCAGCGGAATTTTCAGCGCAACTGCCGTGATGTCGTCATGCTGCAGCCCGTCAACGGAAAAGTCTTTGGCTTCGCGAAGAAGGCGTTGTAGCGATTCGTCCGCCGACATTCCCTGGCACTCCTTCCAGATGTCCGCCATCCTTTGCCAGCCAAAATCATCGCCGTTGGCGCCTCGCAATTCGTGGAGTCCGTCGGTAGCGAACAAAACTGAATCGCCCAGTGACAGGCACACCCGCTGAACGTCGTACGAAGAACCCGGAAACATTCCAGAGGGTAAGCCCCCCACCTGCAACTGCCGGCAGCCTGAACTGCACGCCAATAGAGGATAGGGCATCCCCGCGTTCGAAAACGTCAACTCGCGGCTGGTGGAATCGTAAACGGCGTAGAGCGTGGTTGCGAATCGCCCCAGCACCGGCCGCACGAGCAGCCGCTTGTTCAACGTCGCGAGAACCGCGGATGTTTGTTCGCCCGTCTTGTTGATCCCGCGCAGCATGCCCATCACCAGCGCCGCGTACATCGCCGCTGCTAATCCTTTTCCGACCACGTCTCCAATGTAGAGGCCCGCTATACCGTTCGGCAAAATATAAAAATCCGCGAAGTCTCCGCCCACTTCCGCGAACGGAGCGAACCGGTACGCGATCTCTATGGACGCGTTCCGCAGCGTTCCAGAAGGCATCAGCGAATTCTGGATCTCTCGCGCCTCGTCCTTTTCAACTCCGTAGCTATCGCTGGGGGCGGGCGCTTCCACTCCAAAAAGCAAACTCATCTCGGCCTTTACAGTGACGAATCCCACTGCCAAGTGGAAAGCTGGCAACTCGAATACCAAAGCGGAGATTTCGTCGTCCGTAACGCAGCCTGCGAAAGGATTTACAGCGCAAATAACGAGTGAACTCAGCAGAACCCATTTGAAGTGACCCGGAGAGGCATACATGTACCCGATTGAAACAATGGGAAGGCGTGGTTGCCGTGCGCGCAATTCTAGCTATTTGCGCGGTGGCTGTGCAGCAGTTCGGCCTTGTCGGCGGCTTCAAGTCGCCGCGCGTACAGCGGAAATCTTTCAGCGAGCGTAGCGACCTCTTTTCGAACGCGCTGCTCGATCGATGTGTCGCCCAGATGCGAGAGCACTTCGGCAATCCATCCCGCAATTTTCTGCATTTCCGGTTCGCGCATTCCGCGCGTGGTCACCGCCGGACTCCCCACGCGAATTCCGCCGGCCTTCATGGGAGGCAGCGGGTCAAACGGAATGGCGTTTTTATTCACGGTCATTCCAGAGCGTTCGAGCGCCAGTTCCGCATCGCGCCCCGTAATTCCTCGCGAGTGCATATCAACAAGAAACAAATGGTTGTCCGTGCCGCCTGTGACGATTCGGAAGCCCAGCTTCGTCAGACCTGCAGCCAGCGCGCGCGCATTGGCCACCACTTGCTTCTGATAGTCGCGGAACTCCGGCGCCGCCGCTTCTTTCAGGCAGACGGCCTTGCCGGCAATGACGTGTTCCAGAGGCCCGCCCTGCAGCCCGGGAAACGTGATGCGGTCCAAATCCTTCGCATATTTTTCGCGGCAGAGAACCAGGCCTCCGCGAGGCCCGCGAAGCGTCTTATGCGTAGTGGTCGAAACAAAATCGGCGTGCGGCACCGGGCTGGGATGCAGACCCGCCGCTACTAAACCCGCGATGTGCGCCATATCCACGAAAAATAGCGCCCCGGCGGATTGCGCGATCTTCCCGATGCGCGCGAAGTCGATGATGCGCGAATAAGCGCTTGCGCCCGCCACGATCATCTTGGGTTGATGTTCGCGCGCCAATCGCTCGATTTCGTCGTAGTCAATCGTCTCGGTTTCTTTCGTCACTCCATACGCGATGAACTTGTACGTCTTGCCCGAGAAATTCAGCGGATGCCCGTGAGTCAAATGCCCGCCGTGCGCGAGATTCATTCCCAGCACGGTGGCCCCAGGCTCGAGCGCGGTCATATAAACGGAGATGTTCGCTTGCGTGCCGGAATGCGCCTGTACGTTTGCGTGTTCCGCACCAAAAAGCTGCTTCGCTCGTTCGATGGCCAGCCGCTCGACACGGTCAACGTTCTCGCAGCCGCCGTAATATCGCTTGCCCGGATAGCCCTCGGCATATTTGTTGGTGAAAACGGAGCCCGCGGCTTCCAGCACAGCTTCGGAAACGAAATTCTCGGACGCGATCAGTTCGAGCCCGGTAGCTTGCCGGCGCACTTCATCGCGCAATGCTTCCGCCACCTCGGGATCCACTTCATCCAGCGAGCGGCTCATTCTCACGAGTTCAGGACTGTTGTATGTCATTTCATCGCACCAGAAAGATTCGCAGTGTCAATTTTGTGGGCGCTAAGTAAACTCGAACGTGATTCTATCGGAGCCGCCTGGGTGTTTGCAATGAATCACGTGATGTTACCTGCCCGTCACTCTTTCGTTTTTTCGAAGCGCAAGGATAAATGAACTGCGCGGCTTGTTGTATGATGTTTGTACTCCTTTGTTGGCAACGGGGAAGGGCTGTCCATACATCTAAAAACACCAAGCCGCGCTGCGGAGTTGTAAGTCACGCGCAGCGATATCGCCGTTCAAAGGGAAGCACGCGCTGACTCTCGCCGCGAAGCATAAGGAACTTTAAGCAGAAAATTGCGGAATACCCCAGGGGAGGGTTCATCTTGAAGTGTTCGTTTGCAGGGATCGCCAGAGGTGTGACTTTTCTTTTCATTTTCAGCTGCGGGGCATCCGCCTATGCGCAGAATGACGGCCAGCCGTACAATCCACCCGCGAGCCAGCCGGAGCAGTCGTCGCCATCCACCGCGCCTGCGCCACAGCAGCAATCACCGCCTCCAGGACCTCCGGCGGGCACTCCTGGCCAGTCCCAGCAAACGCAACCCGGACAAACGAGCAAAGACGCTAAAGACCAGAAGAACACTTCAGGCACTTCGAATGACCGGCTGTTCTTCGCTTTGCCGAATTTTTTGACTCTGGAAAATTCCGCGCACGTTCCTCCGCTCACTGCCGGACAAAAATTCAAAGTTGCGACGCGATCTTCCTTCGACTACGTGCAATATCCCTGGTACGGAGTTTTAGCGGCGATAAGCCAGGCGGAGAACAGCGAGCCTGCTTACGGCCAGGGTGCGGAAGGATATGCCAAGCGCTACGGAACTGCCTTCGCCGACGGCACCATCGAGAATTATATGGTCAACGCCGTGGTGCCGTCCGTCTTGCGTACCGATCCTCGCTATTATCAGTTGGGCAAAGGCACTTTCATGCATCGAACTGCTTACTCGATAAGCCGCCTCTTCATTACGCGCACGGATTCCGGGCACAATACCTTCAATTATGGCGAAATTTTGGGGAGCGGGATGGGAGCGGCCATCTCTACTTATAGCTATCATCCGGCAGCCGATCAGACTTTTTCGAATACGTGCTCGGTATGGGGCACCCAAGTGGCATACGACGCTATCAGGATCGTGCTCAACGAGTTCTGGCCGGACATTCGCCGCCACTATCACAAGGACAAGACCCCACCGCAGCCCTAGAGCCAGCACCGGGCTGCTCCAGCCGATTTACATTCGAAGGAAAAATCGCGACGGAAGATAACCTCGTTTTGTCTTTTAGTCCTTACCTTGGATAGAGCGCAAAGATTTGTTTCGAGGAAAAAAAGGAGCGCTGAACGAGGTACCGACCTCCGTCGCAGCGCTCCTTGAAAGTGTGTTGACTCTCTGTTAGTTGCTCTTGTTTGATCCCGTTGCGTTCGAAAGCACCGGCACGTGATGGTGGCTCAGGAGCGTGTGCGGCCCGCCGTAAACAAATTCCAGCGCCAGGTTCAGGCCTGCCTGCACCAGCAAGTTATAGTTGCCTATCCGAAAGCCGTCCATGGCATTGAAGCCGCGGGGACGAATACTGTCGGCGCCCGGATACCACAACAATGCCGCCGTTTCTCCACCCGCGTAAGGAGCTGCCAACGCAGGAAAAGAAAAAACGCGGTGTCCGTCCTCTCCCCGGCGCGCGGTAACGGTTGAAATCAACGCATGTTTCGTTCTCGGCAAAATGCCGGAGCATTCGCAGCGATAGTAAATCGTATCTTCGCGGAAGACCTCCGCCAAAGTGTATCGCGCGGTCTGGGTCACCAGGTTGATTCCAAAGTTGTTTGCCACTCGAACTCCATACGAATCCCAGCCCTGGCCCCAGTCTGGCGGGGATCCCGAAATGTGAGGAGTAGCATTCGTCGTAACCGCTTGCTGGTAGGCGCCCGCAACCGCAGCGCCGAAAAACGCATACGGACCGAAAGAATCAAAGGCGAAATTCTTCAGCTTCGTCGTTTCCGATGGGCGATGGTACGTCAGCGTGAGCTGCACACTCGAGGAGCTCGGCGCAGGTGCCTGTGCCGGTGCAGTTTGCGTCTGGCTCTGGGTCGACGTGCCAGAGCCGCTCGACGACTGGGCCTTTGCCAACGGCTGAGAAATGACGAAGAAAGTAATTGCTAAAATTAAAACTCCGGCTCGCCACATCTTCATTTCCGTAAACTCCTTTAATGACCGCAAATCTGGTGCGTAACCAGGCGGATAGCCTACACTGAAACCCTTTTTCGTTCACGCAAAAAATATCAAAAAAAGCGCCCGGTTGACTTCAGCTGCGGTCTCCCCTAACCTAACTCGATTGCGTGGCCGCGTGAAGCGCTGCCGTGTAGGAAATTGTTTCAATCCGGAACAGAAAAGAGCCTAGGAACATATGTCAGACCAGAAACTTCCCACTCGCGCGGAAGATTTTTCGGAGTGGTACAACCAAGTGGTTCTTCGCGCCGAGCTAGCTGACTATGCGCCAGTGCGCGGATGCATGATCGTCCGGCCGTACGGCTGGGCGTTATGGGAAAACATCACCGCGGCGCTCGACAGCCGCTTCAAGGCTACCGGGCACGTAAATGCCGCCTTCCCTCTGTTGATTCCGCGCAGCTTCATCGACAAGGAAAAATCGCACGTAGCGGGCTTTTCACCCGAGCTTGCCATCGTAACGCACGGGGGCGGCGAAGAGCTCGAAGAGCCCCTGGTCATACGTCCAACTTCGGAAACGATCATCGGCCACGCGTACGCGAAATGGATTCAGTCCTACCGCGACCTGCCGGTTCTAATCAACCAGTGGAACAGTGTGGTCCGTTGGGAGCTGCGAACCAAGCTGTTTCTCCGCACGCTCGAATTTTTTTGGCAGGAAGGCCATACCGCGCACGCCACTTTCGAAGAGGCTGATTTCGAGACGCGCCAGATGCTCGACATCTACACCGATTTCGCTGTGCGCGAAGCCGCCGTCCCCGTAATTCCGGGCCGCAAATCGGACTCCGAACGCTTTGCCGGCGCCGACCAGACCTTCTCCATCGAAGCCATGATGGGCGATGGCAAAGCTCTGCAAGCGGGAACCTCCCATAACCTCGGCCAGAATTTCGCGAAAGCGTTTGAGATTCGCTATCTCGACAAAAACGGCGTGCACCAGCATTGCTGGACCACTTCGTGGGGACTTTCAACCCGCTTTATCGGCGCCATCATCATGGTGCATGGAGACGATCAGGGCCTGATTTTCCCGCCGCGTCTCGCCCCGTTTCAATTGGTCATCGTGCCCATTTATAAGACGGACGACGAAAAATCGAGCGTCCTGGGATGCGCTCAGAAATTGCGCAAGGAACTGGTGGCCGCCGGCATTCGCGTCAAAATGGACGAGCGCGAAGGCGTGAGCCCGGGTTTCAAGTTTAACGATTGGGAGATGCGAGGAGTGCCGGTGCGCCTTGAAATTGGCCCCAAGGACGTAGCAAAAGGCTCGGTCGTGCTCGCGCGCCGCGATCGACCCGGCAAGGAAGGAAAATCTTACGTCTCGCAGCAGGCACTGCCCGCAAGCGTCGCCCAGTTGCTGGAAGAAATTCAGAAATCGCTATACGACCGCGCGCTTGCTTTTCGCAAAGCCAACACCGCCGAGCCCGCCAGCTACGAAGAGTTCAAGAAAGCGGTCGAAAAGGGTTTCGCCTTCGCCTGGTGGTGCGGCAACAGCGAATGCGAGGCGAACATCAAAGAGGAAACCAAAGCCACCATGCGCTGCATCCCGCTCGAACAGCCCGGCGGCACCGGCAAGTGCATTCACTGCGGAGAGCTTGCGAAAGAGAAAGCCATCTTCGCCCGCGCGTATTAAGCCCTCGAAGCTAGCATCCGGCGTTTACTCATTCCGTACACCCTTTATTCGCCGCCCCTTGCGCGGAAAAGTACGGTGCTACGATGAGAGTACCGATCGGGTTACCGGCCCGCGGAGGTATCGATAGTGAAGGCGCAAAGAATCCAATTTAGCGAGCGCGGCGGAGCGAAGATCAATCTGATGCTCACCTTGATCCTCTTGGGGACCATGATCTTCTGCGGCGTCATGCTCATCCCGCCATACTTCACGAATTACCAGCTTACCGACGCTATGAACACTGAAGCTCGTTTCGCCAGCTACAACAGAAAATCCGAAGAGGAAATCCGCGAGGATGTTTGGAAAAAAGTTGTGGAGCTGGGAGTTCCGGCCAAGCGCACGGACATTAAAATCATCAGCGACAACAACACCACTCAAATTAACGTGAATTATACCGTTCCAATAAACATGTTATTCAAGACATACGATTGGGACTTCCACGCCCACGGGGACAACCACTCGCTTTAAATCGGCAATCTAAATATAGTGGAAGTAGGGAGTATGGCGCTCGGAACCAGGCGTTGAGTCGCGGACTCTGGATGGCTTCAGCCGACCCTTTCAAGCTATAGCGGAGAAACCGATTGCGGATTCGAATCGCCCCTGGATTTTGGACTTCCCGGACCGGCATCGCCTTGCTGGTTGGGGCCTTGGCCGTGTTCATTGCCGCCACTTCGGTTTTCGCGTATTACTACATTCAGTTCGGCCATCTGATTGACCAGCGTCTCACCGGCCAGATTTTTCAGAACACTTCTCGCGTTTATTCCGCCCCAGGACACATTTACACCGGTGAAAACCTTAGGGCCGGCGATCTCGCTGAATATCTCCTGCGCGCCGGTTACCAGGATGGCGAAGTCCCCGGAGCGCCTGGACAGGTTCATGTGAAGGGCAACACGATTGAAATCAAGCCCTCTGAACAATCCTTCTTTCACGGCGGAAATGCGTTGCGCGTCGTGTTCACCGGCCCGGCGATTTCGCGGATAACGCAGATTCCCGACGGCGCTGTCCGCGATTCCGCCGAACTCGAACCGGAAGTGATTACCAATCTTTTCGACAGCTCGCGCGAGAAACGCCGCATCGTCCGCTTTGACGATTTGCCCAAGGATATGGTGAACGCCGTTCTCTCCGCGGAAGACAAGCGATTCTTCGAACACGGCGGCTTCGACATCGTACGCATCATAGGCGCCGCGCTCGCCGATTTGAAGATCGGCCATCGCGCTCAGGGCGCCAGCACGATCGACATGCAAGTCGCGCGAAGCTTTTTCTTTTCCACCAAGCGCGAGTGGCGCCGCAAGGTGAAAGAAACGCTGATGGCCTTTGAAATCGATCAGCGCTTCTCCAAGCAGCAGATTTTCGAGCTATACGCCAACGAGATTTACCTGGGCAATCGCGGCAGCTTCGCCATTCGCGGATTCGGCGAGGGCGCTCAAGCCTATTTTGGCAAAGACGTTCGCGAACTCAATCTCGCGGAGACCTCCTTCCTAGCCGGAATCATCCGCGCGCCGAATCGCTATTCGTCCGCCGAGCGTCATGTCGATCGCGCCATCGAATCCCGCGACCGGGTTCTCGCGCAGATGGTCGAGAACGGATACATCACCCAAGAGCAGTCCGACGCCGCCAAGAAATACAAATTTCACTTCGTGAACGGAGGCGTCGAAAGCAGTTCCGCCCCCTACTTCGTGGATATGGTGAAAGACCATCTCCTCGAGCAATTTTCTGAAGCCGATCTGCAGACCCAAAGCTATCGCATTTACACTACCCTCGATCCCGATCTTCAGCGCGCCGCAAGCGCGGCAGTCGATGCCGGAGTCCTGGGCGTGGACAAGCTCCTTGAGAAGCGTTACGCCGCTTGGAAGAAAAAAGGACAAGCCGTTCCGCAGGTGCAGGTGGCGCTCGTGGCCCTCGATCCCCGAACCGGAGAGATTCGCGCGTTAATAGGCGGCCGCAACTATGGCGAAAGCCAGCTCAATCATGCTCTGGCTCACCGTCAACCAGGTTCCGTGTTCAAGCCTTTCGTATACGCCGCGGCGTTCTCGAACGCAGCCCAAGGTCTGACGCCGGTCGTAACCCCGGTTACCACCGTGGAAGATATCCCCACGACCTTCACTTTCGACGGCAAGGAATACACGCCCGACAACTACGGCGAAAATTTTTACGGCACCGTCACCGTGCGAGACGCGCTAATCCACTCGCTCAACGTCGCCACCGTTCAGGTGGCCCAACTAATCGGTTACCAGCGCGTGGTGGAAGTCGCGCGGCAAATGGGACTCGGCTCCAACATTCTGGCTACTCCCGCCGTCGCCCTCGGTGCGTATGAGATGACGCCCGTTGACGTGGCCGCAGGCTATACGCCTTTCGCCACCAACGGCCTTCGTTCTGAACCAATCTTTTTGCGCAGCGTGCTGGCTGCCGACGGCAGTGTGGAGGAATCCGCGACCCCGCGCACGCGCGCAGTCCTGGACCCGCGCGTCTCCTACCTCGTGACCAGTCTTATGGAGGACGTCATCAATCGCGGCACGGGCGAAAGTGTCCGTTCATTGGGCTTTACGGCGCCAGCCGCAGGAAAGACCGGAACCTCCCGCGATGGATGGTTTGCAGGCTTCACCTCGAACCTTCTGTGCGTCGTATGGATTGGGTTTGACGACAACCGAGACCTCGGATTGTCCGGCAGCCAGGCGGCCGCGCCTCTCTGGGCCGACTTCATGAAGCGCGCCGTCGCATTGCCTCGCTACCAGAACACGCAGCCTTTCGAAGCTCCTCCCGGTGTTATGGCCGAATCGATCGATCCGCAGAGCGGTCAGCTTGCCACACCGGCTTGCCCGCAAACAGTCACGGAATATTTTGTGTCCGGCAGCGAGCCCACTCAATTCTGCGGGCTGCACGGCGGACATGTGGCGCAAGCTCCGGGGACGTGGCTATCGCATTTATTCGGCAAGAATGGAGACCAGCCCGCGCCTGCCGCCAATTCCGGAGCTCAGCCCCCGACCGCGGCTAACCCTGCCGAGCAAACTCCACCAGCCGACGGGGAAAAGAAAAAGGGGTTTCTTGGCAAGGTTTTTGGTATATTCGGACAAAGCAAGAAACCTGCGGATACCCCGAAACCTCAACCGTAGGCAAGCGCGGAAAAGGAGTTGGGCAATGAGTCGATTGACTCTGTTTGCCATCCCGCTAGCTCTCCTGAGCGTAGGAACGAGCCGCGCGCAAGTCCCTGTCAATTACATCAAGACCGCGCAAGCATCGCAAAGTTCGGAGGTCAATTCCTCTGCGATGACGCCGCGCCAGATCGCTGAAATGCAGGGCGACATCTTGATGGCCCGCAAAGAATACCTGGACGCCGTGTACGCATATATCAAGATCCTTGAAACGGATCCCAAGAGCGCTCAAGTGCTGAACAAAGTGGGAGTCGCGTGCCAGCAGCTGGGTGATTTAACCAAAGCCGAGCGCTTCTACAAGAAAGCCATTCACGCCGACAAAAACTTTTCCAGCGCCATCAACAACTACGGCACCGTGGAGTACGAAAAAAAACATTTCGGCAAAGCCATCACTCTGTACAAGAAAGCCCTGGAATATCACACGGAACCGGCCACGCTATACAGCAACCTGGGCTACGCCTACTTCGGCAATAAGGAGTATCCCCAGGCCATGAGCAGCTTTGCTCAAGCGCTGGCGCTCGACCCGGAAATTTTCGAGCGGCACGGAACCAGCGGCTCCGTGATCCAACAGAGAACGGCCAGCGACCCCGGCCTGTTTTATTTCTTCCTGGCCAAGACCTATGCTCAGAACGGAAATCCCGAACGTGCCGCGCACTACCTGAAAATGGCGCGCGACGACGGCTACAATAATTTTCTCTCCGCGCAAACCGACGTGGCTTTCGCGCGCGTGATCAAAGACCCTCGCGTTCAGGAAGTCTTGCATGTGCCGCCGTCCTACGCCGCCCCGTCGAAGAAGCAAGAATCCAATTAGTCCGCCGAGTAGAATGTTTTGCGGAACTTTCAAGCCGGAGTAATTCTGCTGCTATAATAGCCGCCGGAATGGCTCTCCGCTCATTTCG
The DNA here is from genome assembly GCA_050012235.1 of Candidatus Acidiferrales bacterium. Lineage (GTDB taxonomy): Bacteria > Acidobacteriota > Terriglobia > Acidiferrales > UBA7541 > Palsa-295. The sequence goes on along the minus strand of JBEKHP010000029.1, from coordinate 27,542 downwards.
CTGTTTGATTCTGTTTGTGTGCGTGGTTGCAGGCTCATTCGTCGTCTTCAACCGCAGCGCCGTCGCCCAATCGTCTTCCGCCGTTGGGTCGCCTTCGTCCGCCGCTTCCAATGTCGTCGAGCTTCACATCGATGGCGAGATCGAGCCCATCCTCGCCGAATACATCGTCCGCGGAATCGGCCAAGCCAATGACCAGCACGCCAGCCTGGTCCTGATTACGATGAACACTCCGGGCGGCCTCGATACTTCCATGCGCTCGATCATCCAGGCCATCCTGCGCTCGTCCGTTCCCGTTGTGACCTACGTGTATCCCACCGGCTCGCGCGCTGCCTCCGCCGGATTTTTCATTTTGCTTTCAGCCGACGTAGCCGCTATGTCACCCGGCACGGAAACCGGCGCCGCTTCGCCGCTCATCGAATTGGGCGGCCAGCCGGTCCAGATTGACGATACTTTGCGCAAAAAGATCGTGAATGACGCAACCGCCTACCTCCGCGCCTACACCAGCAAGCGCGGCCGCAACTCCGATCTGGCAGCCACCGCGGTCACCGACGCGAAGGCCTTCAGCGACAAAGAAGCGCTCGACGGCAAACTCATAGAAGTCGTTTCGGCCTCGCGCGAAGATCTCCTCGCCAAGCTCGATGGCCGCACGATTACGCGCTTTGATGAAACTACTAGGCAACTCGCGCTGCCGCATCCCGTCATCACCGCCGTTGACATGACCTCGCGGGAAAAATTTCTTTCGCGCATCGTTCAACCCGACGCATTTTTCATTCTGTTGATCATCGGCGTTCTCGGCCTCTATGCCGAGTTCACGCATCCGGGAGCTTTCGCGCCGGGCGTGATGGGCGTGATCGCGCTGGTGCTGGCGTTGTTCGCCATGCACATGCTGCCGATTAATTTCGCCGGCCTATTGCTCATTGTCGTGGCCCTCGTGATGTTTGTCCTCGAAGCCAAGTATCCAACGCACGGCGTTCTCGGCGTAGGAGGAGTAGTAGCCATGGTGTTGGGCGCGCTTTTTCTAATTGACTCGCCGCTCACCGGAATGGGCGTGAGCCTCGGCGCGGCCCTTGGCGTGGCCATTCCTTGTGCGGTGATTATCATCATCTTGATGCGCCTCGTCCTGCGCTCGCGCACCTGGAAACAGTCCACCGGAAAAGAAGAGCTGATTGGCGAAGTCGGCGAAATAACCGAAGCGGTGGAACCGCCCGGCGGATTCGGAATGGTATTTGTTCACGGAGAGCTTTGGCGCGCCGCCGCGCGGGGCGGGGAAGAAATTCCCAAGGGCGCGCACGTTCGAGTAAAAAAAGTTGCCGGGCTGACGCTCGAAGTCGAGCCGGTGAAGACGCCCCAATCGGCTTCTTCGTAACAGATTTATCGAGGAGACAGCGAATGGAATTTCCAGTGATCCTCTTGGGATTCGCCATACTGATTTTTCTTTTCTGGCTGGTGAATTCCGTGTACGTCATCAAGGAATGGGAGCGCGGCGTCGTGCTGCGCCTGGGACGCATGCTTCCCGAAGCCAAAGGCGCAGGGCTGCAGTTGGTTTTCTTTCCCATCGACAAGCTCACTCGCATCTCGCTGCGCATCGAAACGCTCGACGTTCCGCCGCAAGACGTCATCACCCGAGATAACGTCTCCGTGAAAGTGAACGCGGTCTGTTACTTTCGCGTGGTGGACGCCAATCTCGCGCTTTCGCAAGTCCAAAATTATCTCTACGCCACCTCCCAGCTTGCCCAGACCACCCTGCGCAGCCTGGTCGGCCAGTTCGAACTCGACTCCATCCTCTCCGAGCGCGAAAAGGTAAACGCCAAGCTGCAACAAATCCTTGACCAGGATACCGAGCCTTGGGGTATCAAGGTAACCAAGGTTGAGGTCAAGCAAGTTGATATTCCGGAGAATATGCAGCGCGCCATCGCGAAACAGGCCGAAGCCGAACGCGAACGCCGGGCCAAGATCATTCACGCCGAAGGCGAATTCGAAGCCTCCGCGAAACTGGCCGACGCAGCCGAAGTGCTCGAAAAACAGCCCGCTGCGATTCAGCTTCGCTATTTGCAGACTTTGACCGAGATCGGCGTGGAAAAAAATACGACCATAGTTTTCCCGCTGCCGGTGGACATTATTTCGCAGTGGATGAAGCTGGCCGGCAACAAGTAGGGGTCGACAACTAAAGACGATGGCGCGTAACGGAAGCCGCGGCGGTGGCGAACGAGTGCTGGAGAGCCGGCATCTGGTAGGACTGTTTCTCGGCGTGGTCCTCTTGTGCGGCGTCTTTTTCACCCTCGGTTACGTCATGGGCCGCAATCAGTTCGGCGGCTCGGTTCATGCCGCGGAATCAGCCTCGAGAAACGCTCCTTCCGCCAAATACAAAGAAACGGACAAACCCGCCACGATTCCTGAAAACCCTTTCCCGGATAAAAAGGACAACGATCATCTCTGGTCCGATTCTCCCGCGAAATCTCCTGTAGCTTCCAACGCGCCCCCCAAGCCCAACGCCGCTTCCCCAGCGCCTACATCCAAACCTCCAGTGACCGACGCGAAACCCGCTCCGCATTCCCAGGCGCCCGTTCCTCCCAAGCCCGGCATCCTTCTTCAAGTCGCCGCGCTGCGGCGCCAAGGTGACGCCTTGGAAATGGCCGAAGCTATCCAGCAGAAGAGACTTCCCGCCTTTGTAGTCACGCCCGGGCCCGACAATTATTATCGCGTCCAAGTCGGTCCGTATCCGGACATGGCCGCAGCCGAAGCCGCAAAACGCGCCCTCGAACAATTCGGTTTCAAGCCTATAATTAAACACTGAATGAACTTGCCCCGTTACGCGCGAGTTCTGCTCGCCATCGGCAGTGGAGTCGCCCTCGGTCTTTCCTTTCCCAACTACAATCTGTACCTGCTCGCGTGGATCGCCATGGGAATGCTCGTCCTGGCATCGGCCGGAGCGCCGTTGAAGGAAGCGCCGCTCTACGGATTTCTCCACGGCCAGGTTTTCTACCCGGTATGTCTCCCCTGGGTGGACACGGTCATGAAGCAGTACGGCAACATCGATCCGTGGATCGCGGCGGGGTTCGTCGGCCTGATCGGTTTCATCGGCGGCCTGATTTGCACGATTTTCTCCACCGGTGTTGCCTTGGCGTCGAAGAAAAGCAAGCTACTGGCGTGCCTGCTCGCGCCGTTCCTGTGGACCGTCCTCGAATTCTTCCGCACGAATATCCCCATCATCGGTTCTTCGTGGGACTTGTCCGGCTATCCCGCCGCTCGCAGCCTGGCTCTGCTGCAAATCACCTCGGTCACCGGCATTTACGGCTTGTGCTTTCTGATCGCTGCGTACGGTTCGCTGCTCGCCTACGCAATCCTCGCAAATAATCGGCGCGTGTGGATCCGCGCTGCCGTCGTTACCCTCGTACTGGTCATCGCGGCGATCGGCGGCGCATATCTTGTCCCGCAGGCCACGCCGCATTACGTCGCGCATCTGGTCCAGACCAATTTTCCCCAGTCGGAAAGCTATCCCTCGGACTGGATGCAAGTCCATGCCGGAGAGCTCGACCAGCTCGAGCGTATCAGCGTGGACGCTGCGCGCAGCGTTCCTGGAATAGTCATCTGGCCGGAAGTTCCGGCTCCGTTCAGTTTTGAGGAAACGCTCTTCGCCCAGCGCGCGCAACGAATCGCGATTGACTCCGGAAATTATTTTCTGGTCGGCGTGGTGGATTGGAAGAAAGATCCCAGCGGAAAGTGGCTCGCGTCGAACAGCGCCGTGCTCTTGAATCCCCAGGGCCAGCGCGTATATGCCTATGACAAAATTCACCTGCTGCCCTTCGGCGAATACGTTCCCTTGCGCGGATGGCTCACCTTCGCGAAACGCCTGACTGCGGACATCTCCGACTTCACTCCCGGCACGCAATACACCGTCGGGCAGGTCCCCCAGGGAAAATTCGGCGCCTTCATCTGTTACGAAGCGATTTTCCCCAGCGAAGTCCGACGTTTCACCGCCGCCGGCGCTCAATTGCTGATTACGATTTCGAACGATGGCTGGTTCGGCCGCTCCTCAGCCGCGGAACAGCACATGGCCATGGCCCGCGTCCGCGCTGTGGAAAATCGCCGCTGGCTTTTGCGCGACACTAACAACGGCTACACGGAATCCATCGATCCCTACGGCCGGACCGCAGCTCAATACCCGTTGGACATCCGCGGCCAGCTCGACGCGCCCTACGACTTCCGTAGCGACATGACTCCCTACGCCCGATTCGGGGACTGGTTCTCCTGGCTTTGCGTGATCGCAACCATCGTGATTTTGTTTCTAGCGTTGAAGCCGCGCGTCCCCGGGCCGGCGTTGCAAGCCGCAAAGCCCGTCCGGTGATAAAATCGGAACTTGGTTTTGGCTGCTGATTTTCAGGGTGCGGGTTTTGATTTATTCTTGTCTCAGAAGCACAAAGGCGAAAGAGAATGGCTGAACACATAGAAGACCTGCAGCAACGCTACGCCGAACTCAAGAAACGCATTGAGCTCGTGCGGAGCTTTCTTTGACGCCGGCTCCGCTAGAAAACAACTCGCCACTCTGGAAGAAAAAGTAAGCGATCCCGACTTCTGGCAAAATCAGGAAAAGGCGCAAGCCCTCTTGCAGGAGCGCAAACAAGTCGAAGACCGCGTCAACGCGGAAAAGTTCCTCGAAACCAAATCCAGCGACATCGAAACTTACTTCAATCTCGCGCGCGAAGAATCCGACGACGCGCAACGCAACTCTCTGCTCGAAGACGTCAGCAAAGAGCTGGCCTCCGCCGATTCATATCTGTCCGAGCTGGAAACGAAAACACTTCTCGCCGGTGAAAATGATCGCCTGAACGCAATCGTCACCATAAAACCCGGCGCCGGCGGCACCGAATCCCAAGACTGGGCCGAAATGCTCCTGCGCATGTACCTTCGCTGGGCGGAACAAAAAGGTCTCGGCGCAACGGTGATCGACTCAACCCCCGGTGAAGAAGCCGGAATCAAAACCGCCACCGTGCAAATCGCTGGTGAAAACGCGTATGGCATGTTGGCTGGCGAAAGCGGCGTACATCGCCTGGTGCGCATCTCGCCATTCGATCAGGCCGCCCGCCGCCACACGTCCTTCGCTTCCGTTTTCGTCATCCCCGAAATCGACGACAAGATCGACATCGTGGTGAAACCCGACGATCTTCGCATCGACACCTTCCGCGCCGGCGGCCATGGCGGACAAAACGTCAACAAAGTCGAATCCGCCGTCCGCATCACCCATCTTCCCTCCGGCATCGTGGTTCAGTGCCAGAACGAGCGCAGCCAGCACAAAAATCGCGAATGGGCCATGAAAGTCCTCCGCTCCCAGCTTTACGAACTCGAACTCGAAAAGCGCAGCGAAGCTCTGCATAAGCTCGACGCCTCCAAGCCCGAAATCAGCTTCGGCAGCCAGATTCGCTCCTACACCATGCAGCCTTACCAGCTCATCAAGGACCACCGCACGAAGCTCGAACGCGGTGACGTGGACAAGGTCATGAACGGCGATTTGGACCCCTTCATCCGCGCCTACCTCCTCTTCCGTCGTGATAACGGAGCCGGAGCCGCCCACTAGCCGGGAATCGAATGGCAATTCGTTGCCTCTCGCCTTCGTCGTCTCAGAACGAGCAAGCTCTTCCGAGCACATTCCAGCCCCTATAATCGCCGTTCGAGCGGCATTTAACGCCTTTCAGTGCATAACATTGACAGCCCTATACCCCTATGCTAGCGTCCTTATTCGGCTAATACTGCACGAAACGCAATTTGGCCCCGCACTTGCCTTTCAATCTGCTGGAGGATACTTTTTTGGCGCACTCTGACGAAAAATACCTGTTTACCTCGGAATCTGTAACCGAGGGCCATCCCGACAAAATCGCTGACCAAATTTCCGATGCCGTTCTCGACGCCGTCCTAAAGGACGACCCCATGGGCCGCGTTGCCTGCGAGACCCTCGTCACCACCGGCCTCGTCGTCGTAGCCGGCGAAATCACCACCAGCACCTATGTCGATTTTTCTGACCTGGCCCGCGAAGTGATCCGCGACGTCGGCTACACCCGCGCCAAATTCGGCTTCGACGCCGAAACCTGCGGCGTAATCTGCGCCATCAAGAAGCAGTCTCCCGATATCGCTATGGGCGTGGACACCGGCGGCGCCGGCGACCAGGGCTTGATGTTCGGCTTCGCTTGCGATGAAACGCCCGAGTTGATGCCCATGCCTATCCAACTCGCGCACAGCCTCACGCACAAGCTCGCTGAAGTACGCAAGAAGGGAATTGTCGATTTCCTTCGCCCTGATGGAAAATCCCAGGTAACAATCGAATATATCGACGGCCGCCCCGCTCGCGTTGACGCCGTAGTCATCTCCACCCAACACAGTGACAAAGTTTCGCACAGCAAACTCGAAGAAGCAGTGATGGCCGAAGTCATCAGTCCTGTCCTGCCCGGCGCCATGATCGATAAGAAGACCAAGTACTACATCAATCCCACCGGCCGCTTCGTAACCGGCGGTCCCATGGGCGACGCAGGTCTGACTGGCCGCAAGATTATCGTGGACACTTACGGCGGCTACAGCCGTCACGGCGGCGGCGCTCTCTCCGGAAAAGACGCCACCAAGGTTGACCGCTCCGCTTGCTACATGGCGCGTTACGTCGCGAAAAACATCGTCGCCGCCGGCCTAGCCACCAAAGTGGAAGTCCAGCTCGCGTACGCCATCGGCGTTGCTGAGCCCGTTTCCGTAATGGCCGACACCTTCGGCACCGGAACGATTCCCAATTCCCAGATCACTGAGATCATTCGCGCGTTCTTCAAGCTCACGCCCAAGGGCATCATCGAAACGCTCGATCTCCGCCGCCCGATCTACCGTCAAACCGCTTCGTACGGCCATTTCGGCCGCACCGGCCCGGGCTTCACTTGGGAGAAAACAGACAAGGCCCAAGCCATCAAGAAAGAAGCAGGCTCGCGCGGGGCCGTAGCGGTATCGCGCAGCTAAATTTTTCGCTGGCAATACTTAATTTTCTTCGCACAATTAAAAATTAAAGGGGAGTTCTCGTGGAAACGACTGCACCAAAGCTGACCGGCGACGTAAAAGACCTCGCCCTAGCCGAAAAAGGCAAACGCAAAATTGAATGGGCCAACCAGCACATGCCCGTTCTGCAACTCATCCGCAAGCAATTCATAAAAGACCAGCCGCTCAAGGGCGTGCGCATGTCCGCCTGTCTGCACGTCACCAGCGAGACCGCCAACCTGGCCATCACCCTGCGCGACGGCGGCGCTGACGTGGTTCTATGCGCTTCGAATCCGCTGTCCACTCAGGACGAAGTCGCCGCCTCTCTCGTCAAGGACTACAACATCCCGACGTTCGCCATTAAGGGCGAAGACAACGCCACCTATTACGCGCACATCAACGCCGCGCTGGATCACAAGCCGCAAATCACCATGGACGATGGCGCTGACCTCGTCACCATCCTGCTCACCAAGCGCCCCGACCTGGTAAAAAATATCATCGGCGGCACCGAAGAAACCACCACTGGCGTAATTCGCCTTCGCGCCATGGCCAAGGACGGCACGCTGAAATATCCCATCGTCGCCGTGAACGACGCGCTCACCAAGCATCTCTTCGACAATCGCTACGGCACCGGCCAGTCTTCGATTGACGGCGTCCTCCGCGCCACGAATCTTCTGATCGCGGGGCTCCGCGTGGTCGTTTCCGGCTACGGCTGGTGCGGCAAAGGCGTCGCCATGCGCGCCAAAGGCCACGGCGCCGACGTCATCATCACCGAAATCAATCCCGTCCGCGCTCTCGAAGCCGTAATGGACGGCTTCCGCGTGATGCCCATGCCCGAAGCCGCTAAAATCGGCGACATTTTCATCACCGTCACCGGCAACAAATCAATTCTGACTCACGACCATTTTGAACGCATGAAAGACGGCGCAGTCATCGCCAATTCCGGCCACTTCAACGTGGAGATCGACATCCCCGCGCTCGAAAAGCTTTCCAGCTCCAAAAAGCCGGTCCGCCCGTTCGTGGACGAATACGTCATGAAAGATGGCCGCAAGCTCTACCTGCTCGGCGAAGGCCGCCTAATCAATCTCGCCGCCGCCGAAGGCCACCCTGCTTCCGTGATGGACATGAGCTTCGCCAACCAGGCCCTCGCCTCCGAATACCTGGTCAAGAACGCGAGCAGCCTCAAGCACCAGGTGTACTCCGTCCCCGAGAATATCGACCGCCACATCGCCAAACTGAAGCTCGATTCCATGGGCATCCAAGTCGATAAGCTAACCCCCGACCAAGAGCAATACCTAGCCTCCTGGTCCGAAGGCACCTAAACTCGCGCCCCAATTTGCTGGTGAGCTGATTTTCTAGGCGTTCTCGCTCTTATTTGAAGACGTCGTCCAACCAGTCGAATATGATCTGGTGCGAAAGGCTCTCGTTGTTCACTCCGCAATGGGCCTCGCCGCCCTCCTGGGTCGCGATGATGTGCTGCGCCTTGGGACAGGTCAGCTTGTCGTAGAACTTCTGACCGTAAACCTCCAGTTGTCCCTCGCCTTCGCCACCAATATTGAAATACGGGCAGGTGATCTTTTCCTCCAAGCCCCACAAGTTGTACTTGCTCAACCCGTCGATGAATTCTGCGATCGTGCCGCCGCCCGCGCCATGTCGATAACGTATGTCTCCCTGCGCGATAAACCTGCTGGCCACAGTGGACAGATCGATTTTGCTCTCAAGATTTCGCGGGCAAGGCTGATCGGGCAGTAACCCAAGCGCTCCCAGAACCACGTTTTGCCAGTTCGGCAAAGTCGTGCTCGCAATGCAGGCCTTTATCCGCTTTTCGAATGCGGCTGCCCTCGGCGCAAAGTACCCGCCCAGGCTCCAGCCGGCTAAAGCAAGACGTTTCGGATCGACATCCGCGCGAGCGAGCACCCAGTCGCAAACGTATTTCAGCGGAACTTCCGTGTCCGGTCGGAAGAACAGCTCAGCGCCGGGATTCGAATACATCGCACCGCGCTGCCCCGGAATCTCGAACAGCAAGACGTTGTATCCCCGGCGAAGCGCCGCCGCGCCGCCGCCCCAGAAATAGAGTTCCTCCGCCAAGGAGTCGGCGCCACCCACGCTCATCAACGTCGGTCGCGGCTCATCGCTCGCATTAGCTTTCAGGAAGTAACCGGGAAGCGACTTCTCGTTCTCATATGGAATGCTGACCACCTCGAACGGCAGGTCCATCAGTTTTCCGGCTTGCATAAAGCAATCTCGTTGGCGCTCCCAACCTGCGCGACACTTGGGATCCGTTGTGCTTTGGTAAAAACCCACCTCGCGCCAGTAGGACGACGCCCGCAGGAAGGCCTCTCGCGCGCTCACCAGATGCCCGCCCGCAAGCGACTTCCGGGCGATCGCCTCCACCCGCTCCGCCGTGACGCGCCATGCCTCCGAATAGCTATCTTCTTTTTCGTCCTCGATGCGCGAGGCGGTCTCGTAGCACTCGCCAATCTCAGACCCGCCATACGTCACGCACCCCATCGTTCGCACGAACTGGTAATCGAAGTTGCCCTTGAATCGCCGCGGCATCCCGGCAGTAGCGCCAAACGTCAGTGCGGTGCCCTTTTGAGTGGCGGGAGCGGTTGATTTGTTGGAATTCGTATCCTGAGCATTGACACGTCCCGATTCAGGAGTTGCATTTTGATTTGTCTTCACTTCAGTCACGGGATTCATTTAAGTCTTCTCCCTTACTCTTCAAATCTTGCTACTCGCGGGATCGGTTCTCACGAGCTCGCGCTCGTACAGCTGCGGCAGAAAATTTTCCAGCGAGCCCATCTCCTCGATGGCGTGCTTAAGCCAAGCCCGTCCCTTGGGATTAGGGAACATGAACGCGCTGATCGGCTTCGAGAGCAACCAAAGTTTCATGTTTCCCGGCGTGATCAGACGATGTTCAAAGCGCGTTCCGCCCTCCGTCTCATGGAAGTCGTGCTCCATCCGCACGATATTCAGGCCGGCGACAACGACGTTGTTGATGAAACCGGATTCGTCGAGTTTCTCTATTGTCGCGGTGACTTCGGTCTTGTAGCGGGGGTTTCGGGCGATGAATTCGCAAATTTGTATCTGGGCACCGGGACCTATCGAACCGTCCGGCATGCGTCGCACGTAGCGCGCCCAACAGTGATCGAAGGGGTGGAAGACGCGATATCGATTCAAAAGACGGCCCTCGACCTCAACTTCACCCTCAAGATGGCTGAACCACCAGACCAGCATCTCGGGTGTGATGCCTTTCAGGAATTCGTCAACCCAGAAACACCTGCGACCGTCTTCGAGCGTCTTAAGTCCCGACTGCGCCGAAGAAAATGGCTTGAGTTCCCATGGGAGCGAGAGCGGCGCCGGGAGCGTTGTCTTCCATTTTGCTCCTCCGTTGTCGTTGGAGATCGCTGACCCCACAAAATCAGTTACTTCAGCCATGGGCTTCATTTCTGTCGTTGGCCTCTTCGAAACTATGACACGGCGCTCATCAGTAAACTGTCCTCTATAGCACAGTGAAATCGAAGGACACTTGGCCGGTCCCATGGAATTCAAGTCGTTTCAAAGCAGGCAAAGAGAAGGAAACGATTCCGCCACTATTTAGAAACGGAGTTGCAGTCCCAACTCAACTCCATAAGCATCCAAGTCGATAAACTCACCCCCAACCAGGAGCAGTGCCTAGCCTACTGGACCGAAGGCACTTAACGAGGAAGCTGGGCCTAAATCCCCGCGTATCTCCAAAGGCACAGCCTTCGCCTTGAAGCTTTGAGAATTCCGCGCAGACTTGTTACGTTTGTTCGTGACCATCGTGCCCCCTTCAGACTTGCGCCCGCAGAATCGCAGGCGCAGCAAACGCATCCAGATCAGGGTTCCAGTTGTGGTGCGACTCCGGGACGCCGGCAAGTCCTCCGTGGCAGAGAAAACGGAAGCTATCATTGTGAACGACCACGGCGCGCTGATACTTCTCGCCACCGCCACGGAGATCAATCAGATAATTCGCGTTGAGAATCCCACCACGAGTGAAGAGCTCCTTTGCCGGGTCACGAGCCGGGGCGACACCTTCATGGGAAAGACACAAGTTGGGGTCGAATTTATCGTGCCCACGCCCGGCTTTTGGCGCATCCCCAAGTCCAAAGATTCGAAGCCAACCCACAGTCCGAAAAAGTGACACATCCTCAGCCGTGAAACCTGCCTTATTCCCACCGTTCAGGCGCCGGTAATCGTTTTCACATTCATCGTATACACCGTAGACTCACGTGGTATACGCTGTATATGTGATAACCAATTCTACCGCCTCGAAAATCGTCACTGCCGCCCGCCGTCTGCTGGATAAGGAGGGAACGGAGGCAGTGACCATGCGCCGGATTGCCGCAGCTGTAGGTGTCACGCCCATGGCGATCTATCGCTACTACCCGGGCCGGGCGAGTCTTCTAAACGCCTTGGCGGACGACGGTTTCGAGGAATTGGCTGCTCGCCTGGACATTAAGAAGCTCTTCGGTGGCGTTGAAGAACGGCTCACGAAAATGATGGAGGTATACTTAGAGCACGCCCTTCAGAAACCCCGACTCTTCGAACTCATGTTTCTCAAGCCGCGCGAAGGGGCTCGCAGCTACCCACGGGACTTCAAGGCTGGCCGTTCCCCGACTGCCAACTTGTTACTGCAAGTGGTGGAGAGTGGCATGCACAGCGGTCATTTCCGCAAGGCCGACGCGTGGGAGATCGTCTTCGAAATGGGCGCCTTGTCCCACGGCCTTCTGCTGCTCTACCTGGGCGGGCGCATGGCAGTGCCTCCCGCCCACTTCCGCGCATTCTACCGGCGGTCTTTCAGGAGATTCATACAGGGAATTCGGAAATGACAGTCGGCTCAACGTCGACGCGTCGCTTTGTCGCGCTCGCCAAGAACCCGCGAGCTTCGCGAACGAAAAAACGAAAAGAAGTTCACTGGAGATGGAGATGAGAACCAGAACAACGCTCGAAAACTTTGGCCAAGTCTTTGTTACCGCGGTGTACCCGCTATTTCGCCAACGAGCCTGGCCGTCGGCCGCTAGACGCGTTGCGCGTATAGCTGCGTGCTGCTCTCTCTTATTCTTCCTCCTGACACCCGGCGCGCTGGGACAGTCCCCGCAGGATGCACAGCGGCCCCAGACAACCGAGTCCGAGTATCGCAAGTTCGATGACCGGCTGTCGTTCGTGCGCGCCCGCAACGCAAAGCAGTATGCGATCTCATCGCCGAAAGGCATTGACGAGGCACAGTTCGTAAAAATCGGCGGCATTGAACAATGGGTCACGATTCGCGGCTGGGACCGTGACAACCCCGTGCTGCTCTTCCTTCACGGCGGGCCCGGAGACGTCACCAACCCATGGACGTTCGCGCTGTTCGCCCCGTGGGAAAAGAATTTCACAGTGGCGCAATGGGATCAGCGAGGCGCAGGCAAGACCTTGCGAAAAAACGGGCCAGCAATCGCGCCGACTATCACGGTGGATCGAATGGTGCAGGATGGCATCGAACTCTCGGAGTACCTGCGCAAACACCTCGGCAAGGACAAGATCATCATCGTGGCCCACTCGTTCGGCTCAATCCTCGGCGTCGGAATGGCCCGGGCGAGACCAGACCTCTTCTACGCATATGTGGGCACGGGTCAAGTCGCCGACGAAACCAAAAACTACGTCGTGGCTTACGATGCCTTACTGAAGAAGGCAAGAGCCTTGGGTGATCAGCGAGCCATCGAGGAATTGAACCATGTAGGCCCGCCGCCATACGAATCCGGCGAAGGATACCGGGTGCAGTGGAAATGGGCAAATGCTTTCGAGGGCGCGGACCAGTTCTTAGCCGGAACAATCGGCTTGACGCTCGTGGCTCCAGGCAGTTCGGTGCAAGAGCTGAATGATATCGGTGATGGCGAAATACTGAGCGCCGAGCAACTCGTCCCCCGGACGAACTCCAGCGGACCGAAGGAACTCGGCCTTGAATTTTCGATTCCAATGTTCTTCATTCAAGGAGCAGAAGACTTCACGACTCCCACTGCGCTGGCTCGAAATTATCTGGAGTCCATCAAAGCACCGCGCAAGGAGTTTGTCACCATCAACGGCGCTGGGCACTTTGCCGTGTTCATGCACTCCGATCAGTTTTTGCAGGAGCTCATCAAGCTAGTTGGCGCGTTGACAGCAACTCACTGAGATGACCAGCGATGCGCCCGGAATGTGAGGGGTACGCACCTATTGCGAGCCGGAGCATTTGTCTTACGGCCCCAGCCGGCGTAAGTGACGGTACTGGGCACAATTCCACAAGCGCGGTGTCAAAGAGACAGTTGCGTGAGAATTGCGCGAGCGGTGACTCGTTCGATAAGGAGTTCTGACCATGGGAATGTCGGCTGGTGGAAGTAGAGGCGGTCCGGTTTCAGATCCCAACATCGTTCCATTGATTGACGTTCTGTTGGTGTTGATCATCATCTTTATGGTGATCACGCCCACAGTACCCACTGGATTGCCAACCCTGGTTCCGCAGTCTGCTTCAGTGCAATCGAAGCCCGAACCGCCTGATCCCTACACGATTGTGGTACAGGTGCTGCAAGGCGGTAAGCTCATGATCAACCAGGACCAGAGCGACTGGGACACGCTCGGCCCGCGCCTGTCTGAAATTTTCAAGGAGCGCGCCGATAAGGTGGCGTTTGTCCAAGGTGCGGAAGACGCCTCTTTCCAAGAGGTGGCGCGCGCGATTGACATAATGCAAGGGGCGGGGATTGAACACGTAGGGCTTATCACCGCTCGGGACACCGTCGGAGGAAAGCGTATCTAAGAGACGGGGGTCGTCCCTTTCGCACGGCACCAGCGTTCCGTACGACGATCGAAGTCTCTCCCGCACGACACAGCAAAGGCGCGCTAGTCGTCGCCCATCGAATCCAGAAATGTCGCGGACGGTGCGAAGAACAAATTTCCGGTGACCGCGCGGCTGTAATCGAGCAGGCGATCGTAGTTGCCCGGTGGACGTCCGACGAACATATTCTCAAGCATCTGCTCCAGAGTGCGTGGCGTCCGGCAGTAGCCGATAAAATACGTCCCAAATTCCCCTTGCGCGGCGCTGCCAAAAGGCATGTTGTCGCGCAGTATTTTCATCTCTTTGCCGCTCTCCTCAATCGTCGTCAGCGAACTGTGCGAGCAGGTCGGCTTCACCGCTGCGTCCAATTCAATATCGGACATCTTCTTGCGCCCGATGATTTTCTCCTGCGCTTCTGTGGACAGCGCATTCCATCCGTTCATATCGTGCAGATATTTCTGCACCATTACGTAGCTTCCGCCTGCGAACGCGGCATCCTCCTCGGCCACGAGCACGGCATCGGCCACCGCCTCACCTCGCGGGTTCTCCGTTCCATCCACGAAGCCGACCAGATCGCGGTCGTCAAAGCTTTTGAAGCCGTGCACTTCGTCCACCGCGGTAACCGCATTTCCGATGCGCGCCATAATCTGCGTCGCAAGTTCGAAGCATAGATCCATATGCCTCGCGCGTATGTGGAACAGCAAGTCGCCCGGCGTGGTAACCGCATGTCGCGCGCCGGCACGAATCTCGCGGAACGGATGAAGCTCCGCCGGGCGCGGCTGCCCAAAGAGCTGGTCCCACGCGCCGGATCCAAACCCCATGATGCACGACAGCCCCGCTTCCATGTTTCGAAACTCAACCGAGCGGAAAATCCCACTCAGATCTCCACAAAACGACCGCAGAGTCGCGCGATTCTCGGTCCCCGGCTTTAGCGCGACTACCAGAAAGATCGCGGCGCGCGAGAGCGGTGCAACGATCGGCTGCGCCACAGTATGTTCCGCTTTGGGCGCGCTCTTCGAGTCGGACTCCATCCCTATTTCCTCCTGCTTCCACTTTTCCCATCGCCCGGCCGGTTCGTCGTGACGCGACCGCCGCCTCTCGGAAACTTCGCGAGAGGGTATACTCGGCCTCCCGCCCATTGCAAATAAATATTTGAAGAATAGGGGAGTTCAGGCAGCACAAGCAGCGGGGCACCCCGACCGAGGCCTCCGTGACAATCAGGAACACCTGTCGTGTAAAAGTTCAAGCGGAAGGTCTCAGCGTGTAAATTAAGCATGAATGAAATATCGAAACGATAGTTATCGGCGGCCTCGCATCCCTGGCGTCTTGCTGGTGCCGTTTCTAGCCGCATTGTTCGGTCCTGCGGCCAGCGCGCAACAATGCACCGTAAAACCCGCGTCCATCCCGCTGGGCCAAACTGTCCGCCTTACCTGCGACGTCTCTGCAGCCACCGCGCGCCTGAACGGCCGCACCGTGCGTCTTTTCAAACAGGAGAGCGGCAATTGGCAAGGCCTCATGCCCGTAGCCGTAGCCGACGCACCCGGCACCTATCCAATCGAATTTCTCGCAGAAGACGGAACCTCCGTCGCCTCCGTCAGCCTGACCATTCGCAAAACCGTCTTCCCCTCGCAAAATGTTGTCCTCGCGCCGCAAATCGAAGCGCTCCACTCCACCCCGGAAGAAATGCAAACCCTGACCACCTTCCGCGACTCCGTATCCGACGTCAAGTATTGGGAAGATCCTCTCGCAGCTCCCGTTCCCGGTTGTATCATCTCGCCCTTCGGTGTAAAGCGCCTCCACAACGGAAAGCCCACGGGAGAATTTCACGCCGGAATCGACCAGCGCGCGCCCGACGGAACTCCCATTCGCGCAGTTGCAGCCGGCATCGTAAAAATCGTGCAGCCCTTCAACGTTCTCGGCGGCACCGTAGCCATCGACCACGGCCAGGGCCTCGAAACCATGTACCTGCACATGTCGAAATTAAACGTGGAGGCAGGCGCTCGCGTGAACCAAGGCGACGTGATCGGCTACGCCGGCGCAACCGGCCGCGCCAACGGCCCGCACCTTCACTGGGTCATCTACGTCAACGGCGTCCCCGTAAACCCCCAGCAATGGGTCACGTTGAAGCCGTGCAGTGCGGCCAAAACGAAGTCGAAAGTAAGGTAGTTTCCTGCCTCAGTTCCGGCAGTTCAATGGTGGGAGAAGAAGCACTACGATGCGGAGCTTTTGCTGAGGCCGACCAGCTTCTGAAATTCCGGGTCGTCGCGCAGGCAATCGAAATCAGAATCCTTCGCCGCCCAATTGCGGTTGCCATATCCGGCGGCAAAGGCCTTTATCAGCGTTTCGAGCGCCTCCGCCTTTTTTCTTAGCACGCCGTACGTACACGCCGCGTTGTAAAGCGTGTTGGGATCGTTGGGCCGCAGCGCGACCGCGGTTCGCAGGTGCCGTATGCTCTCGTCCGCATCTGCTTCCGAGTAGGCCAGGTTGGCAGCCAGCAAGATTCGCGCCCGGACGTCTTCCGGCACCAGCTCCAGCTGTTGCCGCAGGACCTTGATCAGCCGCTCTTCGACGTGCGCGGATTCTCTTTGTCTTCCCAGCCGCCTCTGCGCCTGGTGAAAGGGGATATAAGTATTGTAATCGTCGCCGTTGAATTCGATTGCCTTCTCCGTCAGTGCCGCGGCCTCTTCGAAACGGCCGGAGGTAAAGTACGAGCGCCCTAAAATGCTCCAGGCTCCTTCGCAGTCAGGCTTACGCTCGATGGCGCGCTGGGCCAGCAGCGCGGCTTCGTCGTATTTCTTCTGCGCAAAAACGATGCGGGCGCGCGCTACCAGCACTTCCGGCAAGTCCGGCGCAAGAGCCGTGGCGCGGTCGCAAGCGGCCAGCCCTCGTTCCATCCAATTCGGGTTCTGATCGCGAACCTCGAAGATGATCCCGCACAAGTGCGCGATTCCCGCGTGCGCCAGAGCGAAATTCGGATCAATTTCGATTGCCTGTTCGAACATCTGCAGCGCGTATTCGAAATCCTGGCGGCGCGAGTAGCTTCGCCCGCGCAGGAAGAAATCATACGCCAGCGAATTTTCGGTCGGCTTGCGAGCGATGATTTTTTCTTCCTGCGGCGTCAGCGTGATGCGCAGCGCCTGCGCAATACTCCGCGCGATTTCCTCCTGGATGGCGAACACGTCTTCTAGTTGCCGGTCGTAACGTTCCGCCCAGACGGAATGCCTGGTCGAGGCTTCCACCAACTGCGCCGTGATCCGCACACGGTTGCCCGCGCGGCGGATCGACCCTTCCAGCACGTAGGCCGCGCCGAGCTGTTGACCCACCTGTTGCGCCGTGACCGATTTGTCGCGGAAGGCGATCATCTCCGAGCGTGGAAAGATTTGAAGTTGCGCGATCTTCGAAATCTCCGTAACAATGTCTTCCGTAATTCCGTCGCGGAAGTACTCATCCTCTTTCGCGCCGCTCTGGTTTTCGAAGTACAGCACCGCCACCGATTTTTGCTTGGCTACCGCCGCTGCATGCGCCACCGCACCAGAGGCGCTCTTCTCCGGGGCGGGCCGCCGGCTCGATTCAATGTCGCGGCTGAGCCGCTTCATGTCCGCGCGAAGTTCCGCCGCGGTCTGGCATCGCAGGTCAGGGTCCTTTTCCAGCGTCTTGCCCAGAATGCTTTCCATCGCCAGCGGCAGCCGTGGGTTTAACTCTTTCGCGGACGTGGGCGTGGCATGCAGGATCCCGTCGAAAACCACCGCCGAAGTCGCCCCCGGGAAGGGAACCGACCCGGTCGCCATTTCGTACAGCACCACGCCGAGTGAAAACAAATCCGACCGCGCGTCCAACTCTTCGCCCCGCGCCTGCTCCGGTGACATATACGCAATCGTGCCCATCGAACTGCCCGGGCTGGTCAGTTGCTCCCTATCGAGCATATGCGTCAGCGTGCGCATGGACGTAGCGCCCACCGACTCCGCCGCGTGCTGGTGCACCGAGGTCAGCTTCGCCAAACCAAAATCCAGAATCTTCGCCTGCCCGCGTTCCACTAGAAAAATATTCGCCGGTTTAATGTCCCGATGAACGATTCCCTTCGAGTGCGCCGCATCGAGCCCGTTCGCAATCTGTATCCCGATCTCCAAAAGCTCCGACACCTCGATCGGCTTCCCGGCTATGCGGTTTTTCAGAGTCCGCCCCTCCAGCAGCTCCATGGCGATAAACGGCCGCCCCTCGAATTCTCCAATGTCGTAAATGGTGCAGATGTTCGCGTGATTCAGCGCCGATGCCGCGCGCGCTTCGCGCCGGAATCGCTCGATCGCCTGAGGGTCCTGCGAAATATCGTCGGGAAGAAACTTCAGCGCCACGTTCCGGCCGAGCCGCGGGTCCTTGGCCTTGTACACCACGCCCATGCCTCCGCCCCCAAGTTTTTCCAGGACGTCGTAGTGGGTGATCGTGCGGCCTATATAGGACGAGGTATCCGGCACAGGCTGTGCATATTACGCCACCGCCTCAATCCTTGCAATCGCACAACTCAGCTCGGTAACGGCCAGCAGCACGGCAATATCCGGCGCAGGACCTTTTGTGGCCCGTCTCCGTCATTCGTCTTTGTGGGTCGCCCCTTTAGGGGCGACATAACCCAGGCTGGCGAGAAGGGGCTTCAGCCCCTGAAGTTCCCTAACAGAAATGTGAAGACGTTGCGAACGTCCGGAATGTCGTTATGCTCACACCCACGTGGCCTTGAAATTCGCGCAGGGACGTGCTAGTTTTTTTGGTGACTAAACTAGAGTATCCTCTGACCCTCCACCAAAACTTGGCAAAGACTCCCCGTCAGCCCTTACGACGACGAAGCACTCTGTCCAATTCCAGCGCGATCTATTGTCACGCCGCAGCCCCTCTTCGTAGGGGCGCGGTAGCATGCCCGCATTTTGGGTCCCGTGTCTCATCGCGGGGCTGCGCCCGGTGCAGCCCAGCCGACTCCCTGGCCATACGGCCTGCAACTCAAGACGAGCTGGCCTGTTCTTATCGCGGCTCGCGGTCGACGACGAATTTCAACAAATTAAATCGCCAAATTCAGGAAGTAGAACACCTCGTAACTTACAGAAAACAAACAACCGCGCCCCACTCAAATAGCCAAATTTTTCACTTTTTCTCATCCACTTTTCTGCCCTCATTTCAACCCAACCCCGCCAGCCTCCTCACTCCCAGGATCCTCCGCGCATGATGCTCGACTGGGCCGCCCTGGGCATCGAAACGGCGAAACTTCGCGGCGCCTCCTACGCCGACGCTCGCGTGATGGACACCCGCCAGCGCGAAATCACCACCAAAAACAACGAAGTCGGCCTGCTGCTCGAATCCGAATCCCTCGGCCTCGGCATTCGCGTGATCGCGAGCGGAGCCTGGGGCTTCGCCTCCACCGACCGCCTCACCCGCGAAGGCATCCAAGCCTGCGCCGCGCAAGCCGTCAACATCGCCAAAGCTTCCGCCCTCGCGAAACGCGAAAATGTCGCGCTCGCTCCCGAAGAAGCTCACGTGGATACCTGGCAAAACCCCTATGTCAAAGATCCGTTCCGCATTCCCGTCGAACGCCAAATCGATTTGCTGCTTCGCGCCGACAAGGAAATGCTCGCAGTGAAGGGAGTTACCCTAGCGGAAGGCTCCATGTCGTTCCGCAAGATCGATCAGCTTTTCGTTTCCAGCGCCGGCTCCGTGATTCATCAAACGAAAATGCAGTCGGGCGCCGGAATCGTCGCCACTTCCTTCGGAGATAGCGAAATCCAAAAGCGTTCCTATCCCAATAGTTTTGGCGGCCAGCACGCTTTGCAAGGCTACGAGCTCATCGAATCGCTCGACCTTGTCGGCAACGCGCCTCGCATCGCCGAAGAATCCGTCGCGCTGCATTCCGCTGCTCAATGTCCTGAAGGCACGAGCACCATCATCCTCGGCGGCTCGCAACTTGGCTTGCAGATTCACGAATCCATCGGCCATCCCATCGAGCTCGACCGCGTCCTGGGCCAGGAAGCGAATTTCGCCGGTATGAGTTTCCTCACCGTGGAAAAGTTGCGCAAACTCAAATACGGCTCCGATATCGTCAACGTCGTCGCCGACGCGCGCCTCGAACACGGCCCCGGCCTCGGCACTTTCGCATACGACGACGAAGGCGTCCCCGCGCAATGCACTCCCATCATCACCAACGGCCTTTTCACCGGCTACCTAAGCAATCGCGAAACCGCCGCTGCAATCGGCGAAACGCGTTCCAACGGAACCATGCGCACCGAAAACTGGAACCGCCTGCCCATTATCCGCATGACCAACATCAGCATTAATCCCGGCACTTGGAAATATGACGACCTGATTGCCGACACCGACGAGGCGATTCTGATGGACACCAATCGCTCCTGGTCCATCGACGACCGCCGCTACCATTTTCAGTTTTCCACCGAAATCGGCTGGGAAATAAAGGGCGGCAAGAAAGGCCGCATGATCAAGAACCCCAGCTACAGCGGCATCACTACCGAATTTTGGAATAGCTGCGACGCCATCTGCTCTCGCGACTATTGGACCCTCTGGGGCACGCCTAACTGCGGCAAAGGCCAGCCCATGCAAACCATGGGCACCGGACACGGAGCTTCGCCGACGCGCTTCCGAAACATAAAGGTGGGAGTCGCCTTCGCCAAGTAAAACCAAAGCCCGAAAATGAAACGGACCAAGAAAAAATCGCCGCCATCACGCGCTCGCCGTTCAGCAGGAGCGAAGAAACATGCGCCATCGCTTAACAGCGCAGCCATTGCCGAAAACGCCGCGCGCTTTACTCTCGCGGAACTCCAACGCATCGCAGACCGTGTAATCGCGCTCAGCCCGGCGGATGAAACTGAAATCGAGGTCGATTCCACCACCGACGCGCTCACCCGCTTCGCCAACAACACCATCCATCAAAACGTAGCGGACCACACGCTTTCCATCTCGGTTCGCGCCGTGGTTGACGGCCGCACCGCTCGCGCCACTACCAACAAAACCGATGAAGAGTCGCTTCGCCGCGTAGTGGCTGCCGCCGCAACCCTCGCGCGCCACCAGCCCGAAAATCCCGACTTGCTGCCCATGCTGGGCCCCCAAAAATATCAGAAGGTTGCGCGCTATTTTGACGCCACCGCCAACGAAAACCCCATGGACCGCGCCCGCGCCGTTACTCGCGTCTGCAAAATGGCCGAAAAGAAAAAGCAGACTGCAGCAGGGATTTTTGCCAGCGGCTCGCATCAATCCGTGTTGGCCAATTCGAAAGGGTTGTTTGCCAGCCATCAGTACACCGAAGCGGAATTTTCTGTCACGATCCTCGAAGAGAAATCCTCCGGCTGGGCGAAATCGAGCTCTCCCAACATTCACGACATTCATCCGGACGAACTCGCAGAATCCGCAAGCAACAAGGCCATCGCTTCACGCAATCCCCGCGTCCTGGAGCCCGGGCACTACACCGCGATCCTGGAGCCTTCCGCCGTCCTCGATATCATCGGCTCTCTTTTCCTGGATTTTTCCGCGACCTCGGTCCTCGATAAACGCTCCTGCCTCAATGACCGCATGGGCAAAAAGATTTTTGGCGAGAATGTCACGCTGTGGGACGACGTGTACCATCCGTTCCAGCTAGGTGCGCCCTATGACGGCGAAGGTTTGCCCAGACAAAAAATTCTTCTAGTGGATCGGGGCGTCCCCAAGAATCTGGTCTATTCGCGCGCGACCGCTAAGAAAATGAAAGCAAAACCCACCGGCCACGGCCTACCGTTGCCAAACGAGTACGGCGAAGCGCCCATGAATCTCGTTTTCTCCGGCGGCGACAAATCCGTGGAAGACATGATTCGTTCCACCGAACGCGGCATCCTGGTCACCCGCGCCTGGTATATCCGCGAAGTGGATCCCTACGAAAAGATTCTCACCGGCATGACCCGTGACGGCACTTTTCTGGTTGAAAACGGCCGCATCGCCGCCGGAATCCGCAATTTCCGCTTCAATCAAAGCGTGATCGAAATGCTCTCGAACGTCGAGATGCTCGGCCCATCCGTGCGCGCCGCCGGAGAAGAATCCTTCGAGATGGTCGTCCCGGCCATGAAAGTGGCCAACTTCCATTTCAGCGAGGTCACGAAATTTTAGCGCGCAAAATCTCAGGAGTTGGTTGCAAGCCGGAAGATACTGCGTCTCATTTTATTTGGTGAATTGAATGCTGGCGATCGAGCGCGCGATCACGTTTTCCTGAATTTGCACTAGGTCGGTATCCGCTACGGTCATTCCGAAAATGGTGTAAAGCCGCGCGTTGCGAGGGATGCAGACGACAACGCCGGACCAGTCGCGCTGGTCAACCCTCCCGCGGAAATGCCGTTCGACTGCGGGAATACCGGAAATCGTAATGTGTTTTTCATCGAGCGGCCGAAAATTCTCCATGATTTCCTGGAGCCGCCGCTCAGTACCATCCATGTCGTTTGCGAGGGATTTCCCGGCGGGCTGCTGCCCAATCAATAGGTAGGTGGTCTGATCGTTGGTGCCCATGGCAGTAATTGATCCGGGAAGCAGCGCGCGGGCGCCCTCGATCACATTCCAGGTCGGCGGCTTGTACATGCGAAAGCCGTATGTGTCGTTCACGTAGCTGTTGCCGTTCACTTCTTCGCGCATGGCCTCGGGCGCGGGGGGTGGTGCGGCTGCGGGCGCAATTACAGATGCAGAATTTACGGCCGCAGGACTTGGAGCCGCGGAGTTTGCAGCAGGCTTGTTCGCCGTAGTGGGCGAAGGTTGCGGTGAATTTGAGCTGGACGGTGCGGCGACGCTCGGCGAGTTGGACGAATTGCTTGCCGGCGCGCTCACAGGTTTAGCCGTTGGCGGTTTCGGAGTTTTGGGCGCGGCAGGTTCCGGCGCGACGGCTTCATCGGCGCTGGGATCAGCCTTTTTCTCCGGCTCCTTCTTTTTCGGGACCGCAGAAATTACGATCGATACCACTTGGTCCTTCTGCACTTCCGCGAAGCCGTAGCTGGTTTTTACTTTGAACGAGTGTTCTTCGAATCCGACGATGGTGCCGACGACCGTACTGCCGTCTTTCAGCTTCAGCTCGTCCCCGCGCGCCGCGGAAACGACCGAGAAAAGGGCAACCAGCGCGACAAACGATCCGCGGACCATGCATGTTCGGATTGGTGCGGCGAGCTTCATCTCTTGAAGTATGGCGTGCAGCGGCGCAGCGGGCAAGTTCGCGCATGAGGAACATGCCGCGTTAGTCAGCAGCCGGGTTTTTGCGGGTTTCTGGTTAGCGTTTGCGGCGCGACTTAGGCTCGCTTTTCGGTTTGTTCTTAGGCTTCGCCCCGGGTTTTGGCTTCAGAGCCGGGTGGATGGCAAGCAACTCTGGCTTCAAGCGCGCGAATTCCGCTTCGAGCGCGCGAAATTGCGAATCGGCGCCGGCCAAATGGCCGGAACGGCCCATCGCTTGGAGTTCCGCAGCGATTGCAACTGCTTTTGCCGCGCCGAAGATTGCGATGGATCCTTTTAGCGCGTGCGCGGAGGCCGCGAGTTTCTGTGCGTCTTTCTTGGCGATAGCGCGTTCGATTAACAAAATGGTTTTCGGTGCGTCTTGCAGAAAAGCTTTAATGAGGGAGCGCTGGAGTTTCTCGTTTCCTCCTGTCGCGCGATGGAGATGTGCGGCTGCGGTTTCGTTCCCGGTGCCGGGCAGCGCGGCCTCCAAGGAGACCGAAGATTCGTGCGCAGGTTTGGCGTCATTGATTTGTTTTCCTGCGTCGATGACAGACTCAACCGCTTCGTACAGTTTGTCCATGCGAACCGGTTTTGCAATGAATGCGTCCATCCCGGCATCCAGGCAGCGGCGCTCGTCTTCATAGCTCGCGTTTCCCGTGAGCCCGACGATGCGAACGTGCCGGCCGGAAGCAGCTTCCGTCTTGCGAATCGCGCGCGTTGCTTCCAGGCCGTTCATCCGCGGCATTTCTTCATCCATCAGCACCACATCGAACTGAGCGCGCTCCAGGGCAGCAAGAGCTTCCAATCCATCAGCCGCGCCGGAAACGGAGTGGCCGCGCTTCTTGAGAAGTTCGAGCACCAGCTGGCGATTTATTTCCGTGTCATCGGTCACCAGGATACGCAGCCGTTTTAGCGGTTTCTCTGGGGTAGCGGTTCGCGCGGAGGCATCGATGCCAGCGCTTTTAGGCGATGTCGCCGCAGCGGCTGAACGATCCGCATCGGCACTTGGCGTTGACTGATCGCGGGGACTTGCCTTTGCGCGCGGAAGCCGAAACCAGAACCGCGAGCCGCCCTGGGAGCGGTTTTCGGCCCCGATTGTTCCGCCCCAACGCTCGACTGTAATCTTGCAAAAATAAAGCCCCAGGCCTGCTTTGCCCGAATGGCTTTTGCCTTTTGAAAAAAGCGCGAAGAGTTGATTTATGGGCAAGTCCGCCGGCAGACCGGGGCCTTCGTCGTCCACGAAAGCGAGCACGTAAGCGCTCTGATCTTCGACGCCGATCTTCACGGTGGATTTCGGCGGGCTGTAGCGAAGCGTGTTTTCGAGCAAGTTGCCGAAAATTCGGTCGAGGCGCGGCGCATCGCCTACCACGCGCCAATCGGATGACGCAGTCTGCGGCGGCTCGAAACGAAGGCGTATGTTTTTGTCCGCGAACGCGGAGCTAAATTCTTCAATAGCCTTCTGCGCGCAGGTTACCAGATCCGGAGCCGCCGCGCCTTTATCAGACGTGGATTCCTGCGCCAGCAAATCTCCGGAGAAGGCGGAGAGAATGCCGCGGATCATCAATTCCTGGCGTTGCGATTCGCTCTGGCCCGTTTCAACGAGTTTGCGAAGCCCGGCCGGCAGATGTTCGAGACTCAGAAGATTAAAGCAGCCGGTCATGGCGCTGAGGGGCTGGGAAAGATCGTGGACGATGCAATGCAGCAGAATTTCTTTCTTCTGAATCTCGCTGAGAAGCTGTTCGTGGACCAGCAGGGAATCGCGAGCGGTTTGAAACCATTGCTGCTGCTCGGCAAACGTGGCGGAAAGATTTCGAAGGATCAGGATTTTCTTGCCGTCAAGCGAGAGCGCAAAAGCTTCGAGCGGAATGTCGCGGCCATTCTTGCCGCGTTCGGTCCAATTGCCGGAGCTTGCAGAGCCTTCGGACTTGGTGTTCCAGAATTCTTCGGCATCCACCAAAAAGTTTTCGAGGAACGGAGAGTTTTCCGCGAGACGATTTCGCTTTCCAATTTTAGTGTCAATTTCAAAAACTTCGCGGCACCAGTCCGGACAATTTCCAATCGCTAAAAAATCGCCGTCGCCGAGCGATTCGAACAAGGCATAGCCCTGGCCGGCAAGGAATGACTCGAAAAGGGAGTTCGAAGACATTATTCCGCCAACATGGCCGCGGTCAGTTTTGAAAAAGCCTCTTCAACGGAATCGCCGGTCTTGGCGCTCGCGCGGATTATAGTCCATCCTGCTGCGGTTAATTCGGACTCGCGCGCGGAATCGATTTCCCATTTGTCGGCCAGGTCGCTTTTGTTGATCACCAGAATCGCGGGAACTTTTCCGGCTTCCTGAATCACGCGTTCGTTCAACGCGAGAGCGTCGTCGAGAGTTTGGCGGCGCGTGCCGTCCACGACGAGCAGATAACCGGACATGCCCCGCAGGTAGGACATGCGAATTTTCTGGTACACATCTTCGCCGTGAATATCCCACAGAACAAGAGTCACGTCTTCGTTCCCGGCGCGGACAACCTTCTTATCGATTTTCACGCCGATGGAAGTTTGGTAAGCATCCGAAAAAATGCTTTCGACGAAGCGGCGCACCAGGCTGGTCTTGCCCACGGAGAACGAGCCGAGCATGCAGATTTTCTTTTGCAGCATTCGAGGCTCGTTAGTTTACGGGAGAAGCGGGAGTAAACGTGATTTTAAAGCTGACGCTGCGATTCTCGCGGCGGCCTTCTTCGGTGTCTTCCGTGCGCAATGGCTGCGTGGTGCCCACTCCGCGCGAAGCCAAATTTGCGGGCTGGATGCCGCTGCGCAAGAGAAGGCCGCGGACTTGGTCGGCGCGCTGCTGGCTGAGCAGCAGATTCGTGTTATCGACGCCGGTGCTGTCGGTGTGGCCGATAATTTCAATGGAAGTTTGTTCGCCGAGACGATTTGCCTCCGCGATCAGGTCGCGGATTTCTTTTTGAACTTCGGCAACTATGTTTTCCTGGCCGGGTTCGAGGTCGGCCCGGCCGACGGGAAAGACCAGGCTCATGGACTCGATTGCCTTTTTCGGCGGATCGAGCTGGGCCGAATGTGCATTCTGCAGATGAGAACGATTGACTGTGGTGACGCCTGGAATCATGGGAGCGCGTTCCGTCATACGAGCGATCCACTGCGGCGAGGCCGCTCCCTCGACTTCCAGCTCGCCCTGATGTTCGGAAATCTTGACACCTTCAGGAGGCAGCAGGAATTGGCGCGCGCGCTGGACCACAATGGCGTCATCCAGGGAATAGTAAGGCGCCAAATCAAACTCCGCATCTTTCGGATCGAGGCCTGCTTGGCTCAGTAGAGCATTGGGATCCGGCGCGAGCGGATCTTTGAAGCCTCGTATGTGATAACGGCCACCTTGTTTGTCGTATGAAATCACCACGATGCCGGGTTGTCCGCGAACGGCGCTCAGGAATCGCGACCACTCCCAGAGAAGATATGTGGAGTAGACACCCCAACCCAGGCCGATGATAACTATTATCGCTATGACCGCTAGTGCGGCGCGCGGTTTCTTTGCTGCGACCGGTTCGCGATGCTGCGTCGCGAGAAGACGCGACAAGAGTTCGTCGGCCGCGTGAAACGGCGCTGCGTCACCCTTGAAACTCGCGAGCCCGGAACTATACATCCGCTGGATTTCTTCGAGCGCTTCTTTCATCGCTATACGATAGTCCGCGGGGGCGTGGCCGCGAATCACTGCGGCGATTACTGCGTCAGGGCCTTCTTCAATCCATACTTCCAGCTCGCCGACGTTCAGACTGTCCAGTGTGTCCTCATTCTTTGAATCAAAGGAATCGCGCACGAACTGCTGGATGGCGGAAAGCATTCCGGCAACCATCGCGGGATCTTGCGTGGGAACGGACGTCGCGACGACGTGATTGAGCACCAGCCCCGTTTGGCGATGAATCAGGAAAACCTGTTCCACGCGATACAGCAGGCTGTGCATCAAAACGATTTCGCCGAAGGATTTTCCCGTGCGGAAAGCTTCGATGCGCCACTTGATTCCGCGAGCGGAGAGGCTGTGCTCCAGAGCCTGATTAAACGATTCCAGCATGGTGCGAAGCGTTTCGGCGATAGATTTCCGAATCGCGGGTCCCATCACCGGGAACAGCGCATCGGCGAGAACGTGCGGGTCTCTGCGGACCGATTCGCGAAGCGTTTCCTGAATGGTGGGAGTCAAAGCGCTCGCCAAGGCGCGATCGCCACCATGATCGCGGCGCATGGTGATGGCTTCGGCGACCACGGTGCTCACGTCCTTCGTGCGTCGGGCGAGATCTTCGAGGCGTTCCTGAATATCCGCGATTTCTCCCTGTTCGGGCGCGACGATTAAGTGGCGAAGCTCTTCGTAGGCGTGGTTATTGTCCGGCGGATTTTCCTCTGGTTGCCCCTGTGGGGCGCGGCGTTGGGCTTGCTCAGGCATTTTGAAAGGTTAAGGTTTTTCTCGACGGGCGATTGTGTGTGTCCGCCGAGTGCGTGTTTGGCAGCTCGCTCTACCTACTCCTCCGGCAGCTCG
>JBEKHP010000028.1:0-46559 GCA_050012235.1 Candidatus Acidiferrales bacterium | reverse complement strand
GAAGTTCATCTTCGCGGCTACAGCCCCGAGGAATTCATTCTTTTCGTTGGAGGCGGCGCGGGTCCCACGCATGCGGAAGGATACAAGGCCGATATTCCGAAAGCTGTGACCTTCGCGTTTTCCCCGGTGTTCTGCGCGTTCGGGTCTTCGACCATGGACATCATGCACGTTTATGAAGTCTCAAAAAAACTTACGCTCATGGAGCCGGGTACCCAAAAGCTTTCCAACGAATTCTCAGCTTTCAACGAGACGGTGGAGAATCTTATCGAGCAGGCGCGCCGGGATTTGACCGGCGATGGGTTAAATCTGGATGATGCGTCTTTCGTTCTCGAACTGGACATGCTGTATGGCGGGCAATTTCACGTAAAACGAGCGCTCTCCCCGCTGCTGGCGATTCACTCCGGGGAAGACGTTCGCGCTATCTGTGATGCGTTCAACAAGGAATTCAGCGAAGCCTTCAGCCCGTTTGTGGTGAACCCGGAAGGCGGAATCTTCATCGAGAGTTTCATTCTGAAGGCCATCGTCCCGACGAAGAAGGTCGAAATGCCGAAGCTGAAATTGGAAGGGAACAGCCCGGCGGCTGCGCGAAAAGCCGAGCGACCGGTGTACTGGCCGCCCGAGAAAGATTTTCGCACGACGCCGATTTTTACTTACGAGTTGCTGCGCCCGGGAAATGTGGTGCAAGGACCGGCAATCGTCGAGAGCGAATACACCACGCTCGTCGTTCCGCCGGCCATGCGTTTTTCGATTGATGAGCGAGGCCTCGGCATCCTGGAAAGCTAGTTCGCCGAGAAGAAGAGGAGACAGATGCCTATTCCAACACTTGCCGAAAAACTGGCATGGCTCAAGCCGTCCCCGGCCACGCCGTATGAAACAGAGTGCGCGGCGAAAATCGCCCAGGGTGATTACGAAATCGGCGTGCAGGTAACTAACGACATTCTCGATGAAGCGATGGAAGTGTTCGTGCGAGCGTCGCGCAGCTATTTCGGCGTCTCGGGCGACTCCATGGTGGCGCTGTTCACCGCCGGCGGCGATCTGATCAACGCTGCCTGCGGCACCTACCTGCACGCCATCATTCAGCCGGTGGTCATTAAATTTATTTTGAAGTATTACGAACAAAATCCGGGGATTCGCGATGGAGACATCTGGTACACCAACGACGCTCTCTACGGCGGCATTCACAATCCAGACCAAGTGGCGCTCATGCCCATTTTTTACAAAGGGCAGCTTCTGGGATGGGGGACTGCGGCGCTGCACACCACAGAAACCGGCGCCATTGAACCGGGCGGCATGCCGGTCAGCGCGAAATCGCGATTCGAGGAAGGGCTGAATCTTCCTCCCATCAAAATCGGAGAGAACTTCGAGATTCGCAACGATTTTCTGGAATTTTACACGGTGTACGGTCTGCGGGCGCCGGCCATGTTCATCTCCGATTTGCGCGCGCGCTGCACCACTGCCGACCGCGTGCGAGTGCGCGTGCTGGAGCTCGCTGAAAAACGAGGGCCGGACTATGTCATCGGCTTGATGCGCAAGATGAGTGAAACAGCCGAAGCGGGAGCCAGAAAGAAAATCAAAGCTCTCCCCGACGGCAAATTCCGAGCCGTGGTGTTTAATGATGCGATCGGCTGGACACCCGCACTGGTCCGCGCCTGCTATTTGACGCTCACCAAGAAAGACGGCGGACTCGTCTTCGATTTTGAGGGCACCTCGCCGGAAAATCCTTCTTCCTACAACGTGCATACGCAAGCGGTCGTCGGGCACATCGCCAATTTCATGTACGAATATATTTTCCACGACCTGCCGATCTCCAGCTCCACGTTCGCGCCCATCGATTTTATTTTTCCGGAGGGAATCATCCTGAACCCGGACAAGATGGCGGCAACGAGTTGTTGCGTGTATATCGGAATGCAAGCGCGCAATGCAACGCACAACAGCTTCGCCAAGATGGTATTTTCGAGCGCCGGGCTTTGGAGACAAGTTGCCGCAGCGCCCGGCAGCCAGCACACAGCGCAAATTTGCGCCGGACATTCACAGTGGAACCTCGCCGTTTCGGATGTGCTCTCGTTTTCGTTGAATACCCAAGGGCAGGGAGGCCGCTCCGCTGAAGACGGCATGGACGCTTACGGCTTCGCTTGGTGCGCGTTTGGTCGCGCGCCGGACTCCGAACAGGTGGAAAGCGAATTGCCCGTCACGGTAACGCTGTCGCAGCATTGGAAAGATTCGAGCGGCCCGGGGCTTCATCGCGGCGGTTCCGGCGGCGTGCAGCAATGGATGATTCACAAAGTTCCCAACCTGGTTTCGCTGTGCATGGGAAACGGAAGCAAGGTCCCGCTGGGCCAGCCGCTTTTCGGCGGATACGCTTCTTCGCCCATTCCCGGAATCAGCATACGCAAAGCGGATTTGCTGAAACAGATGGCGGAAGCCAATCCGAACCTCACCATGGACTCTCGCACGATCCTGGAGGGGCACACCATCGAAGGCAATTGGACTATGGAATTAATCGCGCGCACTCCCAAGGTGTATGAGGAAGGCGATCTGCTGTTCGGTTTCAGCGGCGGCGGCCCGGGCTACGGCGATCCGCTGGAGCGCGATCCGCTGGAGATTCTGGAAGACGTGAAGAAAAAAATCATCTCCGAAGAGACGGCGCAAAACGTCTATCGCATTGCATACGATCCCGTCCGGCGCAAGCTGGATGCGGAAAAAACCAAGCAACTCAGAGACGAAGAACGGCGCGCTCGCCTGGCGCGCGGTAAGCCGTTCGATGAATTCCAGAAGCAGTGGAGCAAATTGAGTCCGCCCAAAGAAATCCTGCAGTATTACGGCACTTGGCCGGATGCGAAGTCCACCGGGCCTTGCTTCCGGCCTTAAGCGATGACGGAGAACTCCACTCCGCGTCAGATGCTTAAAGGTTTGCTGCAAGGAATTCCGCAGGCGCGGCCGCTGTTCTTGCCCATCGTCTTTTCGCTTGGCGCCAAAGTGGAAAACCTTCCGTTGCGGGAATTTCTCGGGAACGCCACGAAAATCTCCAATTCCCTGAGGCAAATCCGCAGCCACCTGCGCTCGGACGGAGTCGCCTGCTACTTCGATCCCTATCTCGAAGCGGAAGCGCTCGGAGCGAAGCTCCAGTGGCAAACCGGCGACCAATTCCCCGCAATTCAATGGCCGCAATCCGCGGAGAAAGGCGAACTGCCCGATGGTCTTCGGTCGCCCGAAGACGCAGCGAAAAGCAGCCGGGTCGCTGTCGCAGTCGAGGCGATTCGCCGGCTCAAGTCGCTGCTGCGCGATGAGGCTCTTTTATTAGCCGGAGTCGCGGGTCCGTTCACGCTGGCCGCGCGAATCGCTGGACTCCGGAAGGAGGATGCGGCACGGCGCGAAAATGTTTCCGATGCAGCGCTGGAGCTGGCGGCCGCAACCATCACGCAGATTGCTTCCAAATTCGTGGAAGCGGGCGCAAACGTAATCTTCATCCAAGAAGATGTAATTCCAAAGTTGTCAGCGGAAGATTGCGAGGCCTGGGCGTCATTGCTCGGGCCGGCGATTAACATCGTGCGCTTTTATGAAGCGCTTCCCGTTCTCCAGATACTGGACAGTCGCTCGTTCGCGGAAAATGACCGAGTAATCTTCGGGCAGAATTGGGATTGCATTTTATGCCCGACGCTCGCAGCGTCGGCATTTACCGCATCGGAGATGATTCCTCAGCCGGAATTCGCCAATCGAGGCATGGCCTTGAGCCTCGCAGCATTACAGCCGGAGGCGTCGGCCGCTGAAAAGTTTTTGGAACTCCTCCACGCATTCATCCTGAAATCGCGTCCCGCGATCGTGACAACCGCGGGCGACGCCCCCGCGACAACCGACATCAAATTCCTCGCAAGAATCTGGGAAGCAGTCCGCTCCTGAAGATGCTCCGAAGCGAGCAGCGACAACGGCATGTTACGACTCAACACATGCTAGTTATGTTTTTCTGCAGCGGCGGCGCGCTCTTTCGCGTGAGCCACGAGCGCGTCGAAGCGTGGATCACCGTGTAGCGATTTCAGCTCGGGGTCCTTCTCGATATCCAGCGCCATCCAAGATGCAAGGCCATGGTCCACCGACTCGCGCAAGGTCGAGAGCGCCTCGTCGTGTTTGCCCTCCTCCGCTAGGATGCAGGCTAGGCTGTAGGTCGAGTGTGCGGTTTCTGGATGGTCTGGTCCCAAGACACGGCGCTGAATCTCAAGCGCCTGTCTGAGCAGCTTCTCGGCTTGGGCATAATCGCCCTCACTCCTAAGAGCTTCTGCCAAGTTGGTCATCGAGGTTAGAGTTTGTGGATGCTCCGGTCCGAGGACGCGGCGCTGAATCTCAAGCGCTTGCCTCAACAGCGTCTCTGCTTCGTGGTAGTTTTGCAGTTTCATTAAAGTGTCAGCCAGATTGCTCATCGACAACAATGTGTCAGGATGTTCCGGGCCGAGCACGCGTTGGCGGATTTCGAGTGTTTCCCGCTTCAGCTTTTCCGCTTCCGCGTAATTCCCCTCACTGTGCAGAATGACGGCAAGGTTGTTCATTGACAGCAGCGTGTACGGATGTTCGGGCCCGAGGGAGCGGCGGCGGATATCGAGCACTTCTCGATACAGCTTCTCCGCATCAGCATAGCGATGCTGGTTGAAAAGGATGGTGGCCAGGTTGTTCATCGATATGATTGTGTCCGGATTGCCGGGTCCAAGCACGCGCCGGCGGCTGTCGTACACTTCGCGGAACGCCGCTTCCGCTTCCGGATAGTGGCCTTCGTCGCTCAGAACAACGGCTAAGTTACTCGTGGACTTGATCGTGTCCGGATTGTCCGGCCCCAGAACGCGCTTCTGCGCATCGAGGGTCTGCCGAAGAAGGATCTCCGCCTGCGCGTAATGGCCCTCCAGACGAAAAATCCACGCTAACTCGGTTTGCGCCTTGAGCGTGTCCGAATTGTCGGAGCCCAGAGCGCGGCGGCGGACGTCCACGGTTTGTTGCAGCAGCGATTGCGCGCGGGAATACAGCCCGAGGTTTCCATACACTTTGCCCATGGCGGCGGTCATCTGGGCTTGGAGCTCGGGGTCGCTCGCCAATCCTGTATTGATATTGTTCGAAGCCTTGTCGAGAATCTCGCGCGCGGTAACGCTGTTGCCTCGCGCTTCGCTGGGGTCGGACACCTTAAACATTCCGGTCATGAAATCCGAGATGCGATTCGCTCGATCCCGCTCGCGTGCGGCCCGGTCGCGCTCCCGAGCGATGCGGCGCAATTGCACTGCCTGCATGACGGCGAATCCGGCGAGCAGAATCAGCAACCCCGCTGCCACGCCCACGGCGAAGCGATGGCGCCGCACGTATTTTTGCACTCGGTAGCCGGCGCTGGCGGGACGCGCCACAACCGGCTCATTGTTCAAATACCGCCCGATATCCGCCGCGAGATCCAAGGGCGTGCCATAGCGGCGGGCCCGATCCTTCTCGAGCGCCTTCATGGCGATCCAGTCGAGATCACCGTGAAGCAGGTTTGCTAATTGCTTTGGCTCCGTCCCGCGCAGGTCGGCTGCCGTGGTCGAAGATTCTCTCTCTGTTTCGACTCTGGTGCTGGGACGCAGCGGGTCCTGCTCCCGCAGGTGCCGCAGGACTTCATGCAGAGGTTTCTTCTTCCACTCCCTGGTGTCGAACGGGAGAAGACCTGTGAGCAGTTCGTACAGAACTACACCGAGCGAGTACACATCCGTACGCGTGTCAACGTCCAGCACGCCGGGATCGGTTTGCTCGGGACTCATGTATCCCGGCGTGCCAATGAATCCTCCCAATCCCGTAAATAGCGTTTCCCCGGCCCCCGGCGCATCCGCCTTCGCTAATCCGAAGTCGATAATGCGGGGCACCGGTTTTCCGTCAGGATCCACCACCAAAATATTTGCCGGTTTAAGATCGCGATGGATGATGGCTTTCTGGTGTGCGTGCTGCGCTCCTTCACAGACCTTGACGAACAGCTCCAGGCGTTCGCGAATCTTGAGTTTCTTCCGATCGCAATATGCCGTAATCGGTTCACCGGGGACGTACTCCATCACAAAGTATGGCCGGCCATCGGGAGTCGCGCCTGCGTCAAACACCTTGGCGATTGCAGGATGATCCATGATTGCCAGCGACTGCCGCTCGGCTTGGAAGCGCCGGAGGGTGGAATCGTCGTACATGCCCGTGCGGATCAGTTTCAGCGCAACCTGGCGATGCAATGGCGCGGTCTGTTCCGCGAGCCAGACCTGTCCCATCCCGCCCTCGCCGATTTTCTTGATCAGCAAGTAAGGGCCAATGGACTTGGGAGTTTGCGGCTCTGCCAGAAGCTCGGTGGTCAAGGGAAGTTGGGAGAGTTCGTCCGACCGGACGTGAGCGGAAAGGAGGGATTCGATTTCGGTTCGCAGTGAGTTATCCGGGCCACAAACCTCGCGCAAGAATTCATCGCGCTGCGCCGGGTCTCGCTCTAAAGCGGCCGCGAAGAGCTCCTTAACTTTCTGCCACTGGGCTGTTTCTTCCACTGGCGCCTCGCTGCACTTCGCGCGTTAGCCATGCTTTGGCCACATTCCAATCGCGCTTTACCGTAGCTGTGGAAACACCGACAACTTCAGCAGTTTCTTCCAGAGTCAGGCCCCCGAAAAACCGCAGTTCCACGATGCGTACCTGTTGCTCGTCACGACGCGAAAGTTCGTTCAGCGCATCATCCAGCGCGACGACATCGACACTCTTCCTTTCCGGCAGATCAAGAGTCTCGTTCAGTTCGACCTTGCGCTCGGGGCCGCGCTTTGCAGCCCGCCGATTTCGAGCGTAGTCGACCAAAATCTGGCGCATGAGCCTGGCCGCAACAGCAATAAAATGCGCGCGGTTTTCAGTCTGGGCGGGGCCCTGGCCCACCAGGCGCAGGTACACCTCGTGCACCAAGGCCGTGCTTTGCAGTGTATGACCAGGGCGCTCTGCCCTCAAATGGCGGTGCGCCAGTGCATGCAGTTCTTTGTAGACGAGAGGAATGAGAGCCTGAAGCGCGTCCTGATCCCCCTCTCGCCACCTTGCAAGCAATTCAACTGATTTGGATGATTGGTACACGCCGTGGGTCCATAGGCTGCTGGTTTCGCGTAAGATAGCCGTTCCTTCGGCTTGAAGTCAATGCGCGAGATTCGAGCGCAATGGCCCTGCGTCTTTCCCTCCGTTCGATTTTGTCAACCCTCAGAAACCTCGTGAGCCAATTCGACCGCGCTTTTCGCATTAACAAGTAGCGGAGAGTTATGGGTGAACGTTAACGCCAACGAAGGCCAAGGAACTGAAAAAGATGAAAGTGCTTGGGAAAGCATTGGGAGTGCTAGTGCTCATGCTGGGAGCCGCCAGTTCGGTGGCGAGCCAGGAAGTCCCCGCCGGGGAGGTGTCCTTCGGTTACAGCTACGTCCACTCAAACATCGTGGCCAGCAGCCACGGTGTCAACATGCAAGGCGGGAGCGGGGCGTTCTCTTATAACGTCAACAAGTGGTTTGGCGTCGTGGGGGATTTTGGCGGCTATCATCAAAGCAACGTGCGCGGGGCCGGCTTTGATGTAACGGTGGTGACCTACCTATTTGGTCCTCGATTCTCCTGGCGCACAGACAGACGACTGACTCCCTTCGCACAGGTCTTGCTGGGTGGCGGACATGCGGGCGGCTCGCTTTACACATCCTCGCTTGCAGCAGGCCTCGCTCCATTGGGCGCAAACAGCGGCTTCGTTATGACTGCCGGGGGCGGCCTCGACTGGGTCGTTCGACCCCACATTGCCATTCGAATTCTTCAGGCCGAGTACCTGCTCACGCAGTTTTCCAACGGCACGAATGGCCAGCAGAACAATTTTCGGCTCACAGCCGGCATCGTCTTTCGTCTTGGACAGCGGTGAACTGAGATGAGCCGGCAGCAGATCGATCCCGCGAGATACATAGATGGAGGAATCATGGAAGGGCGCGCCACACGACAGCGACGACTAAAATTGTTCTGCACCGGGTGTGTTTTGTTTCTACTTGCAGGCGTGCTGTCTGCTTGCAGCGGCGGCTTTCCCGACCCGTCGAAGACGGAGCCGGGCGTCACTTTGCAGACCATATCGATCGCGCCGAATCCGGGCAGTGTCGCAGTCGGAAGCACGCTGGCGTTCACCGCTACCGGGCACTTCTCCGATGGCTCAACGCACAATGTCACCTCGAATTCGGCGTGGTCTTCCTCGAATACGGCGATCGCAACGATCGTCAGCAACACAGGCGTAGCCAAAGGAGTGGCGGCGGGTGGACCGATCACCATCACGGCGACGGATTCTGGAATCAGCGGCACGGCCAGCTTGAGCGTAACTGCGGCGCCTCCGACCCTTCAGTCCATCACAGTGACGCCGAATCCGGGCAGCGTCGCGGTCGGGAGCACGCTGCCGTTCACCGCTACCGGGCACTTCTCCGACGACTCGACCCAAAATGTCACCAGTAGTTCTGTATGGTCCTCTTCGAACACGGCGATCGCAACGATCGTCAGCAACACGGGCGTAGCTAAAGGAGTGGCGGCGGGCGGACCTATCACGATCACGGCAACGGACTCAGGAATCAGCGGTACGGCCGGCTTGAGCGTGACGGCAGCGGCGCCTCCGACCCTTCAGTCCATCACAGTGACGCCGAATCCAGGTAGCGTCGCAGTCGGAAGCACGCTGCCGTTCACCGCTACCGGGCACTTTTCTGACGGCTCGACCCAAAATGTCACCAATAGTTCTGTGTGGTCCTCTTCGAGCACGTCGATTGCGACGATCGTCAGCAATACTGGCGTAGCGAAAGGTATCGCCGCGGGCGGTCCGATCACCATCACTGCAACGGATTCTGGGATCAGCGGCACGGCCAGCCTCAGCGTGACAGCAGCGGCGCCTCCCACACTGCAGAGCATCAGCGTGACGCCGAATCCGGGCAGTGTCGCAGTCGGGAGCACACTGCCGTTCACTGCCACCGGGCACTACTCCGATGGCTCAACGCAAAACCTCACCACGGCTTCGACCTGGATGTCTTCAAACACGTCGATTGCAACGATCGTCAGCAACACGGGCGTAGCCAAAGGAGTGGCGGCGGGCGGACCGATCACCATTACCGCAAGGGATTCTGGAATCAGCGGCACGGCCAGCCTGAGCGTGACGGCAGGAGCGCCTCCCACACTGCAGAGCATCAGCGTGACGCCGAATCCGGGCAGCGTCGCGGTCGGAAGCACGCTGCCGTTCACTGCCACCGGGCACTACTCTGATGGCTCAACGCAAAACCTCACCACCGCTTCGACCTGGATGTCTTCAAACACGTCGATTGCGACGATCGTCAGCAATACTGGCGTAGCGAAAGGTATCGCCGCTGGCGGTCCGATCACCATTACCGCAAGGGATTCTGGAATCAGCGGCACGGCCAGCCTGAGCGTGACGGCAGGAGCGCCTCCCACACTGCAAACCATCAGCGTGACGCCGAATCCGGGCAGCGTCGCAGTCGGAAGCACATTGCCGTTCACTGCCACTGGGCACTACTCTGATGGCTCAACCCAAAACCTCACCACGGTTTCGACCTGGATGTCTTCAAACACGTCGATCGCGACGATCGTCAGCAATACTGGCGTAGCGAAAGGTATCGCCGCTGGCGGTCCGATCACCATCACGGCAATGGATTCGGGAATCAGCGGCACGGCCAGCTTGAGCGTGACGGCAGGGGCACCTCCGACATTGCAAACCATCAGCGTGACGCCGAATCCGGGCAGCGTCGCAGTCGGAAGCACATTGCCGTTCACCGCTACTGGCCACTACTCTGATGGCTCAACCCAGAATGTCACCACCGCTTCGGCCTGGTCATCTTCGAACACGTCGGTCGCAACAATCGTCAGCAACACGGGCGTAGCTAAAGGAGTGACGCCGGGCGGACCGATCACCATTACCGCAACGGATTCCGGAGTGAGCGGCACAGCGAGCTTGAGCGTCTCTGCGGCTTGGGTACTTACCGGCAGCATGAACAGTTCTCGAGCGGCGCATACGGCAACGATGCTCAACAACGGAAAAGTTCTCATCGTCGGGGGCGCAGACCTGTTGACGACCGATCAATCCACCGTTGTGACCACAGCCGAGCTGTACGATCCTTCTACCGGTACTTTTTCCCTCACCGGGAATCCCAACGTGCCGCGCCTCGGCCACACGGCGACGTTACTCAACGACGGGCGCGTTCTGATTGTGGGAGGGAGCACTCTAGGTAGCGGCACCGGTGCACTGGACAGCGCTGAGATTTATGACCCGGCAACCGGGAAGTTTTCCGTCATCAGCGGCCTTCACACCGGGCGCATTCTTTTTACGGCGACGTTACTGAAAAACGGAATGGTCCTCGTGGCCGGAGGACAAGATGCGGAGCAGGTTGAGATCGGCAGCGCAGAGCTGTTCGATCCTGCAACTGAGACCTTCAGTGTCACAGGCAGCCTGAACGTGCCGCGCGGCGGGCATGTCGCAACTCTCTTGCCCGACGGGACAGTTCTGGTCGCGGGGGGCGGGAGCCGTCAAAATACAATCACCAGCGAGAATGCCCTCGCCAGCGCGGAAATTTACAATCCCTCCACTGGAATATTTACGGCCGTGGCCGCCGGCATGACCGCTGCTCGCCTCCTGCCATCTGCCACTCTTCTGGACAATGGAACAGTTCTCATCGCTGGAGGTGCTAACCAACTCGACGGGAACACCTCGACCACTTTCTTGACCAGCGCGGAAATCTATAATCCAACGAATCAGTCTTTCACTGCCACCAGCGGCAGCATGGCAGTTGGCCGAGCGCTCTTCACGGCGACGCCGCTTACGAACGGGACTGTTCTCGTCGCCGGCGGACTTGTTGACGTCACTTCTAGACCGGCTATCTTCGTCACCACAACAGATGCCGAACTCTTCGATCCCGCCACGGGAGCTTTTAGCGTTACTACCCCGTTGAATTCCGGCCGCACGTACTTCCAGGCGACCTTGCTCGCCAACGGGACGGTTCTCGCCACAGGAGGCATCACGAATGCATCTTCGGCTCAGCCCGCCACGACACTCGCGAGCGCGGAGTTTTATGAACCTTTCAGCCTTACTCCAGCAGGGCTTCAGTCGATCGCGGTGACTCCGGGGAGTCCTTCGATCGCGCCGAGCGGCTCGCAGCAGTTTGTCGCGACCGGCACTTTCAGTGGGGGCTCCACGCAGGTCTTGAATTCGGTCATCTGGAGTTCTTCGAACGCCACCGTCGCAACGATGACCAATGACATTTCGAACAGCGGCACCGCCGTCGGAGTGAGCACGGGAACGACAACCGTCACCGCCACTGTTGGCGCAGTAAGCGGCACGACCTTGTTGACGGTAGCGACACCAGTTCCAACGCTCCAAAGCATCACCGTCACGCCCAACCCTACCAGCGTCGCGGCGGGTAGCACCTTGTCCTTCACTGCTACCGGCAACTTCTCCGATGGCTCCACGCAAAACCTGACCGCGCAGGCAACTTGGAGATCTTCCAATACCGGATTCGCAACAATAAACAGCACCACTGGTGTTGCATCAGGTGTCTCCGCTGGAGGCCCACTCACGATCACAGCAACTTTCTCAGGCGTGAGCGGCACAGCTGCTCTGACGGTAACAGCATCCGGCGCCGCTACACTGCAGTCAATCACCGTATCGCCGAATCCGGGCAACGTAGCTGTAGCGAGCACGCTGCCATTCGCCGCTACAGGACATTATTCAGACGGCTCCACGCAGAACATCACTTCTCAAGTGAATTGGACTTCCTCGAATACCAGCCTGGCCACTATTAACGTTAATTCGGGGGTGGCCACAGGTGTGGCTTTCGGCGGGCCGTTGAGCATCACGGCAGAGTTCTCGGGAATCACCGGATCAGCCGCGATGTCCGTTACTGGATCTAATAGCTGGACATTCACAGGCGCGATGAACTCGGCGCGTGAAAACTGCCTCGCCACGCTGCTCAACAATGGCATGGTCCTGATCGTGGGGGGCGGTGACGAGACGGCGGAATTGTACGATCCGCTCTCTGGAATTTTCACCCTTACTGGCACCACGAATGGTCCTCGCAATAACGATACGGCCACCCTCTTGAAAAATGGAATGGTTCTGATCGCCGGCGGGGAGGAAGCGGGCACGTCTCTTTCGCTTGCAGAGCTTTATAATCCGGCGACCGGGATGTTCACGGTGACCGGCAGCCTGAATGTCGCGCGCCAAAACC
The DNA here is from genome assembly GCA_050012235.1 of Candidatus Acidiferrales bacterium. GTDB lineage: Bacteria > Acidobacteriota > Terriglobia > Acidiferrales > UBA7541 > Palsa-295. Next base: position 34,338 of record JBEKHP010000028.1, on the reverse strand, counting down.
ACACCGCCACGCTGCTGCCGGACGGAACTGTTCTTATCACCGGAGGCGAGACCGGGAACTCCGACAACTTAGTTGACCTGAACAGTGCAGAGCTATATGACCCCGCGAACGGCACGTTCACGCTCACTACCGGCAGCATGACCACGGCACGTTCGTCTCACATGGCAGCATTGCTAAACGACGGCACGGTGCTCATCGCAGGCGGGGAAGCTCCCTCTGGCACGGTGAACAATGCAACGCTTTCCAGCGCCGAGACATACGATCCCGCAACGCAACTTTTCAGTGCGATTTCGGCCTCGTTGACCACCCCTCGAGAAGCCGCGTCTACGGCCTTGCTCAACGGCGGCACGGTTCTCATCGCTGGAGGCTTCCAGTACCCAACCTCCAGTCTGGCGAGCGCTGAGTTATACGATCCAACCTCGCAAACGTTTACCGCTACGACTGGGAGCATGACCATCGCGCGCACTCCCGCTGAGAACGAACCGATTCCGGCCACGCTGCTTACAAATGGCACGGTTCTGTTCGAGGGGGGAGAAACTCCCAACACCAATTCTCCCTTGGCGACTGCGGAAATCTATGATCCCGTTGCGCAGACATTCACCGCCACCGCCAGTATGAATGAAGCGCGAGACGGTAACACGGCAACCCGGTTGATTGACGGATCGGTTCTCGCCGCGGGAGGAGATGGCGTGCTCCCCGGAGATAGCTCAAACACGACGCTGGCGACTGCGGAGCTGTACGAGCCTTCCTCACTCACTCCCCCGGGACTGCTGTCGATCACCGTCACGCCAGCCAGCCCCTCGATTTCAGTGGGGGCGACACAATCTTTCATCGCCACCGGGACATTCACTGGCGGCACGACGCAGACTCTGTCTTCGGTCACTTGGAGCACGTCAAACGCCGCCGTGGCCACAATCAGCAACGACAGCACGAACAAGGGAGCGGCTGTGGGCATGGCCTCTGGAACAGTGGTCATCACGGCAACTGCAGGCACGGTGAGTGGCACGACTACTTTAACCGTTAACTGAGTTTCAAATTCTCGCCGACCTGCGAGAGCGAGACGGCAACCCATCAACTGGGCCGATCTTACGCGGGCCTAGCAAGAATCCCCTACTCTTGGATAATCTTTCCAAGCGGGTTGTGATCCCCGCGCTCAAGCGATGCTCCATATGCTCGCAACAGGAATCAGAGCACAAGGCCGAACACGACTTTGAGTTGGATACTTCTCTTCCCAAGTGGCACGGCTGGTCTTCGCTGCGGCGCGGTGTGGCGACCACGCTGGCGGGACTGACATAAAGATAACGGGCTTGCGTCGAAGGGACTATTAAGGCATTCCTTGCGACCACAACCCGGCACTATATCCACGATGTACTTGAAAGTACGCTTTCAGCGATGGAACTGCTTGAAAAATTGTGCAACGCGTGTGCAACGTCCGCTGCTACGCGACCTAACTAAACCATTCGAAAGAAATGGCGGGGACGACGAGACTCGAACTCGCGACCTCTGCCGTGACAGGGCAGCGTTCTAACCAACTGAACTACGTCCCCGCGATTGCGCTTCTGCTGGTGGGCGGTCACGGATTTGAACCGCGGACCTTCCCGGTGTAAGCGGGACGCTCTAACCGCTGAGCTAACCGCCCGTTGAACTTCTTCATCGTAACAGAAGGCGGAGGCTTCCTGCTAGGGCTTCGGCGTGAAATTCTCGCACGCGAACTATGGAAATATTGTCCGCAGCCGCCTGAAAGAGTCGCGAATTCAAAATCACGATAACCGCGCGACTATGGGCTAGAAGTCCCCGCGGGCGATGGAATTGGCCAGTCGATGTCGCGGCAGGTTTGGCCGAATCTGTCGCAATCGGGGAGGAGCGGATCGCGCGGCGCGGCCGGACGCGCTTCCGCGGTCTGGTGGACCTCGCCGTCGTAATCCAGAAGAAAACTGCGCATGCACGCATCCGTGTAGCTTTGGCAGGTCGCCGAAATGGCGTATTTTCCGGGATCATTTTTTCGCGGGGGAAGGTATTTCAGAACGTAGGGGCCTGCCTTTTGGGTGTCCGGATCAGTGTTCTGCCCATCAGCAGTTGGCGGTGCCAATTGCGAAAGGGACGACGGAGCACTTCCGCCGCCAGTACTTTTGATGAAAGCATTGATTTGGTTTTTGAGTGTGAACAAGTTAGAAGCAGTGAAGTCGTTGGGTTCCACCGCTATCATCGGAACAAGCTTTTCTCCCCGGTCCATCGCGAACCAGCGCTCGTAAACAAAAATGGTTCCGCGCTTGTCGCAAAGAATCGGATTCACTCGGTCCAAGCCTTTCTGGACCGGTATTGCTGAAAGCTGAAAATCGTTAATTCTCCCTGAAGAATCTCGCTGCGGAGCATAGGCGAGCGCGTAGTAAGGAATCGCTCCGGGCTTTGCAAGCGTAGTATCGCAGCCCGGCCCTTGCGGAATTTCCGACAAGGAGGCAGGGAACTCGCTTTTCGATTGATCCGCTTGCCGTTGGATCAGGCAGCCCGATAGAGAAGCAACGGCCTTGTGAGCATTTGTAAACGCGGAGTAATAATCCAGTGTCGCTGCTGCGTGGATTGTCTCGGCGTGTTGCTGCGCCCGAAACTCTTTCAGGCGTACAGCAGGGATACCTACGAACAAGTAGATAACGGTGACGCAAGCGCCGGCCGCTAAGGCGCCCGGGGATTTCTTCCGATGTCGCAGCGCACTCCACAGGATCCAGGCGCTATTCGCGATCAATAAGACTGCGACTACGACCGCCGCACCCAGCATCGGGTTTCTGGACAGGCCTGCCCATAGGAACATCGTCATCAATACGCCCGGCGAAACCAGAACGTATGCGCCGAACAAAGCGGCAGCGATGCCCGCGCCCCCAGCTTTCAGTTCCTCCGTGTTTCCCCAAGCGCTCAAGACAAAAGCTACGAGATACGGAAGCAGCAGAAAAGCGTACGGAAGCACTTCAGCAAATAAAGTTAAGTGAATGCCTCTGTTCCGTTGTTCCTGCTCGACTGGAAAAGTCAGAACGGTAAGAGCGGCAAAGAGCACGAGAGCCGAAATCATCGCAATGAGCAGCTTTCGCGACGAAGTTGGTCCCTCTGCAGCGGGAATTCGGCGAATGGCACTGTTTCGATTGGTGCTCACGTCCCGAAGATTACTAGAGTACGAGGCAAGATCTCGTTCTGGTCGCGGAATCGTTGTCCGTTCGGTAATGGCGATGTCGCCCGGCATGCGTTGAAATCACGCGCCCAAACCTAGAATCACGGATCGATTCTGGATTTGTGGAGGAGTGACACTTATTAGCGCACAAAAATTGTCCGTTATCGCGACCTGTACGTTAGTACAGGAGCAAAAAAAAGCCTGTACCGACGTACAGTTTTTCACGCAGCGTAACGGATGTTAGCAGATTCACCACGAACGCCTCACACGCTCCGAAGACGCACACGCGAGCGTGCTACGCTAAATCTTCCAGCGGTGACAGTACCGCGGGCGCACAATCATGTCTTCCCGACTCGGCGAAATACTGGTCAAAGACAGCCTGATCTCAGCGGATCAGTTGAAGCAGGCGCTCGACTACCAGAAAAAGAACGGTGGAAGGCTCGGTACCTGCCTGGTCAAGATGGGGCTTGTCAGCGACGACGACATTACGGCGGTGCTCTCGCGGCAGTACGGCGTGCCCTCGATAAACCTTAAGTTTTACGAAGTCGACCCTCTGGTAATCAAGCTAGTCCCGCAAGAAACCGCGATTCGCTATCAGATTGTGCCGCTTTCGCGCGTGGGCTCGACGCTCACGATTGCGATGACGGATCCGACCAACGTCTTCGCGATGGACGACATTAAGTTTATGACCGGTTTCAATGTGGAACCGGTAGTGGCTTCCGAATCGGCAATCAGCGAAGCGATTCATAAGTTTTACGGCGACGTCGAAAGCGTGGAAGAACTCGACAAGGTGATGAAAGACCTTGCCGGCGACGACGCTTCGCTCGAGCTTTCGGCCGAAGAACAAGAAATGGATTTGGCTACGCTCGAAAAAGCAGCCGAAGAAGCGCCGATTATCAAGCTTGTGAACCTGATTCTCACCGACGCGGTGAAGCGCGGAGCCAGCGACATTCACGTGGAGCCCTACGAAAAAGAACTTCGCGTGCGCTTCCGCGTGGACGGCATTTTGCAGAACGTCATGGCGCCGCCCTTGAAGCTGAAGGACGCCATCACCAGCCGTATGAAGATCATGTCGAAACTGGACATCAGCGAAAAGCGGCTCCCGCAAGACGGCCGCATCATGATCAAGTACTTAAAGGACGGAAAAAAGAAGGAACTCGACTTTCGCGTCTCCACCGTCCCAACGCTCTTCGGCGAAAAAATCGTTTTGCGGTTGTTGGACAAAGAGAATCTGCGCCTGGATATGACCAAGCTGGGCTTCGAACAAGAGTCGCTCACCAAGTTCGAACGGCAGATTCTGAAGCCTTACGGCATGGTTCTGGTAACTGGTCCTACCGGGTCGGGCAAAACCAATACGCTGTATTCGTCGGTCGCGCGGCTCAACACGGTAGAGACGAATATTATGACGGCCGAGGACCCCGTCGAATTCCAGCTTGCCGGCATCAACCAGGTACAGATGAAGGAGCAGATAGGGTTGAACTTCGCTTCGGCCCTGCGCGCCTTCTTGCGGCAAGACCCCAACATCATCCTGGTCGGCGAAATTCGAGACTTTGAAACTGCCGAAATTGCGGTGAAAGCAGCTCTTACCGGTCACTTGGTGCTGTCCACGCTGCATACCAATGATGCGCCCTCCACCATCAGCCGATTGATGAACATGGGCATCGAGCCTTTCCTGGTGGCCACTTCTGTGAATTTGATCTGCGCGCAGCGGCTTGTGCGGCGGATTTGTTCGCAGTGCAAGGAACCGCTGCAGATCTTGCCGCAGGCGCTCAGGGATGCGGGTTACACCCCGGAAGAATCGGAGAAAGTGGTGATTCATCACGGCCGCGGATGCGCAACCTGCAACAACACAGGCTACAAAGGGCGCGTCGGCCTGTACGAAGTGATGGAGATCAACGACGAGTTGCGCGAGCTCATTCTAGTGGGAGCTTCCGCGTTGGAGCTTAAGAAGAAAGCCCTGGAAACCGGGATGATTACGTTGCGCCGCAGCGGCTTGCTGAAAGTGGCCCTGGGGCACACGACGATGGAAGAAGTATTGCGCGAGACTGTTCTGTAAGCGGAGGAAATAAATGGCCGGCATCACTTTAAGCGAACTGCTGAAGAAAATGATTGAAATGTCGGGCAGCGACTTGCACCTGTCCACCAACAGCGCGCCGCGAATTCGCGTGCACGGCAAGTTGCGCCCGCTCGACATGCCGCCGCTCACTGCGGCGGACACCAAAGCGCTGGCCTACAGCGTGCTGACGGACGTGCAGAAGCACCGGCTGGAAGAGAATCTGGAGCTGGACTTCTCGTTCGGCTTGAAGAGCCTGGCGCGTTTTCGAGGCAACATCTTCCACCAGCGCGGCGCGGTCGCAGCCGTCTTCCGTACCATTCCGTGGGAGATTAAGACGTTCGACGCTCTCGGCCTGCCCAACGTGGTCCGTGGGCTTTGCGATAAGCCGCGCGGACTAGTTCTGGTGACGGGGCCGACCGGTTCAGGCAAATCCACCACGCTCGCCGCCATGCTCGACAAAATTAACAACGAGCATGAAGAGCACATGATCACCATAGAAGACCCTATCGAGTTCCTCCACAATCACAAGAAATGCCTGGTGAACCAGCGCGAAGTGCATTCCGACACGCACTCGTTCGCCAATTCGCTGCGCGCCGCTCTGCGCGAAGACCCGGACGTGGTGCTGATCGGCGAAATGCGCGACCTGGAGACCATCGAGTCGGCGCTTCGAATCGCCGAGACCGGCCACTTGACCTTTGCCACCTTGCACACAAATTCCGCGGTATCGACGATCAACCGCATCATCGACGTGTTTCCGGCTCACCAGCAGCCGCAGGTGCGCGCGCAACTGTCGATGGTGCTCGAAGGCATACTTTGCCAATCCCTATTGCCGAAGATCGACGGCCGAGGCCGGGCGATGGTGATGGAGATTCTGATTCCCACCGCCGCCATTCGTAACCTGATTCGCGAAGACAAGATTCACCAGATTTATTCTGCGATGCAGACCGGCACGGGCGCGTCCGGAATGCAGACGTTCAATCAGAGCCTGGCGAATGCCTATCAACAAAAGCTAATCACCATAGAAGTGGCGCTCGCGCGTTCATCGAACCCGGACGAATTACAAGACTTGATCAACCGTGGAGTGGTGTCGCCGCCTACTACTGGTGGCCGAACGCCCGTCAAGCGGTAGCTGAAATTAAGGAATAGGAGGGAACAGATCATGCCGGTATTTACATATCGTGGAGTGGACAAAACGGGCGCGACCAAAACGGGAGAGCGCACCGGTGCCACAAAGGCCGAGGTGACCGCGTCGCTCAAACGCGAGCAAATCAACGTCAGCAAGATTTCCGAGAAGGGGAAAGAATTCAGCATCCCCACTTTCGGAGGCGGCGTGGATTCGAAAGAGCTGGCGATCTTCACGCGCCAGTTCTCGGTAATGATCGACGCCGGCTTGCCCCTGGTGCAATGTCTCGAAATCCTCGCCGGGCAACAGGAAAACAAGACCTTTCAGAAAATCCTCAACGGCGTAAGGGCTTCGGTAGAAGGCGGCTCCACGCTTTCTGCCTCGATGAAGCAGTACGAGAAGGTGTTTGACGCGCTTTATTACAACATGGTGGAGGCGGGCGAGACGGGCGGTATTCTCGACACCATTCTTCAGCGCCTTTCCAGCTACATCGAGAAAAACGTAAAACTGAAACGCGCGGTGAAGTCGGCGATGATCTATCCGATCGCCGTGCTGGGTATCGCGGGCGGCGTGATCATCCTTCTTCTGTGGAAGGTGGTGCCGATCTTCACCACCCTTTTCAACGGACTTGGCGTGGACCTGCCGCTGCCCACCAGAATTGTGATCATGCTCAGCAACTTCGTCGGCAGCATCTACGGTTTGATAATCCTGGCGTTTTTCGTCGGCATCGGTTTTGCGTTGAAGTTCTGGTACGGCACACCGCAAGGACGCTACGCGATTGACGCGGTTCTGCTGAAGCTGCCCATGATCGGAATGCTGCTGCGCAAAATTGCGGTGGCCCGATTCACACGAACTCTCGGGACTTTGATCTCCAGCGGCGTACCCATACTGGAAGGGCTCGATATCACCGCGCGTACTTCCGGAAACGCCGTGGTGGAGAGAGCGATCACCGCAACTCGAAAAGCTGTCGAGGCAGGCCGCTCGCTTGTGGATCCTCTGAAGGAAACCAGCGTTTTCCCCGGCATGGTGACGCAGATGATCGGCGTTGGAGAACAGACGGGCGCCATGGACGCCATGCTCCAAAAGATTGCCGACTTCTACGAAGACGAAGTGGACGCCGCGGTGAAGGACCTTCTGACGGCCATGGAACCAATCATGATCGTGGTCCTGGGCGTGGTCGTTGGCGGCATCGTTATTTCCATGTACCTGCCACTGTTCTCGTTGATCGGTAAGCTTGCCGGTCACTAAAAACCAGGCGTGCCGGCGGTTTGAAAGGGCGCTCCGTTTGATGGGTGCCCAGCGCCGGCGGCGCGCCGTTTACCATTAATACTCGAAAAGGGATCCGGCCGGTGAATTCAGCGGGACCGGCGACGAAAACAAATGAAATCCGCAACCAGCGTTAGTGAATGGCTGCCCTGGCTGGGCCGTGTCCGCTTCCTCGCCATTACCTTTCTGCTGGGCATCGTGGTGGCCGCGCGCCAGCTTACTCCCGACTCCATATCAGTCCGATCCTTTGTTCCGCTCGTCGCCCTGTGGTACATGCTCGCCATCGTTTACGTAATTCTGCAGCGCTGGACTCCGCAAGCGCGCGTGCATGCGCCCCTGCAGATTATCTGCGACCTGCTGATCATCACCGGCGTGGTGTATGCGACCGGAGCGCAGGATAGCTACTTCATTTCGCTGTATCTCCTCGCCATCCTGATGGCCAGCGTTTTGTTTTCCAGGCGCGGAGTCTTCCTGGTTGCCGGGGCCAGTTTCGCGCTTCTGGCTGGCGTAATCGAACTGGCGCATTTCGGCGTGCTTCCGCGCACGGCAAATTCCGCGCCGATGCAGACCGCTCTGGACTCATGGCTCGCCAGCAATCTCTTTGCGTTTGTCGCCGTCGCCTACCTCGGCAGCCTTCTAGCGCAGACACTTCGCAAGAAAGGCGTAGAACTCGAAGAGAAAAGCGAAGAACTCAAAGATCTTCGCGCGTTCAATCAGGACATCATCGAATCCATGCGCGGCGGTCTGCTGACCGCGGATCTCGAAGGCCGCATTCTAGTGATGAATCGCGCTGGAATCGAAATTATGGGCCTCGAATCGATTCCTCCGCGCGGTCAGAAAGTCCAGGACGTATTTCCCGGTTTCTGGCCGGTGGAAACAGATGGCCAGGGAAGTCCACTGGCGGCGCGGAAAGAGATCGAGTTTCGAACGACTGCCGGCAACATCCGTTTTCTCGGCCTTTCAATTTCGACTCTGCGAACGAGCCAGAATCAGAACACCGGCTTCGTTTACAATTTTCAGGACCTCACTCAATTGAAGCGTCTCGAACGCGAAGTGCTCACCAAGGAACGTATGGCGGCGCTGGGGCGGCTCTCCGCGGCCATCGCGCACGAAATACGCCAGCCGTTGACCGCCATGACCGGAGCGCTCAAGGAATTGGTGCGCCTCGCGCCTCTCGAAGACGACGACAAAAAGCTCGTCCAAATCGTTAGCCGCGAGTCTCAAAGGCTGAATCAGATCATTACGGATTTCCTCGATTATTCGCGCGAAAAGACCTACGCCTTCGCCGATGTGGACGTGGTGCCGATTATCGAAGAAACCCTCCTGTTGCTGGAGCATGACGCGACCGCCAAAGGCAAGTTCCGCTTTGATCGCAACATCAAAGTCCGCAACGCCCGCGCCCGTGCTGACCGTGACGCCTTAAAACAAGTCTTCTGGAACCTTTGCAACAACGCTCTGCGCGCTATGCCCAATGGCGGACTTCTCGCCGTGGAACTCGACGCGGACGAAACATGGGTGCGCATTTCCATACGCGACACGGGCATCGGACTGGACTCCCGCGAATTAACGCGAATTTTCGAGCCCTTTCAATCGGGGTTCACCGGTGGCACAGGGCTGGGTTTGGCCATCGTCTATCAGATATTGCAGGCGCATCGCGGCCGCATCCGAGTGGAAGCGGAAAAGGGCCAGGGCGCCGAGTTCGTCGTGGAACTTCCGCGTTCCTCTGCGGAGCGCACGCCGGCGCGGCAACCGAAAAATCGGCCGGCGGAAATGCTTACAGTAGGGAAGGGCTAGCGCCATGGCTCATTTACTTATAGTGGATGACGAGCCGTCGATTCGCGAGCTGCTTGAGATCAGCTTCCGAAAAGAAGGGCATAAAGTCGAAGTAGCCTCCAGCGGAGAGGCGGCGAAGACCCGCCTGGCCGGGCAAATATTTGACATCGTTATCTCCGACATTTGCATGCCTGATATGGATGGGGTCGAGTTGCTTCGTTACAGCAAGGAAGTCTCTCCTTCCACGATTTTCATCTTGATTACCGGCGTTCCCACGATCGGCACGGCAATTGATGCCGTAAACTTCGGTGCGGATCGCTACGTGGTGAAGGGTGACCGCCTGCTCGACGAATTGCGGCCAGCGGTGCAGCAAATCACGGAAAATCAGAGATTGAAGAAGGAAGCGGGCGAGCTTCGCCGCCAGATCCGCCGCCTGACGGGTTTCGACCAAATCATCGGAACCAGCCCGAAAATGCGCACTCTATTCGACATGATCGCCACTATTGCCCCGCAATCCAGCCGCGTGCTGATTACAGGCGAGAGCGGAACGGGGAAGGAACTTGTAGCTCGCGCCATTCACGAGAACAGCGCGCGAGCGAAAACGCCGTTTATCACCATCAATTGCGGCGCCTTCCCGGAGACGCTCCTGGAATCCGAGCTTTTCGGCTACATGCGTGGCGCCTTCACCGGAGCGAACGAAAATCGCCGCGGGCTTTTCCAGGCGGCGGATGGCGGAACGCTTTTCATGGACGAGATTGGCAACATGAGTCTCACTATGCAGGTGAAGCTTTATCGGGTTCTGCAAGAAGGAAAAATACGTCCGCTGGGAAGCAACGAAGAAACCAGCGTGGACGTTCGCGTGATCGCCGCCACAAACAAAGATCTTGAAAAGGAAATCGCCGAGGGGCGATTCCGCGAGGACCTTTTCTATCGTCTGAATGTGATTCCCATTCACCTGCCGGCGCTGCGAGAGCGCAGTGAGGATATCCCGCTGCTGGCCCGCGCTTTTCTCGACCGATATTCCAAATCCATGGGGAAGAAGATCGAGGGCATTGAGCCGGAAGCGCTCCGGCGTCTCGAAGTTTATGAATGGCCGGGCAATGTGCGCGAACTGGAAAATACAATCGAGCGTGCCGTAGCGCTGGAAACCACCAAACGCGTATCGGTGGAGAATCTGCCGGAGCGCGTTACCAGCTTCTATCAGGAGTCTCGTTCCAACGGACACTCTGAAAGCAAAGCCTTCCTGATTCCCGACGCCGGAATGGATCTGGAAAAGCTTATTGACTCCACCGAAAGAGCCTACTTACTCGCTGCGCTGGAATGTTCCGGAGGAGTTCGTATCCGCGCCGCGGAAATGTTGAAGATGACCTACCGCTCGTTCCGCCACTACGCAAAAAAACACGGCGTTTGAAAGTGTTTCAATTCGGTGCGGGCTCTTAACGTCTTTGCACCCGACCTTTATCGGCCTTTTTCACTTCCCGTTCAAACCAAAAGAGATTTTCTAATACCTGCTTGAAAATAATTAGTGCGGCGCAGTGTGCTAACACTCGACTTACAGTGTGTTTTCTTCACATTTACGAGGTTCTCCTGAACGGCGTCGCACGTGCTTTAGTCGTGCTGTACCCCGCCAGGGGACACAAAGATCGAATCTCGTAGTTCGGCCAAGGAGAAACACGCTCATGATTAAGAACCAGAAAGAGAAGGGATTTTCGCTAATCGAATTGTTGATCGTCGTTGCGATCATTTTGATCATCGCGGCAATCGCAATTCCGAACTTGCTTCGCGCACGCATCGCGGCCAATGAGGCTTCAGCAGTAGGTTCAACTCGTACACTGAATACCGCCGAGGTGACTTATAGTTCGACCTACGGTACTGGCTTTGCACCATTGGCGAGCTTAGGCGGCGCGGCGGGTTGTGTGGCCGCGGCAGCGACTGCTTGCTTGATTGACCCAGTCCTGACGGCCGGAACCAAGACCGGTTACCTCCTTGCCGCAGTAGCGGCCACGGGCGCCGGCACGGTTCTTTCTCCGTTCCAGACGTACGAAGTGAACGCCACGCCGTTGTCAGTTTCGACCGGCACGCGTGCGTTCTGCTCCGATCAATCAGGCGTGATTCGTTATAACCTGACTGGCACGGCGATCGGAACGGCTGCGGGAACTTGCGGTGCAATAACCACCATCCTTCAGTAGTCAGCAGTTGGGATGTGTTTCGAGCGGGGAGGAAGCTTGACTTCCTCCCCGTTTTTTTCTCCAGGAACATAAGCAGATATAGAGGATCCTCACCGACCACCCCGCTGAACAGTAGCGAACCTCAATCCTCCAAAGTCGCAGGGCAAGAATAATAAATAAGCTTTGAGACCTCATCCTCCCCGCCCCGATTCGCTCGCCTCAAGGACTAACTCCATGCCCCTATTGATGAACGGTGTAATCCGCTGTATGGTGTCTGTACCCACAGTGGACTATCGAGGGACACTGTTGGCTTTTGCCGGGTGGTACGCCGCAGCGAGTATCCGGGAGCATGGGCCGCTTATTCAAGGAGAGAGGACATGAATAGGAAACAGAAGGGTTTTTCACTTATCGAGTTGCTGATCGTGGTGGCGATCATTTTGATTATCGCGGCTATCGCAATTCCGAACTTGCTCCGTGCCCGCATGTCTGCCAATCAAGCGTCAGCAGTCGGTTCCGTTCGCACGCTAGCAACTTCGAACATCACCTACAGCTCGACTTGGAACAACGGTTTTGCTCCGACGCTTGCCACGCTGGGCGGCGCCCCAGGGGGAGCGGCGACCTGCAACGCAGCGCAACTGGTGGATCAAGTCCTAGCAGCCACCGGTCAAAAGACCGGCTACAAGCTTACGTATAACGTAGGCGTCCTAAACGCGGCTGCGGCGCCGACTTGCGCTGCACCGGGCGGAAATACCTTCGCCTTCACCGCATTGCCCATCAACCTCGGCTCCACGGGACAAACGGCGTACTGCTCCGCGGAAGACGGAGTTGTGCGCAACGATCCCACCGGCACCGGGATGGCAGCCGGTCAGGCCGATACGGCTTGCATGTCCTTCGGGTCACTGCAGTAAACGAAGGGTAAGAAGGATGTGTTTCGAGCGGGGAGGAGCGTCGCTTCCTCCCCGTTTTTTTGATAGCAACGTCCGTGAACCGCGAGTCGGCACTCCGGCTCCCCGCCAAGCCCGTAATTGCTAGCCGCATCCCTAAGTCTCTAATTACGAGGCTAGTAGGACCTTTCAGGGCATTTCCGATAGACAAAAATAGTCAAAAAGCAGCGCCCAGAGAAGCTCTCCTGCCTTGATTCGATGCCCTCGCCTCCAGCGCTCGCTCCTATCCCATTGATAAATAAGCCGTCTAACTAGCTGTGTCGTGTCGGTACACAAGATGGACCATTGTGGAACACCGCTTGCCTTTACTGGGGTGTACCCCGCCAGGGAGTACAGAGAGTTTAAGCAGTTTACTTCAAGGAGAGAGAAGACATGAATAGGAAACAGAAGGGTTTCTCACTTATCGAATTGCTGATCGTCGTGGCGATTATTTTGATCATCGCGGCTATCGCAATTCCGAACTTGCTTCGCGCCCGCATGGCGGCCAACCAGTCGTCTGCGGTCGGTTCGGTTCGCACGCTAACCACGTCGAACATCACGTACAGCTCGACTTGGGGCAATGGTTTTGCTCCGACGCTTGCCACGCTGGGCGGCGCTCCTGGTGGAGCGGCAACCTGCAACGCAGCGCTGTTGGTTGACCAGGTCCTAGCGGCTACCGCACAAAAGAGCGGCTACAAGCTTTCCTATAACGTAGGCGCCCTGAACGCGGCTGCAGCTCCGACTTGTGGTGCGGCAGGCGGAAATACCTTCGCTTTCACCGCAATTCCGATCAACCTCGGCTCGACGGGACAAACGGCGTACTGCTCCGCGGAAGACGGAGTTGTGCGCAACGACCCCACCGGCGCCGCGATGGCAGCTGGCCAGGCCGACTTGGCTTGCATCGCCTTCGCGTCACTGCAGTAAGCGAGGGTTAGAACGATGTCAGGAGGGGAGGGATTTGCACCACACCTCCCCTCTTTTTTTTGTCTTAGTCGGAACGGACAAATTTTATGAGCCGGTCGGGACCATACAAAACCAATCCGGGGCGGGTGACATTCAAGGGTTTCTCGCTGATTGAGCTTCTAGTGGTAGTTGCGATCATACTGATCATCGCGGCCATCGCCGTCCCTCAATTGCTTCGCGCCCACATTGCGGCCGATGAAGCGGCGGCGGGGGAGACCGTGCGCACCCTGACGACAGCGTCGATGGCTTATAGTTCCACTTGGGGCAATGGCTTTCCGCCTACACTTGCGACGCTTGGTGGAGTCGCGGGCGCCGCGGCAACCTGCCAGCAGGCGGATCTTATGGATCCGGTCGTTGTCACCCCGCCGAATCAGAAGAGCGGCTTCACTTTTGCTTATACTCCGGTCGGCGCGGCCGTGATTCCGCCGGTGGGTTGCACAGCGCCCGGTGCGAGCGCTTATCTGATAACCGCCACGCCGATAACCCTGAACGTTTCTGGTGTTCGGAGTTTTTGCAGCGACGAGCCGGGCGTGATCCATTACGATCCCACGGGAGTCACGGCGGGATCCCAAGCCGCGTGCGAAGCACTGTCTCCTCTTCAGTAAGTCTCGCCTCACTTCTGCTAAACTTTGTCTGTGATCTCGCTCGCATTCTTTTTGACGACTCTGTTTCCATCCTCAACGCCACCTCGAAGCGCGCGAGAGGTTGCCCGTGCGATCGACGCGCATTACCACCACGCCCAAACCCTCAGGGCAACCTTCTACGAGCGCTATTCAGACGGCAACGGAGCCGTCTCCGCGGAATCCGGCACGGTTTACTTCTCAAAGCCCGGGCGGATGCGCTGGGAGTACGAGTCGCCTGAACAAAAGCTCTTCATCGTTGACGGAGCAAACGCGTGGTTTTATGTGCCGGCCGACCGGACTGCGAGCCGGGCAAAGGTAGCCGAGAGCTCGGACTGGCGCACGCCCCTCGCGTTCCTGGCCGGCAAGACGGATTTGGCTCGCCTTTGCCAGACCATGGTAATCGTGGATTCCGCGAAGGCGCAGGGCGCCAATCCTGAGGACCGCGCAACCGGAGGCGAGAACACAGTCTTGCGTTGCGCCCCACGTTATAACGCGGGAGATCCTGACGAGCAGATTCGGGAAGTGCTGCTTGAAGTGGATCCCGATGCAAGGCTCGTTCGCGTTGTAATCCGCCAACCTGGAAAGCTTGAGACCGAATTTCGCTTTGCAAACTGGCAAGAAAACCTATCGATCCCGGAGACTAAATTTCACTTCGACCCTCCATCGGGAGTTGCCATAGTTGATGAGTCGGCCCTGGCCGGCGCCTTGCACTAGCCTGAATCGGTGTTTCAGTCCTCCGAAGAAATGCTTCTCATAAATTTTAATTTTCTGAGCGGATGCGTTATAGGCCTGCGGCGGGTAACTCCTCTAGAGGCCATACTATGCCGGAGGGAGGCAGTTTGCCCCATGTAACAGCATAGTAATGCACGGTTCTTGCGCTTTAGGCGCGCCTTGGAACGGGTATGGTAAACTACAGGTTAAACGTCTCACTGGGCGGGGCGTCTAACTCCTAAATGACTGAGTTTATCTGCAAAGTCGGGGATACCACTGGCCGAGTCTTCCAACACATGGAGACGGCACAGTCGGAGGCTGAGGCGAGACAAAAACTCGCTGAGCGGGGATTCTTCGTTTTCTCCGTACGAATGCACTTCGATTTGATTTCTCAGTTCAGCGGGGCCCGCCGCCAGCAGAAAATCCGGCCCGCCGATTTTCTGATCTTTAACCAACAATTCAGCACCTTAATCAAGGCCGGGCTTCCAATTTTGAAGGCGCTCGATCTCCTTGCCGAGCGCGCCGCAGCGCCACGGTTGAGGCCTGTGCTGGCAGACGTTCGGCAGCGGGTTCGCGATGGAGCTCTGCTCTCCGAGGCGCTGACAGCCCAAGGCTCGTTTCCTCCGGTATACGTCACGGCCATTACGGCAGGTGAACGAAGCGGAAATCTAACCGGAGTCATCGACCAATATATATCCTACTTGCGGGTAAGCACCGGCTTCCGCCGCGCTTTGGCTACGGCATTGATTTATCCCGCGATTTTGGTGGTCACCGTGGTGGCGGTTCTGAGCTACCTGCTGACCTACGCCATGCCGCAATTTGCAAAACTCTATCAGGATCTAGGGGTGCCGCTGCCGCATATCACGCAACTTATGCTGGACATGGCTGTGCCGCTCCGGAATTATTTTTTCGTGTTTGCCGGCCTTGTTGCTGTTGTCGTTGCCAGCGTCTTCCTGTGGACGCGAACCTTGGCCGGAGCGCTGGCGATCGATCGCATGAAGCCCAGAGTTCCAGTCTTGGGCGATATCTGGCTAAAAGGGGAAATCGCGCAGTTTTTGCGGACACTTTCTACTCTTCTCGCCGGCGGCACGCCGCTCGTTTCGGGGCTAAGGACGTCAGCCGCGGCCATTGGCAGCCGTCTGATTTCAACTTCCGTCGAACAAGCCGCCGAAAAAGTTCGCGAAGGCAAAACTCTGAGCGAGAGTTTGGCGGAAACGCGATTGATCCCGCCCCTGGCTCTGGAAATGATCGAGGTAGGGGAAGCATCTGGCGCGCTTTCAGCGATGCTGACCAGCGTCGCGGAATTCTATGAAGAGGAAGTGAGCACTCGTTTGCAGCGTACGCTTATCTGGGTCACGCCTGCGATCTTGGTGGTCATGGCCGTGGTGGTCGGCTTTATTTTGATCTCTCTGTACATGCCTCTCTTCTCCATGCAGATCGGATCTACGGGAGGCTAGAAATTGCATGGCTACGCTCAATAACAATCCGATCACCGGCAATGTGCCCAATGAAGGGGAGCGCGATCAAGCTCGCCGCTTAGCAGAACGCTATCGCTGTCCGTTTGTTGACCTCCGCGAGCAACGCATCGATCCGGAGCTTTTTCGCAGCATTCCCGCGGAGCTGATGTTTCGGTACAAGTTTGTTCCGCTCGAATCGCACGATACCACGTTGACTGTGGCCATGGCCGACCCCAGTCAATTGCAGCTCACCGATGAGCTTTCCCTTTTGCTCGGGAAGCGCCTCCAGATAAAAGTTGCCACCGCTTCGCAAATTGACGACCTGCTGAAACGCACGGAGCAATCGCAGCGAGTGCTGGATCAGGCCACCGAGGGCTTCACGCTCCAGGTGGTGGGCGACGACGAGGACAGCGAAGAAAACATCTCGATGGACAAGCTCACGCGCAGCGATACCGGCGTGAGCCCGGTCGTGAGGCTCGTGGATACCGTCATTTTTACAGCTCTCGAGCGCCGCGCCAGTGATATTCACATCGAAACGCGTAACACCGAAGTGGTGGTCAAATACCGGATTGACGGCGTTCTGCAATACGCCATGCAGCCCTTGGCAAAAGAATGGCACGCCACAATTCTTTCGCGTATCAAGGTCATGAGCGAGCTCGACATTGCCGAACGCCGCGTGCCTCAGGACGGCCGCTTTCGCGTGCGTTACAAAGGCCGCTTTATCGACTTCCGCGTTTCCATCATGCCCTCGGTGCATGGAGAAGATGCCGTCCTTCGCGTTCTCGACAAGGAAACTCTCAGCGAAAAATTCCACAACCTCACGCTTGATGTCGTCGGCTTCGACCAGCAGGACATGACGCGATTCCGCCGTTACATTCACGAACCTTACGGCATGGTTCTCGTAACCGGGCCGACCGGCTCGGGAAAAACCACAACGCTCTATGCCGCGATCAATGAAATCAAGAACGACGAAGACAAGATCATCACCATCGAAGATCCCGTGGAATATCAGGTGCGCGGCATCACGCAAATTCCGGTGAATGAAAAGAAGGGTCTGACGTTCGCGCGCGGCTTGCGCTCCATTCTGCGCCACGATCCGGACAAAATCATGGTCGGCGAAATTCGCGACCAGGAAACCGCGCAGATCGCGATTAACTCCGCGCTTACGGGCCATCTTGTTTTCACCACCGTGCACGCCAACAACGTTACCGACGTGATCGGCCGGTTCATAAACATGGGTGTCGAACCGTACAACTTCGTTTCGGCGCTGAACTGCATTCTCGCGCAACGCCTGGTCCGCGTGATTTGCGAGAATTGCAAGAAGAAGGTGCAATATTCCGCCGAGGTTTTGAAAGAATCCGGCCTGGATCCGGAAGAATGGATGCAAGTGCCGTTTTACGAAGGTCCCGGATGCCTGGAATGTTCCGGCAGCGGTTATCGCGGACGCACCGCTATATCCGAGCTCCTCGATCTTTCCGATCATATTCGCGAGATGATTATCAATCGCAAGCCAACCTCGGAAATTAAGAGGGTCGCGAAGGAAGAAGGTATGACGTTTTTGCGCGATTCTGGAATGGGCAAGATTCGCGCGGGAATCACCACTTTGCGCGAGATCAATAAGGTGACTTTCCTTGACTAGTTCGCCTAACCTCACAAGCCAATTCTACGACCTCGCCCCCGTGCGCCGTATCGAGCGCTGGCTTACCTCCATGCCGCACCCGCCGCTGGTTGTTGACATCGCCTCCACTCACGTCGCGGCCGCTCGTTGGGGAAAAGTCAATCGCAGCCTGGAATCTTACGCGGTCGAGCCGCTTCCAATGGGCGCCGTGCTTCCATCTCCTGTTGAAATGAACGTGGCGCAGCCGGATGCAGTTCGCTCCGCTCTTCGCCGCGTGTTCAGTCGCGTTTCGGGTCACGAGCATGGTCTTGTGCTTCTGGTTCCTGACCTGGTCGTTCGCGTTTTCATTCTGCCGTTCGATTCTCTTCCGCGCCGGGCAGACGAAGCCCTGCCGCTCCTCCGCTGGCGCCTGAAGAAGAGCGTGCCGTTCGATGTGGACGAAACCGTAGTCTCCTGGATGCGCCAGGCGGGCAAAGAAGGCAATCTGGAAATCGTCACGGCGGTTGCGCGACAAAAAATTATTCGGGAGTATGAAGAAATCGTTGAGGCTTCGGATGCGAAGGTTGGAGTGGTCTTGAGTTCGACTCTGGCCGCGCTGCCTTTGATGGAAGACGACGGCGCCAGCCTACTGGTCCGCATGTCCGGTAAAACGCTCACCACGGTCATCGTGCGCGGAGCGAACCTGTGCGTTTACCGTTCGACGGACATGGCCAGCGAGCCGGCTCAACTCGAGCCGCAATCGCTTCTGGATGAGATTTTCCCGGCAGTGGCTTATTACCAAGACACCTGGGGCGGAGCGGTGGATCGCGTTCGTCTCTCTGGCCTCGGTGCCCGCGAGGACGTCTTTCGCCGCGCGCTTTCGGAAGAGCTGAAGTGCCCGGTGGGATCGATCGCTGAAACCGAAGGTCATCTCCATCTCGATTCCGGCACGAGAGATCTTCTGCATCAAAATCTGGATGCATTAGTCGGCTGGATGGTCAACGGAGGATCCTGAGCGCGTCCGCGCGCTCGTAAGTTATGAAACTTCGGCTCAATCTCGCTACCGCGCCACTGGAGAACAAGCGGCCGTTTCTGGCCGCCGCCGGAATCTGCGGCGCTCTCGGCGTTCTGCTCCTGCTGCTTCTTTCTCACGGCGCATACAAGTCCTGGCGCGCCAACCGGGACCTGCGCGCGGAGATTGCGCGCTGGGAGACCGAAATTCGCGCCAACAAGCAAAAACAGGCGATTTTGCAGGAGTATTTTCGCTCTCCGCAAGCACAGCAAGTCCTGGACCGCGCCGCCTTTTTGAACTCGCTGATCGACCAGCGAAGCTTTCCGTGGACCAAAATTTTCATGGATCTCGAACCCATTTTGCCGCCAGGCGTTCGCGTGATCAATATTTCGCCCAAGCTCGTGAATGGAAAAGCGCTGGTCACAATCAGCATCGGCGCGGCAACCGATGAGGCCAAGATCAAGTTCCTGGAGTCGCTTGAGAAATCCCCGGCGTTTTCAAAAGTGCAGGTTCAAGGAGAACGGCACCAGGACCAGGTAACGTCAACATCCGACAAAATCACGCTGGAACTTACAGCCTGGTATGAAACTACATGAATAAAAATCGTTCCTGGAGCACTTGGAAAAAGCTGATCCTTTGCGCCCTGGGCGTTCTGCTTCTCGCGGATTTGGCCCTCGTGTTTATTTTCCTGCAGTCCACGCGCGAAGGAGTGGAAAGCATGCGCGCGCAGCGCACTCGTCTGGAGAGTGAGGCCAAGCTCCTGAAAGCCGATGTCGCGCGCGGTGAAGCGATTCGGGCTTCGCTTCCCAAAGTCGGAAAGGATTGCGACGATTTTTACCATACTGCGTTTCTCGGCGCTGCCGACGGCTATTCGGCGATTGAATCCGATCTCGGAGCGATTGCTACGAAGGCGGGTTTGAGGACCAGTTCGATTACCTTCAGCCAAAAGGAAGTGAAGGACAGGGGAGTGACCCTAATAACCGTTTTGGATTCAGTCGACGGAGATTATCCCGCGATCATACAATTCATCAATGGGCTCGAGCGTTCGAAAAATTTCTATCTTTTGAATGATCTTCATCTGGACACAGCCACGGCCGGCGCTATACGGCTGCATCTGGAACTTCGCACTTACTTTAGGACCTGATTGATGTCACGACGAACACAAATCTGGATACTTGTGGTCCTGCTCGCGGTTCTCGTGGCCGTGTACCTTGCCAACCGCCCCCAAATCTCGGGGCTTCAAGGCGTCATGGCATCTGACGGTAAGTTCCAGCCATTGAATGTGGACGAGCCGCAGCTTCGGCTTGACCTGCTCGCGAAGCTTCAGAAACTCGAATATTCTGGCATGCATCGCAATATTTTCAGCGCTGTCGCGCTCCCGGTCGCACCCACTCCTGAGGAAATAGCTAAGGCGAGTCATCATTACCCCGGTGTTGACCGTCCGCCGCCGCTTCCTCCCGTCGAAGTTCCGGCACAATTCTTCGGATACGCTTCGATGCCTAGCAGCCCCAGGCGTTTGGCGTTTTTCCTCAACGGCGATGATGTAATCGTCGTGCAGGAAGGCTCTGTCTTCCTAAGCCGGTTCCGCCTCGATAAAATCGGCAATGATTCCGCGGATGTGGAAGAAGTCTCCAGCGGCCGACACGCTACCGTTCAAATGGTGGCGCCGCCCCCGGGAGAAGCCGTTCCCCAGGTGCCAAACCAATGAAAATCCGGCCGAGCTCTGGGCCAACGCGGCTGCGTCGGAGCTCCTCGCGAAGTGGAGTTGCGCGTTCCCGCCGCTCCGAAGAATCCGGATTCGCTTTCTTAATGGCGCTCGGCATGATGCTTATTGTTCTCGCGCTGTCGCTGGTCGTGTTGCAGAATTATGTAACCGATGGCAAACGTACGCAGGAAGAAGAAACAATTTGGCGTGGCCAACAGTACGAGCGGGCCATCCGTCTCTACTATCACAAGATGGGCCACTACCCGCAGACCATGGACGACCTGCAAAAGGGCGGCCTCCAGCTTCACTTTCTGCGCCAGGCCTACAAGAATCCGATGAACAAGACCGATGGCACTTGGCGATTCATCTACGTCAACGCCACGGGCCAAATTACCGGCAGCGTGCGTTACGCCACGCTTCAACAGATGGTGCTGATCGACCAGTACGCGGGGCTCATTCCAGCAGGCGCATCGACAGCTCCCATGCCCGGTCAAGTCGGTGTGCCGGCAGCTAGCCTTGCCAGTTCCATTGGCACAAGTTCGCCGCAACTCCAGGGTGTCCTGTCCGGCATATTGAGCTCAGTCCCTTCGGATACCGACACAAGCAACAGTTCGGGTAGCGGCACGAGCAACGGCACAGGCTACACCACAGGAAACGGCTCGGATTCATCGCAACTGCAGTCAGGGACGTCGCCGCAAGGAACTGCTGGCCAGACGCCCGATCAGTCGAATGGGCAGCCCCCGGCAATCGTTGCTCCTACCGCGGATCAAGTGACTCAGTACCTTCAAACCGGACAACTCCCGCCGGGCATTACGCCGGATGTGGTGACCGCGTACCTTCAAAATGGACAACTTCCGCCCGGTATCACGCAAGCGCAAGTGAACCAGTTCATTCAAAATTTTCAGAATCCGCAGAGCCAGCAGAATCCGTCGCAATCGAGCTTCGTGTCACAGACGTTCGGACCGTCAGGGTCGTCGAGTTTCGGATCGTCCTCGACGCAGTCGGGTCAATTGGGCGGGGCTGTCAACCCACTCTTGCTGATCAAGCCGACCGGGCCGGTTGAGGGCCCTGTACTCGGGGGTTTTCTAACCGGAGTAGCATGCACCACGGATATCAAATCAATAAAAGTTTATCGGCGCGGCAAAAAATATAAGGAGTGGGAGTTCATCTGGAATCCGCTGGAAGACGCTTTAGTATCCGCGCAACAAGGCTTGGGTGGTGCTCCGCAAGGCGTTCTGCCGGGTCAAACTACGGGCATTGGTTTTGGCACTGCCGGTGGTGGGATAGGCGGGAATAGCTCCAGTTCCTTTGGAAATTCTCCGACGCCCCCAACTTCGCCTGCACCGCAGCAGCCCCCAACGCAGCAACCTCCGACTCAGCAGCCTTATTAGTCACGTTGTTCGCGAACTCGCGCCATCCTACAAATTTGATCACGCATGTTGCCGCTGTATGTTTGCTCGTTACGGAGAGCGTGAAGGAGTTGCAATACCGGAGATCTTTCTGGAGCGCTTACTTAAAAACAGCAGGTGAGGTCGTTGACGCCATCTTCGCAGTAATTTGCCGCACGTACTTCTGTGTTTCGGGGAAGGGAGGAATGCCGCCGTATCGCGCCACCATGTCTGGTCCTGCGTTGTAAGCCGCGAGCGCCAGCGAAAGATTGCCGCGATATCTCGCGAGAAGGTCTTTCAGGTAGTGCGTTCCTGCGTCTATGTTCTGTGCCGGATCAAAAATATTCGCCACCGAATAGCGCGCTGCCGTTTCGGGAATCAGCTGCATCAGTCCCTGTGCTTGCTTGCGGGATACCGCGCGAGGATTAAAATTCGACTCCGCCTCGATTAAATGCGTGATCAGTTTTTCGTCCACTCCATGCTTCAGCGCAGCGGCGCGAATTAAATTCCCGAATGGCCCATCGGCCGGCGCCACTGCCGGCTGCGCGGCGAAATGATCTTCCGGCTCGACGGAAACCAGATCGCTGGCTTGCACTTCCACCGAGCCCCCGTCCATCGACAGTCGCACCACTTCACCCGCTCGCTCGTAACCTGTGATGTGCAGGCGAACGCCCGAACGCAGCACTGCATAATCGGCCTGCGCCGTGGGCGCACCGGCCGTCGCAAAGATGAGGGCGGCGAAAATTGTAATCAGAAGTGTTAGTCGGCGCATTCCTGGTCTTTTACTTCGCTTAGTATTCGCAGTTCTTTCCGTTTCCTGATAATCAATTATACCGCGACGGACTCGCCACACGCCAACTCATATCTTGCCGAGGGCGTAGGTACCTATAGCTTCGGCCAAACCGTTATCATCATTCGACGAAGTCATCCTCCAGCCGAACGACTTCAACTCCTCCGCGCAATTTGCCATCACCACCGGCAGTCCGGCAAACTCGAGCATCTCGCGGTCGTTCCAATTGTCGCCGATGGCCATCACTTCTTCTCGAGCAATTCCTCTGCGCCGGGTCCATTCTTTGAGCGCTACTCCCTTCGTGACGCCGGCCCGCAAAACATCGAGGATGGAAAAGTCGCGAGACTCATACTCGGTGAGCGCAAGCGTAAATCCCTTTGCGAAGGGCAGCGCGGACAGTTGGCTCATCGCCGACCGGATTGGCCGGCACACCCCTGTGTACAACACCTGGATAGGATCCTCGCCATTCAGGCAATCCGCGAGCGGCGAGACCTCGGCGATGTACGCTCGATTCCGCTGAAAATAGCGTCCACGGCGCGGATCGTCCCAGTCCACCTTCTCGAAGATTATTTGCCGTTCGAGCGGCCGGTCGAAGACGACTCCGGCAATCGCGCGAAATTCTGCCGTCGCTTCCAGCACTTGCCGCGCTGTTTCGCTCGGAAGCAGAAGCTGCTGGTGCGTTTCGCCGTTTTTACTTTTGATCAGCGCCCCGTTGTTCACAATCAAGTGCAGCTCGCACTTGAGAGCGTCTGCAATAGGCCGCGCAAAATCGAACCTCCTCCCGGTAACCAGCACAATCTCAATTCCGCGCGCCGCCGCTTCCGCCACTGCACGCGCGTTCTTCTCCGGCAGTTGCCCCGAGCTATCCAGCAACGTCCCGTCGATATCCATCGCAATCAATTTGATTGGCACGCTCATATTCTATCGTGACATCTCCGGCGCCGGCTCAATTCGCTGCGATATTATCTCGCTATCAAGCAAGCAGAGGCGTTAGCAACCCCCACGGACCGGTGTGCGTCAATATAAGGCACTTGGATGTCCGATTTTTTGCACTCGAAATCCTAATTAATAGTAAATTGGATTAGCGAGTCTTTGTCTTCTGGCTGGCAACAGT
Organism: Candidatus Acidiferrales bacterium; assembly: GCA_050012235.1. Lineage (GTDB taxonomy): Bacteria > Acidobacteriota > Terriglobia > Acidiferrales > UBA7541 > Palsa-295. The sequence continues at coordinate 10,512 of JBEKHP010000028.1, read as the reverse complement.
CAGCGTAGACCCGGTATTGGGGCAAGGGGAGTGATGGAGTCTTTTCTCAATCTTCTGTGGGTCGCAATTGCTGCGGGCGCTTTCTGCTTCTGGCGGACTCGCTGGCTGCACGAGCACCGCGATCATCGTCGCCAACCTCTGCAAGAATGGACGGCCTTTGCTTCCGCCCTCGTTCTCCTGTTCTTCGCGGTCTCGTTAACCGATGACCTTCACTCTGAATTGATGGTTTTCGACGAATGTTCCACGAGCCGCCGCCATTCGCTCACCCTGACGCGTTCCCACGATATGCCGCAGCATCGAACGGTCGCGAACCACAGCGGCCTGACGGCACCGCCTCAGATTGCTTCGTTTGATCCGTTTCAAGATTTTGACCTGCTCATTCTTGCCGACGAAATTTCGCCCGCATCTCTTGAATTTTGTATCCGCCCCGGTAGAGCCCCGCCGTCCCTTTCGCTTTAACCAGGTCTCTCGCCGCATTTCCTTTGCGGCAGATGACCCGCAGCTTCTTTCCATACTAGTTTGAGCGCGTTTGGATCAGTATCCAAACACTGTCTCTCAATCCACGAAATCATCTTCAAAGGGCGCATCGCGAAGAGCGGTACGTCATTATCGGAGTTTTTGTATGAAGTCACTCGTTTTGATTGTGAGTTTCGGGTTGGCGATTCTCGGAGCCGGCTGCAGTAGCAATTCCAAGCAGGATGCGGCAGCGGAAGCCCCTCCCTCGGTGTCGGCCGTGCAGGAGCAGGATTCCAGCGTCGTCACAGTCGAGCACCCCGAGAGGTTTCCTCTCGTCGCGACTGTTGAGCACGCCGCAGCGTCTTCGTTACAAGTTACCGGAAGTGTGGCTCCCGATGTCTCGCGCACGGTCCCAGTCATCTCGCTGGCTTCCGGCCGGGTCGTTGAAATCAAAGCCAAGCTCGGTGACACGGTACAGAAAGGGCAGCTTCTGTTGCGTGTTCAGAGCGTGGATGTTGCCGGAGCTTATTCCGATTATCGAAAAGCTGTCGCCGATGAAGTTCTCTCTCGCACGCAATTCGAGCGCGCTAAAGAGCTTTATCAACATGGCGCAATCGCATTGAACGACCTACAAGTGTCCCAAGATGCGGAGGATAAAGCTAAGGTCGATGTGGAGACCACCGCAGAGCATCTCCGCGCGCTCGGAAGTCCGCTGGACCGACCCAGTGCGATCGTGGATATCGTTGCCCCGGTCTCCGGCGTGATTACCGACCAGCAGGTTACCAATGCCGCGGGTGTGCAAAGCTTGTCCTCCACGAATCCCTTCACAATTTCTGACCTGTCCCAGGTTTGGATTCTTTGCGATGTCTACGAGAACCAACTCCCGAATGTGCGCCTGGGTGAGACCGCCGACGTCACCCCAAACGCCTATCCCGATCAGGTCATTGAAGGCCGCATCAGTAACATTGGATCCGTTCTCGATCCCAGCCTACGGACGGCCAAAGTTCGCATCGAGGTGCGCAATCCGGGGACACTGCGCCCCGGTATGTTCGTGACCGCTACCTTTCACGGATTAAAGAAAGAGATGCACGCTGCTGTTCCGGCCTCCGCCATCGTGCACCTGCACGACCTCGACTGGGTCTACGTGCCTGCGGAAGCCGGGAAGTTTCGCCGCGTAGAAGTGAAGAGTGGAAACTTGTTGCCAAATCGCATGCAGGAATTGCTCTCCGGATTGCAACCGGGACAGAAAGTTGTAGCGAATGCACTCGAACTGCAAAACACACTGGAACAGTAAATGATTCGTGGACTCGTAGATTTCGCGCTGAATAACCGTTTCATTGTGCTGACGATCGCGATCCTCCTTCTCTTCTGGGGCGCGATTTCATTCCACAACTTGCCGGTCGAAGCTTATCCCGACGTGGCGGATAACTACGTTCAAATCATCACGCAGTGGCCCGGTCGAGCAGCGGAAGAAATCGAGCAACAGGTCACAATTCCGATCGAAATCCAGATGAATGGGATTCCTCATCTTGCCCATCTTCGATCCGTCTCGCTCGCCGGCCTTTCCAGCCTGATGCTCATTTTCGACGACGAATCGAACAATGACTGGAATCGTCAGAAGGTGCTCGAGAGACTTTCGCAGGTCACGCTGCCAGCCAATCTGCAGCCGCAGATGGGCACGGACTACAGCCCGGTCGGCCAAATCTTTTTTTACACGCTGAAAAGCACCAATCCGCAGTACGACGTTATGGCGCTAAAATCCCTGGAAGATTGGGTCCTCGAAAAACAGTTCAAGTCTGTTCCCAATGTCGTTGACGTTTCTAGTTTCGGAGGCATCACGCGCGAATATCAAGTTCAAGTCGATCCGGCCAAGCTCGTTGCCTATGGTCTGAGTATTGGACAAGTCGAGCAGCAGCTTGCTAACAATAACGTGAACGCAGGCGGAGGATTTATTGAGGAAGGCCAGCAGCAAATAAACGTCCGCGCCGTCGGGCTGGTCAGCAGCGTTCAGGATATTGAGCAAACTGTTCTGAAGGCCCAGAATGGCGTCCCCATTCTCGTGAAGGATATCGCGGTTGTGACGCAAGGCCCCAAAGTTCGCCTGGGTCGATTCGCCAAGGCAATTCATCGCGAAGACGGGCAAATTGTCGATGATGACGATGTAGTTTCGGGAATCGTTTTGTTGCGTAAAGGTGCGGCAGCCGACCCAACGCTGATCGCGATTCATGAAAAAGTGAAGGAACTGAACGACCACATATTGCCTAAAGGAGTGAAGGTTGTTCCGTTTATTGACCGCAGCGACCTGGTGCATTTCACCACTCACACGGTGCTGCACAACCTGACTGAAGGAATCATTCTTGTCGTCATCGTTCTCTTTCTCTTCCTGGGCAATGTACGCGGAGCGCTGATTGTGGCCCTGACGATTCCGTTTTCTCTCCTCTTCGCTTCGATTTGTCTTGATTTGCGCCATATTCCGGCCAATTTGCTCTCACTCGGGGCGCTCGATTTCGGAATGGTTGTGGATGGGGCCGTGGTCATGGTCGAAAATATTGTTCGCCATCTGAGCTCTCGCGGCGACAGACCGGCGATGCAATGCATCCGGGATGCCGCCCATGAAGTGCAGCGTCCGGTTTTTTTCGCCATCGCCATTATCATTACCGCTTACATGCCGATTTTCACGCTGCAACGCGTGGAAGGGCGGTTGTTCAAGCCCATGGCCTGGACCGTCGCGTTCGCGCTTCTTGGAGCGCTCATATTTTCCATCTTGATTGCTCCGGTTCTTGCCAGTGTGTTTTTCCGGAATAACATTCGTGAGTGGAAGAATCCCGTCCTTGTATTTATAACGAGCCAATATCGAAGGCGCGTGCGCTGGGCCATCGAGCACCGATGGGTCACCCTGACCGCAGGCATTGCGGCTCTAGGTATCGCCATGTTCCTCGTATTTGGCGGCGTGATCGGCTCAGAGTTTCTTCCACATCTTGACGAAGGCGCAATTTGGGTTCGAGGCACGCTCGCGCCCAGCACCGGACCCGGCGAAGGAACGCACGTGTCTGACCAAGCGCGTATCGCGCTCGCTTCCTTTCCCGAAGTTACGGTCGTAACCAGCCAGGTCGGGCGTCCGGATGACGGAACCGATACCACGGGCTTCTTCAACACGGAATACTTCGTTGATTTGAAGCCGAAGGACAAGTGGCGCCCTGTTTTCCACGAACGCAAGGACGAACTCATCGCAGCCATGAACCGCGAGCTGGAGAAAATCCCTGGTGTAATCTGGAATTTTTCTCAGCCGATTGAAGACAATATGGAGGAAGCGGTTAGCGGCGTGAAGGGCGAACTCGCCGTTAAACTATATGGCGACGATCTTAAGTTGCTCGAAGAAAAAGGAGATCAGATCGTAGGCATCATGAGCAAGATTCCTGGTATCGAGGATCTGGGTCTATTTAGAGTGCTCGGCCAGCCCAATCTCAATTTCACGGTTGACCGCCTGCAAGCAGCCCGTTACGGGATTAATGTCGCGGACATCCAGTACGCTATCCAGACCGCTGTCGGCGGAAACGCCGTAAGCCAGGTACTACGGGGCGAAGAACGTTATGACCTCGTGGTGCGTTATCAGGAGCCTTATCGCAATACTCCGGAAGCGATCGATAACATTCGGTTACTTGCGCCATCGGGTGAGCGTGTTTCGCTGGCACAATTGTGCAAAGTAACGGTTACCGATGGCGGCTCGGAAATATATCGGGAAGAAAACTCGCGCTACGTCGCTATAAAATACAGCGTGCGCGGCCGCGATCTCGGTAGCACGGTGGAAGAAGCTATGAAGAAGATTGGCGAGCAGGTAAAGCTTCCCACCGGCTATCATCTGGATTGGGCGGGGGAATACGAGAGTCAGAAGAGATCCGAAAAACGCTTGCTTATTGTTCTGCCGATTACCATCCTCCTGATCTTTATCATCCTGTATACGATGTTTGGCTCCTGGAAGTGGGGGCTTCTCATTCTTGGTGTCGTTGCTATGGCCCCTATCGGTGGATTGCTTGCACTGCTGATTACCGGCACGCACTTTAGCGTATCCTCCGGTGTGGGTTTTCTCGCACTTTTTGGCGTTTCTGTTCAAACCGGCGTCATTATGCTTGAGTACATCAATCAGCTTCGCGCGCGCGGCCATTCGATCGAAGATTCGGCTGTGGAGGGCGCAGTTCTCAGGCTTCGTCCCATCATGATGACGATGCTGGTTGCCACGCTCGGATTGCTCCCCGCTGCTCTTTCGCACGCTATCGGTTCTGATTCGCAGCGCCCGTTTGCCATCGTGATTGTGGGCGGCCTCGTTGCTTCGCTGCTAATTGGTATCTTCCTGCTACCCACTTTGTATGTGTGGGTTGCGCGCGACGGTGATCGCCTCCCGCAAGCCGAACCAGACGTCGAAGTCTAGCGGCTCAGCCGCCATATACGTTTTGGCGGCTGCTCCTGCGTTTGCTAGACTAATTCCTCAGTGAGCCAAGTAAACTCTCCCTGACATTTCGGGCCGTTCCGAACAATATCAACCGGCATGTCTAACAGAAATACTCGCTGCCATCGTCATGGAGTCTATGAAATGAAGTCCGCAGTCCTAATCTTCGGCATCGTTGTTGCAATCGCGGCCTCTGGATGCAGCAGCTCGGGCGGCGGTTCTGAGCAAAAGAATGTCCAAGCTGATGCCAACCCATCCGCGAGTTCGACCGACACTGAATATATCGCATCGGACGCCAAGGGAATTCAGACCATCACAGTGAAGTCTTCCGCCGTACCTGACTATCTCGTGCTTCCCGCGCACATCGAAGCCGACCCCACCCGCGTGGTGCACGTCTTTCCCCCCGCTGGCGGCCGAATTGTCGAGATGAAAGTCCGCCCTTCCGATCGCGTGGAAAAGGGCCAGTTGCTGGCTCTCTTGGATAGCAACGATCTTTCCCGTGCCGTTGCGGATTATCACAAAGCCAAGGTGGATGCGGAGGTGAAACAGCAGGCCCTCACCCGCGCGCAAGACCTCCTCGCGCACCACGCCATCGCGGAAAAAGATTACCAGCAGGCGCAGGGTGACGCGAAGATCGCTCAGGCCGAAATGGACGCTACCGCCCAACTCATCCGCGTTTTCGGAATGGATCCGGACCATGCCTCCACGGAACTGCGTGTCGTTGCGCCACGTTCCGGCGTAGTCCTGGATATTGGCGCAGCCAGTGGCGAGTATTCCAAATCTCTTGATGCGCCGCAGCCGCTCTGCACCATCGCCGATATCTCCACCGTGTGGGCGCTGGGTGACATTTACGAAAGAGATTTCGCCGGTCTCAAGATGGGCGAAGAAGCGCAAGTAACGCTCGACGCTTATCCGGACCAGCGTTGGCCGGGCCGCGTCGGAGTGCTCTCCGATGCCGTCGATCCTATAACGCGCACGCTGCATCTGCGCGTCGTGCTCGCAAACCCCGGCGGGCGCATCAAGCCCGCGATGTTCGGCTCGATCCGCGTATTGCGTTCCTCTTCGACCGGCATACTCGTTCCAGCGTCCGCGGTGATCAGGGAAGGGAGTGAAGCGCACGTGTTCGTATCGAAAGGCAATGGCCGCTTTGAACGGCGCACCGTCAAGTTGGGCCGCGCGCTGGACGGTTCGATTGAGATTCTCTCCGGCATAAATCAGGGTGATTCGATTGTTTCAGAGGGAGCTCTCCTTCTGCGCGCCGCGGTCCAGAGCTGATCCACGATGCGCAAGTTCATACTCTCCCTGTTGCGTTATCGCCCGCTGATGGTCGTCTTGCTGCTTGCCTGGATTGCCGGCGGAATCGTAATTTTTCTCCAACTCGACATCGAGGCTTACCCGGATCCCTCGCCGCCTCTGGTGGAAGTAATCACCCAAAATCCTTCGTGGTCGGCGGAAGAAATGGAGCGGCAGGTCACCGTTCCGGTCGAGACCGTTCTCTTCGGAATCCCGCATCTTCAGTATGTTCGCTCCATCACCATCTTTGGATTGAGCGACGTGAAACTCTACTTCGACTACGACAGCAATTACTTGTGGGACCGCCAGGAAGCCTTGAACCGCCTGCAACTCGTCACTTTGCCGGCGAACATATCCCCGCAACTTTCGCCCTGGTCGCCGGTAGGAGAAATTTATCGTTATCGCCTCGTCGGTCCGGGATACACGCTCAACGAGCTGAAGGCCACCGAAGATTGGTTCGTGGAGCGCGAGATTAAGCAAGTTTCGGGAATTATCGACGTCACGTCATTCGGCGGCAGCACCCGCGAATACATCGCCGAAGTTGATCCGCAAAAATTGTTGCAATACAACGTTTCCTTGCCGCAAGTATTGTCCGCCATCAGCTCGAGCAATGCCAACGTCGGCGGCAATTATCTGACCATGGGAGATCAGAGCGTCAACATTCGCGGCCTCGGCCTTCTCCGCACCATTCCTGAAATGCAAAATGTTCTGATCACCGAGCGTAATGGCGTGCCCGTGTACCTCCGCGATGTCGCGGAAGTCCATGAAGGTTCTCAACCGCGCCTTGGACAGGTCGGCGTAAACCACGACGACGATGCCATCGAAGGAATCGTGCTGTTGCAGCGAGGTGAAAAGTCCCTGCCTGCCCTGCGCCAGCTTGAACAGAAGGTGAAGAGCCTGAACGACGGGCGTCTTCCTCGCGGAATGAAGCTGGTCACTCTTTACGACCGCACCGATCTGATCCATGTGACTACTTCGACCGTGCGCCACATTGTGATTATGGGATTGGCCCTGGTCACACTCGTTCTCATTATTTTCCTGGGCGACATTCCGATTTCTTTGATCGCCGCGCTCACCATTCCTTGCTCGCTTCTGTTTGCTTTCGCCATCATGGTCCTCACCGGAGGATCGGCCAATCTCATTTCGATTGGCGCCATTGATTTCGGTATTCTCGTGGACGCCTCGGTGATCGTCCTCGAAAATATCTATCGCCGTTTTCAGGCGTCCGACGGCGCGGATTCCACTTTTGATTTAATCGCCGACGCCACAGCCGAAGCCGTCCGGCCAGTTTTATTTTCCGTTCTCGTGATCATCGTGGCGCTGATTCCGCTTTTCACCATGCAGGGCGTGCCGGGTAAGATTTTTGCGCCCATGTCTGAAACCTACGGTTTCGCGCTGGTGGGAGCCACCCTGTTCGCAATCCTGCTGGCGCCCGTGCTCGCTTCCTGGAGAAAACCGGCGAAAGTCCGGGCCAACCAAACGCATCTCGTATCGTGGCTGAACAAGCGCTACGCCGCGTCCCTTCAGTGGACGCTGACGCACCGCAAGACCACTCTTGTGATCGCCATCGCCGCGCTCGCCGCTACGCTCGTGATCGGTTCGTTCCTGGGCGGCGAATTTATGCCCAAGCTCGAAGAAGGGAACTTGTGGGTTCGCGCCACGCTTCCGCAGGATGTCTCGTACGAATCCGCCGCGAAAATGTCGCACGACATTCGCGAAATTCTCCTCGGGTTTCCTGTAGTCACGCAGGTCGTTTCCCAGATGGGCCGCCCCGGCGACGGCACCGACGTCACCACTTTCAACAACATCGAGTTCATGGTGTCGCTGAAGAATCCGTCTGCTTGGCCGGGTGGCTTGACCAAGGACCAGCTGATTCATCGCATGGATGCGCAGCTCGAAAAATTCCCGGGTATCGATTTTAATTTCTCGCAGAACATTCAGGACAACGTCGAAGAGGCCATGTCGGGAGTGAAGGGCGAAAACTCCCTGAAACTTTTCGGCGATGATATCGATGTCCTGGTTGCCAAGGCCGCGGAGATCCGGGATATCATGGCCAAAGTTCCGGGCGTCGCCGATCTGGGCGTTTTTCAGGAAACCGGGCAGCCCGAACTAATCGTTTCCATCGATCGCGGTGCCAGCGCGCGTTACGGCCTGATGGCTGCCGACGTCAACACCGCCGTGCAGGCTGCCGTGGGCGGTCTTGCGCCCACGCAGATACTGCAAGGCGACCGCCGCTTCGACTTCGTCGTACGTTATAAACCCGAATACCGCCGCACGCCGGAGGAGATTCGCAACATCCTGCTTCCCACGCCTGAGGGCAATCGCGTTCCGCTGGGGCAGGTGGCCGACGTTTCCCTCCACGAGGGCGCGTTCATGATTTACCGCGAAAATGGCCAGCGTTACATACCCGTGAAGTTCAGCGTGCGTGGCCGCGATCTCGCTGGGACGATTCAGGAAGTCCAAGCTCGCCTCGACAAACAGGTTCACCTCGCCGAGGGCTACCACATCGAATGGGCTGGTGAGTATGACAGCCTGCAGAAAGAGCAGCGTCGCCTCGCCGTCGTCCTTCCACTCAGTTTGCTCGTGATTTTCGGCTTGCTGTTTACCGCTTTCAATTCTTTGCGGCACGCGCTGTTGGTGTTGGCCATGTTGCCTTTCGGACTCACCGGCGGCGTGCTGTCGCTGTTCGTTTCGCGCACGCCCTTCAGCATTTCCGCGGCTGTCGGTTTCGCCTCCGTGATCGGAGTGTGCACGCTGGGCGGCGTCGTTTTCATCTCCGGAATTCGCCGAAAAGAAATAGGTGCGCTGTCGAAGCTCTCGGCCATTGAAGCAGGCGGCCTCGCGGAGATGCGCCCGGTTGTGATGGCGTGCGCCGCTGCCGGCTTGGGATTGTTGCCGGCTGCGCTTTCTTCAGGGATTGGCGTGCAAGCTCAGCAACCTCTCGCCCGCGTCGTCGTAGGCGGTATGATCACTTCGCCGCTCGCAATCCTGTTTGTGATCCCCGTTCTAGCCAGTTATTGGCTCCCGTCTCGTTCAGCCGCCAATGCCGAAGCCTCCGGCAAAGACGACATTCCGGCGACATAGCGCACGCTCTTCCCGGAACACGTTTGGTGCCTCTTCACTGGTTTGTTAGAATAAAACGCGCGGTCGGCGTGTAGCTCAGGTGGGAGAGCGGCTCGATCGGATCGGGCAGGCCAGGTAGTTGCAGTGATCAATAAGTGGGCGTGTAGCTCAGTTGGGAGAGCGGCCCGATCGGATCGGGCAGGCCAGGTAGTTGCAGTAATCAAGAAATGGGCGTGTAGCTCAGTTGGGAGAGCGCATCGTTCGCAACGATGAGGCCGGGGGTTCGAGCCCCCCCACGTCCACCAAACTTCCTTTGTCCTTCAACGCCTAGTCGCGCTCGTGCCAAAGAGTCGCCCCAGGCTGCGCGCCACTGGATTCAGCTTCGCTGTTGGCTTTCTCCCACTCTTCGCGGGTGAGCGGCTGGATGATTTCCAGTTTTTTCTTCGCTAGAGACGCGTTTGCGTCCTTCACGTCCTTTGCGACGAACGCATCGAACTCTTTCACCACATCATCGAGTTCGCGTTTCAGCGAATCGATGCGCGCCACCTGATAGTCGGCTGGACGTCCCTCATAGCCAATGAAAGTTCCATACAGTGCGGTTGTCTTTTCGCGTATGCGTTCTTCGCCGGTAATCGCGCCACCTTCCTTGGTAGCCACGATTTTCTTGCGAATGTCGTCGGCTTTCGTCGCGAGATCCTGCAGCCGCTTCCGCAGAGGGTCGTTTGCGCCAAGCTTGGCGGCTCGCTCCGAGAGACCTTCGCGCATCCCGTTGATGCGGTCCACATCGAAGGTCATATCGCCCAGCAGGTTGTATACGCGCATGGTTGCGTCGAAATTCAGCTTGCGATCTTCCAGCGTGTACTTGGCGCGCGGATCCAAAGTCACGACCAGTGGCGTCGTATAAGTTTCCTTACCGCGCGTCATCTTCACTGTGTAAGTACCTGGCACAATTCTGGGGCCTTGGCTGGCCTCGAATGCAGCCGTTGCTGCGGGCGGCACGCGAGGAGCTTTCACGCGCATCGGCCACTCAACGCGGCTCAGACCGCGCCTGCTATTCGCCGGGACGGTATCGATTAGCTTGTTCTGCTCGTCGAAAATTTCGATCGTCATTTTTCCAAAAATGTGCCGCTTCTCCTGGTAATACGTGATCAAAGCGGCGTCAGCCGGATCGGGTCCGAAGAAGGTTGCGTTTCCTTCCGCCCATCCGCCGTTCGCTTCCAGCCGCTGCTGCGCTGGTTTTCCCGGAACAAAAACCG
>JBEKHP010000027.1:0-48106 GCA_050012235.1 Candidatus Acidiferrales bacterium | reverse complement strand
CTCCTTCGAATTCGGAAGCGCCGAGAGAAGTGAAATCGGGCCATGGCAGAGCACAGCCGTAGGCTTGGATGTTTCGTGAAAGTGTCTCATCACTATGCCGGCATTGGGATCATCGAGAAGATCGATCATCGGACCATGGCCGCCGGGGACGAAAACAGCGTCATATTGCTCCAGGCCCGAGGCGATGACATCCGAGATACGAGATGGGTCTCTGAGACCAGCCAGGCCGTCGCGGAATCTCATATAGTCCTGAAGCTTGGCCGCGTCCCCGCCGAAGAAATCAGCGATCTCTGAATTCACATCTACTTGGGGCGCGTTGCCTTTGGGGTTGGCGAAAGTGATTTCGTAGCCCTCCTGCATCAGGGCGCGAACCGGAACGGTCAGTTCGTTGAGGTAGTAGCCGGCGCCGGTATATACCTTGCCATCCTTCAAGGGCAAACCGCGACCGCTGGAGACCAGCACTAAGATTTTTCCTTTAGTTGCCATTGTTCTTCTCCTTTTTGAAATCGAATTCTGTTCTCCTGAATGTGAGCCGGCTCTTTTAACTTTCTGCTCTCCGCGGACTAGCGCGCCGCGATTTGGCCCAGGTAGAATCCGAGGCGATTTTCGACGTCGCCCGGCTTCTGGAATCCGCGGTCCGTCAGCGCTTTGATTCCCTCCTGCGCGGCGGGTCGCCCGAGCGACTTGATGCACGCATCCCACCCGGAATCGATCTCGACGTCTGGCGGCAGGCTCGCGTTGACCAGGCGCTTGGTGTTGGAGATCGCCCATTTGTCGAACTTGGCGATCCGCGTCGCGAGCGCCTCCACGTACGCATCCAGCTCGGCGTCGGGCAGCGCGCGATTAATGTAGCCGTAGGCTTCGGCCTGCTCTGCTCGGAGATCTTCCGAGCTCAACAGCACTTCGAGCGCGCGGTTTCGCCCGATGAGTCGCGGCAGCCGGGCCATGGGGCCGCCGCCGGCGACCATCCCTACGCCCACTTCCCATTGCGAGATGATGGTTTTCTCGCGGCTGGCAAAACTCATGTCGCAAGCCAGTGTGATCTCGCTGCCGTTGCCCGTCGCGCGGCCACGGATGAGCGCGATGGAAGCGACTGGCAAGTGTGTCAGGCGTACAAGAAAGTCCGGCCACGCCTCCAGGCCAGTGGGGCCTTGAGGTATGCTGGTCAGGTCCTCCATTTTGGTCGTGAAGTCGGAGTGATTTAGGAAGTAGTCTGGGACCGCGCTGTCGAAGACAACGACTCTGACCTGCTCGTCGGCCTCCAGTGCGTTCATCACTTGCCGAAACTGCTTGACCATTTCCGGACCCATCACGTTGAGCGGCGGGTTGTCGATTGTCACACGCCAATAGGCGGGCGACCGCCGGGTCACGCGGATTTGTTCGTGCTTCGTAACTGCGCTTGTACTTGTCATAGCATTCTCCTGTCTGTTTATTCGTATCGTTATTTGTCTCGGAAACCGGTTGATTGCCCCTAGCGGTTACTCGAAATTTGGATTATTACTTCCCTGCTGCCGGTTGGTTGATTAATGCCGCGCCTGCGTTGCTGACGATCTCGTCCTGCGAATCCGCGCCTCCCGAACAACCGATTGCGCCGATAATCATCCCCTGTTCGATCAACGGAATGCCGCCTCGCGACGCAATGACTCCATCGAACGCGAGCAGATAGTTGAGATGCATGACGTTGATACCGACCTCGAACTCCTTCGTCGGGCGCCGGAAGGTTGCGGCTGCTTTTGCTTTGTGCTCGGCAATCTGAATGGATGCAAGCATCGCGCCGTCCATTCGTTGGAAGGCGACGAGGTTGCCGCCGGAATCGACCACCGCTACGTTCATCTTCCAACCCCGCTTCTTCGCCTCCGCCACCGCCGCGACAATAAGCGCCTGGGCTCGGTCTAGTGATATCGGCGGCCCATACGGAGTGTCGAAAGGCATTTTGTCCGGCACAATATCGAGGGGATATGTATCCGTGGGCTGCGGCGCTCGACTCGCAGCAGCGGCGCTCCCTGTTTTCTCATTTGACATACGTCCTCCTTAAATCTTCGTACGACAACTCGCTCGCGGGTTTCGTAGCGCCGGAGTCTCGCCGGCTCCTTTGATTTTTCTCATGGTCGGGCACGTCGCGATCCCTTCGTATCGCAATGACTTCGCCTAAGGTTGGTACCCGTCCGCCATCCATTTGGCGAATAGTTCAATGCGAGATTGAGGCCAGGGGCCTTCTCCTCTCGGCGGTAGCGGCGGCATTAACGCCCCGCCAATTCCCCGAATGCGGTCGTAGATCGCGGCCGCGTTCTTTTTGACGTCATCGTAACTCGCGAGGTTGAACGCCTTCATCATGCCTTGAATGTCTCGGTCCGTAAAAAGCGGGCGAATGTCTGCCTGAAAACTCGTCGGTTTCGTCGGCTTCGTCGTGTCGGTCATTGTTCCTCACCGCTATTGGATTATTCGTACGCGGCGCTCGCGCCGCACAATTCGATCGGCGGTCGCTTCAGAAGTTGCGGGGCCTAGTACGGCGCAACGAGTCTCCGTTTGGCCGAAGTTCGTAGAGACGTGCAGGAGAGCGTGCACCGTCTTGGGCGTGGACCGCCACAATATCAATAAAGTTCAGGGTTGACCACTATAAATTTATTCGAAGCGGCCGCCCGAGCCGCCACTATCAAGTCGCGCTATTTCTGCCAATCACTACTCGGATCCCAGGGTTAACCGCGGGCTTCAGACTGCGCCATCGCGCGCCCAATCCATGCAAAAACGAACAAAATCGCGCCGCCAATCCATCCGCCGAGACTGAACGATCCGGAAAAGTGAAGAGCGATAACGACACCGCTGCCGATCAGGATCGCGCATAACGCAATGAACATGCGCATGCCGTAGAGAAAAGCAAAAGGAAGATAGTGCGCTCCCAGCAGGATCATCAGCGCGGGATAAAACCAGTTCAAACGAAAAGCGGTAACAGGAACGAGCAGAAGCATGGACAGCGGCAGCGTAAACGCGACCTGCCACCCGAGATTCCACAGCGCATTGCCGCTACTGACCGAGGAGCGCCCTCCCGACAACCGCAGCAGGAGTTGCGTTATCGGAAAGATAAAACATCCGCCGACCACGAGTGCGATGATGGCCGCGCGGGGACTAACCCACACTGCAAGGGCGGCAGAGCCCAACCACATCGCAGACGAGACTAGTTGACCCCAAAAGCCGCCGACGAAAACGGTGCGCACTTCGCGTTGAGCGTCCTGCACGAGCATGTTCGAGCCTCTAAGAATGACGTTGTGAAACGTCCCGGTAGTCTAACTTAATGCAGCATAAATTCGGAGCGGCCGCGGCGCGCCCTCTCTGCAAAATAGTCCACCTCACCTTACACGTGGAATCCACTTGTTAAGGCAGCGGGTTCATCGAGGGAGTTAGGCCACAGACGATCTCTCTTCGTTGACTTGCCGGACAGCCCAACCTAAGATTGCGCGACTGCTTGCCCATGATCGGCCAAACCATCTCGCATTACCGGATCAGCGCGGAACTCGGCCGCGGAGGCATGGGTGTCGTGTACCGCGCGCATGATGAGCGCCTGCTCCGTTCCGTCGCCATCAAGATTCTCTCGGATGCCTCTTCCGGCTCGGCCGAAACTCGTTCACGAATGTTGGCGGAGGCTCGCGCCGCCTCGGGTCTGCATCATCCGGGAATCACGACCATCTATGAAGTGGGCGAGGACGGCGACAGGATTTTTCTGGTCATGGAGCTGGTCGAAGGCCGAACGCTCCGCTCCATGCTCTCCGCTGGCCCGCTCGACCCGAAACATATTATCGAAATTGGCGCGCAGTTGGCGGAGGCTCTCGATGCCGCTCATTCGCGCGGCGTCTTTCACGGCGACATCAAGCCCGAAAACATCGTGGTGCAAGCAGATGGCCGCGCGAAGCTGCTGGACTTCGGCGTAGCGCGACACGGCGTCGAAGACACGATTACGAAGACTCTCAGGTCATCACCGCTCGAGGCCAACATGACGCCCGGCATTCAGGGCACCATCGCCTACCTCGCCCCGGAGCAATTGCGATGCGAAACGGCCGACGGCCGGGCCGATCTGTTCTCTCTCGGCGTGGTTCTCTACGAGTTGTCGAGCGGCTGCCGCCCTTTCACCGCGCCGAATGCCGCATCTCTGATCTCGCAAGTGATCTCCGGAGCGCCGATTCACTTGAGAGATGCCGTGCCGGGCGCTCCGGCTGCGTTGTGCAGCATCGTCGGAAAGCTGCTGGAGAAAGAGGTTGCCCGGCGCTACCAGAGTGCACGAGATCTGCAGCGTGAACTCACCAGCGTGTCGCGGGATCTCGAACTCGGCACGTTTCTTCCCGCGGCGCTGGCAGGAAAACGTTCCGTGGCCGTGCTTCCGTTCAGGCTCCTCACGCCGAATCCCAGCGACGAGTACTTGAGCATGGCTCTCGCCGATGCCGTGATCAATCACCTGAGCGCCAGCGGCGAATTGCTCGTCCGCCCGGCACAGTCCGTTTCGCGTTATGCCCAGCGCGAGACGGATCCGCTTTCGGCCGCCCGCGAGCTGAATGTCCACATCGTGGTGGACGGCAGCATTCAAAAGGTTGGCACTAAGCTTCGCGTGCACGTCCGAGCCTGGAGCGCGGCCGATGGCTCGGTCCTGCTTTCGGCCAAACACGACGCGGAGGCCGCCGATTTATTCCACTTGCAGGATTCAATCAGCGAGGGCATCGGAAAATCGTTGGGGCTCAAGCGCATTCAAGACGACGATGAACACGCCGGCCCTCCCACCAAGAATCCAATCGCCTACGAACTCTACCTGCGCGCTGCCGATCGCCTTCTCCGCCTGAACAGTTGGGACAATCGTGCCGCGATCGACATGCTCGAAAACGCCACCAAACTTGATCCCAGCTTTGCAGATGCTTGGGCGCGCCTCGCGGAAGCTCTCATGCTTCTGGGGACGACCTCGAGCGCGTCGCCACACTGGGTGCGCGACGCCGAAAACGCCCTGCGCAAAGCCATTGCGCTAGATCCCAATAATGCGGAGGCACACTGCGCGAAAGGCCGCGTTCTCTGGTCTCCGGCGAAGAAATTTCAAAATGGCCCGGCTCTGCGCGCTCTCGCCACAGCTCTCCGTCTCAATCCGGGCTGCCATCCCGCCCGCATCTGGCAGGCTTTGATTTTCAGTCATATTGGCATGTTGAAAGAAGCGAGAGAAGGCCTGCTCATCGCTCTCGCAGCCCAGCCCGACGACGCGTTCACGAACGTCTTCCTCGGCCACACCGCCATGTACATGCGGAACTTCGAAGAGGCCGAGGAATGTATGCAACGCGCCCTTCGTCGCGATCCGGTCAACATATGGGCCAACGTATGGCAACCCACGGTTCTTATTTACTCCGGGAAGCTGAACGAGGCCGAGTCAAGAATTCAAGCGGCGCAAAATGCTCTGCCGGATGACCCGTGGCTTCACTCGTGTGAGGCGCTCTTGTGGGCTCTGCGGGGCGAACGGACCAAAGCGGCGCATTTCGTGCAGGTCGCACTGCACAGCAAGACCAAGCCGCTCCTGCATACGCACCACATGTGGCATACGGCCGCCGCGGCGCTCGCTATTCTTGGCAAACCGGCGCCAGCCATCGGATTGCTCGAAAAGGCCGGCGGTTTCGGCTTGCCCAATTATGAATTGTTCCGCGAGGACAAATTTCTAAAGCCCCTAAAAGGCAAACAACGATACGAGCGCCTGCTCGCGAAGCTGAAGCGCGAAGACGAGGGTTACCGCCGCGAATTCGCTTCTGCCTCCTGAGCCGAACCAGAAGCGCGAGAGAAAACCAACTATTTGCGGCGAGTACATGCGCGGAGTATATTGCAGCGTAGCTACGGCCACAGTTCCAACACTTTTAACGGGAGGCTTTTGCAAATGAGAATTTTACTCGATGCAGCAAGTGACGATCTTCAGCGTGAAGAGAGCGCATCAGCTCCGGAACATTCTCACGACTGTGGCCCGCACTCTACGGCGCCAAACCCAGGCTCGTCGCGGAGAAGCTTTTTCAAAATGACGGTGGGAGGAGCGGTCGCGGGATGGGTGACCGCGACGGGGATCGAGTTCGCAGCGCCACGCCGAGTAATGGCGCAAAGCGCGCTCAGCCCCGATGCCGCATTGCAGGAATTGATGGACGGCAATCGCCGGTTCTCGACTGGGAGTATGACTTCCTGGGAGCACGACCTTTCGATACTGAAACAGAAAACGGTGGATAAGCAAGAGCCGTTCGCAGCGGTGTTGTCCTGCGCCGATTCCCGTGTACCGGTTGAGCTGCTTTTCGATCAAACCATCGGCCATATTTTTGTCACGCGCGTGGCCGGAAATTTCGCCGCCACGGAGATCATCGCGAGCCTCGAATATGGCGCAGCCGTGCTGGGGACAAAAGTAATCCTGGTGATGGCACACAGCGGCTGCGGCGCAGTCAAGGCCACCATTGCGGCCAAGGAAGTTCCCGGACAGATCAGCGCGCTCTTTTCCTACATCCAACCCGCGGTCGATCAGGCTGGACCGAACCTGGAGGCTGCCTCCAAAGCAAATGCGAAAATTCAAGCCGCCCTTCTGCGCCAATCATCGACCGTCATTTCCGGTCTGGTGAAAGAAAATAAGCTGAAGGTTGTCGCCGGGTATTACGACCTCGCCACGGGAGTCGTGTCACTCCTGGAGTAGCCGGACACGAAAGTCGGCACACTGCGGAGTACAAAGAAGCCCCGGGAATATGCCTGGATTACGTCGCGCCACCAATTGGCGAACCAACTGTATTAACATGCACTCGGACTTGCCGTTCTCGGTGGACTTTTGCGGCAAGAGGACATAGCTAAGGAGAAAGATTATGAAGCGCAAGATGACGGGAGCGGCGGGATTAGCTGCGGCGTTTGTTGCGGGCATGGTAATGGCGACGGTGTTGGGTTGGGGCATCGCTACGAGCATGGCTGCGACGGGAGCGAAAACGCAGGCGTCTGCCGCGCCGCAGCAGCAAGTTACCGTGCAGAACGTCATCACCCCGACGGTGACGGACGAGGACATTGTTTTGCTGCGGAAAGATCTACGCGCGATGAAAATGCAAGTGATCGGGCAGAATATGTCGCTCTCGGATGCGGAGGCGCAAAAGTTCTGGCCCGTGTACAACCATTACGTCAGGGACTTGTCGGAAGTGAACAACCAGAAGTACGCGCTGTTGAAGCAGTACGCGGAGATGTGGTCAACAATGTCAGACGCAGAGGCGATGATTTATGTGCGGCACTGGCTGGAGGCCGACGGCGAAGCGCAGGCGCTGCGCTTGAAGTACGTGCCGGTAGTGAGCCAAGTGTTGCCGGGAAGAAAGGCCGCGACGTTTTTTCAGCTAGACCGCCGGCTGAACATGATCATCGACCTGCAATTGTTCTCGCAGATTCCGCTGGCGCATGTGAAGGAATAGGCGCGACGATTATTCTTACCGGGACCAGTGGAACACGATGCCGGCGCCGACTAGCAAGTTGTTTTGGTGGTCGTTCGTGGAGTTTGAAAAGTTGGTCAGATAATAATCGAGCTGAATCACCCGCACCGCGAACCGCGGAGTCAGCGGCACATCAATGCCCCCACCGATGCGGGTCGCAAACGAAAAACCCCGCCCTACCCCTGCGACTCCACCTCCGGCGTGCGCGCCGCCCAAAAGCACTTGGACGAAGGGTTCTGGTTTACGTTTGCCCTCCAGCCACGGTTGCCGGATTTTGTAACGTGCTCCGGCCAAATACGAGCTTAAGGTCAACGAGCTTCCCGCAGTCGGCGCATCGCTCGCATATCCCGCGCTGATATCCACAACCGCCGACCAGGGACCATGAAAATTCCAGGAACCTGAAATGCCGCCGCCGTTAAGGCCGAAACATCCGCACTGCCCCGGACCAGCGTTAGCGTGCACCCATTCGTAAGTCGCCGCAGCGTCTCCGCGATACGACGAATCCTGGGCCATCGCCGCCGATGTCCCCGCGAATAACAAAAAAATTGCTACAACCAGCGATCGCATTCGCAATTCTCCTCAGGCGCGCTTCATTAATTGGACGGCACGGAAATGCTCACTGCAACGTTGCTGATCACCGCCTGCTCGTACGATCCCCCGGTGGACGCGGTGAAATACATATAGGCCACAGGTGGAAGCGTGACGCTTCCGGACATCACCTGCACGCCGTCCAGCGTCACGGTCATTTGTCCCTGGATAACTGAGATGGTGTAGTTATGTGAAATTGACTGGCCGACGGCGACCAGCGTCGGAATGCTGGTGTTGACGTTGAACCAGGGCTTCTCGAACAGCGCCGCGTCGCTTCTTCCCACACCGACGTATGGAACCATTGGGTCGCCCGCGTTGTGATAGGTGTCGAAACCAAATAAGCTGCCGGGAATTCCCTCCGCGCCCAATCCCATGCCCTGTGTGCCTAAGCTCGTTGTCGTCGCTCCCGTCGAAGGATCGCCGAAAACCAATGTGAAGCCATCGGCCGGAGTCGGACTCGGATTGCTGAGCGTCATGGTAAAGCTGAGTTGGATGTCGCCGGTGGAGATCAGGTCGGGCCAAACAATTTCGCCCAACTTATCGGTTACCGCAGGGGTTAGTTGGAAACTGCAAGCCGGCGATCCGGGGACTGCGTCGTCCAGCGGGGACCAAGTCGTGTCGCAGAGATCTCCCGGGACCGACAAAGGTCCGACAAAAAGTCCTGCCGAGACGCTAATCACCGACGTGGTGCTACCGTTGCTCACCACGACGTAAAAAACCGAACCAGACTCCGCGAGAGTCGCGTCGGTCTGCGTGAGCGTCGAGCCGGTCGCTCCGGGAATCGCGGTAAACATGGAACTGCCCGGCGCGGCTTCGTACCACTGATAGGTCAACGGAAGATCGGAAATCGCCGTCACCTGATACGTCGCGGACGCGCCCACGTTGACGTATTGAGTGACAGGTTGTTGGGTGATCTGAATCCCATTGCCGACCGCAAGCGTCGCGGGCTGGGAAACTGCTTGCCCGTAACTGTTGGTTACGATTACGTAGTATTGATCCTGATCGTTGCTGACCGCAGTGTCCGCACCGGGCACTGTGTAGCTGGCGGAAGTGGCTCCCGATACCAACACTCCTGTCGTTTGTCCGGCGGGAATCTCATACCACTGATACGCGAGCGCAGGCGTGCCGGAAGCGACCACGGTAAACGATGCCGTATCTCCTGGCGCGACCGTTTCGCCAACAGGCTGAGTAATGATCGTCGGCGCAGCATTTCCCGCCACCACGGTCAGCGTCGCCGAAGTGCTAGTAAGTGGAGTCGCGCAGGAATCCGTAACCGTCGCGTAGTACTGATCCCCGTTGTAAGTTGTGTCCACCGCCGGCGTGATGTAAGTGCTCGACGTTGCGCCGGTGATCGCTGTTCCGCTCGTGGCGCCCGACGCGATTTGATACCACTGATACGTAAACGGGCTCAGCCCTTGCGCCGCCACCGCAAACATCGCCGTCTGCGTCGGAAGAACCGTGAGATTCGTTGGGTTCGTCGTGATCGCCGATCCCACCGCGACCACGGCGATATTCGAAGTCACGCTTCCCGCTCCATTCGTCACCGTGACGCTGTAATTTCCCGCATCGCCCGCGGCAGCCGCCGGAACGGTGTAGGTCGCGCTCGTGGCGCCTGAAATCGGCACGCCGTTCAAGCTCCATTGATAGCTGGCCCCGTACGAAGCAGTCACGCTGAGCACGAGGCTCCCCCCGGT
The DNA here is from genome assembly GCA_050012235.1 of Candidatus Acidiferrales bacterium. GTDB lineage: Bacteria > Acidobacteriota > Terriglobia > Acidiferrales > UBA7541 > Palsa-295. Next base: position 38,382 of record JBEKHP010000027.1, on the reverse strand, counting down.
GCAAACGTGCTGGCTAGCCGGTTGCGTCATAATCACCGGAGCGCTGATCGAAGCCGTAGTTGTGACGAACACGGCAGGTTCGTCCACGCTCGTCGCCGTGATGGTGTAAGTGCCCACGGCAGTCGGAGAAGTCCATACGTTGGCGTTGAAAGTGCCGACGCTCGCGCTCCAGACTAAGTTGTTCGTCACGCCGCCGCTTGCCGTGGCGGTAAAAGTAATTAGCCCCGGCGCGGTGGTCTGATTCGCCGGCACAATCGGAGTAATCGTCACCATCGTTGGGGTGACCAAACATGTGGTGGAAGCAATATTTCCTTGGGAATCCTTAACGGTCAGCGTGTAAGTTTTTGGCGAAGTCAAAAGCGGAGTTGGGTACGACGAGCCGCTCACGGCCGACGCCGTAATATCGGAACTCCCAACGCCCATCGAACCAATCATGCCCGTCCCGCCGGAGAATGTGGGAACCAGTCCTACAGATGAGTTGTACGGCGGTGTTGCCGAGCTGGGTACAAGACTCTTGGCTTGCGGGAGCAGCACAGTCAGCGTCGCGCCGTTGCTTGTTACTGTGCCGACCATATTCGACACGGTCACGGTGAAAATCGAGCCGCTATCGCTTAACACAGCTGGCGGCGTCGTGTAGCTACTTGAGGTAGCGCCGCTGATCGCCACTCCGTTCTTGAACCACTGATAGGTCAGAGTTGGCGCACCCGTCGCCGTCACGCTAAATGTTGCGGTCTGTCCCACTTCTACCGTCAGGCTAACCGGCTGCGTGATGATCGTCGGAGGCAGTGGCTTCGCGCCTTCAAATCCGCCATTGCACGCCCACAGACTTAGCAGAGCGAAGGCTGCAACCAGACCGCTGACGACACGAACACTGCGACAAGCGCGTAGCACGATGAGAATCTCCTCAGCTAACTATATCCAGAATCAAGGGATTCGCTTCGAATTCGGCCCGAAGCAGCCTCATTTAGCTAATAATTCTTTCGCTCGCCGAATGCGAACCTCGGCCCTGCGCACGACGGCCTTCTGATCACTGCCCTACGGATGGAAACCGCCGGCAATTCGGCACCACATGTCATAACCGCACCCGGGCTCAGGCAAGTTATTTATAATCTGAAAGTTAGGGACCAGTACCGGCGTACCCTATACTGCGTTGGCCGCATCCTATATATGTGGGCGAGACGGTATTACCCAGCCCGGGCCGCGCCTTAACGACGCTGGCGCCGAGACCCACATTAAACTCTCGATTTCGAGGGAAGGGATCAAACGATGCGAAACGGAAACATAAAAAAAAGCTCGATAGTAAAACACTCTGTAGCCTTGGGGACGATGTTGGCCCTACTTCTCGGCGCAATCTCTTTGCCGGCACTGGCAGCGCCGCACAAGCCGAACACCGCAACCACCGACGTGCCGGTAAAGATGGTCGTCACGGTGAAGGCGCGACACGGCGCAGAAGTTCCCGTGGTAGCAGCAGCTGACGTGCAAGTGTATCTGCGCGACAAGCAGGACATGGTCACGAGCTGGGTTCCGCTGCAGGGAGACCGCGCCGGACTGCAGCTCTATATTTTGATCGACGACTCCGCTCGCGACAGCCTCGCCTTGCAGTTCAGCAGCATCGATAAATTCATTGACGAGCAGCCGGCCAGAACTTCCATCGCCATCGGCTATATGCACAACGGCATGGTCACCACGGCTCAGGCACTGACCACGGATCACGCCTTGGCGCAAAAAGCGTTGCGCCTGCCCATCGGTTCTGCGGCGGGAGCTCCGAGCCCTTACCTGGCGTTGTCGGACCTGATGAAAAAATGGCCGCAGACGGCGGATCGACGCGAAATCCTGATGTTCACCAGCGGATTCGATTCTCTCGGCGACGGATTTGCCGAGAATCCGTACACGAATCCTTACCTCGAAGAGGCGATGAATCGCGCGCAACGCGGCGGCTTCATCATCTATTCGATTTATACGCCCACCGCAGCTTCCGGCGGGCGCGGTTTTTTCCGCGCAGGACTCTCGCAGACCGGGCTTGATATCCTCTCGCAGGCAACCGGCGGAGAAACCTACTACCTCGGTAACGGCGCTCCCGTTGACATCAATCCGTATTTGGCGGACGTGAGCTTCAGCTTGAAGCACCAGTACGAGCTTACATTCCTCGCCAAGGGCGCAAACAAACCGAGCCTCGAGCCCGTAAAAGTGAAAACAGAAATGTCCAACATGGGACTGAAGGCCGCAGAAAACGGCTACGTCGGTTCCGGGCTGTAACAAGCGAATCGGGTAATCCTCAGCGGCGGCCTAACATCCTTCTGTAGGCCGCCGCTGCCCAGCCCCCGCCGCTCTGCAAAAAAATCTCGCATCGCGGCAAAATTCAGCTTCTGGATCCGCCGACTCACCGAGCCATTCGTCTGTGCTTACCCAACGAACCGGCGGCTGGTTCACTTTGGTGCAATTCCTTCCCAATGCCCTCGCGTGCGACTCCACCGCGCAGTCCGTTTACTTCCCTGCGCTACCCGAAAGCCGAATAACTAAAGAATTTATACCAAATGCCGATTGCTCTGGGAGAGGTCTGCCGCAGGCATGGGACACAGGGAGAAATATTGGAACTGAAAGCGAGACGCGATTCAGCCGCGCCAGATCGACGGATAGGGCTGCGCCCGCGTGAATTGCTGCCTCTCATCTTCCTTTTTCTACTGGCCTGCCCGGCCTGGCCCCAGGACAAACCCACCGAATTGACGGACCGAAGCCTGGAAGACTTGATGGACGTGCAAGTAACTTCCGTTTCGAAGAAGGAGCAGAAGCTCTCTCAGGTGGCGGCGGCAGTTTTCGTGATTTCGCAGGAAGACATCCGGCGTTCGGGCGCGACAAACATTCCCGATTTATTGCGCATGGTGCCGGGGCTGGATGTGGCTCAAATTAACGCCAACACCTGGGCGATCACTGCTCGCGGCTTCAATCTGCAGTTTGCGAACAAATTGCTCGTCCTGGTGGACGGCCGCGCAGTGTACACGCCGCTTTTCGGAGGAGTGAACTGGGACACTGTGGACGTGCCGCTCGAGGACATTGACCGTATCGAAGTCATCCGCGGCCCAGGCGGGGCAATCTGGGGCGCTAACGCCGTCAACGGAGTCATCAACATCATCACCAAAAAATCCGCAAACACGCACGGTGGTCTCATGGTTGCCGGCGGCGGCAACGTTCAACAGGAATTCGGAACCGCTCAGTACGGCGGCGACGCGGGAAAGAGTTCCGACTACCGCATCTTCGCGAAGTATTTGAATGACGACCATTTTCCCGATCTGAATGGTCAAAACGGCGGTGATGGCTGGCATCTACTGCACGGCGGCTTTCGCGTGGATTCGATTCTATCCGCTAAAGATTCCTTGACGGTACAGGGAGATCTCTACACCGGGAGCGAGGGGGACGTGATCATTCACAGCTCGTTCAATCCGCCCGCGAACACGCCCGTCGATAGGCTGGCCGATCTGTCGGGTGGGGACGTGGTGGCCCGCTGGCACCATACTTTTTCGGACCGCTCCGACACCACTTTGCAATTTTACTTCGATCGTTACTCGCGGTCCGGACCGGAATCCACCGAGGTTCGCAACACATATGATTTGGATTTCCAGCATCATTTCGCCTGGGGTGCCCGCCAGGATCTGATCTGGGGAGTCGGATATCGTCACACAGGCGATCAAACCGTGGGCACCATCGACCAGGCATTCGTGCCGCCGGACGAGGCCGGCGAACTCTTCACTGCCTTCATCCAGGATCAGATCACGTTGAAGCCGGACCGGGTTTTTTTGACCGTCGGAACAAAACTCGAGAACAGCTATTTCACCGGTTTTGATCTCGATCCGACCGCCCGCATCGCCTGGACCCCCGCCAGCCACCACACATTCTGGGCCGCCGTTTCACGTGCCGCACGTACTCCCACTCGCCGCGACGAGGATCTCGACGCAGTTCTCGCGGCTTTGCCCGGGCCGGCCGAGCTTGTCTTGCTCGGAAACCTGAAATCGAAAACCGAACACGTAATCGCTTCCGAAGTGGGTTACCGCGCCCAGCCGCTCGGTCGTCTGTCCATCGACGCGACGCTTTTTTTTAATGCCTATCAAGATTTGCAAAGCGTCGAGCCGCTCCCGGACGTTGTTCAAACCAATCCTCCACTGCTGATCCATAGTGAAACTTTCGGAAATGCGTTGCACGGCACCACCAGCGGCGCCGAGCTGGCTGCCAATTGGAAGGTCAACGATCGATGGACACTCAGCCCGGGATATTCATTCCTGGTAATGCATCTTCACGGAGAAGCCGGGGACCCGCAAGACACGGCGAGCGTGACATCCATTCAAGGTACAAATCCGGTTCACCAGGCCCAGCTCCGGTCACACGTCGAGTTATCGCGCGCGCTTTCGTGGGATGCCACTGCTTACTTCGTGGATCGACTGCCGGCGCCGATGATTGCCTCGCACACCCGCGTCGATACGCAGTTGACCTGGAGGATTGCGGAACGCATGAGCTTGAGTTTCGTGGGACAAGACTTGCTGCGCGACCATCATGTGGAGTTCAACGACCCGCTTCAAAGCGTGAATTCCTCGCAGATCAAACGCAGCGCCTACGCCAAATTCACCTGCCGCTTTTGACTCCAACGCGTGACCGGGCTTCGATCCTCTTGCGTCTTAGAAGCAGCCCCATCAAAGCGAACCGTTCCGCTTAAGATTTCCCCGGAGCGGAATGAAAAGGATCGGGCTGAGGCGTGGAGGGATTTTCCTCCGGACTGGGAATATCCAGATTCACGACCACCGGCTCTTGCCCGCTGCGCACAATTACAGCTTCCACCGGCTCGTCCTTCTTTGCGTTCAACTCCTGATGCGGCACGTAGGGCGGGACGTAAACAAAGTCTCCCGGCCCGGCCTCGTCCACGAACTCCAGCCGCTCGCCCCAGCGAAATCGCGCGCGCCCGCGCACGACATAGATCACTGTCTCGAGTTCGCCGTGATGATGCGGCCCGGTCTTCGCATCAGGATGCACCACGACCGTTCCCGCCCAAAGTTTCTGCGCGCCGACGCGAGCGTGCGAGATCGCTTCCGCCCGCGTCATTCCCGGAGTCTGAGCAGTGTCGGTGCTCAGTTCCCCGCTACGGATAATTCGCAGCCCATGCTTTCGCCAATCAGTTTTCTCGCCGCTATTCGCATCGGTTCCCATGCGTTTCCTTAGAGTCTCGTAAGCCCAAAGAGTTCAGTCGCGCGTCGTCATCCTTTGCCGGGATCGCGGCAACCACGCGATCTCACGGAATGTAGGTTGAAAACGTGTAGTCCTGATCCTTTTGCGGTGTGTGGCATGCGAAGCAAGCTGTTGCTGCGTGAGCAGCGTCGGGAACGAGTGGCTTCGACGGGTCTCCCCCTCCCCACACCTGGAATCCCCATCCGCCGGTTGTCGCATACTTCTTCGCGTCTTTCACTATCACCGTCACCGCCTTTTTGTTGCCTTCGACATACGTGCCGTCTTTCACTGCAAATTCGTGGACGTCATCGGCAAAAACGGTTCCGTCAGGATACGGAAACGGGCCGCCCTTTTTCAGCGTCGGCAATCCCTTCGCATTCACGTAAACAATGTGCATGCCGCCGATTTGATCGAACATCATGCTGTCTTTGGTCACAATCATCGAATTCACAGCAAACCAATCCCGGAACCCATCTGGAAACGGAACTTCATATCCCGCAGGCACGGCCGAAACCGCAGCCACCGGCAGCAAAATTCCTACGAGACCGAGAATTCTTGCGAGTTTGCGCAGCATCAATGTGCCTCCAGAAGTCAGCTTGCGAGAAGCGAAAATACCACTCGCTCCCCTCTCAGTCAATTTGGGATGCTTGCGGATCTTTTATCGGAGTTGCCAGCCCCTTCGTTCCACATAAGCGTCCACCTGCGGCGTCAGCAATCTGATCGCGAAACCCACCACGAAAAACGCAATACCGAACGCGCTTAGCAGCACGCGGGAAACCAGCGCATCGGGCCAAATCATCCACACGGAAAACGCGATGACGAATATCGCAAACAGCACAAGTACGCAGATCAGAATCCAGCGCCTCGGACGCATCTCCGGACTGAGCCGCTCGTAAAACTTGCCGCGGCTGAGAATCATGATCGAAAGCACCACAGCGGCGATTGCAAATGCGATCAGCAGGATTACAACCGCCACGGTCGCAATGTGCCAGGACATTCGGCCCTATCTCATAGCAGAACCGCCGCAATTATCCAACTCAGATTAAACGGCTGCGAACTCGCGTTTGATCGGACCATAAATTCACCGCTCACGCGCCCCTCGCCTATCGCTTTGAAGTTGAATCTAAATCTTTCAATCGGGTACAATCCCCTGCCGTCGGCGGCCAAATCTCGTATTCCACCAAATCCCCATTTCTCGGAGGCAAACCATGCGAAGCGTACGGCCAATTTCTCAATCCTTCTGCATCGTATTAATGTTGTTCACCTGCTCCGCGCTTCCGGCGCAAAACAAAGATCGCATTAAAAATATCGTCCTGGTCCACGGCGCCTGGGCCGACGGCTCAGGCTGGAGAGACGTGTACGACATCCTGGTGAAAGACGGCTACAACGTCACCATGGTCCAGGAACCGGAAACGACATTCAAAGACGACGTCGCCGCCACCAAGCGCGTCCTAGCTCTGCAGGACGGCCCGTGCATCCTCGTCGCTCACAGTTACGGTGGCGCGGTAATCACCGAAGCCGGGAACGATCCTTCCGTTGCCGGTTTGGTTTACATCGCTGCACACATGCCCGACGCTGGAGAGAAAGAGTCTGAAGACGGGAAGCGCTTCCCGAGTGACCTCGCCAAGTCCACCGCGATAAAGAAAACAGCGGACGGCTTCACCTACATTGATCCCGCGCAATTCCACGAATTATTCGCCGCCGATCTCCCCGCCGAGCAAGCCGCTTTCATGGCCCGCTCGCAAGTGTGGAACTTCGGTGAAAATTTCAGCGCAACGATCATCACGGCTGCGTGGAGAACCAGGCCGAGTTGGATGTTAGTCGCGGGAAGCGACCGCACCATCAACCCCGACCTCGAACGCTGGTACGCCGAACGCGCCAAGAGCCACAAAGTCGAAGTCGCCGGCGCCAGCCACTGCGTTTATATTTCGCACCCAAAGGAAGTTGCGGCTCTGATTGAAGAAGCCTCCACGCACACGAAGTAGAGAAGGGCCGTTGCAAACAAACTCTGAGGCGTTTCAGGGCACAACAGACAAGCAGCTAGCCTACGCGCTACTGCGATCAATCCTGGGATTGAACATCGCGGTGCACGGTCTGAGCCGAATCTACACCGGCGTAAAACCCTTCGCGGCAGCAATGGTTCCGCTATTCGCAAAGACGCCGTTGCCGCCCACCTCGGTGTATTTTTACGCAGCCTCGCTGCCCTTTGTGGAAGCCGTCATCGGCCTGTTCGTGCTCTTCGGGTTCGCAAGCCGCTACGCCTACATCGCGGGCGGTCTCGTAATTTTTTCGCTGACCTTCGGCTCAACCCTCCGGCAGGACTGGGAAGCCTCCGGCCTGCAACTGATCTACGCCCTGCTGTACGCGATTCTGCTAGCCACCCGCGAGTACAACAAATTTTCCATCGACGGATGGCTCACCGCCATAAGAGAAAAAGGAACCATTGCCTGAACTGCAGCTTTCGCGCCTGAACTGCGCCGTTGGCTCTCGTAGTGCGCGCTTGTCCCGAGCTACGCGGAGAGCGTCCTGCTTGCCCTGAGGAACGAAGGGCCCGCTCTTTTGACTCTACCGTAAACCACCGCTAGCATTCGGACCACGAGACGCATACAGGGTTTTCCCCCCACAAACTGAGGCATCCAAACCTTCGGCGCTTGCGTACCGATACCGTACACGCTTTTTCCTAGCTCTGGCTGAGAGCAGCGAATTTTCACCTAAACCAGCGTCTTTACTAGACTCCACCGCGGACGCATTCATTCGCAATACAAATCTATGGGCTATAAAAGGAGCTTTATGGAGATTAAAGGCGAAAACGGTTTGGAGAAGGCGTTTGACCGACGTTCTTTTATGAAGAACACCGGACTGGCCACCGCCGCAATAGCGGGAGCCGTCACCGTCGGTGGAAAACTCGGAGTGCTCGATTCGATTCCGGGTATCAACAAGACCGGACTAATCGCGCAGGCTGTAAAAGCCGGCGCGCTCACGGACGTGGATATTCTCAACTTCGCGCTGAACCTTGAATACCTCGAAGCCGAGTTCTACACCGTGGTAACCACCGGAAAGACAATCGAACAGAGTGGAATTGCGATCAACGGAACGGGCAATCAGGGGCCCACTACCGGTGGGTCGATGGTCAATCTGACCGAGTACGGCGGCCAGAAGGAATTTACCGGCCAGCTCAAAGCAGTCGCAGCGGAAATCACGTTCGACGAACAGCAGCACGTTCTACTGTTGCGCTCGGCTTTGGGGTCTGATGCAATTGCAAAGCCGGCCATCAACTTAAACGCGCTGGACACCGGATTTCAGGGTTACCGGCATTTCATCGCCCTGGCTCGCGCGTTTGAAGATGTGGGTGTTTCGGCCTACGGCGGGGCTGCTCCTTTGATTATGAGCAAGACCTACCTCGCAACGGCTGCTCGCATCGCACTCACCGAGGCTTATCACGCCGGAAATCTACGGCTGATGGCGGCCGCGGACGATGCTCCAACCTTCGCGGTGGATTCGCAGGACATTCTTCCACCGCCCTCAGGCCACCAGTTTTTCACCGTGGACAGCCAGGCCCTCTCCATTGTCAGGACGCCCGGCGAAGTTCTCGCCATCGTGTACCACAATTCCACACCGGGAGCGACCAGCGGAGGATTCTTTCCCGACGGCGTGAACGGAAACATTACTACCGTAACTTCCTAAAAAACGGGCTGGCGATTTTCGCCAGTTATCCTGAAACGCGCCGAGTGGATCCAGAATCCTATCGTGCAAAACGTAGGGCTCAATGGACCCGCTCGGCGCACAGTCAGGGTCGCCTTGAGGTTGCACGGCTCGGCGGTCGCGGTTCACGGATCGCGGACCACGGGTCGCGGCAAGCCGCCTCACGGAATCAGCCGCGCGTCCTTCCCCAACTGCACCGCCTGAGTGCGCCGCTTCGCGCCAAGCTTTTCAAACACCCGGCTCGAATGCGTCTTCACCGTGTTCTCACTCACGAACAATTTCGCCGCAATCTCTCGATTGCTCAACCCCGCCGCTATCAGCCCAAGAATCTCCAGTTCGCGCGGCGTGATCCCCAGCTTGTTCACCCGCGCCTGGTCCACCACGAACGGCCCTGTCGCCGGCACCTCAATTTCCCTGACTATCACCTCCGGCTTCTTCCGCGTCAGCGTTAGCCCCAGCCAAATTCCCAGCCCCGCAAACAGCGCCGCGATCAACCCGCCGTAAATCTCCACCGAATGCTCGACCACCAGAAATCGGTACTCTGTAAATTTCAGCGCCGCAATCAACAGCCCGCCGCACACCCCGTAAATCAAAATGTCGCGCACCGCACGCCAGCGCGCCCCTGCCTCGCCTTTCGTCGTCAGTCTCACGGCCCGCCATCATATCTGAACACCATCGCGATTGCTTATCGCGCTTTTCGTAGCGCCGGCTCCCTTGACTCTACAATTTGAACGTCTCGCCGACCCTTAACGCTTGCCCAACCCTTCCACGCACCGCCTACCTCTTGTGCGTGCCTCACTATCTCGACAGTCTCTCCCAATTCCAGATCCCCGACATCACTTTGTTCGGCAACCGGAACCCGAGCTGATGCGCGAGCATACACACCTGCCCGCGATGGTGCGCTTCGTGAGCAATCATGTAGCACAGCATCTCCACGCCGACCGGCCAAGGCGCAGCCCATCCGTCTCTGCGAAACTTTTCGATGCGGCCACCGCCGCCGAGCGCTTCCGCGAGCATCTCCTCGCACCGAGCGCCGCTCTCCGACAATCCCGCGCGAGCCTGCTTCGGCGTACAGTGCGCGCGGTTGAGCATTCTCGGAACCTTCAAGTGCGGAGCCGTAAGCCTCACCCACTTGCAGCGAACGTTGTGCATGTGCGTGAAGATCGCCTGAATGCTGCGGACTTTGCCGGGCGGTTTGGCTTTCCACGCGGCGGGGTCCAGATGCTCGATAAGAATCTGGTTCATGCGCTCGTTGGCCGCAAAGATCCGCACCGCCGCTCGCCCGAGTTGAGTTTGAGCCTTTTGTTGACGCGCGCTCACGGTTCTCTGCTCCCGAACCTATAATACTTCCCCGCCGTCGGCGCCTCGGAAATTATTGTGGACCGAGAATTATCAATCGGCGTCTGTCATTCGCAGTTTTCGTTCCGCGGCGGGAAATACCAAAGCAGCGGTGCTAGGAAACCACTTGAACGGGCAGCTTGACGGAGACCGTGGTCCCGTTGGCATCCGACACTATATCGAGCGTGCCGCGCAGGCTATTGATACGTTCTCGCATACCGGAAACGCCCACTCCGGGGAGCTGGCCGCTCTGGCGAAATTTCGAAAGAATCTCTGGTGCGAACCCACACCCTTCGTCGGAAATTTCAATCGCCAGATGGCCCGTGCAGTTGATCATACGAATTTTTGCGACTTTGCTTCCCGAGTGCCGGTGAATATTGGCGAGGCTCTGTTGCACGATCCGGAACACGGCGGTCTCCAGTTCGGGAGAGAAGCGAGCCGCTTCCCCGGGTGCATCGAAAGTGACTTCAATGCCGCTGCGCTTCGAAAAACCTTCCACATACCAGGAAAGAGCGGAAGTCAGGCCCAATTCATCGAGCAGCGGCGGATGCAGCAGGTAAGAGAGTGTACGAATTTCGGAAGTGCAACGATCGACGAGCTCGATCGAGTCATCCAAACGCGCGCGAAGAGATTCAGATTTACCGGTGAATTCCCTCGCAATGGCGGAAAGATTCATTTGTATGGCGCTAAGATATTGTCCCGCACTATCGTGCAGCTCGCGCGCCACGCGACGCCGCTCATCGTCTTGAGCCTTTATCAGCCGCCCGGACAACACGCGCAACGTCTCATGCGCGCGCTGAAGTTGCAGTGTGCGCTCCTCCACACGAGACTCCAGTTCGTTTCGGGCTTGCTTTTCGCGTTCGTTGGCGATCTCGATCGCGCGGCGCGCTAAAACTTTTTCGGTCACTTCGACCGTGTGGATCAGAAGACCTTCCACCTTGCCATCTTCATCGCGAATCGGTTGATAGACGCAATCCAGGTAAGCTACATCGGGAGTCCCTCCCGGACCGCGGTTGAAAGTCGCCTTCAGTTCTTTACCGACAAAAGGAATGCCGGTGCTATAGACCCCGTCGAGAGCCGCGAAGAACGGTTGACCCACTAATTCCGGATAGCTCTCGCGCACCGTCTTGCCCACAAAATCTTCGAGCTGCGTACGCCCGGCCATCGTCGCGCGAGCCATATTGACGTACACCCAACGATGCAAAGGCCCGGCAGTGATACCGATGGCCGAAGGCGCCCGCATCAGCAAATCGCGCATGCGGCGATTCAGCCAGCTCAAACCGGGAGCGTTTTCATCGTGCACACCGCCAGCCAAGGTCTCCCCTGCGAACTTGTTGTGGTTCGTGGGGTCAATACTTGGTGGGTTGCTCATGCGGCGATCTCCGGGCCTCCTGTGGCCGCCAGATTCGGAAGTAGCCTTCTCTCTTGCCGAAAAGAATAATATGCCTCTCTCCGCGTTTTCAATCCGAAATTTCTCGCCGCCGTGTGCCGCGTCCAAACGCCGGAGGCGTGACACAAGTTAGGCCAGCCGGTAAGAGCTGGGTATCCAAAGACCTTTAAAAGAGACGCTTTTCTTTCGGCGGCCTTTTCGCCGAGCCTTACGCTTGTAGCTCTGCTTCTCGCCTGTATCCTCGCCTTCCCGTCGTCAAATCCCCAGGGCAAGTAGTATGATGCCTGCGGAAAATCCCTCAAAAACGGAGGAGAAGATGACTCCCGCCGAACGCGAAACTTTGTTGAAGCACCTTGAGGAATCCCGTGAGCGCCTGCTGCTCATGGCGAAAAATCTTTCGCGCGATCAATTGCACTACCGTCCCGCGCCCGATCGCTGGACTGTCGCTGAATGCCTGGAGCATATCTCCATAGTCGAAGCGCGCATTTTCGCCGCCATTCAAAAAACTTTGGAGGCCGGCCCCGACCCTTCCAAGCGCAGCGCTTTGGAAGGCAAAGACGACGCAATTATCCCCGGCGCGGTGGCGCGCATCACTCGTTTCAAAGCGCCCGAGCCTATGGTGCCCACTGGCCGCTGCCCGGATGACCAGCTACTCAAGGAATTCGAAGGAACGCGCCAGCAGACGCGCGCCTTTGCCGCCAGCACCAACGCAGATTTGCGCCGCCACTTCTTCAAGCATCCCGCACTCGGCGATCTGGACTTGTATCAGTGGATGCTTCTGATCGCGGGCCATTGCGACCGCCACCGCGTCCAAAGCGAAGAGGTAATGGCCAGCCTCGACTTCCCCCGCGCTCGACAGACAAGTGCCCCCGCCTAGATGTCCGCTGGAGGCGCGAAAGCGGAGACCAATTCAGCGAACCCCGCCGCCGTTGACTTGCACCCATCTCCAAACTAAAATCGCGCAACATGACTGACACCTCGTCTCTCATCGGGCAGACAATTTCACATTACAGAATCGTCGAAAGCCTCGGTGGCGGCGGCATGGGTGTGGTTTACAAAGCGGAAGACACCCGCCTGCACCGTTTCGTCGCGCTGAAATTTCTGCCCGCGGAAGTTGCGCGCGACCAGCAGGCTCTGGGACGTTTCCAGCGCGAGGCGCAAGCAGCGTCGGCGCTGAATCATCCGAGCATTTGCACCATCTACGATATCGGCGAAGAAAACGGCAAAGCCTTCATCGCCATGGAATTTCTGGACGGCTCGACTCTGAAGCACACGATCAACGGGCAGCCGATGGAAATGGACCGCCTGCTCGACATCGGCATCGAAATCGCCGATGCGCTGGACGCCGCGCACTCCCAGGGAATCATTCATCGCGACATCAAGCCCGCCAATCTTTTCGTCACGCGCCGCGGCCACGCAAAAATTCTCGATTTCGGTCTGGCGAAATTGTTGCCGTCACGCGCAGGCAGCGCGCGCGTGGGTGAGACGGTGGGAACTGCGACGTACGCCGCAAGCGACTCGGCGGACATGTTTACCAGCCCCGGCACCGCCGTGGGCACCGTCGCCTACATGTCGCCCGAGCAGGTTCGCGGCAAGGAACTCGACCCGCGCAGCGATCTCTTTTCCTTTGGCACGGTGTTGTACGAAATGGCCACCGGCGCCATGCCCTTCCGCGGCGAGACCACCGGAGTCACCTTTGAGGCCATTCTGAATCGTGTCCCGGCGCCGGCGATTCGCATCAATCCGGACATTCCGCCCAAGCTCGAAGAAATTTTGCAGAAAGCGCTCGAAAAAGACCGCGAGATGCGTTACCAGGTCGCCGCCGAAATCCGCGCAGACTTGAAACGCCTGCGCCGCGAAACCGACTCTTCCGGACGAATTTCGTCCAGCAGCACCTCCGCGCAATCGTCCGGCAGCGTCGTGCTCCCGCTTTCGTCGGCTTCCACTCCAGCAATGGCGGCAGCAGGGTCTTCGGCGTCCGTGCAAACCACGTCGAGCTCCTCCGTACGCCAAGTCGCGGGCCAGCACAAACTGGGAGTAGCCCTTACATCCATAATCGTGCTCGTGCTGGTAGCTGCGGCGGCCTTCGGCTTCTATTCATTCCTTTCGCGCAAAAAGTCCACAGCGTTCGAAAGTTTTACAATTACCGCGGTCACCGAGACCGGCAAAGCGTCACTCGCTGCGATATCGCCCGACGGAAACTATATCCTGAACGTGCAGCACGAGAACGGCCAGCAAAGCCTGTGGTTGCGCAACGTTCCCACCAAGAGCAACACGCAGATCGTTCCGCCATCTGACGAGCGGTACTGGGGTGTGAGCTTTTCGCCCGACGGTAATTCGATCTATTTCATCAAGGATGAAACGGGCGAGAAAGACGTAACCAGTCTCTACCGCGCGCCGGTGCTGGGCGGCAGCCCGGAGCGCGTCATTCACGACATCTACAGCAACATCAGCTTCTCGCCGGACCGCGCGCGCATCGTATTCATCCGGCAGAAACCCAACGAAGGCGAAGGCGATCTGATCATCGCCAATGCCGACGGCTCGAATGAAAAGCTGCTGTCCAAGCAAAACACCCGCTTGCGCTCGCCTTCCTGGTCACCCGACGGGAAATCGATCGTGGCTTCGGAGCTTCTCGCGAACCAAGCAGCGGTGTCCGCGCTCGATATTTTTGACGCCTCCACCGGAGAAAAACAGACCTTCAAGCAATCGGACATGTTTTGGGGCAGCGCCCAGTGGCTACCGGATCAAAGCGGCATCGTGGTGACAGCAAGCGGGCGCGAATCGAACTTCAACCGCACTCAGATCGGAATCGTTTCGTATCCGCAAGGCGTTTACCGCCCGGTTACCAACGACACCAATTCCTATCCGATCGTAAGTCTCTCGGCGGACGGAAAGACGATCGCAACGGTGCAATCGCAATACGTCGGCACCCTGCAAACCGCACCGTACGACGGCAAAGCAGCGGGAAAGCCGATCACCATCAGCAGCCGGCCGCCCACGAATGGGTTTGCCTGGGCCCCCGACGGCACTCTGCTGCTCGATCAGGAAAATGGAATTTTTCGCATGAACGCCGACGGCAGCAACCGCACGCCGCTGCTTCACGACGACTTCCCTTCCTTCGGCCCCATCTCCTGCGATCATGGACGCTATATCATGTTTGCATCCGCGTTTCGCGGTGGCGGCAGTTCGATCAATATCTGGCGCATGGACTCCAGCGGCGGAAACCTCAAGCAGATCACCACCGGCACCGATGACGAGCCGGCCATGTGCTCGCCCGACGGCAAATGGCTCGTTTACGCCGGCTACGATTCGGGAAAATTTCTGGCGAAAAAAGTCTCGGTGGACGGCGGCGCCTCGACCCAACTTTCCGAGTCGCTGCTCACCTGCGGCTGCGTCAACATCTCGCCCGACGGAAAGAATATCGCCTTCCAAACCCAGCCCACCACGGGAGGCCCGATCGTCATCAAGATTCTGGATTTTGAAACGCTGCAACCGGTGAAAGTGATTCCACGCGACCCGCGCGCGGGCGGCGAGATTCGTTACACCCAGGATGGAAAAACGATCGGCTACTACGTTCGCGAAAAAGGGTTGTTCGCTCTCTGGGTCTCGCCGGTGGACGGCTCACCCGGCCATCTCGTCACCGGCTTCGAAACGGATCGCATTCCGGACTTCCACTGGACCGCCGACAACAAAACCCTCGGCCTGATTCGCGCTCACAACGACAGCGACGTCGTCCTCCTGCGCCAAACCGCCGCTTCCCACTGAACATCTGCTCCACTCTGAAGGCAAAACCCCCGAATCATTTCGGGCTGAGGAGGTATAGGTCGGCGTGGCCGGCACGGCGCGCGTAAACCACCGAGGAGAGATCACGGGCGAAGTCGTACCCGTTTCCGCCGGAGCTAAAGGGAATAGCAAAAGGGAGTTTCACTGCTACCTGCGGCGAGCCGATTAGTTTTCCCTCCTGCCATCCTGCGCGGTAAATCGTGAATTCGTGCTGCGACGGGATGGCGTACAAGAGCGATTTGCCATCAGGCGCAAATACAGACTGGAAGGTTGCGACACCGGGCAAAAGCAGAATGCACTTTTTTTCAGGGATAGAGAACTCGTAAATTCCTGTTCTCTCTCCCGCCCACACTGCACCGATCAGGTACTGCCCGTTGGGTGAGATTTCCGCAGTATTGCCGCAATCGCCGCCGATTTTCTCCTGGCCCGAACCGTCCGGGTTCGCTTTCCAAATGGTGGGCACCGCAGAGTCCTTCTCGAACCCGGTAATGTAGAGAGTTTTCCGGTCACGGGTCCAAAGCACAGTAAAGACATTTCCGCTTGACCAGGGAATCTGGTGGAGGTCGCTGCCATCGGCACCCACGGTATATGGTTTGTCTAAAGCGCCGTTTTGCGATACCACAAAGGCCAGGTGAAAACTGTCTGACGCCCAGGTAGTGGTAGCCAGGGATTCCCCGGTGGCGATTTTCACCGGGTTGCTGCCGTCTATGTTTGCGGTCCAAATCTCGGTGCGGTCCCGGGCGGGCTGGCTGACATACATCAGGCGCTTTCCGTCCTCGGAAATGGAGGGCTGCGTCGCATTTTCCGATGCGATGTCGGCGGTCTGCTTGGTGCGGATATTGTACGCGGTCAAAAAGCCGGTGGATTTGCCGTTCACGAAGAAAAGCCCTTTGCCGGACGGGTCAACCATGGGCGAAAGATCCGGTCCCGTTCCCTGGGTAACCTGAGTGAGCGATTTGTCACTCAGGGTGTACTTCCAGATGTTCGTCAGGCCGCTAACCGTGCGGCTGAACAGCACGGTCTTGCCGGGCTCGCCCCAGGCAAGCTCCACGGTGTGCGCGGGTATGTCACCCAGCGCAACGATCGAGTGATGGGACAAATCCAGATCGTACACGTGAGCGAGCGGGAGCAAAGAGATGTTGTCGGTCGTGAATACCAGCAAGTGGTTGCCGTCAGGGAAGGGCAAAAGTCGGCGCGGCGGAAACAGCGCAGCGTCGAGAGCATAAATCTGCTCCTCGCTGAGGCTGGATCTTTGCGTGCGAAAAATCCCGCGGCTGCCTGCTTTTAGGTAATAGATGAAGTTGCCATCGGGAGATGGAACCAACGCGAAGCCGGACGCCACCCGATTGGGTTTTCCGCCGAGCGTGGGGACGGCCCAACCTTCGTCGTTACCTTGGTATCTCCCGTAATAGATCTCGGTTCCGTCAGTGGAGAAGCTGTCCACAATCTTGTCGCCGCCGTCATTTGTGAGCTGCAGAGGCTCGCCGCCGGATGTGAGTATGACAAAGACCTGCGAGATGCCGGCCACTTGCGAGGTGAACGCCACGGTATGGCCGTCGGGAGAAATCCTCGCAAACTCCATCGGCTTGTCCCAATGGCTGATTTGCGTAATTTTCGCGGGCCCGCTGGGAGCGTTGGAACCGTGCAAGAAGTGATACGCGGCAAACGCCGCTGCAACGAGCAGGAGAATGGCGCACGCGGCGACAACAGCGTATTTCTTGCCAGCAGATGCAGACGCGGGCTGCGCGGCGACTGCGACGTTCGAACTTTTTCCGCTGCCGGACTCTGGAGCAACATCGGCCACCATACTGCTTGCGGACGAGGAAATTCGGCCGGAGCCGGTGTCGCGTCGGAGCCGCTTCAAGTCCGTGCGCACGTCCGACGCAGCCTGATAGCGCAGATCGCGATCCTTCTCCAGCGCCTTGTTGATGATGTCTTCCAGCTTCGCCGGAAGTTCCGGGTTCAACCGCACGGGCGCCACTGGCGCGCGATTCAAAATCGCTTCCGTAATTACTCCGGAAGTTTCACCGCGAAACGGAACCGTGCCCGTGGCCATCTCGTACAGCACCACGCCGAACGAAAAAAGGTCGGTGCGCGCATCTAATTCTTTCCCGCGCACCTGCTCCGGCGACATATACGCAACCGTGCCTACTGCCACGCCCGGGCTGGTGAGGTCCTCCGGCCGAACTCCCGCCGTCATTTGCGCCGTTTGAGTCGCATCGTGAGTCATCGTATGCACCGCAGCGAGCCGAATCACTTTCGCCAACCCGAAGTCCAGAATCTTGGCGTGGCCGCGCTCCGTCACGAAAATATTCGCCGGCTTGATGTCGCGGTGAACGATTCCCTTGCTGTGCGCCGCGTCCAACGCGTCCGCAATGTCGATGCTCAGGTCCAGCAGCAATTCCAAATCCATGGGCCGGCCCGAAATGGAGTGCTTCAAAGTTTTCCCATCCAGGCATTCCATCGCCAGAAACGTCTGCCCGTTCTCGTCGCCGATGTCGTAAATCGTGCAGATATTCGGATGATTTAGCGCCGAAGCCGCCCGCGCCTCGCGCCGAAATCGCTCGAGCGCCTGCGGGTCTCCCGCCAGATCATCCGGCAAAAATTTCAGCGCAACGTTCCGGCCAAGGTTGGTGTCCTCAGCCTTGTAAACCACACCCATCCCTCCGCCGCCAAGCCGCTCGACGATGCGGTAGTGCGAGAAGGTTTTCCCAATCAAAGAATCGGTGGGCTGCATGCGGTGGACATATTAGGTTGCCATCGAAGTCAAGTCAACGAGTGGAGGGCGTCTGAATTCCTGCATGGAGCAAATGTCCGGTTTACCCTGACGCACCAAGCCCGGCGCATGATATAAGAATAGTAGTTGGCGACGACCCCTTCCGCGCACGTACGAATCCACAGGGAGGCTTTATGAAGCCTTGGTTCTTTGGCGGACTGGCTGTTTCGTTGTTGCTGGTATCTTGTGCCGCCAAGAGCGCGCCTACGCGTATCACAGTGCAGGTCCCCGAGAACTTCGCCGGCCCCCTTCGTCTGTACCCTTGCGATAAGAACAGTCTCGACCCCGTTCTGGTGAATGAAAACGGTGAGGGAAAGACGTCGGCATGTCCGACGGGTGATGACGTGGAAATCGTAGTCCTCAAGAGCGGCAAATCAATCTACATAGCCCCGGAAAAAATAAAGGTCGCTCGAGCGGGCGACGGCTTCCCCGTATCGATTTCCGCGGCGATTCCATAGCGGCAAACTTCTCGCTCGTGCTTCTTATGCTTGTCGCTAAAATCTATTCATACCGCACAGCGGCGATCGGATCGATCCGCATCGCCCGCCGCGCTGGAATGTAACATGCCGCCATCGACACTGCCGCGATCAACAGCGCCACGCCGGTAAACGTCAGGGGATCGTGCGGACTGATCCCCGCAAGCATGAACACGAGCAGCCGCGCCATCGCCAGCGCTCCCACCACGCCAACCGCAATCCCGATTCCCGCCAGCCACAATCCCCTTCCCACCACCAACCGCATAATCTGGCTGGGTTGTGCTCCGAGCGCGATTCGTATTCCAATTTCAGACGTTCGCTGCGCTACCATGAACGCCATTACACCGTAAATTCCAATCGCTCCCAGAAACAATCCCAGCGCGGAGAAATATCCCATCAGCTGCGACACGATTGCGTATCCCGTGTACTCCTCGGAAACGATAGTTTCGAGCGGCCGAATCGCCGACACCGGCTGCTCCGAGTCCACCGACCATATCGCGCTGCGCATCGCATCGGCCAGCGTTGCATGATCCGCCGTCGAGCGCACCACCAGTCCCATCCAGCGCGACGGGTACTGCGCGAAGGGCACATACATTTCCCGCTCGCGATGGTAGTTCATCGCGCTGTGCATCCTCACGTCCGCGACGATCCCGACGATCGTCGCGTCCACATCCTCGTCCGCGTGGAAATGAAGTTTCTGCCCGATGGGATCGTCGTGCGGCCAGAATTGCCGCGCAAGTTCCTGATTGATGATCACCACCGGCATACTCGTCGGTCCATCGGCGTCCGAAAAATTGCGCCCCTTGGCCAGATTGATCTGCATCACGTTGAAATACTCCGGCGTGACGATCGAGTACTGCGCCCCCGGGACCTGTCCGGGATCCGGCGCGGGCCGTCCCACGACCGTGACTCCCAGGATTTCACAGCATTGGTCGAACGGAACCTGTTGGCTCGCTCCCGCCGACGCCACTTGCGGCAAAGCGCGAATTTTCTCCAGCACTTGATCGTAGAAAGATTTGACCTCCGACGGCGATCTGTATTTCGCCTGTGGCAAAGTGATGTCCGCTACCAACACGTTTTCCTGCCGGAATCCGGGATTCGTCCGCGTGATTCCCACAAAACTCCGAATCATCAGCGCAGAACAAACCACGATCACCACCGCCAACGCCACTTCTGCGACCACGAAAATACTCCGCAACCGCGAGCTGGAACGGTTTCCCGTGGCGCGCCCCGACGCATCCTTCAGCATGGAATTCAGGTCGAGCTTCGAGCTGCTGAGCGCCGGCGCAAGCCCGAAAACAACTCCCGCGAAGAGCGCGACGCAGAATGTGTAGACCAAAGTTCGAAGATCGAGCGGCACCTCCCCGTAATTCAACAGATATCCGCGGATGCGCGCCGGAATCGCCGCCTCGATCCACGCGAGCCACCAGTACCCGAAAAATACGCCCACCGCGCCCCCGGCGATAAACACCATGACTGTTTCCGTCAGAAGCTGCCGGATCAGACGGTAACGTCCGGCTCCCAACGTGGAGCGAATGGCAAGCTCCTTGGCGCGCCCGGTCGCCCGAGCAAGCATCAGGTTCGCCACATTCGCGCACGCAATCAACAGGACAAAGCCCACAATCCAAAAAAGAATCAAAACCGGTTGGTTCCCGGCCTCTTGTCCGATAGCGTCCTTCAAAGTTTGCAACCGAACTCCCGAATTTGTGTTGGTCTTCGGATACGCTTTCTCGAGCTGGGCCATAATCGCAGACAGCTCCGCCTGCACCGAAGCCATCGACGCACCGGGCTTCCGCCGCCCCAACACGTCGAGCCACGAGTTGCCGCGATCGTTGAGTTCCTTTTGCGAAAGAGCCAGCGGCGTCCACAAATTGCATCGCCCCGCAAGAGGAAGCTGAAAGTTCGCGGGCATGACGCCCACGACCGTGTAGGATTCTCCGCCGATCTTAATCTGCCGCCCAACGATGCTCGCGTCGCCCGCGAAACGCGTCTCCCACAGCCCGCGGCTGAGTATCGCAACGTGCGCCGCGCCCTCCGCGCCATCCGACTGAACGAAGGCTCTCCCAAGAATAGGTTTTGCACCCAGCGTCTGGAAAAAATTCCAGCTCACGCGCGAGCCAACCACTCGCTCCGGCGGCCCATCTCCGGCCAGATTGAACGCATACGACGTCCACGCGGCAAGCTCCTCGAAATCCTTGCTCTGGACTTGCCAGTCGTGGAAATCAGCGGCGGTACTCTGCTGCCCCGTCAAGCCCGTCTTCGTGTCCAAACTTTGAATCACGATCAGCCGGTCGCTATTGGGATAAGGCAGCGGGTTGATGATCCACGCGTTCACGAAGCTGAAAATCGC
Organism: Candidatus Acidiferrales bacterium; assembly: GCA_050012235.1. GTDB lineage: Bacteria > Acidobacteriota > Terriglobia > Acidiferrales > UBA7541 > Palsa-295. The sequence continues at coordinate 17,359 of JBEKHP010000027.1, read as the reverse complement.
CGTGTTCGCCCCTATGCCGAGCGCCAGCGTCAACACCACCACCGCCGTAAACCCCGGGTTCTTCAGCAGCATCCGTACTGCAAACCGCATGTCCTTAATCAAAGTCCCCACGGACCCCTCCAGTTGAAGAACTCCCACGGCAACGTACAAGTCCTCAAAGCATGCCGGATACCAGTTTGCCTGGCCATAACCTGCTGACCTACCAGGGTTTCTTGCGCTCCAGAAAATTGCCGGCCGACAAAACGTCCATCTGCGGGACTTCGCGTCCCTTAAACGGACGCACCCCGCAGAAGGCAGCAATTGGTCAAGCTATGGAGACACCGGTCGAAGCTCAATAAGGAGGGCTAATCTCGTGCATCGAAGCCAGCGCATTGCATTCATCCGATGCCGCACCGAGGTCATCCTTCCCGCTGGCAAGGTCCCCGGGTTGTGTTTTATAAAGCGCGATTCCCACGTGAACGATACCCTCAGGGGAAGTCCACACTCGCACCAGCGCACGCACCAAGTCCTCATCCGATTTCATGCGCAGCACGGTCTGGCCCACGGGATGAATGGGGCAAGTATTCGGCTCGTTCTCCGCCACGTGGAACTGAAGCGCTCCCTTTGAGAGATACTTGAGCGAGAGCAACGCGAAGTCTTTCTTCACCGTTTCGTCGAGGTTCACGCGCGGAAAGTAATACTCGAAGGCGAACACGCCCTTGTTCCCCGCTTGGTTGACGTACCCTCCGGCCATGAATTGGTTCACCGAATCCGGACGCCAACGCCGGCCCCAATCCTCCGGATGGCATACGCTCACATTCAAATCGCGAAATATCCCGGCTTGAAAAGGCGGAAACTTCATGGTGACCTTGGGCGGCGGCTGAAGATTCTGCCGCTTTCCGTTCAGATAGAACTCCGCGCGGTACGCGCTGTTTTGCGCGCAAGTTTGCTGTCCGGTTGCGTCGAGATAGGAGCGGAATTCGCGCAGCTCGCCTTCCGAATCTCTCTTGGTATTTTTGAAATCTACCTGCCCGGAAAGGTCCGGCAGCGCGCGCCAGAGCTGCCATTTATCTTCGTACTTGTACCAAATCACGGTCAGGACATCCCGCCCTTCGCTAAAATTCTCGAGCTTGGCGTGCCATCCAAGTCCCGCGGGAGTGGCAATCAGCCAAAGATCACGGAGGCGCGGGGCGCTCGAACTGGAAGCAGAACTCGGCACCGGCCACGCCGCAGACAGCACCTGCTGCTTGAAATCCTCCGCCATGCCTTGAATTTTCTTGCAGTCGTCCGCGCTGCGAACTCCCGAGCAGTAGTGCAGGAGAACTTCGAGGTCGTTGACGTTTGCGAGGGCCAGGCCGTCCTGCAGATTGGCCATCGTCGCCGCAGCGAGCGCATCCTTATACGCGGCCGTCGCCGCGGGAAAATTCCCCGCGGCAAGCTCGGTCACGCCCAGGTTGAAGCGGACGAACGGCAACTGCTTCTGTCCATCGTCGTCCACAGCTTTCTTTGTTTCCTCCAGGCCTTTCTTTACCAGACTCCGCTTCTTCTCCACCAGCCCGAGAGAATAGGTATCCCAGCCGAGGTTTCCCATCAGGTCCGCGTTCAACATGGCGGACTCGCGATCGAAACCATTCATGGCCTGCTCTTCGCGCTCCACCACTTTGCTCAGCCCGTCCTCGGAGAACAGGCTGGTGTACGACTCGCCATTCTGCGGAGACTTCGCGTGCTGCGAGGCCCGCGCCAGATAATAATTCGCCAGCGAAAACGTGGGGCGGGCGGCGGCGGCGCATTCGAATTCCTCCGCGGCAGCGCGGTAGTCATCTTGAGTATTAGCCGTGTCGTAGCGCATTAAACCGTTCGTAAAGTGCCGCGCTGCCGCCTCCGTCGCGTCAACCTTTTCCGCTTTCTGGTTCGGCGCCCGGCAGGATGCTGCTTCCGTTACGCTCTTTCCAGTGATTGTGTGCGAAATTTGAACCGCCGCGAACCCGATCACAATCGCCACCAGGAACGCACCGAAGACAACCAGCATGGAAGCCGCGTCGAGGTCTTTGGTCATGGTCAAGGATTGCCCGAACAGATACAGCGCAATTGCCAGCCACGTGAGCATGGTCAGGAATTGCTCCGCGCGCGTGTGATACGCAAGGCTCAGTTCGTTCTGCGCGTCCGCCCGGGCGAAGGCCATGTGCGATAACTCTTTCGGATTGGCGTTCAAGAAAGCGCGCGGGTAGCGCGTATCGAACTCAGGACCGTTTGTATTCCCGCCATACAGAAACGCAACCATGTCTTTCCATTGGTTGTTCACCGCAGTTCCCCAGCGCGCCTTATCCTCATCCAGCTTTTCCGGGTTGCTCTTCAGCACTCCCATCTCGGCGAGATTGGCTTCCTGCAGCACGGCTTGAAATCGCAAGCGCTCTTCCTGCGTGGTGGCAAGCTTGCTCAGAAATGAATAGGACAGGCTGGTGCCGCTGTCTCGGAAGCCCTTTACCAGCAGGTCGGCGGCCGCGCTGCCCTGCTTGCTCGCGTTCGCGCTCGCCTTGCTGTAGGCCGTCCCTATAGCTGCGCTCAACAGCACGGTGAAGACGATCAGCAGTACCACTAGGATCGAGAAAGCGCGTCCGGGATGCTCGGCGTGGACGCGCACTCCCGGGAACAACCGCGGTTCCACTTCGCCCGGATGCGTATCTTCATCTTCTTCTTTTTCCTCCAGCCCGTCGGGCTTCAGAAAGCCCATCCGGAGGGAAATCGTCCTCGCGAATCCGGATACGTAAGGGGCCACGTAAATACCGATGTATCCGAACACTCCGAAAAGAATTATGACCGCTACGAAAAACACCGCGCTTATGTGATCGCTAACCACCGCGACTGCTAGTCCGGCTACCGTTACCGCCGACCCCAGAACCACCATAATGTCTCTGCGCCGAGGGTTGTGGCGCCATAGCTCGGCGAACGTGAGGCAGCCCAGCGCCGCGACGAAAAGGATCACCGCTTCCGTCAGCAGAACCAGCTTGTCCCGAACGAGGTCGATCTCGGAGTCCAACGCGCTCCAAAGCGACGTATTGCCGTTCGGCTCCTTGGTCGATTCTTTACCGCTTTTCCAATCGCTGCCCAGTCCGATGCTCTGCAATTCGCGGGAAACGCTGCGATCTTTTGTTTCCGCTTTGTCCAGATTCGCTGCGTCATACCCATCGATCCATGTGGCATTGCGATAGGGCCGCATAATTCGCGCGGCGTTGAATTCCACTTCCGACTGCACATCGCGCCGCGAAGCCCCCGCCGGGTCCACGTGCCGCAGCGCGTCCGCTTCGGCGCGCAGCCGGCGTCCCTCGGTAATCAGCGCGCCGTACTCGTCGTCGAAGTGAAAAAGCTGGCCCTCGCGTTCGTTATATTCCTTGCGTACCGTAAGTTCGATCAGGTGGCGCTGGCTGAGCCTGCTTTCCAGCACGTCCGCTTCTTCTTCCGCGTTGCCCGCGCGCAATGCCGCAATCGCCCCAAACATCGCCACCAGCGCCATAAGCAGCGCGATAGCGGTTCCGTCGTCCCTAAAAGCCTTAAGCCGTGGATACTTTTCAATCGAAAACATAGCGCCCGTTGGACTCCAGCGATAAACATTCAGGTCGCCGCGTAAGAACGGCGATCTGAAATTTCATTTCTTCGGCGCGGCTAGTTTCCCGCCGCTTGAGCGAGGCATTTTACAAGATTCGCCGAAAGGTACGCAATTCAGAAACCCCACTGAACAAGCGTGCCCGCGAAATCAGCGCCGTAGGCGCGGCACAAGCTAGCCCAGCCCGTAAGGGCTGGGAATAATTCTGCCGCGTGCTTGTGGCATTCTTGAAGACGTTCGCAAGACCTTGTCGCTCGTCCCGCGCGGAGAGTATACTCGCCTCACGTTTCTTCACGGCGAATCGTTCCGTGAAGCGCTCGGAAGCCGAAACGCTATCGAAGTGCTGCGGAGCAGGCTCGGAGCGTTCCCCTTTTACGAAGTCAGTTTTTTCGGAAACTTTTGATTGAGGGCGACAGGCGCCACCGACATTTACGCTTGAAGGGCTTTTTAATCCGAAAACGATCTGGAGGAACTCACATGACCAGCACCGGCACCGCTCCACAAAAAGAATCCACAGTCCATTACAAAACGGCCCGCATAGACGACCTCGACATCTTCTATCGAGACGCGGGACCGAAAGACGCTCCGGTGATCCTGCTGCTGCACGGATTTCCGACTTCATCGAACATGTTTCGTAATCTAATTCCTCGCCTTGCAGGTTCGTTCCGCTTGATCGCCCCGGACTATCCGGGCTACGGCCTCAGCAGCATGCCGGATCACAAGAGTTACGCGTACACCTTCGAAAATTACGCCAAGGTCGTGGACAAGTTGCTGCAGCAACTCGGCATCGGCAAGTACTCCATGTATTTGATGGATTATGGCGCGCCCACCGGCTACCGACTGGCGTTGATGCATCCCGAGCGCGTGCAGGCTCTCATCGTCCAGAACGGAAATGCTTACGATGAAGGGCTGCTCAAGTTCTGGGATCCGATCAAGGTGTATTGGAAGGACGCCACTCCCGAGAACCGAGCTGCGATTTATTTTCTGGTTGAACCGAAAGCAACACGCTGGCAATACGAGAACGGCGTGAGCGATTTGACCTTACTCGACCCGACCACATGGGCCTTGGATCAAATCGGCCTCGACCGTCCGGGCAATCGCGATATCCAGATGGATCTGATGTACGACTACCGGACCAACGTGCCTCTGTATCCCCAGTTTCAAGCTTTCTTCCGGCAATACCAACCCCCGACCTTGATCGTCTGGGGCAAGAACGATTTCATTTTTCCAGCGGAAGGCGCAGCTCCCTACAGCCGCGATTTGAAGAACCTTGAAACGCATCTGCTGGATACCGGGCATTTCGCGCTCGAGACACACGGAGAAGAAATCGCGAGCCGCATCGAAGGCTTCCTCGCAAAAAACAAAATAAACCAATAGCCAGCCAGTTTAGGGAACAGCGACCAAGGAGCAACGCATGGATTGCAACTACTCAGCTAATGCCTCACGCCGTCACTTTCTCGTAGCCGGAGCTGTGACTGTTGCGGCAGCGTGTATTGCTCCCAGGACATTGTTCGCTGAAACCGACACGCTTGTTTCCGATGCGCTGAAGGAAGCCGCTACCGCAAAGATTGCGGTGCAACCACTTCGGCGCAATATCACCGTTCTTTTGGGCGCGGGCGGAAATATCGCGGTACTCACCGGGCCCGACGGAAAACTGCTCGTCGATGCAGAAATTAAAACCGCGCGCGCCAAGGTTACTGAAGCGCTGGACAGCATCAACGCCGACCCCATCAAGCAATTGATCAACACTCACTGGCACTTCGATCACACGGGCGGAAACGATTGGGTGCACCAAGCCGGAGCCGCCATTATGGCGCAGGAGAACACGCGCAAATATCTTTTGAAAGATACGTGGGTCGAAGGTTGGCATTACAATTTCCTGGCGCCGCCCGCGGGAGCTGTTCCTTCATCCGTCTTCACCGAAGATCACACCCTGCACGCCAACAACTCCACTTTGGTTCTGAAACACTATTTGCCCGCGCACACGGATTCGGACATCTCCGTGCACTTCACAGAGGCCGACGTCTTTCATACCGGCGACACTTTTTGGAATCGCAACTACCCCTTCATCGACTACTCGACCGGAGGCAGCATCGACGGCACCATCCGCGCAGCCGAAGCGAATATCGCGAAGGTGACGGACAAAATGATCGTAATTCCCGGCCATGGCGCCGTGGGTGGAAAAGCGGACCTGATTCTCTTCCGCGACGTGATGGTCGAAATACGGGAAAAAGTGGCGGCGCTCAAAAAACAGGGCAGAACGCTGGCAGAAATAATCGCAGCCAAGCCTGGCGCCCGCACCGACGACGAATGGGGCGGCGGTTTTATAAACCCTGCCAGATTTATCCCGTTGGTGTATCAGGGCGTCTAACGGCTGTCCGATGACACGGCTTCTCCGGGAGCTCCATCGCGATTGCAGCTGCAATTAGCTATATGAGGATACGAATCACTTCAAAAGAGGTCTAGAAGACATGCTCAAAATGATCGCAGGGATATTTCTCGGCTTGCTGATCGGCGCAGGCTGCCGCTGGTTCGACATTCCCGTGCCCAGCCCGCCAAAGCTCGCCGGCGCTTTGCTCATTGTCGCGATGACTCTCGGGTACATGGCCACCGACAAGCTCATCGCCGACAAATTCTCGTCGAGAGGATCCGCGACCACCAAGGAAATGTGCGGCGGTCCTACGGGCGATGTCGTTTCTCCGCCCCGTCTACCTGATTAACGATTATTCTGATTACAGGTTGTATCCATCAAGAGCGATTCGAGGAGGCATCATGGAATCGAAACAAGTAGTTCTCGTCACAGGTTCGAGCACTGGCTTCGGCAGACTCATCTCCGAGACGCTCGCGCGCCGCAGCCATACCGTCTTCGCGACCATGCGCGATCCCGCCGGTCGCAACGCCGCAAATGCCGCGGAAATTCGCGCTCTGGCCGCAAAGGATTCGCTGCCTCTGCATGTCCTCGAGCTTGACGTCACCAGCGACGCTTCGGTGGAAAAAGCCGTGAAGACCGCCGCCGAACAAGCCGGCCGCATTGACGTCGCCATAAACAACGCCGGCTACGTCGTGGCCGGTTTGGCCGAGGCCGTCACCACCGAGCAAGCCCAACAAATCATGGACACGAATTTTTTGGGCTCCGTTCGCGTCGATCGCGCGGTTCTTCCCCACATGCGCCGCCAGCGAAGCGGTCTGCTGCTGCACATCAGCAGCGGCGTGGGCCGCGTGGTCTTTCCGTCATTTGGATTTTACTGCGCCAGCAAATTCGCAATGGAGGCCCTTGCGGAAACCTACCACTACGAACTGGCCACCCAGGGAATCGAATCGTCACTCGTGGAGCCGGGCGCTTACCAAACGCCGGTATTTGGAAATATCGTAAAAGCAGCCGACGAATCCCGCACGGAAACCTACGGCGCCGCGAACCAGTTGCCCATCAAGATCAACGCCGCGCTCGCCGCCGCCGCCGGAAACCCGCAGGAAGTCGCCGACGCTGTTTTGCGAATTGTGGAAACGCCCGCGGGCCAAAGGAAGTTACGCTATCGCGTGAGCTCCGGAGATCTCGGCGTGAACGAAATCAACGCGCTCTGCGAACGAGTCCAAGCGCACATCTTCGAAATATTCGGCATAACCGCCGAGACAAAATTCGTCCAGCGCACCGCAGCCGCGAGGAGTTAGTGCGGCCGGACGCGCATTGCCGTACCAAGCTCTCGTGGGGGCGCAGCATCCTGCGCCCGCCACCGCATTCGCCAAGATTGCCGATTTGAAAGAAGCTTACTAAATCACCAAGCCGCTCGCCGCTTTTCGCGCTGTGAGCCCCAGCATCAGCCGTGAAAATCCCGTCATCAAAAGGTTCACGCCCACCAAAGTTCCGATGGCCCACACGGAACTCGACGGCCAGTGAAACCAGATCAGACCGCCCACAAACAGGGTGATCAGCGCATTTATCAACAGCCAGCCCGAACCGGCCTGCCCGCGCGACGCAAAAAACGCGATCAGCTCGAACAGTGCCGCCATCAGGATAATCACCGCCAAGACCAGCGTCAGCGTCCCCAAACCCATCAGCGGGTGCATCAAATAATAAATTCCGCCCGCGATGAACACGATTCCGATCAGCACGTGCCAAATCACGCGCCCCGCTCCCCCTCCGCTGAACGCCGCAACCAAATGCGCGCCGCCGCCGAAAATCAGCAGCCAGCCCACCAGAATGGTTACCGCGATGCCCGCCACTCCCGGCTCAACGATCGCAAATATCCCCAGAATGATGAACACTACCGCCATGGCGACATACCACCCGCTCATCTTTTTCACGAACTGCGCCGCTGCTTGCACTCCCGGACTAGGATTTGCTGACGCCATAAGACACCTCCACGCGCGTTTGCTTATTGGAATTTTCCGCTCGCCTAAGCGGGGCCTTTGCGCCTAAATGATCCTGACCGAAACCGCGCTGATTCTACTCCCAAATTTCCTCGCCCAGCCACAGATTCCGCCGTTCGTAGCGCCAGCGGCCGGCCGGCTCTTTTGATTTTGCAGTCAATGTAGCTCAGGTTTACCCTGACGCAGGAATGGGTCTTTAGACCTGAGGCCTTTGCCTTTGCGCCGCCGGCGGAGCACCAATCAGTCGATTTTCGATTCGTCGCGGTACATCACTTTGTGGCGCATGTTCTTAATCCACTCGTCGATCTGCTCCACCGTCGCAGCGCATTCCGGATTGAAGCGGTCCCAACTCATGATTTGCTCCAGCGGCTTTTTCCACCGCTTGTACGAGGGTTTCGCCGGCGGCCCAAAGCACATCACATCGATCACCGACAGTTCCTCCGGAACGCCGAGCATCGGCTTGATCTGCCGCTGTATGTCGTCCTGCCCGATGGCCGTAATCCACCACACCGCATAGCCCAGCGCCGCAGCCGCCAGGTGCGCCGACATGGTCGAAGCTGCTACGGACTGCAGCAAAATCCGCTCGGCATTCTGATGGTACAGCCGGTCGAGCTCCGACCCGTCATTCAACACCGGAAACGCCCGCACAAAACGAAAATCGGCCAGCACCACGATCAATCCCGGCGCCGTTTTCACTCCGCCATAATTGGGAGTAGGAAAACCCATCCGCAGCCGCGCCCGGTGTTGTTGTTCATCCATAAAACATTCTCCGATGGCCTCTTTCACCGCCGGATCGGTCACCACAACAAAATGCCAAGGCTGCGCGTTCGCCCCCGAAGGCGCGTGCCGAGCCGCCTCCAGAATCATTTCGAAATGCTCTCGCGGCACGTCGTAGCTCGCGAAGGCCCGATTCGTCATCCGCCCGCGCACAATCTCCATCAACGCCGCGTATCGATCAACCTGATTAAATCGACCCGCATCCACCGCAGCTCCGCCCACGACACCCTCCTTGACCCGACCCAAATCTTAACTCCCAACTCCCGATGTCGCGCCGCCCAGCCTCAAGCCCCTGCTTTTTCCAACGTAAACGACGACGTCAGCTCGATCGCCTTATGCAACGTCCGATACAACGGGCAATGCATCGCATAAAGCCCGTGCACCCGCTCCACCGTCTCCAGCGATTTTTCCGGCGCGTCCAGCTTCATCGCTAAATGAATCCGCCTGATAACCAGCACTCCTTCGTCCGTTTCCACTTCGCCGGTCACTTCACCCACAAGCTTCCCGTTGCTCGCATCGATGTGGCGCGCTTCCAGCGCACCTCCAAACGTGCCGAGCATTCAACCGGCGGTCGCCGCGATCACATAGTCAATCGTAGCCGCGTGAGATTCCGTCAGCTTCGCCGGATCCACCTTGTAATGCTCCGCGATCGCTCCGTGAACGCTAAACACCACCGGCCGCGCTTCGCCAGGCAAGTAAGCGATACGAAGAGGTCCAACCTTCCTCTCAATCCGAGATTTTGAAACGTAAACGACTTTCGACATAGCTGCCTCCTGGCGCGCCCCACACACTCAAATTATGGCCGCTCGCCGAACCTTTCGTCCAGATTCTTTTCCGTCTTCGCAACGCTCGTCGCTTCTCTCCGCGAACTATCTGTTTCGCTCCGCCATGCCCAAAATCTCGCGAATCTTGCCTTTCTGAATCACCTCCGCCGGACTCCTTCCGTTCCGTTCCACCCACTTCGTAAACTCACCCAGCTTCACCGTGTGCTCCACCTGCACATTCTTCACGCAAACTTTCACCGTGTTCAGCCCCCCGATTCCCTCCACCCATTCGCTGCCGCGAATCTGCCTCAGCCCCAACGCCACCGCCTCGTAAAGAGTTGACGCCGTCACTTCCACTGTGTGCGCCACTCCTTCCATGTCATGAATCGTCACGCGGCAAGTTTTCAGTTCCACAGTACCTTCCAAATCTCGCAGAGATTCGCGACGCGACCTTGTGATCGCACGTTAAATATTTTGGCGCAGGCACGACCTCCCGCGAGCGCCGTCGCGAAAGGATAGCATCTTCGCTTTATCTTCGCCTAGCGTTTTCCTAACATTCTGCTACTATTGTCGTGCGTTTGTATATGAGCGCGACTTCAAAAGCACTAACTTCTAGGCCCAAGATAAAATCCAAGGCAAAGCTCGCCTTCGATGTCCAAGGTTTCCTCGATTCCGCCGGTGTCGCACGTAAAGTTACCGAATTTAACAAGAAGCAAGCGGTTTTCTCGCAGGGCGATCCCGCTAAAACCGTTCTCTATATTCAAAAAGGCGGCGTAAGACTTTCGGTCGTCAATGAAACCGGCAAAGAAGCCGTAGTCGCGATCTTGGAGCCCGGCGATTTCTTTGGCGAAGGATGCCTCGCCGGTCAGCCGATTCGAATGGGTTCGGCCACTGCAATAGCGCCCACCACTGTGTTGGTAATTGAAAAGAAGGAAATGATACGCGTGCTCCATTCGGAACACGCCTTTTCCGACCGTTTCATCACCTACATGCTTTCCAGAAACATCCGCGTCGAAGAAGATTTAGTGGACCAGCTTTTTAACTCCAGCGAGAAACGCCTCGCTCGCACCCTGCTCCTGCTCGCCCGCTACGGGAAAGAAGACAAGCCCCAAAAAGTCCTGGCCAAAATATCGCAAGAGACGCTCGCCGAAATGGTCGGCACCACGCGCTCGCGCGTAAATTTCTTCATGAACAAATTCCGCAAGTTGGGCTTCATCAAATACAACGGCGGCCTGCACATCGACACTTCCCTCCTAAGCGTCGTCCTCCACGATTAGCATTCTGACCTCTCGGAGGTTTTAATGTAGCGCCGCGGCCTTCAGCGCGGCATCTTTCTTCTGCCGCTGTCTTTCGTAGTGCCGGCTTGTCCTGAGCGCAGCCGAAGGGCGTCTCGCCGGCTCTTTGGACTTTCTCGCTTCCTCAGCGCCGTAGGCGCGGCAGAATATAGCCCAGCCCGTAAGGGCTCGGAATAATCCCGAAGCGAGGACAAGCGCCGTAGGTGCGACACCTACAAGCCTTTCGCTGAGCGTTTCAACTCGCCGCATATTCAGTTGGAGAATGGAAATCTCGCGTGAAATCCCGAGGAGCAGGCCGCAATCCCCTGCCGAAGCTTTCAGCCTTTACGGACGCCCCATCACATGCAAGTGCGCGTAAGGCGTCCCGGCCCACATAATGTAGGCCCCGGTCGCCTTGTGCGTAGTCGGCAGCCCTGTAGTTTTCGGATCAAACGGCCACATGATCATCCAATGCGGCCCGATCGCGATAGGTTTGCTCGTGGTGTCGTATGGATCGGAGTCGCTTCGTTGCGTAGCTCCGGCCAGCATGTAAGTTATTCCCGGCACGGTATTCGTCGGCTTCGGCTTGTGCTCCGCGAAATCCTTGGACCACTGCATCGACGCTTCGTCTTCGCACATGGCCGGCTGCCCCACTCCTACAGGGTCGCCTGGCATACACGTAAATCCGTTGGTCCCCTGACGCAGGACCGTCATCTTGCCCAGAAAATTTAGCTCCACGATCGTCGCGTCCTTGGCAATGGCCGGCGGCGCCGCCGCCATCGCGCGCGCGATCTTCGCCTTGGCAAACTCATCGGCAGTCATCGCCGCTTTCTGCAGCGCATGCCTCTGCGCCGCCGCCCGCGCCCCAATTCCGCCAATCGCCAGCGCCGCCAAAATTACCGCGAGAACGCCAAATCTTCGTCTTCCGTGGAACATGAGACTCCTCAAGACAGCGTAAAATTTCGTTGAGTCAGCAATATGCCGCTACCGCAGTCATATTATGGCGTAGCAACAGGTTTGTAAATAACACCGATGACTATTCCGACGATAATCCACTGGACGAAGTAAGTCACCGCCTGCATCAGAACGAGCTTCAGCCCGATGTTCAGATTCACGTAGTTGTGCAGCACAAATCCGCAAACCACGAAAATGCCAATGAGCGCCCCGAAGCGCGCGCCTTCCGCAGCGCCCGCTCCGCCCGGATGTATCATTGAGAAAATTACGGCGGCAACCAGGATCGCTACGAACATTGCGACCAATCCAACCGGCATAACAGTCTTCATTTCTTCCACCGGCCGGAATACCGCCGGGTACTTGCGCGATTCACTGATAAGCCTCGGCACCAGCCACACCACCAAGAAACCAAACACAAAATACGCGACCGTGGCACCAAGTGCCGCCAGTCCCAGACTCGAATAGTTCATTCGCACTCCTTTACCCATTGCGGATCAAAAGCATATTCACTTCGGCAGGACCGGCCATCATACGGTCACACACCCCAACTTCAAAAATAAAATGTGGATTTAATGCGTCCGCGAAAGCGGCGGCAAGCCGCCGCACTCCAGACGAAGCCTCGCCGCGATTCTGTGGAGCGCGGGACCTGCCGGCAGGCAGGGCTTGCTCCCGCTTTCTTCACCCAAACGTGTTGCCGCAGCAATATCCCGTAGGGGCGCTGCTTGCTGCGCCCGCCGTCGCGCCGGCTGGCCCGCACGGAACAGCCGCGCTCCCAGCCTTCCGCTCGCCCCTCCACTCGATCCCGAAATTATTTTCGAGCTAGCGTGCCAAGAATGAGAAGTGGTAAAAAACTCATAGGAGACATCCATGGCCACCACAAAAGTCGGCATATCACCAATGAAGGCAGCGCAAGTCCCCAAACCCGGAGCAGACTTCGAAATCGTCGAGCGCGAAATCCCTAATCCGCTCGCAGGAGAAGTGCGCATCAAGGTGCAAGCCTGCGGCATTTGCCACAGCGACGTGCTCACGAAAGAAGGCGCGTGGCCCGGCATTCAGTATCCTCGCGTTCCCGGGCACGAAATTGCCGGCATCATCGACGAACTCGGCGCCGGCGTCACCGCCTGGAAAAAAGGCCAGCGCGTCGGCGTCGGCTGGCACGGCGGCCATGACGATACATGCCTCTACTGCCGCCGCGGCGATTTTCGCAATTGCGTCAACATGAAAATTCCCGGCATCAGCTACGACGGCGGCTACCAACAATACATGGTCGCTCCCGCGAACGCAGTCGTCGCCATGCCCGACGGTCTGGGTGACGTCGAAGCCGCGCCGCTTCTCTGCGCCGGAATCACCACCTACAACGCGCTGCGCCACAGCGGCGCAATGCCCGGCGACCTCGTCGCAATACAAGGCATCGGCGGCCTCGGCCACCTCGGCATTCAATTCGCGAACAAGTTCGGCTACAAAGTCGCAGCCATCGGCCGCGGCCCAGAAAACGCTGCGCTGGCAAAAAAGCTCGGCGCGAACTTTTACATCGATAGCCAGGCGACAAAAGCCGCGGAAGAATTGCAAAAATTCGGCGGCGCACAAGCAATTCTGGCGACGGCGCCCAGCTCGAAAGCCATGTCCGAACTGATCAACGGTCTGGCCCCCAACGGCAGGCTCATGGTGATCGGCGCGGCATTCGATCCCATCGAGGTCACGCCGATACAGCTCATCACCGGAAGCCGAACCATCCAGGGCTGGGCCTCCGGAACGCCCGCTGACGAAGAGGACACCCTGCGCTTCGCCGAACTAAGCGGCGTCCGCCCGATGATTGAAGCCTATCCGCTCGAAAAAGCCGCCGAAGCTTACGCCCGCATGATGAGCGGCAAAGCCCAGTTCCGCGTCGTGCTGACGATGTGATGACTCGAAGGGTGGCGATATGCGAATTCTAGTTGTAGGCGCCGGCGCAGTCGGCGGTTATTTCGGAGGCCGTTTAGTACAGGCGGGTCGCGACGTGACATTTCTAGTCCTGCCAAAACGAGCCGAGCAAATCCAGGCCCAAGGGTTACAGATTCTCAGCCCAATGCATGGCGATTTCACCGCTCGACCCAAAACAATCACCGCAGCTCAGATTGCAGCTCCGTACGACATTATCTTTTTGAGCGTAAAAAGCTACAGCCTCGCCGCCGCGATCGATGATTTCGCGCCGGCAGTCGGTCCACAGACGGTCATCATCCCGGTGCTAAACGGCATGCATCACATGGACGTGCTGACGCAGAAGTTCGAACACGCGGTGTTAGGCGGGGTTTGCTTCGTTTCCACTGAACTCGATTCGCAAGGCAGGATAGTCCAGCTTGCCGATTTTCAGAGTCTTGCTTACGGCGAATTGGACGGGAAGAAGACCCCTCGGATAGAGGCGGTGCATCAGGAATTCAGCGGCGCTGGATTTCAGGCGGCCATTTCCGGAGATATTTTGCAGGACATGTGGCAGAAGTGGGTATTTCTCGCCAGCTTGGGAGCCATCACCTGTTTGCTTCGCGGAAATATCGGCGAAATCGTCGCGGCTCCCGGTGGAGCCGAGTTGTGCCTCTCCGCACTTCGTGAATGCGCCGCAATCGCGAGTGCCAGCGGCTATCCGATGCCGGAGAAATTCCTGGCAGAAAAGAGCGCTCAACTTACTGCGCCAGGTTCGAAACTGGCCTCGTCGATGTATCGCGACCTCACAAACCACGCGCGGGTCGAAGTGGACACCATTCTTGGAGATCTTGTAGATCGCGGCCGCAAACTCGCAGTCTCCGCCCCAATCGTCCAAGCCGCATTCGTCGGTCTGACCGTTTATCAGCAGGACCAGGCCCGCGCAAAGTCCGCCGGTCGCTAGAAGGCGAGAAACCCTGAGCCGCCCAGGGAGAATCGGCAAGTTTAGACCCCGTCTCCTTTCGCTCTTCCCAGCGGCGGAGGCGCGACAAAAGCTAGCCCAGCCCGTAAGGGCTGGGAAAATTCCGCAAGCACATCGAGCGCCGTAGGTGCGACACTGAAAGGCGGCTCAGTCTATCGCGCGATCGAGCTGCTGAAACCCGCACAGGAGAAACGATGCAGACCCGCAAACTAGGAAAGAGCAACTTGGAAGTTTCAGCCCTCGGCCTCGGATGCATGGGTATGAGCTTTTCCTACGGCCCGCCCAAAGACAAGCAGGAGATGATTTCCCTCCTCCGCGCCGCCGTCGAACGCGGCATCACCTTTTTCGACACCGCCGAAGTTTACGGCCCGTACACGAACGAAGAACTCGTCGGCGAAGCACTCGCTCCCTTCCGCGGAAAAGTAGCGATCGCCACCAAGTTCGGCTTCGACCTGACTCCCAATCCTGATCCGGCCGCAGCGAAGGCTGCACCGCGCGTGAATAGCCGCCCGCAACATATCAAGGAAGCCGTCGAAGGCTCACTCAAGCGCCTGAGGCTAGAGACCATCGACCTGCTTTATCAGCACCGCGTTGATCCCAACGTCCCGATCGAAGACGTCGCCGGCGCCGTGAAAGATCTAATCCAAGCCGGCAAGGTCAAACACTTCGGCCTTTCCGAAGCCGGCGCGAAAACAGTTCGCCGCGCCCACGCAGTCCAGCCGGTCACTGCTCTCCAAAACGAATACTCCCTCTGGACGCGAACCCCGGAAAAAGAAGTGATCCCGACCCTGGAGGAACTCGGCATCGGTTTAGTGCCCTACAGTCCTCTCGGCCGAGGCTTCCTCACCGGCGCGATGAAAGAAACCACCACCTTCGACAGTTCCGACTTCCGCAGCGGCCTCCCTCGCTTCACTCCCGAAGCTCTAAAAGCGAATCAAGCCCTAATCGACTTGCTCGCCACCATCGCGAAGCGCAAAAACGCAACCCCCGCTCAGATCGCTCTCGCCTGGCTTCTCGCCCAAAAGCCGTGGATCGTCCCCATCCCCGGCACCACCAAGCTACCTCGCCTCGAAGAAAACATCGCCGCCGTCTCAGTCGACCTCTCCCCCGCCGACCTCCGCGAAATCGATACCGCCGCGTCCAAGATCAAAGTAGAAGGCGCCCGCTACCCCGACCGCCTCGAAAAAATGACCGGCCTCTGAGCGGGAGTTCTAAGGAACTGAGCGCCTCCGTCTCGCAAACCAGCATATTCACGAAAGCATGCTTTGGAGTATGCTCCTGACGCTTAACCGCGCGCCGTTGCGGCAAAACGACTGGCAACTCGGGGTTCAACTTGAAGAACAGCGCTATCCTTTTGTTGCGGTGCCCGGATCGCAAGGGTCTGGATGCGGCTATCGCCGATTTCATCTACTGGCACAACGGCGACATCCTTCATTTCGAGCAACATCAGCCTGGCGAAGAACGTTTCTATCTTGCCCGCGTCGAATGGGACCTCGCAGGTTTCGAGTTCGACCTGAAAGACTTCCCGAAATGGTTTGCGCCCATTGCCGAGCGATTTTCCATTCAGTGGCGCATCACCACCTCGAGTTACCGTCCTCGCGTAGCCATTTTTGTTTCCAAATACGATCACTGTCTCGCAGATTTACTCTATCGCCAGCGCACCGGCGAACTCGCCTGCGAAATCCCCTTGATCATCAGCAATCACCCGGACGCGAAGAGCCACGCAGACTTTCACAATATTCCGTTTAGCGTCATTCCGGTAACAAAGGAGAACAAGCATGACGCTGAGCGCCAGCAGCTCGAGTTGCTTCGCAAAAACAACATCGAATTGATCGTTCTGGCGCGCTACATGCAAGTGCTTTCCAAGGACCTCATCGAACAGTTTCCCCAGCAAATCATCAATATTCACCATTCATTTCTGCCTGCATTTATCGGAGCCAAGCCGCATCAGCAGGCCTTTGAGCGCGGCGTGAAAATTATTGGCGCCACGGCCCACTACGTCACCGAAGTTCTCGATGATGGCCCCATCATCGAGCAAGGAGTGACGCGCATATCGCACCGCGACACCATCGAGGACCTGGTCAAAAAGGGCCGAGACCTAGAAAAGGTCGTGCTCTCTCGCGCCGTCCGCTGGCACATCGAAAACCGCATCCTGCTCTACGGAAACAAAACCGTCATTTTCGAGTAGCGGCGCTGTTTTCCCCGAGGTTCTAACGTAGCGCCGGGGCCTTCAGCCCGGAACCCTTGCTTTGGCATGGAATCTGACGGGCGGCTCACCCTCCCGCGCGCCACAGAAGTTGGATCGCGCCCCGCATCGACTTTGCGTGTGCCCTCTCTCCCCAGCGCCGTAGGCGCGAAACAAGCTAGCCCAGGCGGGTGGCGAATCGATCCGCGCGGTACCGGACCAAACCCGTGCACGACCGAAACTCGCGGGGTGCCGCATCCTTTGCGCTTTTCTTTTCTGCAAAGGGTGCGGGTTTAGACGCCGCGCTTCCAAACCCTTCCGCTTGGCACCCGGCCGAACTATAAATCGTCTTCGACGTGATTCTCCGAATTTTCCACATTTCCACAATTTCCGAGATTTCCACACCCAAAAATCTTCGAAGTGTAGTTGACTGATTTTCCCCGCAGAGTTACAACGTTTTTGCCAAAGCTTTCGAATCATCTGAGTCTTCGTAACGCGGCAAGCGAAAGTTTGACGAGCTATGCAGGGCACGGACGATAGAACGGCTTGGACATAGTTCGGAACGATACGGCATCACGG
>JBEKHP010000026.1:0-49569 GCA_050012235.1 Candidatus Acidiferrales bacterium | reverse complement strand
CCAAACCGCTTGATTCCAAGTCGCTGACCGTGCGAGTCGCGTCCATTAGTGGATGACCCGCCGCCTTTTTTGTGTGCCATGAAGATCCCCTACGGAATTTGGATGTCGCTGACCTGAACGGCGGTGTAATTCTGCCGGTGGCCGCGCTGAATGTTGTATTGCCCGCCCGTTTTGTATTTCAATACCCGCAGTCTCGGGCCGCGGCCTTGTTCCACGATCTTGCCGATTACCTTCACTTTCGAGATGTCGTCGGCGGAAACAAACTTCTTTTCGTCGGTGCGCACGGAAAGTACGTCTTCAAACGTTACCTTGCCGCCCAGTTTTCCTTCGAGCGTCTCCACGCGGACAGTCTTGCCCGGCTCGACGCGATACTGCTTCCCCCCACTCCGAATTACGGCGTACATGCTGCCTCCTGAAGCTAGTGACAAACCCCAATTATACGGGCTATCCAGCATGCCAGTCAACGAGCCAAAATTGCGGCGGTGCGGTCAGTTTTTGATTACCCGGCTGACAGGGACTTAGATCCGCGGTGCAGCCCGGTTAGCTCGCGAGGCGGGTCACGGCCACCTTCGCAAGCGCTTCCTGCCGAAGACCAAGTACGACGCGGCCATTCACTTGTCCCTTCTTGAGCCGGCTGAACACGTCATTGATGGATTCGAGTGGCAATACCTCAATCGTCGCCTTCACTTTGCCCTCTCCGGCGAACGCGAGCGATTGTTCCAGGTCCAGGCGCGTGCCGACGATCGAGCCGCGTATGGTGTAGCCGTTTAGAACTACGTCGAATATCGAAACGGGGAACTCTCCGGGCGGCAGGCCATTGAGCACGCAGGTTCCGCCGCGACGAAGCATGCCTACCGCTTGCTTGAACGCGATCGGTGAGACCGCTGTTACCAGCGCTCCATGCGCCCCGCCGATTTGTTTTTGGATTTCCTTCGGAGGATCCTGTGTTTTCGCGTCAATTGTGATTTCGGCTCCGAGCTTCCTCGCCAGCGCCATTTTCTCCGGGCCCAGGTCCACTGCGGCAACGTGAAGGCCCATAGCCTTCGCGTACTGGATGGCTATGTGGCCCAGGCCGCCTATCCCTGAAATCACCACCCATTCTCCGGGTCGCGCTTCGGTCATTTTCAAGCCTTTGTACGTGGTTACGCCGGCGCAAAGGATGGGCGCCGCGTCCACAAACGAAAGATTATTGGGAATTCGCCCCAAGTAATCCGCTTGTCCCAAGGTGTACTCTGCAAAACTTCCGTTCACCGAATATCCGGAATTTTGCTGCTCGGGACAGAGCGTTTCCCATCCGGAAAGACAGTAGTCGCAATGCCCGCACGCGCTGAACAGCCATGCGGTCCCCACGCGATCACCTTCCTTTAGGTGGGTGACCCCCGGTCCCAGAGCCACGACGATCCCTGCTCCTTCATGACCCGGGATGAACGGTGGGGTTGGCTTGATTGGCCAGTCGCCGTCCGCGGCATGCAGATCCGTGTGACATACTCCAGTTGCAAACAATTCGATGAGTGCTTGGCCTGGCCCAGGCGTCGGGACGGGAACTTCCAGCACGACCAACGGCTCTCCAAATTTCTCAACAACTGCAGCCTTCATGGTTTTCTTGTTTTGCATGTTTCATCTCCGTATTGCCCGAGTATCCCCACTGTAGTCCCGGCTCAAAAAGCTGTATGTCTCATTTCGCACACTTGCTTGTGACGCAGGTCACAGAGGCTGATTGGAATCGCATTGATGGGGATCTGACCGACTGGTCTTAGTGATTATGCGTAGGCTTGGCGGCAGGATTCGTGTTCGCGGCAGGATCGGGGGCAATTGGTGTGGTCGATCAGGACGTAGTTGTGGCACGCTGCGCAAATTACGCCGTACATGGTTTCGTTGAATTGATCGTGTCCCAGCTTGGCGGAATGTTCGTTGCGCGCTTGCTCGCGGCTGATGGCCATTGTGCGGCTCCCTCGCTGCATTCTAACTGAAGTGCCTCGGCTTTTTAGTAGTTCAAAACATCCGAGGACACAGCCAGATTGGCTCTTGTAGCCTTACGGTCGGCAGCCTACGCTCGCTATATGAGCGATTTCAAACGCACGGAACGCACCCAGGTCAAACGTCTGCCCGATCGCGGAGCTTACGATTCAGCGACTGTCTTTCCGATCCTCGACGAAGGGTTGATTTGCCATGTCGGATTCTCAGTCGAGGGCCAGCCGTTCGTGATTCCTACCGGCTACGCGCGAGTTGGTGACACGCTCTACATCCATGGCTCGGCGGCAAGCCGCATGTTGCGCACGTTGGCCGAAGGCGTTCAGGTTTGCGTTACAGTAACGCTGCTGGATGGCTTGGTTCTCGCGCGGGCGGCTTTTCATCACTCGATGAATTACCGGTCCGTCGTGATTCTCGGGCGTGCCACTTTGGTGGAAGACCGCGCTGAAAAACTTAAGGCGCTCGAAGCGTTTACCGAGCATATCGTGCCCGGCCGCTGGAAGGACGTCCGGCTGCCGACGGAAACGGAGCTGAAAGCCACAACCGTGCTCGCTCTGCCGCTCGCTGAAGTTTCCGCGAAGGTTCGCTCCGGGCCGCCGAAGGACGACGCGGAAGATTACCAACTCCCCATCTGGACCGGCGTCGTTCCTCTTCCGATCGTCCCAGGGGCTCCGATTCCCGACCCTAGATTAATTTCGGGAGTCGAGACTCCGGCCTACGCGAAGAAATATTCGCGCTGACTCTCAGGTTCCGCGCTAAAAGTCACGCGAGTCCCGCATTGCAAAAAAAAACAGCCCCGGCCGGAGCCGAGGCTGTTGGTCAATTCTGCCAGGGATTAGACGAGATTTAGTCGCCGGCGACTGCCGCTTCTTCGGCATTGGTCTTTTCAGTCTTCACTTCACCGTTGCCATTCTTGTGGCCGTTGCCGTTCGCCTGGCCGTTTCCGTTGCCGTTGGCGCCGGCGATTTGCACCGGCTTTACGGTTGCTCCCGGAACCGCCATCTGAATCTGCTGAATCGAGCCGATTTGGACAACGGTCTCGGTGGACTTCTTCAGCACGAGCTCTTCGTAAATACGGCGAACCTTGGCAGCTTCCTCGTTGGCCTTGCGTCGTCGGGCGCGATCTTCCTCAGCCGCAGTTAGGGGAATGTCGTGCTCGAGATGACGCACGCGAGCTGCATCGTCTTCGTCGATACGCAGCGTGTGCTCGTAGCTGTTGAGGTCAACCTTTTTGCCTTTGGCGAAAATTTCGTGCTTGCCGTGCTCCTTATACCACTGGGCGACGGTCGCGTTCTTGTACATGTTCTCGATAATCTTCCGCCATCCGATTCCGGTGTTGTAGGCGCAGAAGGAAATTTCGCCCTGCTGCGTGGCGTAGGGAATGATGCACATTTCAGTGCGGCGGAAGTCGTAGTTGAAAAGATCCTGGAACCACATCCCTGCGAGGAACAGGAAGTTCCACGGGTCCTGGCGGCGCTTCAGGGAATCATCCAAGGTGCGATCCGGACCGACCTTTCCATAAACCTTCTCAGATTTCTCCTGACCTCTCACGCCGAAAGTCTTGTCAAACTTCTTCCAAAGGTCCTTGAGCCGCAAACTCGGCGGGGCCTGGAACGGATGATAATTCTTTAGCAGAGCCATGGCAGCCATATAGGCGGAAAATTTCTTGCCGCGTGCCGCGTCTGTGACCTTGCTGATGTCAGTGACGAGTCCAGGAACATTAAGGAACTTCGGGACCGGCGCCCATTCCTTGTTTTCCTTGTTGATCATCACTGCCGTACCCACGCCGCAATTCGGGTGGCAACCACAGCTCATTTGTCCCCACATAGCATCGGGGCCATGTGCCAGATCAGCGAAATCAGAGAACGGGCTAATGAGAGAGATGGGGAACCAATCGCGGGTAGGTTGGATTTTACCCACCTGCGCGCTGACGTCCTGGGCCAGGTGGGAAAGCGTGTAGCGCTGGCGCAAACGGCGTTCCGGCGTGATTTCTTCGTCGCGCCCGGTGAAGGAAACGGGCTGGAACGAAACGAACGAGATTTTCTTGGGGTTCTCCATCGCGAACTTCACGATCGGGCCAACTTGATCGTTGTTCACGTTGTTGACGATGGTGGTTACCAGCACGATATCGATGCCCGCCGCGTGCATGTTCTCAATCGCACGCAGCTTCACGTCGAAGAGGTTGCCTACCTGGCGATGGCTATTCGCGTCATTTCCGATACCGTCGAATTGCAAGTATGCATACCGCAAACCCGCTTCGAACGCTTGCGCGCAGAATTCCTTGCTCTTGGCAAACTCAATTCCATTCGTCGCGGCCTGCACGCTGTTGTAGCCAACTTTGCGCGCAAAGCGGACGGCATCCAGGAAGCGCGGATGCATGGTTGGCTCGCCACCCGAGAACTGAACAGACATTTGGCGGCGCGGCTTAATCTTGGTGGCATTCTCGAGGATTTCCTGAATTTCTTCCCAGTTCAGCTCGTGGACGTAGCCAACCTGGTTGGCGTCCATGAAGCAGGGATCGCACATCATGTTGCAGCGGTTGGTCAGGTCAACAGTAAGAACGGAGCCGCGGCCGTGGCGAATGGTGCTCGAACCATGGCGGTGCATGTCTTCATCGTTGTGCGCTGGGATGTCGCGACCGGGGAAATTCTTTTCAATCCATTCGAGGAACTTGGAATCCGCGGCCATCAGGTCTTCACACTTGCCGTGGATGGGGCATTCTTTAACCATCCAGACTTGGCCATCGCGTTCGATAATTTGCGCCTTAATTTCGCCGACTTTCTCGTGGACCAGGTCAGTCCAGTCTTTCGTGCCGTTCATGATCGCTTCGCGCGCTTCGTGCACACAAGATGGGCACAGAGAGTCGGTCGTGCGTGGCCAGCCGAGAGTGGGCTTAGACTTCTCCCATGATTTCAGCATCGGCTTTTCAGACCACTTAGGAATGAACGAAGGGTTCGGCTTGTACTTATTGAAGAACTGAATCGCGTCGAAAGTTATACCTGCGGTTCTGCACAGCGCCCAATCGAACGATTTCCAAAGTTGATTGCCAACCGTCTTCGGCATAATCCTCCACCTCTCCCTTTGAATGCTCGGACCCCAGATAGTGCCTAAGCCCCCGAAAACCCAGCAACTCAACGGGTGAGCCACACCCGTAACTAGTTACCGTACCAAAGTTTGCCCAAAATCCAAGCGCAGGTCTATGCGGGTGCATCCAAAGGGGCAATTCGCAGGTTGAATGGCGTCAGGGGCCAGCCAACGGGACTTCGCAAGTACCAAGTACCCGGCCGTTTGTCCAGTCGGCGATTCGCCCCAAGCGACCTAAGGCCGCAGATTACAGTGGGGTTCCTCGCCTGGAATACGAAACCCGAAACTAATCCAGGTTGAGAGGGGTGCGCAGGACGCCGATGGCGAAGTGGGCTAGGTGCGGGGCGTCGTCATCCATTTGAATCCAGCGGACGACGCAGTGGTCCTTCAAGTATTGCGAAACTTTCGCTTCGGTGATTCCGAGGTGCTCCGCGAGCTTTGCCTTTAGGCCGGTATCGAATGATGGCCGACTGACGCGCGTGGTTTTGCTACTGCTGCCGCGCGACCCGCGAACCAGGTTTCCCACTCCGACGCGCAACGTCTGGCACGCTTCCACGTAGTAAGAAGTGATCTGATCGGAATCCGACAGCAAAAATACACCCGGGCCGGCTGGGGCGTCTTCGGTGTCCAACCGATGAAGCGGGCTTCCAACCAGCCGCCGCAGCATCGATTCCAGATGCGACATCCGGGAGGCCAGCGCGGGATCGCCCGCGCGTCCGTGCGCGGTGCGCTCGGACGGCAGCATGGGCGCGGCGTGTTCCATACGGTCCCGCTGAGGAGGCTCATGCGAGATCGCCGGGGATTCGAATGCAGCGTGCGCTCGTTCTTGAACCGGAGTGCGAGGCGCAGGGGCTCTGGGAGCCTGTTGGCGCGTGGGGGCGACAGAAGATGGAGTGCTCGTCTCCGCGAAAGCTTGCGACGGAAGGCCCGGCGCAGTTCCAGGACCCTTGCGCCGCCGTCCGCGTCCACCGCGGCGGCCCCGCCGCCGCTTCTTTTTGGCGGGATCGTCCGACTCCGCAGAAGCGCTAATTTTGGCAGGTGATTCGGAGGACGAAACTTCGTCGTCTGATTCACGAATTTCACCGGGAGCTAAAGGCAAGGCCGTTTGCCCGTCGTCCGACCTGTCTGAAACGGAATTAAGGGGTTCTTCCGTGTTTACTCCGTCATCCATGGATATCGCGCTTCCAGCAGGGAGCGCTGCTCCCAACCTGGTGAGCGCTTCTTCCGCCTTTTTCTTCCATTCAGCACGCCGGAATCGTTCGGCCGCGATGGTGTACCACTTCACGGCATCGTCCGCGATTTCGGCTTTTTCCTGGATTAATGCAAGCTCCCACGCCACCATCCCGTCGTGCGTGCGCTGGTAAAGTTCGGAAAGCTTCGCGTGGGCGTCTGGGCTGTTCTTGGCTTTGCGGATGCGTGCCTGGATTTGGCGCCAATCTGCCATGGCGGGCATTGTAGCAGTCGCCGCGAGCCATAGTCCAATCCCGGATCGATTTTTGCCGGTTGGACGTCAACGGCGCCGATAATGCATCATCACACCATGAACACTGCCGAACGGACGCCTTGGGTTTGCGAGCAGGCGCGCGCTGTGGGATTCGATCTGTGCGGTGTCGCCACGATTTCAGCCGCGCCGGCAGCCCACTCCGGCGCTTCTAGGGATTCGTTCGACGGAACGTTCGAAGAGCTAGCACACTTGCCCGAATGGCTGGCACGAGGCTACGCGGGCGAAATGAATTACCTTTGCGACCCCCGCCGCGCGAACCCTCTTCTCGTTTTGGACGGCGCGCAAAGCCTGATTGTGGTCGCATTAAACTACAATTCGCCTCTAGCCTATTCCACGGAACTACCCGTTACGCACGCCGATGAGTCGCCTCGCGGCTGGATTTCGCGTTATGCCTGGGGCGACGATTACCACGAAGTCGTGCGCGAAAGACTCGAAGCACTTGTAGCGGCAATGCGCGCTCAGTTCGCCGAGCCTTTCGAAGCGCGCGCCTACGTTGACACCGGGCCGATCATCGAGCGCATCGCTGCGAAATATGCCGGGCTTGGCTGGCTCGCGAAGAATACCTGTCTAATCAACGAACAGATGGGCTCGTGGCTGTTCCTGGGCGTGATCGTTACTACGCTGGAGTTTGCGCCATCCATTCCGCCCGGCGAATCACCGCCACCTGATCTCTGCGGAAATTGCCGGCTTTGTCTTGACGCATGCCCCACGCAAGCATTTCCGGCCCCCTACGTGCTCGACGCGAGCAGGTGCATCTCTTATCTCACGATCGAATTGCGCGGAGCGATTCCAGATGAACTACGCCCTGCGATGGGCCGCGCCGTCATTGGCTGCGATATTTGCCAGGACGTGTGCCCGTGGAATCGCAAGTCGCCGGTAACTCAGCTCGCGGCATTTCAACCGCGTCAATTCGTTCCGATAGCTGAAAGCGGCGGCAACGAGAAGAAACGCAGCGAATCTCTCTTCGCGCCGGAGCTGGAAAAGCTCGCTTCGTTGACGCCGCAGGAATTCAGCGAGATCTTTCGCAATAGTGCGGTGAAGCGAGCGAAATGGCGCGGCATCATTCGCAATGCCTGTGTAGCGCTGGGAAATTCGGGCGTCGAGCGAGATTCGGACGCACATGGGCGAATTGTCGGCCTGCTGGAACGTCTTGCCGATGGTGACGATCCGCTCATTACCGAACATGCCCGCTGGGCTCTCTCGCGCCTAAATAATCCTGGGAACGGTTCGGCGCCATCATCCGATTGACTTGCCTCGCAAACTTCCGATAGCGTAACCAAGCGATCGCTCTTTCTTGCACTGGAGGCTTTCAATGGCGCTCCTCTCGTTGACGATGGTTTTTTACTTCCTCTTACCGCATTTCAGTTTTCCGGCGGGCGGAGGCGCGGCTGAATTCATCGTTCTTCGCTGGCTTCACTTCATCTTCGGAATCATCTGGATCGGCCTGCTCTATTTTTTCAATCTCGTCGGGTTTCCCACCATGAAACAACTCGATGCTTCGGTACGAGGAAAAGTCTATCCGGTGATGATGTCGCGCGCGATGGCTTGGTTCCGCTGGTCCGCGATGATCACTGTAGTCGTCGGCCTGCGCTATTACTTCCGTCTGCTGAGCGTGGACGCGCACAACGCGGGTGACCCGTCACTTACGCTCAAGTGGTTTGGCTGGTGGGTAGTGGTCTGGCTTGCGGCTTATGCGTTGATCTATCCATTCCAGCTGCCGCACGAAGGAATTCTCGACAATCCTTGGGTGCGGACGCTTGCGATTGCAATCATCGTTACCGCAGCCTCGTGGCTCGTCCTGGATCTGAATAGCGGAGCGGACGTTTCCAACGCGCATCTCTCCATAAGCGTGGGCGGCGGGCTCGGTTTTCTGATGCTACTGAATGCTTGGGGAGTCGTTTGGAGGGTTCAGAAGCGGCTGATTATTTGGACCCGCGCAAGCGCGGAGCAAGGCACTCCCGTGCCGCCGGAAGCCGCATGGTTCGCACGCTGGAGTTTTCTCGCCTCGCGAGTAGGTTTCTGGCTTTCATTCCCGATGCTTTTCTTCATGGGCGCTGCAGAACACTATCCGTTCCTGAGTAGCATCGCCCGCTAACGCCGATGTGCCCGATTGCGGTTTCGGTCGCCTGGTAACTACGATCGCCAGCGCAACGTAACAGGTCCTGAAAGCGGATTTTGCATGGGTGCGCCGGTCCGCTTCGATTCCAGATACGCAGCCTTCAATTCAAAATACCAGCGCGCCTGACGGTCGGCGTCATCCACCAGCATCATGCGGTCGTCGTACTTTAATCCCAGCGCCTGCTTTTCGATCACTTCGGTATCCTGCCGGATAAACCGCGGGCCGAAAACATGAATGATGAATGAGACCACCGGGAACCAGGTAAGGATGTTCCATGCCGCACAAAAATCCAGCCGGCAAAGATCGCTGCGAATTGGCGTCACCGTTGTGCGGCTGGAGAGCCAATAGCGGCCCGCACGAATCTGCTCGAAGCGCTGGTTGGGCAGAACGAAATCGATCATGGTTGTGGCGGGCTCGCCCGTGATGAGCTTCAGGATTTTGTAAGGTGCGCTGTTGGCTGACGGCGCGTGCGGGCTCATGCGAAACCCGTTGGGGATCGGCTCGAATTGCTTTTCTTTTTCGCGGATGCTGCGGCGGCTGCGCCACCACCAGGCTTGGTGCACGAAGGGCCCGTGCGCCGGGTCCATCAATCCGATGATGGCCTGGTCCACTCCGCACGGAAGATCGGCCCACAGATGCGCCGTCTGATAGTGAGGGCTGAACGTCGGCAGTTCAGGCGCGGCAGGCGGCGCAACACCGGGCGCTCGGCCTTCCGGGTTGCTCATAAAGCACCAGACGTAACCGTCGTGTTCTTCGCAAGGAAAGCTGCCTGCATAAATCCGCTCGCATTTTAGTTTTGAATCTGCCGTGAGCGAGGGAATCGCCCGGCACTGGCCGGTGTGCGCTTCAAATCGCCAGCCGTGGTAGGCGCATTCCACCGTCGCGCCATCAAATTGGCCAAACGAAAGAGGGAAAGCGCGGTGCGGACAAACATCACGCAACGCAAACGCTCTTCCGGCAGCATCGCGCCCCAGCACGACCGGCACATCGAGAAGCATCGCGCGCACTACTTTTCGGCCGCGCACCTGTTCGCTCCGCAGCGCCGGATACCAGAATCCCCACATCATCTCGTCGGTGTGATCGTTTGTCGCCATAGCAGGGTCGTATCGTAGTACACCCATCCTCTGCAGCAAAGGGAGCAGTCAGATGGTCGTGTTTGCCGATAGGCCGTCCCGCATGGTCGATTCTGCCAGCAAGCCAATCGGCCGAAATCGGTGCGGCTATGCCAACTTCGTCACCTATTTGCGCCGCGGCCGTTTGTCCTAACATTTTGTTCGAGGTATTCGCAGAGGTGCTGCTTGATGGCGCGAAGGGGTTCGTCTCTTTTTTGCAGACGGCTGATCAGCGACGCGCCTTCCAGCGAACCGATGATTAATTGCGATAATTTAAGCGGGTCGACGCGGTGATCGATCTCCTGTTTCTTGATTCCCTCTGTCGTGATCTTGGACAGCCGCCCGGTCCAGTTCTGCAATGCCTTTTTGGCGCGCGCCCGAAGTGCTGGGTTTCCGTCGTCTGCTTCGATTGCAGTGTTCATGAGCGGGCAGCCACCGGGCACCAGCTCTGCTCGCAACTCGACAAAATTTTCGATCATCTTCTTCAAACGGTCCACGCAGTCCGCGACTTCGGCGATGCCGTCCAGCCTTCCGCTGACGGCTTTTCCCCAAGAATAGTCGAAGGCCTCGCCGGCTAGTTCTTCTTTGCTCGAGAAATGGCGGTAGATTCCGCCTTTCTGGAGCCCCGTAGCTTCCATCAGGTCCGAAAGTGAAGTGCCCTCATAGCCTTTTTGATTAAATAGCGGGGCGGATTTCCGGACGATCTCGTGTCTGGTTTGTTCTCCCTTAGTCACCTCTATCTCCTTGCGGCCAGCCGTGAGGCCGGCTGGTCTTTTATGAAAAATCATTATACTCTATTTGAGACCGAACGGTCTCTTCCACATCTAAAAGGCTGGAATTCATGAGTGAGACGCTTACACCAACCGCCTCCCTGAATCTTTCCCTCCCAAAAGTGGGCATCAATCCGTGGGTTATCGCCATCACCGTGACTCTGGCGACGTTTATGGAACTTCTGGACACGGCGATCGCCAACGTCGCTCTTCCTCATATCGCCGGCGGGCTAGCCGTCAGCACGGATGAAAGCACTTGGGTACTGACCAGCTACCTCGTCTCGAATGCTGTCGTTCTGCCGCTCTCCGCGTGGCTGAGCCGCTTATTCGGGCGCAAGCGTTACTACATGATTTGCGTAACACTCTTCACCGTGAGTTCTCTGCTGTGCGGCTTTGCTCCGAGCCTGGGTGCTCTGATCTTCTTCCGCGTCTTACAAGGAGTCGGCGGCGGCGGACTGGCTCCGGTCGAACAAGCCATACTGGTCGATACTTTTCCGGCGGCAAAGCGTGCAGCAGCCTTCGCTCTCTATAGCATGGCGATTGTAACTGCGCCGGCGATCGGGCCGCCGTTGGGCGGCTGGATCACGGACCACTGGAGCTGGCGATGGGTTTTCTTCATCAACATCCCCATAGGCATCATTTCGTTGATCCTGACCAGCCGCGTGGTGTCTGACCCGCCGGCGTTCAAACGCGAAGTCGAGGCAGCGCGCAAGGACGGAAAGCTAAAGATCGATGGATGGGGAATTTTCTCGGTGGCCATGGCCTTCGCTTGCCTCGAAGTCGTTCTCGATCGCGGGCAGACTGAAGATTGGTTCGAGAGCCACTTTATCGTAATTTTCTTCACTATCTCGATGGTGGCGCTTCTGTTTACCATTGTGTGGGAGTGGCGCCATCCCGATCCTGTGGTGGAAATCCGTTTGTTGGCCGACAGAAATTTCGCGTTGGCAAATATTTTCTACTTCATGTTCGGATTCACGCTCTATGGATCCACCGTGCTGATTCCTCAGATGATGCAGCGGCTCTACGGCTATTCGGCGACGGATGCCGGGCTAGTTCTCGGCCCCGGCGCATTTGTAATCGTGATTCTCGCGCCGGTGGTGGTAAGGATTCTTCCAAAGCTCGGTGTGAAACGGCTGATCGGTTTCGGATTTTTCGTTTTTGGGATGGCCATGTGGCTTTTCGCCAGCTATACGTTGACCACCGATTACCGTCACGAGGCTTTGGCGCGAGCGCTGCAAGGGTTGGGAATCGCCACGCTATTCGTACCGGTGAGCCAACTTGCGTATTCCAATTTGCCCAGCAACAAGAACAACAAGGCTTCCAGCCTTACCAATCTCTTCCGCAATCAAGGTGGAAGTTTTGGAATCGCTTTCGTCACTACGGTACTGGCGCGCCGAACGCAATATCATCAGAGCGTGTTGGTGGCGCACGCAAGTCTTTTTGACCAGCACTACCGGCAGTTCCTCGCGAACCTCACCAATTATTTTGCCACGCACGGTTTCTCGCACGCGGATGCGGCTGTGCATGCTCAGGCGGAGGCTTTTAACCTGCTTCAAAGGCAAGCCGCGTTCCTCGCGTTCAACGATTGCTTTACTGAGCTCGGATGGTTTGTCCTGATGGGAGTTCCGTTGGTTTTTCTTATTCGGAAGTTTAAGCCGGGAGGAGCCCCGGGCGGACATTGACGCTCTGAACTGATTAGACGGTGGCCTGCCGCTCACTGTAGAAAAAATCTTATCGCTCGGATCACCGCAGCGGGTTGTTCAGCTACGACCCAGTGGCTTCCTTCCGGTACGCGCTCAATCTTCAACGTCTTCACGTATTGGTCCAGGCCATCCAGATTCCCTTGGAGAAGCGCGGTGTCTTTCAGACCCCAGATCACCAGTGTAGGCACGGTGATGACCGGATTCTTCGGTATCACGAAAGGAGGGGCATCGGCTTTTTCCCCGCCCACAGGTGAGCTCAATTTCGCAGCGCGATAGTAGTTCAATCCGCCGGTCAGTCCCTTTCTCCAGCATTCCAGGTATTTCTGGCGATCTTCCTCGTTCGCCCATGTTGCCAGGACGTTCTGTTGAAGCAGCGCAAAATCATTCTGGCCGAGCGTTGCCTCGGCCACCGGCGATGTGAAAAGGTTGAAGTACGCAGAAGCCTTCTGCTGGTCGGGATTGTTCGCTAATTCTCGCGCGAAAACGACTGGGTGCGGCGCATTGACGATTACCAGCTTCTCCAGCATTTCCGGATGCGCCGCAGCGAACGCCCAGGCAATCACGCCGCCCCAATCGTGGCCAACCAGCACGAATTTTTTCGCGCCCAACTTTTCCGTGAGCGCTCGCACATCCTCGACAAGAATCGTAACGTGGTACGCGTCCACTGACTCCGGCATCGACGAAAGGTTGTAGCCGCGCATGTCCACCGCGACCGCATGGTGATCCTTGGCGAATTCAGGCAACAGAACTTTCCACGCATACCAAAACTCGGGAAACCCATGCAGAAACAGAATCAGCGGCCCGTTGCCCTGCTCCACGTAATGCAGCCGGACGCCATTCACCTCGGCATACGCGTCCTGCGGAGCGGATGCTGCTGTACCGTGGCCTGTTTGCATTTGAGCCTCCGTATCGGTGACGCTCAGCGCTATCACCAGGACCAAAATCGGAAAATAGCGAGCACCCCGCAAGCGCCCCTTGAGTCTAGTGCGACCGCCAGAGCGAGCTGGAAGCTCAGAATACTAGCACACTGTCGGGAACGCTCTTTCTCGCTGCAAACTCTTGGAACCTCCCGCTCACTCAGACTGAATTTCAACCAGCTGGCCGTTGCGGGATACCCCTGAAGAGCGCCCCATCCGCGCCTGGTAGGAGACAATTCTGCGCCAGGGGGAGTGCATCTCTGGTCTCGCTGCCAACGATCGCAACTATCGTGTATTCGGTTTGACTCACCGGGGAATCGGGACTATTCTGGTCATCGGAATGAACACTATGTTGGCCTTCTTCTATTAGCGATTCCCTCGTTCGCCCGCTCACTGTGGGCTGAAAATCCTTCACGCAGCTTTTCGAGAATTACCACCACGAACAACGATCTATTTATTGCGAGGCATGGTATGGCAAATCTAACGCTGTTTGAAAAACTCGATAACATCGAATCGCGGTATGAAGAATTGACGCAACAACTCTCCTCGCCCGAAGTGCACAACGATTCGGCGCGTTTCCAGAAGCTCGCCAAGACACACGCGGACATGGCCCAGATGGTGGCCAAGTACCGCGAATGGAAGGAAATTCAGAAGGGATTGCAGGGCGCGAAGCAACTGCTGGTTGAAACGGACGACACCGAAATGAAGCAGATGGCGCACGACGAAGAGCACGAGCTTGAAATTCGCAGCGTGATCGTTGAGCGCGAACTGAAATTTCTGCTTCTCCCGCGCGATCCCAACGACGACAAAAACGTAATCGTCGAAATCCGCGCCGGCACCGGCGGAGACGAAGCTTCCCTCTTTGCCGCCGAACTCTTTCGCATGTACTCGAGATACGCGGAAACGCAAAACTGGAAAGTGGAGATTCTCGAAAGCTCGGCGTCCTCCATCGGCGGAATGAAAGAAGTGGTGGCCGCGATTCAGGGAAATAAAGTCTATTCGAAGTTGAAATACGAAAGCGGAGTACATCGCGTGCAGCGCGTTCCGGCGACCGAACAACAAGGACGCATTCACACCTCCGCCGCAACCGTTGCCGTGCTGCCCGAAGCGGACGACATCGACATTAAAATCGAAACGAAAGACCTTCGCATCGATACGTTCTGCTCTTCCGGCCCCGGCGGGCAATCCGTGAACACCACATACTCTGCAGTGCGTATCACGCACATCCCCAGCGGCCTGGTCGTGTCGCAGCAGGACGAAAAATCGCAAATCAAAAATCGCGCGAAAGCTATGCGCGTTTTGCGCGCCCGGCTGTACGAGATGGAACAATCCAAGCAGCACGAAGCCATAGCTGCCGAGCGCCGCGGCCAGATCAAAACCGGCGATCGTTCTGAAAAGATCCGCACCTACAATTTTCCGCAGAATCGCGTCACCGACCACCGCATCGGCTTGACCCTGCATCAACTCGATCAGGTAATGGAAGGGAAGCTTGGGCCTATTGTTGACGCGCTTTCCACTCATTATGAATCCGAGCGGCTGAAGCAGGAGCTCGTGGAAGCCTAATCATGCGAGATTCCGGTAACAACGGTATCAATGTCAGCGCACGGGTGAATGCCAACTACCAGGAATCGGTTTCCGCATTCGCGCCGACTTCTAATGTGAGCGAAGAGACGATCGATATCCGCCGGGCATTGAAGGAAGGCATGGCGACGCTACGCGCGTCGCGGGTGCCGTCGCACACGCTTGCTGCGGAACTTCTCCTGATGCACGCCCTCGGCCGCGACCGCACATGGCTCTACACGCATCCTGAAGCGTCGCTCGAATCTGCTGACGCCGAAAAGTATTTCGCGCTGATCGCACGCCGCGCGGCCGGAGAGCCGACGCAATACCTCACCGGCAAACAGGAATTCTGGGGCCTGGTATTCGAGGTCACGCCCGCGGTGCTTATCCCGCGGCCGGAGACAGAGCATGTGATGGAAGTCGCCTTGGCGCGCCTCGGCCCTCGCGGATTAAAAATTCACATGGACACCGGTCTGCCGCGCGAACTATTGCGCGTCGCCGACGTCGGCACAGGTTCGGGCTGTCTCGCCGTTTCGCTGGCCTACGAATTGCCGCACGCTGACGTTTTTGCCACGGATATTTCCGCGCCCGCTCTCGAGGTTGCGCGGCGAAATGCGACCCGCCATGCAGTCGCTGATCGCATCCGTTTTCTCCAAACGGACTTGTTGGAATCTTTCGCCCACGAATCACACTCCTTCGACCTCGTCGTCAGCAATCCACCCTACATCGCGAGCAATGAAGCGGACCAGTTGCAGCGCGAAGTGCGCGACCACGAACCTAGCGAGGCTCTTTTCGGCGGTCCTACGGGCGTGGAGATTTATGGGCGGCTGATCGAACAAGCCGGCAAACTGCTTCGCTCTAGCGGGATTCTGGTCCTCGAACTTGGTTACAACTCCGCAGAACATGTACGGACGATCCTAGCGACAGGGAAGTGCTGGACGAATGTTACCTTCACAAATGATCTCGCAGGGGTTCCGCGCGTGGCCGCCGCCGACCGTATCTAAGAAAATATCGCAGCTATTTTGTCGTAGAATCTAACTCTCGTTCAATTCAACGATATGCCGCAGCTGGCCCATTTTCGCGCGAAGCACGACGCATCAGCGCCGGCTGCGGATTCTGCTGCTTCCATTCTTCACATCGACATGGACGCGTTTTTTGTTTCCGTTGAGCTGTTGGCGCGCCCCGACTTGCGCGGCCTGGCGGTGATCGTCGGTGGCCAGCGCGACCAGCGCGGGGTTGTGACCTCCGCGAGCTATGAAGCGCGTCGTTTCGGCGTTCACTCCGCGATAGCCCTGCGCACAGCTGCGAAACTTTGCCCGCACGCTGTGTTTCTCGACGGGCACCATGAACTCTACGGCCGCTGGAGCGATCGCGTCGCAACGATACTCGCGAAATATTCACCGACCGTGGAAATGGCTTCCATCGATGAAGCATATCTGGATCTTGCAGGCACCGAACGCGTTCATGGCCCGCACCTGGGCGCAGCGCACAAACTTTTGCTCGAAATCACGTCAACAACCGCGTTGCCCTGTTCGGGTGGTTTGGCGGCAACTCGCCTTGTCGCAAAAGTCGCGAGTGAGCAGGCCAAGCCGCGCGGCCTGGTTTGGGTTCCGCCGGGAAGCGAGCCCGCCTTTCTCGCGTCGCTGTCCGTGCGGAGGATTCCAGGCATCGGAAAAGTGACGGAGG
Source organism: Candidatus Acidiferrales bacterium (assembly GCA_050012235.1). GTDB lineage: Bacteria > Acidobacteriota > Terriglobia > Acidiferrales > UBA7541 > Palsa-295. The sequence goes on along the minus strand of JBEKHP010000026.1, from coordinate 33,143 downwards.
CTGCGCTGAAAAGTCTCGGGGTCGAAACCATTGCGCAACTTCAGCAGGTAACACTTCAGCGTCTCGAAGAGGTTTTTGGAAAGTGGGGCAAAGCGCTTTATCGCAAAGCGCGCGGAATCGATTCATTCGAATTTTTCGTGGATGCCGAGTCGAAATCAATTTCCCACAATCAAACTTTCGGCCATGACACGAACGACCGCGAGGTTCTGGAGTCCACGCTAAGCCATCTCTGCCAAAAGGCCGCTAAACGCCTGCGCGAAGCCGGCCTGCACGCTCGCACCGTTACCGTTACGCTGCGCTATGCCAACTTTACGACGATTACTCGTGGCCATACGCTCAGCGAGCCTTCCGATCTCGACACTGTTTTTCTGCGCACGGTCCGCGATCTTTTTTCCGGCGCTTGGGACGGAACCGCGAAACTGCGGCTTGTGGGCGTTGAATTTTCTTCGTTCTCGGGCGCGTCCGGCCAAATGGAACTTCTCGATCCGGGGCGCCGCGAAAAGTTGGAGCGCCTCGCTCGCGCCACCGATCGTCTTCGCGACCGTTTCGGATTTTCGAAAGTACAATTCGGCGGCTCGCTTAAGACTCGCGACGATTCCGACGACCACGACTGATTTCTTCAGCGCACAACCAGTTGACGCCTCGACGGAACAAATGCGGCGCAATGTGTTTCCTGTCTTATAATCACGGCTCTCATGGCCGAAACTTCTAATCCGGAGAAGCGTTCAAAGGGCTTGCTGCACAGCTTGCGCGATTTTTGGGCTCGCGTGACCGAGGGCCTAAAAATCAGCCAGCTCTGGGGGCAGTTCAAGTCCGAAGCCACAGCTACGTACGGCTTTTACTCGAAGGACGTGGACCGCGAGGCCATTAGCCAGGAGAAATCAAAATTCAAGCGTTTTTGGCGGACAGCTTGGGGTTTGTTTCTGGCCATGTTGATGAAGCTGTCGCCCGCGCGACGGGTGCTTCTGATCGCCGCGATACTTCTTCTGGTTATTCACGACGACAACTTTGACGGTATCTGGCTTGGCGCCGTGATTTTATTTTTGTTGCTGGCGCTCGAACTGGCCGATCGCGTGACCATGAAGCGCGATCTGGAAATCGCGCGCGAGATTCAGCAGTGGCTTGTTCCCGCCCAGCCCCCGATTATTGCGGGCGTGGATATAGCGTTCGCCACGCGCCCTCAAAATACCGTCGCGGGCGATTATTACGACGCGTTTTTGCGGCCGCTGCCGTCGAGCGGCGCGAACATGCCGTCCTTGCTTATTGCGGTGGCCGACGTTGCGGGGAAAAGCGTGCCTGCCGCTCTGTTGATGGCGACTTTCCAGGCGAGTCTAAGAGCGCTTGCAGCGACACCTGCTTCGCTTGATGAAATTGTGGTGGGCCTAGAACGCTACGCTCGGGCACACAGTCTTGAAGGACTCCGCTTTACTACCGCCTTCCTCGCGGAAATAAATGTTGAGACTCGCGAGATGTCCTACGTAAACTGCGGGCATAACGATCCGATTTTGCGCCGCGCGTCGGGAGAAATCGAGCGGCTTTCGACCGGTGGCCCGCCCCTCGGGACGCCGCTTTTCACCGAAAACGAGATCCCCTATCCGTCCGGACGCACGCAGCTTCAGCCGGGTGATTTGATTTTCATTTTTACCGACGGCGTAGTGGAAGCGGTGAATGAAGCCGGAGAAGAATATAGCGAAGCGCGCCTCCTTCCCTGCGTGCGGCCCATTCCAGTGAACGCTGCGGATGTGCTCGCGCGCGTAATGACAGACGTCAACAATTTTGTCGGCTATGCGCGCCAGCACGACGACATCACCGCCCTGGTTCTCCGCGTGACTGCTTAGTTGCAGCGGCGAATTGGCCGCACATCTCTTCCCGAGTCCAGCCGTTTCCGTTCGAGAAACTCTGGAGTAGAATTGCGGCGCCTTACCGATTCTGAACAGCAGGACCTGCGAGGTGTACAGATGCGTTATCTATTTCTGATTGGAGCGTTGCTCGTTGCGACGGTTGCGACTGCGCAAACGCAGAAGGCGCCCGACGTGGCGGATTTTGTCAGCGTGGATGCGCCGGTGATCGTTTTGAACCACGTCCGCGTTATTGACGGAACGGGTGCTGCCGCGAAGGAAGACCAAGCGGTGATCATCGCAAACGGCAAAATACAGTCTATCGGGCCGGCCACGTCGGTCCAAATTCCTCAAGGCGCGCAACAATTGGACCGCTCCGGCTACACCGTCATCCCCGGCATCGTCGGAATGCACAACCATCTTTACTACACGGATTCGATCTCGGTGCAATATGCCAACGGACGGATTGGCGAGCCAGGACTGTTTATTGCCGAAATCCCATACACTGCGCCGCGACTTTATTTGGCAGCGGGCGTGACCACGATGCGCACCACCGGAAGCCTGGAGCCCTACACTGACCTGAAAGTTAAGAGCCGAATCGACGCGAACCTGATGCCGGGACCAAGCATCGATGCGACCGCGCCGTATCTGGAAGGTGCACCGACGATTTTCGCGCAGATGCATGAACTGACCGGCCCGGACGATGCGAAGCGCATGGTGGACTACTGGGCGGCGGAAGGCATGACGTCGTACAAAGCGTATATGAACATAACGCGCGAGGAGTTGAGAGTGGCGATCGAGGCAGCCCACGCGCACAAGATGAAATTAACGGGACATCTTTGCTCCGTAACATGGCCGGAAGCTGTCGCGTTGGGAATCGATGATCTCGAACATGGTCCGGTTTTTGCGGACACTGAATTCGTAACGGGTAAGAAGCCAGACGTTTGCCCCCGGGGTGGAAGCATGGCGTGGATAAAACAAGACGTGAATGGACCGCAGATACAGGAGCTCATCCACACTCTCGTGTCACATCACGTGGCGGTGACTTCGACGCTGCCGGTGTTTGAGGCCGGCGTGCCCGGGCGGCCGAAATTGCAACGGCGCGTGCTGGATGCGATGTCCGCGGAATCGGGGCAAAGCTATCTGACCGCGCGTGGATTCGTATCATTGGACTCGCCGATGATTTCGCTGATGCGCAAAGAGATGGATTTTGAGCTGGCGTTCGCCAAAGCGGGAGGCTTGCTGCTCGCCGGGCCTGATCCAACTGGAAACGGCGGTGTGCTTCCGGGGTTTGGCGACCAACGCGAAATCGAACTCCTCGTCGAAGCGGGGTTTACTCCAATCGAAGCCATTCAAGTCGGGACCCAGAATGGCGCGATTTATCTCGGCCAGCAGGATCGCATCGGGACTCTCGCCGCGGGCAAACAGGCGGACCTCGTTTTGATCAAAGGCGATCCCTCGAGCAAGATTGACGACATCGAGAACGTCGAGACGGTCTTTAAGTCCGGAATCGGCTACGATTCCAAGAAATTAATCGAGAGCGTACGAGGCCAAGTCGGGATTCGCTAGAGACTTGGATTTTACCGGGAACCTGGAACGCCGCTGAAATCTGCCTCGACTACCAACCACGCTCCATTTCGCTCATAATTGCAACATGAGTCCGCGGGCTTTCGCCGAACAGATTTGCCGGAAATTGCGCGAGGCAGGTTACCAAGCCTTTTTCGTGGGCGGATGTGTGCGCGACATTCTGCTTGGGCGCGAGCCGGCTGATTACGACGTCTGCACCGACGCCACGCCCGATCAAGTGCTGCGAATCTTTCCGCGCAGCTTGTCGGTCGGAGCGAAATTTGGCGTTGTAATTGTCGTGGAAGATTCGCCGGTTGATGACTCCGCGAGTGGCGCTGCCACGCCGATTCAGGTTGAAGTGGCTACATTCCGGTCCGACATCGGTTACTCCGACGGCCGCCACCCGGATAGCGTTGTGCTCGCAAAATCACCGCAAGAAGATGTAAAGAGGCGGGATTTTACGATCAACGCTCTGCTGATGAATCCGGAGTCAAATGAGATCCTGGATTTCGTGGGCGGACGCGAAGACCTTCGCGCCGGCGGCATCATCCGCGCCATCGGCGACCCCGAAGAACGTTTTCGCGAGGACAAACTGCGTATGGTCCGCGCGGTACGTTTCGCCGCGCGTCTTCATTACGCAATCGAACCGAAGACTTTCCACGCAATCCAAAAGCTGGCCCCTGAGATCACGCAGGTTTCGCCCGAGCGCCTTCGCGACGAATTGACGAAGTTGCTTACCGAAGGCGCCGCACGCCGCGCGTTTGAGTTGCTGGATGAAACCAAGCTGCTGCCGCGATTGCTGCCGGAGATCGCGCGCATGAAGGGCGTGGAGCAACCCCCGCAATTTCATCCGGAGGGCGACGTTTGGATTCACACTCTGCTGATGCTCGAAAAACTCCCGGCGGGCTGTCCGCCCACACTCGCCTGGGGCGTGCTCTTGCATGACGTTGGTAAGCCCGTTACGTTCGCGCCGCCTTCCGGCCCTGACGGACGAATTCGCTTCGATCGGCACGCCGAGGTCGGCACCCGCATGGCCGAAGAAATTTGCCGCCGCCTCCGTTTCTCAAATGATGATACCGAACAGATTGCTTCTCTCGTTGCCAGCCACATGAAGTTCAAAGATGTGCTGCAGATGAAGCCGGCAACATTAAAGCGCTTTGCCCGCCTGAACCGCTTTGACGAGCACCTCGAGCTGCACCGCCTGGATTGCCTGTCCAGTCACCGCATGCTGAACAATTACGACTTCGTTCGCCGATTCACCGAGGAAACGCCAGCCGAGGAAATACGCCCGCCGCGATTGTTAACCGGTGACGATCTCCTGGCCATCGGTCTGAAGCCCGGGCCCGCATTTAAGGAAATCCTGAATACGGTTGAGGAAGCCCAGTTAAACGGCGCCATTCACACCCGGGAAGAAGCGTTGGTTTTGGCCAAGTCGCTTATCCCGGCAGAGAGTTAAGGGCGTCGTGAAATTCTTTGCCATCTTGCTTTTCTTCCTGACGATGACAGGCGGTGGATTACATGCCCAGCACGCGGCCCAAAAGCAAACAGGCGCTACGGATCAGCTTGGCATGTCTTGCGTGCAGATTCTGCAGATGAGCTCGACTGACTGGATCGCTCATTCCCGTGAAAAAGCGAGTCACACGAGAGATGCAAATCCCGTAGCGGAGAACCATGGAAGTGAAGCGGTCAAGCCGTACGCTGAAACCTCGGAGCCGCAAGCGACGTTGCGCGCAATTGCGACGTACGGGAAATGTTATGATGCGCGGACCGACCGACTAGTCGCGTCGCTCGCCAAGAGCGGCAAAGGGCCGTTGATGGGTGCGCGCGGAAACTTCCGCGATTTTGAAACTGCGTTGAAGAATTTCACCGCCGTAGCGCTTGGCGTCGCGCAACCTCCCGATGATCGCGTGAAAATAGCCTATGCGGCGCTGTACGAGAAACAATTCCGCTACGCGTTCTATCAGAGCTACCAGCTAAAACCTTCGAAGGAACCCCCTTCCTCGGCGAAAGACCCGGACTCCGCGGCAACAAGCTCTGAAACGACAGCCGCTGCGACAACAGCTCAGCCGACCCCGTCGACACGCATCACCGATCCGATGACTCTCGCGAAGAATCGCTTCGGCAATTTTTTGGAAGCGCTCCCGGAAGACAAGAGACGCGAGGTCCACATCGCCTTCGGGGAAATCTTCGAAAAAGGATCGATCGCCGACCAGTGGAAGCTCAAAGTTTATCGCTATGCGATCTCCGTTCTCGAATCATCGAAGGACAAACCGTTTTCTCCGCCGCCATTTTGACCCTCACACCCTGGGTCTGTTAGTCTCGTTCGTTCTTATTCCGGGAGAATAAATGAATTTTCGGACTTTCCTTTTGCCAAGTGCGCTTGTGTGTTCAGTGTTTGCCGGCGGCCTGCGTGCGCAGAGTAACGACGCCGCGAATAGACTTGCACGCGATATTTACAAGCAGCTCATCGAAATTAACACCACAGATTCTGTCGGCAGCACGACCGTCGCCGCGGAAGCAATGGCCCAGAGGCTGCGCGACGCCGGCTATCCCGCGAGCGACGTGCAAGTGCTCGGGCCGAATCCTCGCAAAGGCAATCTGGTCGCTCGCCTGCGCGGCACAGGCGCACAAAAACCGATGCTGCTGATTTGCCACCTGGACGTAGTCGAAGCGCGACGCGAAGATTGGTCCATGGACCCGTTTCAATTCACCGAGAAGGATGGCTACTTCTACGGCCGTGGATCGGGAGACATCAAAGACGGCGACGCGATCCTGATGACGGCGATGATTCGTTTGAAACAGGAAGGATTCAAGCCGGACCGCGACATTATTCTGGCGCTCACGGCGGACGAAGAAGGCGGCACGTCGAACGGCGTCGAGTGGCTGATCAAGAACCACCGCGGTTTGATTGACGCGGAATTCATTCTAAATCCTGACGCGGGCGATTTCGAGCTGGACAAAGGGAAGAAACTGCTCGTCGGCGTCCAGGCGGCGGAAAAACTTTATCAGGATTTCGATGTGAGGGTGACGAACCCGGGAGGCCACAGCTCGCTGCCGGGCAAGGAAAACGCAATCTACGAGCTTGCCGAAGGTCTAACCCGCCTCGAGCATTACCAATTTCCCTTCGAGCTCAGCGAAGTGACGCGAGAATACTTTAAGCGCGAAGCTGACATCGTGGGCGGCTCAACCGGAGCGGATATGAAAGCGATTCTTAAAACGCCGCCGGATGAGGCTGCCATCGCGCGGCTCTCGGAATCTCCTTTTTACAATGCGCGTATGCGCACAACCTGCGTCGCAACCAGGCTGGAGGGCGGCCACGCAAATAACGCCCTGCCGGGAATGGCACGCGCGAACGTCAATTGCCGTATTCTGCCGGGCCACACGCCTAATGAAGTCCAGGCGACGCTGGAGAAGGTGCTAGCCGACCCCAAAATTTCCGTGTCACAGATCACCTCGTCCGGATCAGGATTAAGATCCAATCCGCTTTCCACGCTTCAGCCCAACGTGATGAGTGCGATTGAAAAAGTCGCGGCGGAGATGTGGCCTGGCGTTCCGGTTGTTCCGGTGCTGGATGCGGGGGCCAGCGACGGAGCTATCTCGCGAGCTGCCGGCTTTCCCACCTACGGCATCCCCGGAGTGTTCATGGATGTGGATGATGATCGCTCCCACGGCCGCGATGAGCGAATTCGCGTCGCGTCATTTTACGAAGGCGTGGACTTTTACTATCGCTTGATCAAAACACTTTCTACACCCCAATAAATTTTGCAGCGGGAAGACTTGCGATGAGTCTGATGAGACGTTCGCTCCTGAAGGCCTCGCAGAGCCAATGGCTGCGCGAACATGCGCCGCGTTACGGTTTTATGAAGCGCACCGTGACGCGATTTATGCCGGGCGAGAATGTGGACGACGCGCTCGCTGCCGCGCGGACGCTGGCGTCGAACGGCATCGGCGCGGTGTTGACGCACCTTGGTGAAAACATCATCGATCGCGCGGAGGCGGAAGAAGTTACGAAGCATTATTTGGACCTCTCGGATCGAATTCGCGCTGCGAACCTGCGCCCCGAAGTATCCGTAAAACTTACGCAGCTCGGCATGGATCTCGATCGCGAATTTTGTTACTCCAATCTCGTTACGCTGATCGAACGCACGCCCGCGGAAAAAACTCTCTGGATTGACATCGAGCAAAGCCCCTACGTGGACGCCACCCTCGAGCTCTATCGCCTCGCGCGCAAAGCTTATGCAAACGTCGGCGTGTGCGTACAGGCATATCTCTATCGCACCGAAAGAGATCTGGATTCGCTAATATCGATCGGCGGTGCTGTCCGTCTGGTGAAGGGTGCCTACAACGAACCTGCCGAAATAGCTTTCCCGCGGAAGAAGGATGTGGACGAGAATTACTTTCATCTCGCGCAACGCTTGCTAAGCCCTGAATCGCGCAAGATGCGGGTACGAGCGGCGATGGCCACGCATGACCGCGCGCTGATCAAGAAGATTGCTGAATGGAGCGCATCGCAGGGGATTCCAAAAGCTCAACTCGAATTCCAGATGCTTTACGGCATCCAGCGCGCCGAACAATTGCGGCTCGTTCGTGAAGGCTACCGCTGTAATGTCCTGATTTCCTACGGATCTTTCTGGTTTCCCTGGTTCATGCGCCGCCTCGCCGAGCGGCCCGCCAACGTACTGTTCCTCGCCCGCAATTTCTTTTCAGCTTAGTGGCCCGGCGCTTAACGCGTGCGTTCGTCTTTTTCGACTTTACCGTCGCGCAGGCGGATGACGCGGTGTGCATTCGCGGCGATGTCGGGCTCGTGCGTAACCAGTATGATGGTATTGCCTTGATCGTGCAGCCGGGCAAACAGTGCCATGATTTCTTCGCCGGTCTGCGAGTCCAGGTTCCCAGTCGGCTCATCTGCCAGAAGAATCGAGGGCGTGTTGACGAGAGCGCGCGCGATGGCTACACGTTGCCGCTGCCCGCCGGAAAGTTCGTTGGGCTTGTGCATCATGCGATCGGCGAGGTCCACTTGACTCAAGGCCTTTTTAGCGCGTCCCAGGCGTTCTTCGGAAGGCGTGCCGTTGTAAATCATAGGCAGCTCAACGTTGTGGAGCGCAGTCGCGCGCGCAAGTAAATTAAATGTCTGGAAGACGAACCCAATCTCTTTGTTGCGTATGTATGCTAGCTCGTCATCGTCGAGCTGGCTGACCAGCCGGCCCGCCAGCCAGTAACTGCCCTTGGTCGGCGTGTCCAGGCAGCCAATCAAATTCATAAGCGTGGATTTCCCCGAACCCGATGGCCCCATGATGGCGACATACTCGCCTTTGTGAATTTCAATGCTCACGCCGCGCAGAGCATGCAATAGCTCCGCGCCCATTTCGTACGTCTTCCAAAGGTCTTCGGTTTGAATAACTACGCCGCTATCAACCAGGTCCTTGCGGTAACTCTGCGGAGCGATGATCTCTTCCACGGCCATGCGCAATGTGCTCCTGAATTCAGCTCAACTAGGTCGATGACTCTTCGCGTTTAGGCGCCGAGTTGTCCACCTTCACCGCAGCGCCGGGCCGCAGTGTGCGAAGCGCCTTGTAGCTTCCAATCACAATTTCGTCGCCATCCTTCAGCCCGCTGGTAACTTCAATATCGGTAACGCCCGCGATGCCTGTCTGCACCGGAACGAACTCTGCCTTCTTCTGGCGGATGACAAAAACCCCCTGAATGTCGGTCTTTTTGGAATCACCATTCGCCCCTGTTGATGGCTTGGAAGCCGCGAGAGTGACGTCGCTCGCCTTCTTGCCGGGCTTCGCTTCTTCGAGTTCCTTTTCCGTCCGCACCGCCAGCGCCTGAATGGGAATGGTCAGTGCATCTTTTTTCTCCGCAGTCTGAATCTTGGCGGTGGCCGAAAGGCCCGGCCGGAGCGCCTCGGGTGGATTATCCACGGTGACCACGACTTTGAAATCGCGAGCTTCCTGGGTATTCGCAGTCGTTTGCGTAGTGGCCGCCTGTCCAGAGGAACGCAGAATGGCTAGCTCACCCACTTGAGTTACGTGGCCTTTGAACGTCTTGCCCGGAAGCGCGTCAATCGTCACTTCGGCAGGCTGGTTCTCTCGCACATTCGTGATGTCGGTTTCGTCGACTTTCACCTCGGCGGTGACGACGCTCATGTCGGAAATAGTCATCAGGTTACTGCCTTCGGCGTTCTGAATGCCGGGTACGACGTTTTCCCCAACGCGTACAGCAATGTAGCTCACGATCCCGTCGATGGGCGCAGTATAGGTGGTCTTACGAAGGATGTCCTTTGTGTGCTTCAGCACCGCCTGGTTCTGATTCATGTTGTCGCGCGACTGATCTCGGGCCGCGCGCGCTTGTTCGACCTGTGCTTTGGAGGCGTTGAGTGCAGCCACGGCGCTGTCGTAAGTCGCTTTATTTGCGTCAAACTCCTGCTTGGCTATGAGCTGTTCTTTGTAGAGCTCTTGCGTGCGCTGCCAGTCGAATTTGGCTTTCTCCAGGTCAGCCTCGCGCTGAGCCAGCGTCGCCACTGCCGAGTCGTAACTCGCCGCGGCCACACGCATGCCCGCCTCGGTGGAGCTGATGCTGGCTTCCTGGGCCTGAACGTCCGCGGCCGGCTGGATGTTCTCCAAGTGCAGAAGAATGTCGCCCTTCTTCACGTGGTCGCCCTCTTTCACCACAATATCGGTAATCTTCCCGATGCCTTCACCGAGGACGTTTGTATAGTTCTTTGGCCTAACTTCGCCGGAAGCGGTTACGACCGAGGTCAGGTCCTGCTTTACAACCTTGCCGGTCTGCACCTGCACGACACCCTTGTTCGCCTGATAGACGCTGTACCACGCGATACCACCAAGGACGACCACAGCAGCCACACCGATTAACACCTTTTGCCAGGTTTTCATTGCATCAACCTTTATGTCTTCTAATCACGGAGTGCAGTCTCCGCCACACTATTCCATACGTCCGAAGGGACCGGAATGTTTCCGGATTAGACGAAGGTAAAGAGATAAAGACAGTTAGCTACATTAATCTTCGGGCTCTTTCAATCTCTCTTTCTGGTTCCAACGACATCTTCCGCTACCCTGCGATGGCCAATTGGCCTAACTGCCGCTAACTTGGCCCTTTACTCGAAGGATCGCTAGTCTATCCATAAGACTACCATTCTAGGTGTTTTTAGCATGGAGAAAAAATACTATCTCGGCCTTGCGGCCATCTGCGAACGCCGCTAACGAATCCAGTTCCCCACACGCAGCCGCCTTAAGCTTCCGAACCTCTCCAGCCATGGAAACCCCCGAAAACCCCAGGCAACCCGGCCCGGCCCAGCGTGCTCATATCCTGTACGGGGTGAACCGCATTGACCTGTACCTATGGACAGGTTAGAATTTCTAACCAATCAAAGGGGAAATGGTTTTTTATGGGCCGTTACGTCAGAGTGTATCTATTGGCGACTTTAGCTGTCGGTTTAGGACTGGCTCCGCTCGCCTTCGGGCAGGGCGAATCTCAAGCCCAGCAACAGACCCAACCTGACCAAAATTCGGCCAAAAAGTCCGGGAAACAAAAAGCTAAAAGCGATAAAGAACTTCGAAAGGAACTCGACTCCCAATACCGGAAATGGCTTGACGAGGACGTCGTCTACATCATATCCCCGGAAGAGCGCAGCGCATTCCTTCACCTTGCTACCAACGAAGAGCGTGAGCAATTCATAGAGCAATTCTGGCAGCGTCGCAATCCCGACCCTGACTCGGCCGACAACACTTTCAAAGAAGAACATTACCGACGGATCGCATATGCCAACGAACACTATTCCTCTGGCATACCGGGCTGGAAAGCTGACCGAGGACGCATTTACATCATGTGGGGCGCGCCCGATGAGATTGATTCGCATCCAGCGGGCGGCACTTACAGTCGGCCCTCCGAGGAAGGAGGAGGAGAGACTTCCACCTATCCGTTCGAAGATTGGCGTTATCGCTACCTGGAAGGCATAGGCGAAAACGTTGAACTCGAGTTTGTGGACCCGACGATGAGCGGTGAATATCATCTCACCATCGACCCAAGCGAGAAGGACGCACTTCTCATGGTCCCAGGGGCCGGCCTCACACAAATGGAATCTATGGGATTGGCTAGTAAGACCAGCCGGTTCAATAACACGGACGGTACCCACGATGCTGCCGCCCTTGGAATGACGCCTGAGACCATGAATGAATTTACTCGCCTGGACCTCTACAGCAAGATCCAGCAAGCGCCTCCTGTAAAATTCAAGGATTTGGAAGCTGTAGTGACTTCTCGGCTCGTGCGTGATCAGGTGAAGTTCGATTACCGCTTTTATTTCTTGCGCATCACGTCTGAGACGGTTCTGGTTCCCATTACCGTGCAGATACCTACGCGACAGTTGAGTTTTCAAGAAAAATCGGGAGTGGATTCTGCCACTGTGAATCTGTTCGGGCGCATCAGCACGCTCAGCGGCCGAATCGTGCAAACCTTTGAGGACACGGTCAAACGCGATGTTCCGGCAGCCTTACTGCAACAGGCCCAGTCCGTCCCTTCGATTTATCAGAAGGCCGTGCCGCTGAGCCCCGGTCTCTACCGCCTCGATATCGTGCTGAAGGACGTAAACAACGGAAACGTGGGCGTGGTAAATACTCGGCTCGCCGTTCCGCGATTTGAAGACGACCATTTGTCGTCGAGTTCTCTGATTCTTGCCGATCAAATATCGCCCGTCTCAGCGAAAGATATCGGGCTCGGCCAATTTGTCTTGGGCGACGTCAAGGTTCGCCCGAAGCTTGACGCCGCGTTCGCAGCTGCCGACGGAATGGGCGTTTTCCTGCAGATCTACAACCTGAAAGTGGATGACAAAACTCACAAATCGGACGCTTCAGTGCAGTATCGCGTCATGAAAGATAAGGCTACTGAGCCGGTACTGAAATTTGATATTCCGAAGGATAAATTGCCCGAGCACGGCGAAGAATTGACCTTGGAGAACATCATTACGCTGGGGTCCTTGGCGCCCGGAGCGTACAAGCTTGAAGTGGCGGTAACCGATAATCTCACTAAGCAGACGATTACGCCGGCGATGGATTTTACGGTGAAAGCTCCGTCGGCACCAGCGACTGCGCAGAGGAGGTGACGTGGGGAGCTTGCGAGTGATTCGCTCATCCATTTTCGGTATGGTTCTCTGCCTGCTCCCGCTAGCAGCCGTCGCCGCCCCGAATTCGGGCAAGATTTCGGGTGTGGTACTCGACTCTACCGGAACGCCTCAGATGGGCGCCACGATCTCTGTTAGCTCGGATCAGCTCCTCGGCGGCTCGTCCGTCGAGTTGCTCACCAACGATCGCGGTCGATTTTCCAGCGCACTGCTGCCCTCAGGCACCTACTCGATAAAAGTGACTCTGGCTGGGTTTCTCCCAGTCATGGAAGAGCATGTTCTGGTGAATGATGAGCGCACCACCCTGCTCGAAATCGTTCTTGGGTCGGTATTCTCCTCGCTTGAAAAACTACAACGCCAGCCTGATCAACCAATCGCTTCGGACGAGTGGACCTGGGTGCTTCGAAGCGCCGCGGCCACCCGGCCGGTCCTTCGATGGCAAGACGATGGTGAAATATTCGGTCTTCCACCTCGCCAGTTTGAAACGGCGCAAAATCAAGCCGGGCGCGTGCGTCTGGAACTGACTTCGGGTTCAGATCATCCGGGATCGGTTTCCAATCCGTCGGATTCGCCGGGAACCGCTCTTGTATATGACATTTCTCTCGGCGGTCATGAACAGCTTTTGGTTGCCAGCCAGTTCAGCTACGAGAACGGGGCCTATTCCGGTGGCTTGGCTACTCAATGGATACCCTCAGGCGAACAGGGCGTCGGGCCAGTAACCACCCTGCTGATTCGCGAATCGCGCCTGGGCCCCGACGGGCCTACATTTCGCGGATTGCGGATGTCGTTTGACAATTCGTTTGCCATCGGAGATCGAATCAGCCTTCGTTACGGTTCGGATTTCGTGATGGCGGGTCTCGACGGCACGACAGCAGCCGTACGGCCACGCGCGGAAATAGCCATGCAGCTGACTCCAACTTGGCAGGCTTCTATTCTCGCCGCCGCCAATGGATGGCAGGATCCTGCTGGAGATCAAAGCACGCTGCAATCTGCCCTGAATACGCTCGATCAATTTCCGATAGTTTTGATGCGTGACGGACATACCGTTCTTGAAAATGGCTTGCACGAAGAATTGGCTATTGAACATGCGTTCAATAAGAATGCCAGTCTTACCGTGGCTGTGTTCAACGACCGTTCGACGCACACGGCGGTATTCGGGCACGGGTCTGTTACCGGCCCGGATTATTTACAGGACTTTGTCTCGAATGTCTTCGCCTATGACGCCGGTGATTCGGGCTCGCTAGGGACCCGTGTCGCTTATCACCAAAAGTTTACGGACAATGTTTCTGCAACGATTCTCTACGAATATGCCGGAGCACTATCGCCGACTGAGGAGCCTTCGCAAGCAGCCTTGAGAAACCAGTTGGCGATGCGCTATCGTCAAAGCGCAGGCGGACGCCTTACCGCACGGGTACCCCACATCGGGACAAAGCTTACGGCTGGGTACAAATGGATCAACGGTCCGGTCGTCTCCGCGATGGATCCTTACGGCGAGTCTCTTTATCACCTCGATCCCTATTTGAGCCTTGGGATTCATCAGCCGCTTCCGAGGTTTATCCCAGGCCACGCGGAATTCCTCGCTGATTGCGGTAACCTCTTTGCGCAAGGGTACGTTCCCTTGGCTACTCCGGACGGTCGAGTTGTCCTGATCCCCACCTACCGATATCTCCGCGGTGGGCTTAGCTTTCAGTTCTAGCTGGTGGTAAGCTACCGGAAACGGGAAGATGCCTCCCACAAATAGGATTGCTATAGTTTCTTCGGCCGGAAGCTCCCGTAAGTTTATAAAAATAAAGGGCATATGATTAATAGAATCTGCAGTTTACTGGAAGCTGACGTGCTTGCGTTAAATCAGCCTCTAGGCTGAGGTTATGGGTGTGGCTGGATGAACGATAGTCTCCGAATGCGGCTCGGCGCAGTCCTTCTGGCACTCTTGACTCTTTCGGCGGTAGTCTTTGCCGTTTTGAACTTCCAGCAGCGCTCGCGGTTTGTTCTTCCCGATGATGGCGTCACCTGGATGGATACGTCCCAGGGTGTCATTGCTTGGCACGTTGTCGCTGACTCGCCTGCCGCGAGAGCCGGCATCCGGGAGAACGACACTGTTGAGTCGGTCCGCGGCGTCACCATTCATCGCGCGACGGACGTTACCCGAGTCTTGTTTCATGTGGGACCGTGGGCTGAAGTGCACTACCAGATGCACCGCGGAGGAGCCGCCTTTGAGACCCGCCTGGTCACTGCGCCACAGGACAATTCGTCCTCGATAGAGAATTACCTCCGCATAACGGCGCTACTATATCTCTTCATCGGGCTGTTCATCTTCGTCCGCCGTTGGAACGCGCCGCGCGCGATTCACTTTTACGTTTTCTGCTTGTCCTCCTTTATTCTGTACAGTTTCCATTACACCGGAAAACTGAATTCTTTCGACCAAACGATTTACTGGGCCAACGTGGTTGCGCTGCTCCTGCAGCCGGCTTTGCTCGTTCACTTTGCGCTCGTATTCCCGGAGCGCCGCGGAACTCTATGGCCGAAGCTGGCCGCCACCTACACTCTGCCGGCCTTGCTTCTAACCCTGCATATTTTCATCGCCAGCGGGACGTTGAATTTTCTGCCCGCCTTCAGCACGCGATACTGGCTGGATAAAGTAGAACAGGCCAACCTCGGGATTTATTTCCTGCTTGCGGCCACCATTTTCCTTTTCAGCTACCGTCGCGCTCCCAGCGGCGTTTTGCGGCAACAATTAAAGTGGGTTACCGGCGGGACGTTCGCCGGCTCGTTGCCCTTTCTCCTGTTCTATATCGTGCCTTACGTTCTGGGCATCGTCCCGGCGCCGTGGATGAAGCTCTCGGTCTTTTCCCTGGCGCTCATTCCGCTGTGCTTTGGCTACGCCATCATCCGATACCGTTTGATGGACGTTGACATCATCTTCAAGCGCGGACTCGCTTACACCTTTGCCACTGCTGCGGTCGTCGGCATTTATTTCGCGGGCATCGCGCTAATCGGCGAAACCTTTCACACTCGCTGGCCCACCGGTCCAGCCGGCGGAGTTATCGCAATCGTCGTTGCTGCATTCCTGTTTGAGCCCGTGCGGGGATGGGTCCAGACGCGCCTCGACCGTTTCTTCTATCGCGACCGCCTCAATTACCGCCGCACGCTCATCGAGTTCGGACGCGCGCTCACCAACGAAGTTCGCCTTGAACCCTTGGTCGGCTCCGTGCTCGACCGCGTTTCGCAAACCCTGCTGGTGGATCGCCTCGCAATATTTCTCGAAGATCCCGCGCATCCGGCCCGGTTCGTCCTCTCGCGTTCTATGGGACTGCGCCCTGAAGGTCCGCTCGATCTGTCATTCCTCGACCCCGCGCGTCCTGCTCTCGAGCGCGGCTGTATGTTCTTTGAATCTGCGCGCTCGGCAAACCAGGAGTCCGACTCCGTTCGTCGCACGCTCGAAGAGCTCGATCTGAATTATTTCATCGCTTGCCGCTTCCGCGACCGCACCGTCGCGATTCTGGGCCTGGGCAAAACGGTCGATGGTGATTATCTCTCCACTGACGACCTCGAGTTGCTGTCCACCATCGCGGGTTACGTGGCCATCGCCATCGAAAATGCGCGGCTCTATCAATCCCTCGAGCAAAAAGCTATGCAGATAGAGCGGCTGAAGGATTTCAGCGAGAACATTGTCGAATCGCTGAATATCGGCGTGCTCACCGTCGATCTCGAAGATTGCATCGAATCCTGGAATCCCCAGCTTGAGGATTTGCTCGCCATTCCGCGTCGTGAAGCGCTGCACCGTCACCTGCAGGACGTTCTCCCCCAGGATCTGGTGGCCGAAATTTCTTCGCGCGCGGCGAGCGACCGCGTTTCTGGAATATACAAATTCCATTTGAACACACCGGCCGGCCGCCGTCTGGTGATCAACGCCTCGATCGCGCCGCTGGTTGGAAAAAACGGCGCCCGCCTCGGCCGGCTCATTCTGCTTGACGACATCACCCAGCGCGTGCGCCTCGAAGAGCAAATGGTGCAGACCGAAAAACTTACTTCGCTCGGCTTGCTGGCGGCCGGTGTAGCACACGAAGTGAACACGCCGCTCGCCGTGATTTCGAATTACATCCAGATGCTCGCGAAACAGATTCCCGCCGACGATCCGCGCCAGAAGACAATCGAAAGGATCGTAAAGCAAACCTTCCGTGCCAGCGAAATCGTCAACAACTTGCTTAATTTCTCGCGGACCGGGGCGGCCGAATTCGTGGAAGTGAATCTGAACTCCGTTTTGGAAGAGACTCTCACCTTGGTCCAGCATCCGTTCAAGACCGCGCAGGTGAACGTCATCAAGAATTATACGGAGGAGCTGCCGCCCGTTCTTGGTTCCATCACGCGTCTTCAGCAGGTATTTCTCAACCTGTTTATGAACGCGCGCGACGCGATGCCGAGCGGAGGCATGCTGGAAGTGCGCACGGGCGCGCACAATGGCTCGGTTGCAGTCGAAGTCACCGATACCGGATTGGGCATTCCAGCCGAAAACCTGCATCGTATTTTTGATCCATTTTTTACAACCAAGGCCACCGGACGCGGCACCGGATTAGGGCTTTCAGTCAGCTACGGCATCATAAAAGAGCACGCGGGCAAAGTTGACGTGCGCTCAACACCGGGCAAGGGAACCTCCTTCCGGCTGGAATTTCCCGTGGCTAGGAAAACTGTTCATGCCTAGAGGGTCCATTCTTGTTATCGATGATGAAGTGGAAATTCGCGAAGGACTCGAAGCCCTTCTCACTTCTGAAAGTTTCCAGGTAACCCTCGCGGAAACCGGAGAAGCAGGCCTTCGGCAACTCGAAGACCATCCGTTCGATCTCATGTTGCTCGACGTCAGCCTGCCGGATCGCAACGGCCTCGAGTTGCTGCGGGAAATCAGGCGGCGGGATCCGCAACTCGCCATCATCTTGATCACCGCTTACGGCTCAATCGATATGGCCCGGGCGGCATTCAAAGGCGGGGCGCAGGATTTCATCACCAAGCCGTGGTCCAACGACGAACTCATCGCGCAGGTCTCCCTCGCGATCGAGGGCCGCAGGCTGCGCGACGAAAACGTCCAGCTCAAGCGCGCGCTCAAGCAGCGCTATAATTTTCCAAACATCGTCGGCAAGAGCGAAAAGATGCAGAAGGTGCTTGACCTTGTCACGCAGGTCGCGCCCTCACGCTCAACCGTCTTGATCTCCGGTGAAAGCGGCACCGGCAAAGAAGTATTTGCCAAGGCCATCCATTCCGCCTCCACGCGCGCGGACAAGCCGTTTATCCCCATCAATACTGGGTCGATTCCAGGCGACCTTCTCGAATCGCAGCTTTTCGGCCATGTGAAGGGCGCATTCACCAGCGCCATTGCCTCGAAGAAGGGCTTGTTCGAAGTCGCCGATCAAGGCACCATTTTTTTTGACGAGATTTCTACTATCACTCCGGAAACACAAGCCAAACTATTGCGCGTGATTCAGGAACGCGAATTCATGCGACTCGGCGGCACCGAAACCATTAAAGTAGACGTTCGCATCCTCGCGGCGTCCAACGAGGATTTGAACAAGCTTGTTCGCGAAGGCCGTTTCCGTGAGGATTTGTTTCATCGCTTGAACGTTATTTCTCTGCATTTGCCTCCGCTTCGAGAGCGCAAAGAAGACATTCCTTTGCTGATCGAACGCTTTCTGAAGCAATTCTGCCAGGAAAATGAAAAGCCCCCTCGCGTCTTCACTCATGCCGCGATGAAACTGCTCATGGATTACGATTGGCCTGGCAATGTCCGCGAGCTCGAGAATGTCGTCGAACGAGCCATCGTGCTTTCAACGCAGGAAGCTATGGACGCCGATATTCTGCCGGAAAGTGTGCGCACGCGCGAGATCATCAAGGGCGTCCGCTTGCAGCTCGCCGAGTTCTTGCCCCCTATGCCGGGCGAGCCGGGCGGAAACGCCGCTTCGCCATCGCTTTTCGAGATCCTCGAGGAAGTAGAACGCCGGATCATTGTCGATATGCTGGAGCGTACGAATTGGAACCAGACCGAAGCTGCCGAGCGTTTTCAGGTTCCGCTCTCCACGCTCAATCAGAAAATCAAGCGCCTAGGCATCGAAACACGCCGCCGCACAACCTCGGTTCGCGGCGCCGCCGCGGGCTTTGGCGAGGATCCCGCCGAATTCCTGGCAGGAAAGTAAACGAAGACGCGGAAGAACTTCAGATAAGCCACAGTGAACGGATTAATTTAGGAAACTAGGGCACGGCCGGCAATATTTCCCAGGATTCGATAGGGCGCGGACTCCAGCGCGACGAGCGCTTTTGGCGGAATCAAGAATGTCTGCTCGATAGCATATTGCCCGGACATTACCGCGTGCGCGACACAATCTGTAAAGACAATCCAGGTAGCCTGCGGAGGAAATTCCAACTGCGTCTTCGGGCAATTTCTTTGAAACTCCCCGTTCTCTTTCAAGAAATCATGGAAACGAATCATGAACATATCGTAGGGTGTGCGTCCGATCACGCCGATTCCCAGCTTGGTGCCCAAGTCTCGAACCGTACGGCTCAAAAACGAATTATCTTCGGCGATATCCTGCAACCCTGCTCCGCCGGCATATCGGCGGGCGAGCACCTCGAACGCTTCGGTGGTCTGCCAAATGCGCGGTTTTGACGGATTCAGATTCGTGAACACGCGCAAGATTCGCGCACCGTACGTTGGACGGCTGGGAAATGCGTCAACATGCAGAAGATCGTTGCGCTTGTGCAGCGGTAAGTCGCGGCCTTCCTCTTCGAGGGGACGAAAACTCGCGAAATCCAGGTTCCACTTGCCGGCGTAGGGAGCCAGAAATTTCGCCAGGAACTCTGTCACCTGAGCGCTGTAATTCCGCATAATCGAGTGCAGGCGATTCACAGTGACGCTGTCGCCCGGCGCTCCGCGTAACAGGTCTTCGCCCGGGCGGTACGACACGTTCTTGTGCATTCGCATCTCAGACCATTGCTGCTGAAGGAGAAATTGCTGGTCGCTCGCTGGCAGCTCAAAGGGCGGCTCGCGAAAGAAAAGTATCTGGCCGCGCTCCAGCATTTCGCAGTAAGCGCGAGCGCGGGCCTCGTGCTGCTCGGCACCGACCCAGCCCTTGGAGCGCTTGTAGTCCTCCACCAGAATCCACGGTACGTTTTGAGTTGCGCTCTTCTTCATTTAACTCTTCGCAGGTTCCGGACGCTTGTAGCCGCGGGGCAGCAACGTGGTGCTCAGGTCCAGACCGGACAGGTTCACTCCCTCAAGATCCGTCTCGCGCAGGACCGTGGTCTTCAGGTCCGCGCCGGTAAAATCCGCTCCGCGAATTTCAGCCAGACGGAAATTCGACGCCACAAAATTTGCGCCACGCAGCACGGCCCGCCGCAAATCTGCCCGAAAAAGTTCCGCGCCTCCGACCTTGGCTTCCGTTAGGTCCGCATCGCTTAAATCGGCTTCGGTCAAATCAGCTTTGCGCATATCCGCCCGGCGCAGTTTCGCTTTGCTTAGATTCGCGGACGACAGCCTGGCCTCATGCAAATTTGCGCCTTCCAGATTCGCTCCGTGGAAGTCCACTAGATCGAGATTCTCGTGTTCCAGATTCACGCGCGAGAGATTAGCGCCGGACAAATCCGCCCGAGTGCCCGTTTCGTCTCCGCGTACAAAGCGCCGATGCGACTCGAGTATTTCCGAGACGAGCCTGCCGTTGTGTTTTATGTTTTTGGGGGATCTCATCTTCGCCGTGAATGTGAATTGCTAACGCACGTTCCTTGTTTTCTAAGTATAGCATGGCGCTTACCGCGTCAGATTGTTAGTCACTTGCGAATTTGTGGTACCGTCGAAGTGTGAGCAATCCTATGCAGTCTTCGCTCGCCAGCTCTCGCCGATCCGGAATTGTGATTTTTGCCGCCTCAGTCTTCAGCGCATTGTTCCCGGTCTGTGTTTTCCTTTGCTCGCTGGACGCCGCAGCTCAGCAGAGGCAAGACACTCCCGGAGATGAAATAATCGCAAATCTTGCAGCGGGACGGGTCATCATGGCGGTTGTCAAAGATGCCATTCTAATCGCCACCGTTGAAAATCCAATCGAACCTCAGACCCGCCTGCCGGCGCCGGTCGAGCTCAGTTCAAGGCGCGCCGGAGTCTTTCTTGGCGCCGTCGAATGGATTTCGCCATCCTCACAAGTGGAATTTGCCCGCCTGGACAAAGATCTGCCGCACCTTCACGGTAAGACTGCCTCGCTAACTCCGCACCTGCAGCAAGCTCAACCGAACGCCGAGGCTGCTGACATCGATTCGATTGGCCACGGTGTCACCGAGCGCCTGAATGAAATTGCAAAAAACCTTCACGGCAAAATAACGTTGCCCCCGAATGAGCCCCTTGCGGAGCTGATTCTCGCGGATTACATGGAAAACTACGGCCCGGAAATTTGGCAACTGACTTTTACGCTTCAGCAATCCATGCAGCGCGAAGATTATTTCGACACCCACGTTCCCCTGCCGCGATACGTTCAATTGTGGCCTCCAGAGAAAGGCCAACCCCACACTCTCGTCGAGTTTCGGTATCCGCCGGAAAACGCTGCGCCTTCGCTGCTTGATCTGCTTCGAAACAAAGATGCTGGCATCGAGAAACTTTGTTCTTCAGACGCCAAAATGCGGGAAGTGCGGGACCGTTTCCTGCAGGGCGAAAGCAACAAAATCCTCGCGGTGGATGCGATTCAGTTCCTGCGCTCCGCCCTCAGCATCACTTCGTCGCCGAACTCGCGCGAGACGATTGCCACTATCGGCGTCGAATCAGGTTTCCAGTGGATTCTCCAGCCCCCGCCGGAACCGAAAAAGCCCGGACAAGAACAAGAAAGAAAACGCGAGGATGGCGCTCCTTCGCTTTTGCACCCCAGCTTCTGAGTGAACACTCGTTATTTCTTGTCAGCGAGCTGTTGCTTTAAACGCGCATTTTTTTCACTCACCGAACGCTCGAGTTCCTGTTTGTGCGCGACCAATTTGCCCGCAATTTCGGGGTTCGATAGTCCCAAAATTTCCGCGGCGAATATCGCGGAGTTTACTGCCCCAGCCTTGTCAATTGCCATGGTCGCCACAGGAATCCCGCCGGGCATCTGCACCGTCGATAGCAATGCATCGAGTCCATTCAACGAGCTCGTTCCCATCGGAACTCCGATCACGGGCAATGTTGTGTTTGCCGCGATCACTCCAGCCAGGTGCGCCGCCGCGCCCGCTGCAGCGATTAAAACCTTCAGCCCGCGTTTCAAGGCTGTGGTGGCATATTCATGGGCGCGCACCGGCGTGCGATGCGCGGACATCACCTCCAATTCGTACGGAATCCCGAACTTCTCAAGCGTCTTCGCCGCCTCGCTCATTACCGGAAAATCCGTGTCCGACCCCATCAGAATTCCGACGAGCGCCCCGCCTTCTTTTGTGTTTTCCTTAGCCACCGGATAATCTCCCTGGTCCAGATTTATTAATCAACATTTGCATCCACTCACGACAAATCCCGCTTCTATTCGGACGTCCCTAACAACTACATCACGCGTTCCGTCCCTCCGCCGCAGCCTTAGACGGCGCCCTTGGGCCTATGTCCCTTCGATAATGCGCCCCATCGATTCGGAGCTTACTCGCCGCTTCATATGCAATCTTGGAAGCTGCGGACAAATCCTTGCCCACCGCTCCTACGCTCAGAATTCGTCCCCCAGCGGTGTAGAACTTTTCCCCCTCCCGACGAGTGCCTGCATGGAAGATCGTTGCACCCGGGACACTCGCAGCCGCTTCCAGTCCAAAAATCTCTTTCCCTATAATCGGTTTCTCAGGATAGCCCTCCGACGCCACCACCACGCAAATGCTTGCGCCATTCGAGGATTTTGCCTGCACCGCCGCGAGTTTTCCGCTAGCCGCATGCGCGCAGGCTTCGGCGAAATCAAAGTCTGCCCGGAGCAAGATTGCTTGTGTCTCGGGATCTCCAAGTCGGCAGTTGTATTCCAGCACCTTCGGGCCATCTGAAGTAAGCATCAATCCAAAATAAAGAAACCCGCAGTAGTTCATCGCTTCTTTTTGCAAGCCCGCCAGAGTCGGCTTCACAATCGTCTCGAGAATTTTACTCTCCAGCTCTGGCGGCAAAATATCAGCGCTTGAAAAAGCTCCCATGCCCCCTGTGTTCGGGCCTTGATCGTTGTCAAAGGCGCGTTTGTGATCGCGCGTCGGAGCCAAAGAAACAAAATTCTTTCCATCCATCAGGATGATGTAGGAGAGTTCGCGTCCCGCAAGTCCTTCTTCAAACAAAACTTGCTTGCCCGCATCGCCGAACTCGTTTTTCTCCATCAGGCGGTCGATGAAAGCTGCTGCTTCGTCAGGCGACGAAGTCACCAGCACTCCCTTTCCCGCGCACAGTCCATCAGCTTTCACAACTAGAGGCCAATCAACAGAACACAGGGCGGTATAAGCGTCTATCGGCGAATCGTAAATGCCGTATGTGGAAGCTGTAGGGATTCTGAAGCGTTCCATGAATTTCTTGGCGAAAACTTTGCTTCCTTCTAGTTGCGCCGCCTTCTGTGGCGGCCCAAGTAGCGCAAGACCGCGTTTTGCGAATTCATCTGCAATCCCGTGCGCCAGAGGCAACTCCGGCCCCACAATCGTTAAGTCCGCTGCCAATTTGCTGGCAAGATCGGCCGCAGCCTTCATGTCGTTCGAATCCAGTGCAACACATTCCGCGTCTTTCGAAATCCCGCCGTTTCCCGGTGCACACCACAGCTTCTCGACTGCAGCACTCTGCCGTAGCTTCCACACGATCGCGTGCTCGCGCCCGCCGCTTCCAATCACAAGTATCTTCATGTTATGCCGACGAACAGAACTAAGCACGATACGAGCGCCGTCTGCCGGTGTCAACAGGAGTTCGCCTTGCTCGCTCGCCCTAAAAATGCTTTCATCTAACCAGATGCACTGGGACTTCGCACTCATTCTGGTTTTTCTCGGCGTCGCCGTCCCCCTCCTGGGACGCCGGCGAATTCGTCAGTTACTGGAATCTCCCGAAACGTCAAAGATGGACCGCCTCTCGATCTACGCCTCCACGATCGCTTTTCAGTGGTGTGCCACCGTAATAATTCTTTGGCGCACTCGCGCTCACGGAATCTTACTTGCACAACTTGGAGTGGCAATTCCCAGGCCCGCGCTCGCCATCACGATAGCCATCGTTCTTGCCGCGCTGATCTCAGTCAATCAGATCTATAGTCTCCGCCGACTCGCAGCGAAACCGTCGGAAATCAAAGGGGTCTTGCCACAACTTGCTCTGAAGCTATTTCCTCAGGACAACGTTGAGCGCCTGATATTTTTCGCACTGGTAGTCACGGTGGCAATGTGTGAAGAGTTCATCTACCGCGGTTTCGTTCAAAATGTTTTTCAAGATTGGTCTGCCGGACACGTCGTAGCCGGAATCATCGGCTCGGCAGTTTTCTTCGCGCTCGCGCATCTTTACCAGGGACGCCGAGGGTTAACTACTACTATTGTAGTTGGGATTCTTTTTTCGGTAGTTCGCTCATGGGCTGGTAGCCTGCTCCCAACCTCTGTGGCGCACTTCGTAGCTGATCTTGCTGTCGGGATGTTGGCCCCGGCTAGGCTTCTGGGATCTGCAGCGCGCCTCGTGAAGGAAGACTGACGCTTCAGGTTTCATATAAGCTGCTTATTTACAATGACATACAATGTCAGGCGACATTATTGCTCTTACTGACGAGGTGATCGGCAACGAGCTCCGAGATTATGGGGTCTCTGCGTCCACGGCTGTCTTCTCTGCAATTCGGGCTTATATTCCGCTGCTCTTACACTGGAATCGGAAGATATCGCTTACAACCGTGACCGATCCTCTCCAAATCCTGCGCTTCCATTTTGGAGAAAGCATGTTTGCCGCACCTGCAATACAAAACCGAAATGGTCGGCTCGCCGACGTCGGCTCGGGCGCCGGCTTTCCTGGTATTCCGCTTAAACTACTAATCCCGGCTCTGGACCTGGTTTTGATCGAGCCGAACGCAAAAAAGGCTGCGTTCCTGGCTGAGGCCGTTCGAGAGCTTGAGCTTGAAAGCGTCGAGGTGTATCGCGGGCGTTTCGATAGCCTAACCTCAGTTGGATCTGGTTTCGATTACGTCACCGCCCGCGCTCTCGGAATGCATGAGGAACTCGTTAAGTGGTCTAGCACTGCAGTTTGCAGCGGTGGTAGCATAATCCTTTGGCTTGGAGGGGAAGATCCGGCGAGGGTTTCTTCCCAAAGGTCGTGGCTGTGGAAAAAACCTCAGCTTATCCCCGGTTCCCGCAGCCGGTTCCTGCTTGTTGGTTCCGCAGCCTAGCAATTTGGAATGTTCCACGTGAAACACTCTATTCAGTCCAAATGTTCCACGTGAAACACCTTGCATGTTTCTGAAACTCTCTGATAAATTCGCGGTGCACACCGGGGGATCCCGCATTGGCTCGCATTATCGCGATTGCAAATCAGAAGGGCGGCGTTGGAAAGACCACCACGGCAGTAAATCTGGGCGCCTCTCTCGCCGCCTCCGAACAAAAAACACTAATAATTGACTGCGATCCTCAAGGAAACACGACTAGCGCCTTGGGCTTCCCAAAAGATCCAGCCAGAAGAACCCTCTACCAAACACTCATACTCGACGAACCCATAGATCGCGTGACACTGGACGCTCAGGTCGAGGGGCTGGATCTCATCCCTTCTGACAGAAACCTGGTGGGTGCCGCAGTCGAGCTCGTAGGCATGGAAAATAGAGAATTCCGATTGAAAGCAGCGATCGCAGGTATCCGTGACAAGTACAGCTACATCCTCATAGATTGCCCGCCAGCGCTCGACCTACTCACGCTCAATGCGCTGGCCGCTTGCGATTCCGTCCTAGTCCCAATCCAATGCGAATACCTGGCTCTCGAGGGCGTCTCGGAGCTCCTCGACACCCTGATGCGATTGCGCCGAACAATCAATCCATCGCTGGCTATCGAGGGCATTCTACTCACGATGTACGATGATCGAACGACCCTCTCAAAGCAGGTTGCCGCGGATCTCAGAAGCTTCTTCGGAACCCAAGTGTTCGAAACAGTCATTCCAAGAAATGTGCGGCTGGCCGAGGCGCCAAGCCACGGCATGCCAGTAATGTTCTACGACATTCATAGTAAAGGCGCAGAGAGCTATATACAACTAGCCAAGGAGGTTATCGTCAATGCCCAGAAACGCGTTGGGCAGGGGACTGAGCGCGCTGATCAGGGATCCGGAGCCCAGTCAGCCTCGGCCGCCACTGCAGGGGCCACCAGTAGCGCAAGCAGCACAGCTGCCGGAAATAACGCCCCAACCGGCGGCAGCGGGACCAGCGGCAGCGGCGGCACCGGCTCTAGCGCCGAGTGATGGTCTCCTTCAGGTCGATATCGATCTGATCGATCCGAGCCCGTACCAGCCGCGAACGCGCTTTCGCGAAGAAGCGCTCGAAGAACTTGCGCGATCGATCCAATCTAGCGGAATCGTCCAACCGCTTGTTGTCCGCAGAGTTGGAGCCCGCCACCAGCTCATCGCCGGCGAACGTCGCTGGCGTGCTGCGCAAAAGGCTGGTCTCACCCGCGTTCCGATCGTAATTCGGAACGTACCTGACGCCATGGCTCTCGAAATGACCTTGGTTGAAAACCTTCAGCGCGAGGACCTCAACCCGGTCGAGCAGGCCCATGCATTCCAACGTCTCACTGATGAGTTTCACCTTACGCAAGAACAAGTTGCAGAGCGCACCGGTAAGGACCGCGCCACCATCGCCAACGCGCTCCGGCTTCTTAAGCTTGAGGAACCGATCCTGGATTTACTTGAGGAGGGACGCCTGAGCGCGGGTCACGGCCGCGCCCTTCTCGCCGTAGTCGACAGCAAAGAGCGTGTCGCGCTTGCCCACCGCGTCGCACGCGGCGGCATGACGGTTCGCCAAGTCGAGCGACTCTCGACCCGCTTGCCAAGGCCGCGTCCTGCGGGTTCGTTGCTTCAACCTGATCCGAACACCAAAGCCGCGCTCGAAGACCTCCAACGCGAGTACGGAACGCGCGTCCTGATCCAGCCCCGTCGTCCGGGAAAACCGGGTCAGTTAATCTTTGAATACTATGACGATAGTGATTTAACCCGCCTGTACGACCAATTGATGCTTAAATAGATTTGTCCTCAGAAACCTCAATCGAGCACAGGGGAAGAGCCACGCATGGCATGGTTTGACCGTAATCGGCATGACTCTGGCGAATGGACCGGCTTTCTCGAGCCCGGTGTGAAACTCGAGGGTCGCCTCGAATCTAGCGGCACGTTTCGTATCGATTCGGCGATGAAGGGAACTCTCATCTCCGAAGAAACGCTGATCCTGGGAGAGCATGCGACGGTAGAAGGCGAGATTGATGGCAACAACGTGATCATCAGTGGCCGCTTTGAGGGAGTTATTCGCGCCCGCGGTCGAGTGGAACTGAAAACCAAAGCCATCGTAACTGGCGAAATCCACTGTCCCTGCTTGATCATCGAGCCTGGTGCTGTATTTGATGGAAGCTGCCAGATGATAGGCGCTGCGGAAACGTCGAAACCAGTCACGATCCCGATTCGCTCCGTCGCCGCTCGCGCCTGAGGTTTTCTCTAATCGCGATTTCTTTCCCCACTCAAATTCCATCGCTCTGAAGCGTTATAATCAACGAACCATATTTACTATGGAGATCCATTGGCCGAAGCGATCCGATTAACCACCACCGCAAAAGCCGCGGGCTGCGCCGCAAAGCTGAGCCCCAGCGTTTTGGATTCGATTCTCAAACGTCTGCCGCCACAAACCGATCCAAATCTTATCGTCGGTTTCGAAACTAGCGATGACGCCGCCGTATACCGCCTGACGAACGACCTGGCCATCGTTCAAACCGTGGATTTTTTCACTCCCATCGTGGACGACCCGGCTCAGTTCGGCCAGGTTGCCGCAGCGAATTCCTTGAGTGACGTGTATGCCATGGGCGGACGCCCGATTTCCGCGCTGACAATCGTTGCTTTCCCCGCTTCGGGCGCGCCGGAGATTCTCGAAGAAATCCTGCGTGGTGGCCTTGCGAAAATGACGGAGGCGAATTGCACGGTTGTCGGCGGACATTCCATCCGCGACGACGAGCTGAAATTTGGCTATGCGGTCACCGGCCTGATTCATCCCCAAAGAATCTGGAAGAATATCGGCGCGCGACCGGGAGATGTTCTTCTCTTTACCAAACCCCTTGGAACCGGTGTGATCTCCACTGCATTGAAGCAGGGGCTCGCCGAACAATCGTGGGTTACTGCGGCAACGGATTCTATGACACGCCTGAATCGTGACGCGGCCGATGCATTGCACGAAGTGGAGGCCGCCTCAAACAACGAGAGCCCGGTGCATGCCGTCACCGACGTCACCGGATTTGGCCTTCTCGGGCACGCGCGCGAGATGGCCATCGGCAGCGGCGTCTCCATGAAAATCGATCACAAACAAATCGCGTATCTTCCGGGAGCTATTGAAGCGGCACGCGGCCATTTTTCCTCCGGCGGCATGAAGAACAACCGGGACTTTTGCGAAAGTTGCGTCGGCTTCACGGATGACGTTCCGGAGGAATTTCGCGCGCTGCTGTTCGATCCGCAAACTTCGGGCGGCCTGTTTGTCTCGATCGCACCGGAGGCGGCGGATTCCGCGCTCGCTGCGTTTGAACGCCACAATGTTCCTGCGCGCGCAATCGGCAAAATCATTCCCCGGCGTTCGCCTCTGATCGAAATCGCCTGACCCGCTTCAATCGTGTACACTTTTCTTTTTTCGAACCTCCCATGGACCCTATAACTCACGGGATCGCCGGCGCGCTTCTAGGCAAAGGATATTTTGCCGAGCGTAAGGGCCGCGTCGCTATTTTTGCGGCCACACTGGGCGCAGTTTTTCCGGACGTTGATATCGTGGCGGAGATAGCTTCTCGCGATCCGCTTTCCATCGTGAAGTATCACCGCGGAATCACGCATTCGTTCGTAGGTCTGCCCTTTTTTGCTGCGCTTCTCGCATGGCTCACACGCTGGCTCGCACGGCGTCGCGGCATCGAAACACCTTCCTGGGCCACGCTGACCTTAATCTACGGAATCGGAATCGCCAGCCACATCCTGCTCGACGCTATGACCTCGTTCGGCACGCGCATGTGGACGCCCATCTCGCAACAACGCGTGGCCTGGGACTTACTCTTCATCATCGACTTCAGCTTCACGGCGATTATTCTGTTGCCGCAAATCGCGGCATGGATTTACAGCGATCGCGCGAAGAGCCGCTTGCGCGCCACCTGGATGTGGGCGCTCTTCACGCTTGGCGCCGTCGCAGCATGGACAGCCGCCAGCGCGGCCGGATTTCCGTTTCATCTCTGGATTGTGGCGCTGGCAAGCGCCATTATTGCTGCGCTATTTTTTCTGCCGGCTTTCGACGACTGGGGATTCCGCGTCACCCGCGCTGTATGGTGTCAGGCGGGTACGTACGCTATGCTCGCGTATCTATTTCTCTGCAGTTTCGCGCACCACACAGCATTGCGACGCGTAAAGAGTTTTGCTTCGGCGAATAACATTGCGATCGATCGCATGGGCGCTTTGCCCCTGCCACCTTCCTTTCTCGACTGGGGCGGCTCAATTCGTTCCATCGATGGCGTCTATCAATCCCGCTTTGATTTGCGAGATCCCGCCCCTCCGGAGTTCCGTTTCACCGCGGACTCTCCCCCCGATCAATTCGTTGCTCGCGCACTGCTGCTTCCCGAAGTGCAGCTGTTCTGGCAATTTTCGCGTTTTCCAGTGATTCGCAGTTCGATGGAAGGCAACTATCACGTTGTCGATTTCGGCGAAAATCGATTCGTCAACACCCGTAAAAAGGGCCTGCAACCATTCACTTATCGCGTGGTTTTCGACCAGGCCGGAAACATAATCGAGGAAGGCTGGCAATCAGACGGCATGCTGCTGCGGCACATGCAGAAACTTTCCCCGCAGCGCTCGGGAGAAACGCCATGAAGGTTCTGATCTTCAGCGATATTCACGGAGATTTGCGCGCGCTCGAACGAATCGCCTCTCTGCCGGCGGACGTATATATCGCCGCCGGGGACCTCTCGAATTTCGGCAAAGGCCTGGAACGTTGCGGAGAAATACTAAAACCGCTGGGCCAGCGCCTCTGGGTCTTGCCGGGAAATCACGAAACGCAGACCGAGAATCGCTCTTTTTGCGAGCATTACGGCTTCCTGGATTTTCATCGCCAGGTGCGCTCGCTTGAATCCGCGTCCGGCATCACTCAATGGGCCGGGCTCGGCTACAGCAACATCACGCCGTTCGATACCCCGGGGGAATATTCCGAAGAAGAAATAGGCAAGGCCCTGGCGGCGTTTGATGGACTGAAGTCTTTACATCTCGTCGTTCATTTTCCGCCGCTCAATACCAGGCTCGACGAATTCGCGCCCGGCAAACACGCTGGTAGCGCAACGTTGCGCGAATGGGTGACTCGCGAACAGCCCGCCTATCTTTTCTGCGGTCACATTCATGAAACGGCCGGACGCTCCGATCGCATCGGCCAAACGCAATGCATCAATGTCGGCAAGCAAGGCTACACGCTGGAAGTTTAAGAAAGTGAAAAATATCGGAGAGCTCGGGCGAAGCGCGGGTGCAGACGTTGGAAAATCAATGACGCCCCTCGCTACTTCCTGTTATTTTTTATTAGCAGGATAAACGACAAGCTGCCGGCGGTCGCCCGCGCCTTCGCTCGCAGTACGCACACCCGGCGCGCCATTTAATTCCAGGTGAATCAGCCGGCGCTCCCGCGGCGACATTGGATTAAATCGAAACGTCTCACCCGTCTCGCGCACGCGTTGCGCCGCCACCCGCGCCGAGAGTTTTAATTCTGCAAGCCGCGCGGTCCGATAATCTCCGCAATCGAAGCGCACGCGATCGTGCAACCGAGGATCGAGCCGCAGCCATCGATGTGCCACATGTTCGAGCGCCAATAGAAGCTCCGCATCGCGCTCGAGCAGAAAATCCTGGTCGACTCCGTGAAACGCGACGACCACATCTTTTTCTCCGGCGCTGCCGGCCACCGAATCAGGCGTGACGATTTCGTATTCGATCGCCAGCCCCATCTCGCGGACAGCGAGATCGAGAAAGCGTTTCAGCTCCGTCGCCGCGCGCTCGCGATCGAGCCGTGCTTCGCCCTGTGCATGCTCCTTCATAAAAGGCCTCTTCGCGGCCGCCGTTCGTTCGTCACTCATTGAGCGCTTTCTTCTTGAATTTACTCTTGGAAGGGAGCGGTTCGGACCGGTTCAAATATACTTGCTGGCCGATACCCACAAGATTGCTCGTGAACATGTACAAGTTCAGCCCGCTGGAAAGATTGAAAAAGAAAAACCCGAACATCAGGGGCATCAGCGCCATCATTTTCTGTTGCGCGGGATCGGTGCTCGTCTGCGGCGTCATCTTGGTCATTAAATACATCATAATGGCCATTCCGATCGGCAAAATGTAGTACGGATCTTTGGCCGAAAGATCGTGAATCCAGAACATCCACGGCGCATGCCGCAGTTCAATCGCGCCGTTCAGCACGCGCCACAGCGCCCACCATATCGGCATCTGGAAAAGCATCGGCAGGCAGCTACCCATCGGGTTGATGCCTTCGCGGCTGTAAATGGCCATCACTTCTTCGTTCATTTTCTTCTTGCGCGGATCGCTCATGGAATATTTCTTGTAGCGATCCTGAATCTGCCGGATTTCCGGCCCCACCTTCTGCATCTTCTGCATGGAACGCCAGCTTTTCATCTTCAACGGGAACATGGCGAAGTTGATGACCAGCGTCAGCAGAACGATGCACCATCCGTAATTCGGAACTTTCGTGTGGATGGTCTGCAGCACCCACAGCAGCGGCTTCGCGATCACTCCCGTCCAGCCAAAATTAATTAATTCAGCGAGCGGCGGCTTGGTCTTTTCCAGAATCGCCAGGTCTTTCGGCCCCACATAAACGCGCACGATCAGCGGCGCCGCAATCGTAGTTCCCGCCGCCATCTCAGCGATGGGCTCGCTTGCGGGCTTGCCGTCATCGACGATTCCATGGTCCTGCGTCCAGTGCCACAGCGAGAGTTCCGTGCCATCCGGCAAAAATGCCGCGGTGAAAAATTGGTCTTCAATACCCAAATATTCCATCGGCCCGTTTTGCAATGCCGGCTGGCTCTGATTGCCAGACACGCCGAGCTTTTTGTATTGCAGCAGATTCAGCTTGTCGTTGAGCTTGTAATAAACGGTGACGAGCGAAGCCGCCTTATACACCTCCTTGTCCCCGAATCCGCCGCGCCAGGCAATCCCTGCGGGAATTGCTTTGCCATCGAGCAGGACAGAAACTTCTGCGGACATAGCATAATCCAAGCCGAAATTCAGCTTCTTCGTTACGTCCAGATGGCCGTCGCTCCAGTGAAATGTGACTTCCGTGGGTGCTGTTAAATTACTCAGCCCCGGCGTCACTTGGTACAACGCCGAGTTGGCTTTCGCTTCGAGCTGCGAATCCGAGAGCACCAGAGAGAACGGCCAGCCCAATTGCTGCGCCGCGGAGTTGTTTACCAAATCCAACAAGTGAGGCGGTTTTTGGTCGTCGGAATATTTCTTCAGCTTCCAGCTTCTCACCACGCCGCCGCGATTCGAAAACTCCGCCACATAGAGCGGACTCTCTACCACTACCGATTTTTCGTCCGCCGCTTGAACCCGGGCAGGGCTAGCCGCGGCCGCCGACTCGGTTTGACGCGTCATAGTGCCAGCGCTAGCCGAAGTGTTGCCGGGGGATTTCGATGTGGCGTCCTGCACCGCAGTCGGCGCCGTTTGGGGTTGCGGCGCCACGGGAGGTTTGTAGAAATGTCCCCAGGCGAAAAGAATTACCAGCGCGAGAACAACGAACACGATGGCGCGTACCTGATCCGACATCTCGTTCACAGAACTCGCTCCTCGTGATGCCGAGGCGGAGCGTTTTCCGTGAAACCCGCACTTAATAACTCGGACGAATTTGCTGCGCTATAGTCTGGAACGAGGGGAACCTGAATCCCGGAAGGCTTGCCTTCCTCTTTATCCGGCACAGGATCGAACCCGCCCTTCGTGAACGGACGGCAGCGCCCCAACCGCTTGAGCGCCAGCACGACGCCGCGCCGCGCACCATGGCGCGCAATCGCTTCCTGCGCGTACCTCGAGCACGAAGGTTCAAACTTGCAAGCGCCTCCAAAAAAATGCGAAAGAAACACTCTATAGAAGGAAACCAGCGCCAGCAAAACCCATGCGCCCGCTGATCGCCCACTTTTTTCCATGGAATCAGAACGAACCGCTGTTACGGCGTGCGCGGAATCAATCTCACCAGTTCCGCTGCCAGCGGCGAAAATTCCGCCGTTGCGGTTGTCGTGCGCGGATGAATCACAATATCCCATCCCGTGGCAATCTCCTGTCGATGCAATCTTAGTATTTCGCGTAGGCGGCGCCGGATTCGGTTGCGCCGGACCGCATTACCCAGCGCCTTTTTTATGCTCCAGCCAAACCGGCTGATTTCGAGGCCATTGGGACGTAGAAATATCGTGAACTCGCGGCTCGTCCGGCGGCG
>JBEKHP010000025.1:0-120958 GCA_050012235.1 Candidatus Acidiferrales bacterium | reverse complement strand
TAAACGCTGGAAACCAGTCTATCAATGGCCAGCGCGAAGCTGCCAACGGCTTCATGATCAACGGCGCGAACGTCAACGAAGGAAAGAACAACGGAACAGCCGTCATTCCGAACCTGGATTCAATTGAAGAGTTTCGAATCATCACCAACAACTTCGACGCTGAGTACGGCAATTACAGCGGTGGTCAAGTCAATGTTGTCACCAAATCCGGTGCCAATCAGATTCATGGCGATCTATTCGAATTCAACCGCAACACAGCCTTCAATGCGAAGGACTGGTTCGCCCCTTCCATCGGCAAGTTCATTCAAAACCAGTTTGGGGGCACCGTCGGCGGCCCGATCAAGAAGGACAAGACTTTTTTCTTTGCTGACTATCAGGGAACGCGTCTCATCCTTGGGCCAACCTCAAGTGTCTTTGTTCCGACTGTCGCAGATCGCGGTGGAAACTTCTTAGATACAGTGGACCCGGCCACGGGCGGCCTTGATGGGACGGTTCAGGGCACAGCCTGGGCTCAGACGCTGACTAATCGCCTCGGTTACCTAGTGACAAACAACGAACCCTATTACACCGCGGGCTGCACCAGTACCGCCGCTTGCGTTTTGCCCAATGCGCAGCTCTCACCGACATTATTCTCCCCTGCGGCCAAGGGACTTCTGCCCTTCATTCCCATGCCGTTAAATCCCATACCAGGAGGGCCAAACTTTAACACGACGGCCGCGGAGCAAAGATTGCGAGACGACAAAGGCGGTATCCGTATGGATCAAAACACCGCCCGATTTGGATTGCTCTCCGCCTACTGGCACATCGATGACGATACCTCGAACAATCCCTACCCTAATGGCGGGGCCAATGTCCCAGGCTTCAACGCGTTGAGTCAAAGCCGCGCTCAGGTACTCGTGCTTGGCGACACCAAGACTTTCAGCTCTTCCTCTGTCAATGAATTTCGCTTCAGCTATTTACGGACCGCAAACCACCTGTTCACTCCGCAGGGAGGCTTAGGGCCTAGCCTCTCCTCACTCGGGTTCGTTTCGGGTTTCGATCAGCCGGGCGGTATTGGGTCGATAACTCCGAGCTTGCAAGGTGTACCGACCGTTTCCTTCGGTCTTCTGGGACTGAACATTGGCGTGCCTCAGGACACAACCAGACAATTCAACAATACATTTCAATGGCAGGACAACTATACGAAGATCATCGGAAAGCACAGCTTGAAGTTCGGCGGGCAATTCCATTACGACCAGATCAACGACAGAAACTTCTTCGGCGAAAACGGTGATTTCACATTCGATGGCAGCGAATCCGGTTCGGATGTCGTCGATTTCTTCCTGGGAGCGCCCGCGCAGTTCATCCAAGCCAGCGAACAGATTCTTGATTCCCGGACAAAATACATGGGCCTGTATGGCCAGGATAGCTGGCGAATTACCCCGAATCTGACTTTCAACTATGGGCTGCGGTGGGAGTTCAGCCAGCCATGGTATGACACCGGAAACAAAATCGAGACCGTGGTTCCGGGCGAACAATCCGTCGTATTTCCGGGCGCCCCCACAAGCTGGGTCGTTCCCGGCGATCCCGGCGTGCCGCGAACACTTGCTCCTACGCGGTATCACAATTTTTCGCCCCGCCTGGGCCTGGCCTACTCGCCGGGATTTGACTCCGGATTTCTTGCTAAATTGACCGGCGGGCCGGGCAAGACCAGCATTCGTATGGGCTACGGTATCTTCTACACCTCGGTAGAAGACCTGTCACAGTTCCAGGAAATCGGCGATCCGCCGTATGGCCTGTTTTACGTAAGCCCTGCTCCACCACTTTTCGAGGCGCCTTACATCGATCGTGGCTCCAACAATCCGGAGGGACAGCGCTTCCCCTTCGTTTTTCCTCCTCCAAACGTGGGCCCTAAGAACCCGGATACGACGTTCAATTGGGCCGGTGTCGAACCTCTCTCCGGCACACTTGCCTACGATCCTCACAATGTGATGCCGCGTTCCGAAGACTACGAATTATCTCTGGAGCGCCAGTTCGGCACGAATACAGTCTTGAGCATCAGTTACGTCGGAAACCAGGGTCACCATTTGATCAGCTTGATCGAAGCAAATCCCGGTAACCCGAACCTGTGTCTGCAGCTGATCGCGGCGAACGCGATGACGACCTCGGGGCAGCAGTGCGGGCCCTTGGGCGAAGGACAGCAGTATGTTTTGCCTCTAGGAGTAGGGTTTCCTTCAGCAGCTACTCCAAATGTACAAACCACGGGGCCCTGCATCGGCGGCGGAGGGACCTGCAACATTGTCAACACGACCTATACCGTCCTCGGACCAAACTTCCAAGACGTCCCGTTCGAAGCCACAATTGCTCACTCATCTTATAACTCTCTTCAGCTTGAGCTAAAACATACAAGCGGCCTTTCAACCTTCCTAATTGGATATACCTACAGCAAATGCATGGATAACGCTTCGGGGCTGCAGGAAGGAGTAAATCCGTTCGACCCGCGATTGAGCACAGGCCTGTGCATTTTTGACGTGACTCACAATTTCGTCGCGAGTTATGAAACTCGGCTCCCCTTCGATCGCGCCTTTAATGCGACGTCAGGATGGAAGAACAAGCTCGCGGCGGGCTGGGCGATATCAGGTATCACGACCTTCGTCACCGGCCTTCCAGTCACTCTGTCCGAGGCCGACGACAATTCTTTGACAGGTACCCAAGGCGGCGAGGCCCAAATTGATCTACCCGACTTCGCTGGCGGCAAAATCCTGAACAATACAAATCCTCGCAAACTCAACGCACAGAACATGCCAATCCCCTACTTCAATATTGCCTCGTTCACTCCCGAAGCGGTCGGAACAATCGGGAATTCACGCCGGCGTTTCTTTCATGGTCCGGGCTTAAACAATTGGAATACGGCGCTCCTCAAGGACACCAAGCTGACCGAAACGAAGACGCTGCAACTCCGCGCCGAAGCATTTAATCTCTTTAATCATGCGCAGTTTTCTGGCGGGGGTTCATCTAACTTCGGCGTTGTCGGCGCGCCGGGATTCGGCATCGTCTCCGCGACTTATGGCCAGCCGCGCGTCTTGCAGGTAGCTCTAAAGCTACTCTTCTGAGCTCGGCCCGAATCGCGGCAGCGATCGACGCAAGCGGGTTGGAAAACAGGCGGTGTAGCTGCGCGTCGCTGGCAGCTAACTGGAACCGTTGTGCCGCTCCTGCAAGCAGTAGAGCACCAATTCCACACGGGTCGAGACTCCAAGCTTATCGAAGATGCGAAAAAGATAATTCCGCACCGTGTGCTCGCTTAATTTTAGACGAACCGAAATCTCGCGGTTCGTCATCCCCTCCGCCACCTGGCGCACTACCGTTTCTTCGCGTTTCGAAAGCAGATTCATTCCGCGAGCGTCTTGCAAGCGCACCGGCATGGTCAAACTGAGCGCTTCAAGAATGTAGCCCAGCTGCTGGCTATTTGCCCACACCTGTCCTCGATGGACCGCGTGAATGCACTTTCCGAGGGTTTCCAGAGGTTCGTCGCGAAAGACGACGCCGCGAGCGCCGCAACGAAACGCGTCGATTACCAGATCGCGTTCGCGAGAATCGAGAAGCATGACGGCGCGGGTCCGCTGTTTCAATTTCCTGGACGGCGCCGATGGTTTATGCGCCGGAGTCACTGCAGTCATCGCCGCCGCATATCTCGTAGTTCCCGGCATTACCCTCAGTGTCCTGGGAACAATCGTGGCGTGGAGCTTACTGGGCGTCTCCATCGGATTTTTGGTCTTCAATTTCCCTCCCCGCGCGAGCATTTTCCTGGGCGATTCCGGGAGCACGCTATTTGGATTTGGCGTCGCATTTCTTGCACTCGATTTTTATGGCGCAAACGCAACGACCGAGCGCAGCATTGCACTCCTCGTGCCGCTTCTGATGGCCGCGCTTCCGTTACTCGACGGAATAATGGCCGTTCTCCGGAGACTGCATGGAGGAAGGTCGCTGCTTCACGGCGATCGCCGCCATTTCTACGATTTGCTGTTGGGGATAAGCTGGTCGCCGCGAAAGGTCGCGCTGACGATCTACGCGCTAACCGCGGCGATGTGCATGATCGCCTGGCTCGTTCTCAAATGCGATTTCACACACGCTCTTTTGCTGTGCGCTGCAAGTATTGGCACACTGACAATTACGGCCGTTCGGTTGGGTGTCTTGCGATCGAATGACGAACGACGCCCGCAGTTTAGTGCAGCGCAATACCGGCGGCTTTGAGCGAGGACTTCGCGAATCTTCCTAGCTCTGATTCGTAATTATCGTGCGCGTTCCGCGCCGGCTGCGATCCTGCGGCGTGGACTGTTTTTGAATGTTCCCCAACTGAACGAGCAGCTTGCGCAGTTTGGCTCGCTCTTCGAGATCGATTTCCACCAGTTCGAACGCGCGCGCCTGGGTGTTCGCGTCGCGAACGATCGTTTGCGCTTTCAACGGCTTTTGCCCCGTATTCAGCTTCATGGTTATCAAGCTGCCCGGATGCAAACTTTGATCGCAAATCGCCACACCGCCCCCTAAAGTTAGTTCGGGGATATCCAGCCGGCAATTTTCCTTTAGATTCACGGTCACGCCCGACACCACGCGCTCCAGCCGCAAACGCGGGTAGCGTCGCTGTCGTATTGCCGAGGAACTCGGATCCGCGTCGAGCGGCTCAATCGAAAGTTCCGCAACGCTCAGCCCGCTTCGCGGAATAAAATTGCGCATCCAGTCAGGATCAATCTTCTCCATCGCCTGCACCGCCACGAGTCTCAATTCGCTCGGATTGGCCCAACGAAATGCCTTGCGTGCCTCGGCAATTTTTCGCAGCACCACTTCCGCTCCGCCCGTGCGCAGGCGGCCGAGCGCTTCAATCGCTTTTAGCCGCAGGTATCCCGTGCCGTCTTTCGGCAAATCACCTTCCGCAAGCCGCAACAAACGCATGTCCGACCCTTGCTCTCCGCTCATTCCGATTTCATCGATTGCGAGCGGACGGATCAGAGTATCGAGAGCGTCAAATATCGTCAGGAGCAGTCGGCCCCTTTCAGTCCCGCCGCTGGAAGCGATCTGTCGCACCACTCTGTCGTGAGTCGTGCGTTTCCATTCGGACATTCTTCCCGGAAGCACTTCCACCACGAGGTCCGCATCCAAACGAGTCAGGAGGCCGATCGCTTCCGTCACTTCTACGGGTCCGCCCTTACGGAGCTGATCGCGCAAATGTTCCAGTCCGTCCGGCCCCAGTACTTCCATCATGGAAATCAATAGATCGCAATCTTCGCGAAAACCGGAACGGCTGAAACGCCCCGCCAAATGCTCGGATGCAGGCGCGGGCATGCGCCGCAGAAGGTCCGCCAATCCGTTGGGTACGCTGCCTGCTTTTAGCGCTTCTTCGATAAACTCCGGCAGGCGGTTCTCGATTGCAATCCTTGGACGCAGATTATTGCCCAGTCCCGGCCGTTCGGATTCCACATACTCCACCAACTCCACAGCCCGCTGGATCGCCGGGTACGAACGCTTGCTGGCGGCTTCCTGCGACAGCCGAACGAATGCTGCCCCCACCAGGCTTTGCAACTCGGAATCCCGCTCCTCCGCTAGTTGCACGCCGACCTTGCGGATCGTGTCCATCAGCAAACGCTCATCGCTCTTCGCGTAGAGCCCTGCCAGTTCGGAGAGCCCCATGGAAGTTTGGCGGCGCTGCTCGGACGATTTGTTCGTGATGCAGTTCGCGTAATTGCGCAGAGTATTTTGTGCAGCTTCGGTTTCGCCGCGTTCCATTAATCCTTCCACATATTCTCGAATCTTCACAGGAGGGACGCACCATGCTTCGGGAGACTCAAGCACTGCTTTCTTCTTTTCGTCTCCTACCTGAGCCCAAAACTGTTGCGCCAGAAGGTCCACATGGGACATCGTTTCAATCCCGTGGCGAGCCATCTTCTCTTCATACACTCCCAGAATTTTGCGCAGGCCGTCCAGCTCCACACTCATTTCGTCCAATACTTGCCGGACCGCGTTTACTTCGATGTCGCCCTTCTCGTAGCTTTCCAGCGCGAAACGAATGGCGATGTGTTCCGCGAGTTTCATTAAGGTCGGTTGGTCCGACGTTTCCGATGGCGCTTGCGCGGCCAGCGCCGACAACGCCTGGCTCACCGTAAATCGAGCCCGGCGTGGCAAGGTCGATAGCCGCGATTGAAACGAAGCCGGATCTATTTTGTCTTTCGACTGATCCGTTGTCCGTGCTATCTGCGCAAGGACCTGCAGAATTCCTTTCAGCTCATCTTCATGCAGCGTCATCAGGCCGGTTTCCACAGCCATTGACCCAGCAGCGCCCCCGCGTGCCGTACGGCTGCCGCGAATACCCGCGGTCGCGTTTCCCCATCGGGTCGCTTCGCCGGTTTCCGAGCCGCCTCCTCCGGGAACCTTCCACGTGTTTGCGCCGGGTCCACCGGGGTTTCTGGCTCCTCTGCCGCTTCCGCCGGG
Source organism: Candidatus Acidiferrales bacterium (assembly GCA_050012235.1). Classification (GTDB taxonomy): domain Bacteria; phylum Acidobacteriota; class Terriglobia; order Acidiferrales; family UBA7541; genus Palsa-295. The sequence goes on along the minus strand of JBEKHP010000025.1, from coordinate 114,499 downwards.
GCCTCTGCCGGAAACATTGGGCCCTGAACCCATTCCACCAGACGCTCTGTTTCGCGTCGAGCCTGTCGATCCTTGGTTATCCGTTACTCCGCTGGAATTGACGTCACCCGCGTTCTGCGCACCATGAACTGGAGATCCCGAAACTTTCCCACCAATGCCTCGCGATGTCGATCCTGATCTCTTCGGGTCTTCTTTGTTGAGCCAAAAACCCCCGGCATTGGGATCAAGCGGCGTTCCCTCGTCGCTCCCGCCAACGATATTCCATGTGCCGAAGTCGCTTGAGCGGCTTTCGCTCGAGAAATTTGCTCCGTCGATCGCTGCTCCACCGCTAATTCGCGCTTCCGATCCCTGTCCGGCGGTTGCCTGCTGTTTCGCGCCGTCTTTGTTAAACCAAAAGCCACCAGCATCCGGTTCCAAAGGTGTTCCCGCTCCGTCTCCGCCGACAATGTTCCAGGTTCCCGAACTGGACGATGCGCCGTGTCCGGTTCCGGCTTCCGAACCGTGGACTGAACTCACTGGCCCTGACACACGAAGACCGTCGGCACTCTCGCCCGCCTCGCCGGGATTCGCAACAACTCCTCTCACAACTTCCGATGGCTCGCTCGCATAATATCCGGCACCGCTGCCATTTCCGCCGCGTCCGTCGCCAGAGCCACTCTCGCTCCCGCGACCATCAGAACCATTCCCAGTCCCGTCGTTGCGCCCTTCTCCGCCCGCTGAATCGAATCCGTTGCCTCGACCCGAACCAGACCCATCAAAACCATATCCGGAGCCGCTGCCGCTGCCTCCGCTGCCATATCCGCCGGACCCGCCATTGCCGTCGCCATCCCCCTCGCCGTTTCCGCCCAGGCCGCCGACTTTCGGTCCACTGCCGGAACCTTGCGTTCCTTCCGCAGCAATGATCAATTGCAGAAGCTTCTCAGGATCGTTGAAGAGTTCGTCGGACTTCTCTGAATTCAAGCCCAGTGTGCGTGCGGCAAGTTGCGCGGCAATCGTGGACTTAGCCACAGCGGAGTCGGCCGGCACAAAACATACTTCGTTCACGTGGATGTGCGGATCGCCTTGCAACGCAGCCTTCAATTGCTCGGCTAGTTGCACGGGCTTTGCGCCCGTGCCGGTCGGGAATCCGCGCACAAACCGTGCTAGGCTCGCTTGCGTCACTTTTGGAGAAAAATGAATGCTGGCGATGCCCGCGGAAGAGAGCATCTTCGCGAAACTTTTTTCCGCTGCTGCCGATTCCAACGGCGTGCCATCGAGCAGAAGTTGGTCCCCGGATACACCAAGGAGCACTCCGGCTTCGTTCTCCGAGCCCGAACCAAGCGCCGTGCGAAGCTCGCTCCAGCCTGTTTCGAATTGTTTTACGGTGCGCGGGTGTCCGAAATCATACATTCGCGCAAATTTCAGTAAAATGTTGAGGCTGCGCACGAAAGCGCGGGCCGCTGCGGGACGGGCGTTGGGATTCGTAGACATAAATGTGGGGCTAAGGCCCCGCCTCTACATGACAGAATGGGGTTTACGGACGAAAGCTGCAATGGTACGGGTGTCGTGATTAGTACTAACCCTTGGGCTATGATTTTGGTAGGTCGGAGGTAATAGGCGGGGTTTTGCGGCTAACGCATCTGCTTATCCACCCTTCTAACTCTTTGACATCACTCAAGATAGCCAAGGCACCCAATTTACGAAGTCGAGTACCACGCTGGCGACGTTCTTCGCTTCCTCTTGGTAGAACTCCCACGAACGCCACTCCCGCCGCCTGAGCGGCAAGGGCATCATCCACATTGTCGCCCACGTACAACGCACTGCTGGAATCCCGCCCGTCCAGAATCTGCAGCAGGCCGTCGGGAGCCGGCTTTGGCCGCTTCACATTTTCTACACTCACGATCTTGTGGAAAAAATCTCGCACTCCCCAGCGGTCCAAGGTGTAATTAAGTTCCCGGCGGATGCGGCCGGTAAAAATATCCAGCTCCGCAAGTTTCGAAAGTCGCCGCAAATTCGAAGCCGGCAGCAGCCACTTCTCCTGCGCCACATTTCCCTTGCCGTTCTTGCCCCAATAAATCTCTACAAACTTACGCTTCACTTCCTCGTACTCGATATTCCGTCCAAGCGCCTTCACCCAAGCCGTGGAAAGTTTCCAATCATCATTGAACCCGGGGCGATTCTTCCAGCGATGAAGCTCCCGCCGCGAAGCCTTTTTGCCCGTAAAGAACTTTACCGTTTCAAGCGTCGTGCGTTGAAACGACCCGCGCGTGTCCACCAGAACGCCGTCCACGTCGAAAATAATCACAGCAGGATGGGGTCTCATAGTCTAGGCGCGTGGAACATCAAGTTTGATTTACGCTAGGGGATTCCGCTTAGGAAGGCGATTCATCCGATTCGCTGGAAGATTCCGATCGCTCGAGCTTGTCGTCCGCGGAACCTGACTGCTCAGGTTCCGCCTCGCTCGCGGTATCAAGCGAATCAGAAGACCAAGCTTCGCCCGGCTTCTGTTCGGCCAAGACCGGCTCGTGCGTTCCCGGAGTGGGTGCCGCGCTTGCCGCAGAAGCTTTGGGTGTAGCCGCGCTTGCGCCGGAGGTCTCAGGAACCGGAACAACGGCTGCCGCATTCAATTTATCTAGTCGCGCCGCCAGAACCTCAGCCAACAAATCGACGATCAATTTCGCGGCGCGCCCATCCGAGTCCTTCGCCGGGTTGTAAGCAGTTACTTCAATCGCCGCCAGATGTTTCTGTTGCGCGAAGACCAGCAGAGCCTCACGAACCTCTTCGATACTCAACCCGCCGCTGCCGGGATAATTCGTGGCATGAAAGTCCGCGATCACGTCCACGTCGAGGTGCAACACGAACTCGTTGCCATTGCCGCGAATGCGATCGAGTGCTTCCTGCGCCGCGACCGTCGCGCCCTTGCGCTTCACGTCCTTCGCCAGATAGCGCCGGAGCGGCGACTGACCCAGCGAATTCTCTTCCGGAGGATCCAGGCGTTCCACTCCAAACAGCGCGAGATCCGGCTCGCGTACCAATGGCGGCTCACCCCAGAATCGCACAAGCTCCGGAGCGCCGCGGCCGGTCAGATGCGAGACCACCATGCCGTCCACACAGCCCGAAGGCGTCGTAGCCGGTGTATTCAGATCCGCATCGCGATCCATATAAATCATGCCGACGTGGCGAAAATAACGCCGTACTCCAGCCACAGTCGCCAGTGCAATCGAGCAATCGCCGCCCAGAATCAACGGAAGCGCGCCGGATTTCACCGCCTGTTCTACGCGCGGTTTTAGCGATTCGATTGCAGCAAGTACTCCGGGCAGGTTTCGCGCGCGCGGGCTGTTGTCGTCAGGTTTGTATCGTTGAGGAGGATCATCGCCAAGGTCGGCGACTGTGTAACCAATCGAGTTTAGCTTCTCGGCCAATCCAGCGGCGCGCAACGCACCAGGCGCGTCTTCGTGCCCGAGCGAAAGTCCGGCCGCGCTGGTTGGCGCACCGAGCAATGCAATCTTATTCGGCTGGCGGACTACTTTAACCGCCACTCAAAAGCTCCTTAGATTCTGCTTCTCCGCCCCCGCGACGCCCAGATTACTGCGCCACCGGGTTCTGCCGCGCGGCTAGCTCCGGCGGCAACGTAAAGCGCACGTCTTCGCGAATCAAGTCGAGGTCCCGATGATTCGTAAATCCAAAATTCGAAAGCCGCTGGCTCACCTGCTCCACCAGAATTTCCGGAGCCGAGGCGCCGGCCGTCAATCCCAGAGTCTTCACTCCCGTAAGCCACGATGCGTCTATATCGTTTGAATCTTCGATCAACCGCGCTGCCACACCCGCCCGCTTTGCCACTTCCACAAGCCGGTTCGAATTCGAGCTGTTCGCCGAGCCGACCACGAATATCAGCTCCACTTCGCGGGTCAACGCTTCCACCGCTTCTTGCCGATTTTGCGTCGCGTAACAAATGTCGTCCGAAGCCGGTCCCACGATCGTCGGAAACCGCTGCCGCAAGCGCGCGACAATTTCCTGCGTATCGTAAAGCGAAAGAGTCGTCTGCGTAAGGAACGCCAGTCGATTCGGGTCCTGCACTTCGAGTTGGTCCACTTCCTCGACGCTCCCCACGACCAGGGTCTGCTCCGGAGCCTCTCCCGACGTTCCTACGATTTCCTGGTGATCGCGATGGCCGATCAGAATCAGCGTGCGGCCTTCGCGCGCAAATTTTAGGGCTTCCAGATGTACCTTCGTCACCAGCGGGCACGTAGCATCGATGACGCGCAACTGCCGTTCCTGCGCTTCCGTGCGGACGCGCGGCGGCACACCATGAGCGCTGAAAACAAGCACAGCGCCCACCGGTACTTCCTCGATCGATTCAACGAAAATTGCGCCACGCCGCCGCAGCTGATCTACCACATAGCGGTTGTGCACAATTTCATGATGTACGTAAACCGGACGCCCGTAAGCTTCAAGCGCGAGTTCCACAATGTCCACGGCTCGGACCACCCCCGCGCAGAATCCTCGTGGCCGGACGCGCACCAGCGTCTTGCCCCCGTTCGTAGTGCCTTGGATGTTGGTTAAAGTCAATTCACTCTCCCACAAAGAGTACTATTTTACCTGAACCGCCCCGTCCCTGCCAGTTCGTTCCTTCGCCCGGTTCCTTGCTCCAAAGTCGAGGCCTAGCATGGCGGAATCGTCGGAAAATGAACATATCGCGAGACCTGCAGCACAGTCTTGCCGAGTATTTTCACGCCGGGAATGACCAGCTATTTAAACAGATGCCGGGAGGTATCTCGCAGGGAAGGCCGCAGACGGTGGGTGAATTTGCTTCTGCGGCCCTGTTTCTTGTCTCGTATAAATCCAGCGCAATTACTGGGCAGACTCTGAACGCGGATGGCGGAACGACTTTCTACTGACTTCGTCCACCATGCTATATCCCCGGCGCGCCGAGCGCGCCAGCACTCGAATCCCCGCTTCCGTCACATCCAACCCTCGCTCGCCAATTGCTCCCAGAAGATAAGCGGTGCCGCCAATAATCAACAGTGCGCCAAACGCAACGCCGAACAACAACTCAGCAGCGAGCAGCTCGCGCACAAAATAGATTTGCAAGAAGAAGAAAATTCCGAGCACGACCAGCGTTCCCTTGCGCACTTTCGCCTTCGCAGCAACCCCGGCTGCAAATGCTTTAAACCTATCCAGGATGATTTTCATTAGCCCTCGTTTGCCTCACTCGTGTAGAAGCAAGCGGGAGACCAAAACGAACAGCCCATAAGTCATTGAAAACCCACGAAAGTGAGGGAACCAGGAGGCCAAATGGAGGGAAAAGAGAAAAGCGTTTCCGTAATGAGCACAAGCGCCGATTTACTAAGAGACCCTTGCGCGGACGTTTTTTGTTGCCGCTTTTCGGCTACAGTTATCTAACTTTCTTTTTGTTTCGCCTCAACCGAATTAGTTTTTCAAGTCTAACGCCCTTCAAACGGGTAGCGATCCTGCACCAGCACAGCATCCGCGACGCGCTGTCTTATCGCGATCGTATCAATCGGCGCATGCTTGGCGAAACGCCGTAGCACTGCGAGTTGCGTGATCAGCATGTCGCCCGCAACTGTCGCAATCAGGGCCGTTCGCGCTTGCTTCTCCACGCGGTCCATCGCGTCATATATAAATCCCCGAGCCGCATCGCACATCACGCTCGCCGATTCCCCTCGGGCTGCTGACGCCTTCTGGGCCCTGCGTAGCGTTGACTCCATGGCGTACACATCCATCACCACGTTGGCCAGCGCCGCCATCACTTCCTGTTCGTCGGCAAGTTTTTCGCGGAATTTCTGTACGGCAGTTCCTGCCGCAAGAAGAAAGATTTTCTTCGCTTGCGCCAGCGACCGCTCTTCTTCGGCGAAAGCTCCGCTTTCGGACTCCTCATACGACGGCCCGGCCAGCACTTCGTCCGCCAGCTTCATCGCCGCGGGAATCAAAGGCAAAACTCCGGCCATCGAACGCTTCATCAGCATTTGGATGATGAGCATGCGATTGATTTCATTCGTTCCTTCAAAGATACGGTTCACGCGGCTGTCGCGGTAAGCGCGCGCCACGGGGTAGTCCTCATGAAAACCGTAGCCGCCGAAGATCTGCACGCCCTCATCGACGCAGAAATCCAGCGTTTCGCTGCCCACCACCTTGCTGATGGAACTTTCGATCGCGTATTCCTCGAGAACCTGCATAGCTTGTTGCGTCTTGTCCACGCCCGCCTTCGGATTTGCGACCGCAGCTTCGACCATTCCCGCTGACCGGTAAAGCATGGATTCGACCGCAAACATCCGAATCGCCATTTCGCCGAGCTTCGCTTTGATCAGCCCGAAGTCGCACAGCCGCTTGCCAAACGCTGTCCGCTCCTTGGAATATTTGGAAGAAGCTTCCAGCACTTTCTTCGCTCCGCCCAGGCAGGAAGCGCCCAGCGAGAAACGGCCGACGTTCAGTGTGTTGAACGCAACGATATGGCCGCGACCCGCTTCATGCAGAAGGTTTTCTTTGGGTACCGGCGTGTTCTCGAAAAATATCGGCACAGTCGAGCTGCCCTTGATACCCATTTTCTTTTCTTCCGCGCCCACCGAAAAACCAGGCGCGCCACGTTCCACGATGAAGCAGGAGAACTTTTCCCCGTCGATCTTTGCGAACACGATATAAACGTCGGCGAAGCCGCCATTCGTAATCCACATTTTCTGGCCATTCAGAATATAGTTCTTTCCATCCGGCGAGAGCACCGCGCGGGTGCGCGAAGCCAGCGAGTCCGATCCCGCCTGCGGTTCGGAGAGGCAATAGCAGGAGAGCAGCTCCCCGGTCGCGATTTTCGGCAGGTATTTCGCTTTTTGCTCTTCCGTGCCGAAGTACACGATCGGAATCGTTCCGATACTGGAATGGCCTCCGTGCGAAACAGCAAAAGATCCGTACCCGGAAAGTTTTTCTGCCAGCACCGTGGAGGCTACTTTATCGAGTCCCGAACCCCCGAACTCTTCCGGAATCGCGCCGCCGAGCAGGCCGATTTCACCGGCCTTCTTCAGCATCTGCGCCATCAGCCCTTCTTTGTGCTGCTCCAGCGCGGCAATTTCCGGCACAACTTCTTTTTGCACAAATTCTTCGGCGGTTTGGCCCACCAGGCGCTGGTCGTCGGAAACGTCTGCGGGAGTAAAAATATCTTCAGGCCGGCACGGCGTAATCAGGAATGCTCCGCCGCGATTCAGCGCCACCGAAACAGTTGTGCTCGCCATAATGTTGTCCTCCGTTAACCACCGAACGATACCTCAATTCTACGACAAAATTGAAGCTTTGTGACCCTCCATCGCCGTCGCAAACTGCCGCGTTGCAGAACGAAGCTTCCGCGATTATAGTGACCGATTATCGAAGCTTACAGTAGCGCGAAGAGTCGGAATAAATTCTTGTGCAACAAAGGAGACACGATGGGAAATCCAGTGGTTCACTTCGAAATCGGATGCCGCGACAGCAAGAAGACCCAGGATTTTTACTCCAACTTGTTTGACTGGAAGTTCGAGCCCATGGGCCCCGCCGTGATGATCCAAACCGGAGATACCGTCGCCGGCCACATCAACGCGCTCGGCCACGAACCCCAACACTACACCATCTTCTACGTCCGTGTGGACGATGTACAAGCCAGTCTCGACAAGGCCAAAGAGTTGGGCGGAAAGGTGCTTGTACCGCCGATGGATATACCCACAGGAAAATTTGCCTGGATGCAAGATCCCGAAGGAAACACGGTTGGACTGTTCAAACCGGCAAAGCGCGAATGAGCGCGAATCCTTACGCGACGCGTTCGAAAATCCCCGCGGCGCCCATGCCGCCGCCAACACACATCGTTACCATGCCGTAGCGTCCGTTGCGTCGCTCCAGCTCGCGCAGAATCGTAGCCGTCAGCTTCGCACCTGTGCAGCCCAGCGGATGACCCAGCGCTATCGCGCCGCCATTCACATTGACGCGCGCGGGATCCAGCCCGGCCAGCTTGATTACCGCTAACGATTGCGCCGCGAACGCCTCATTTAGTTCGATCACATCAATTTGATCGAGTGTCAGTCCCGCAATCTTCAGCGCTTTCGGAATTGCGTACACCGGGCCAACACCCATCTCTTCCGGCAGGCATCCCGCTGTGGCAAACGCCAGGAACCGCGCGAGAGGTTTCACTCCAAGTGCGCGTGCGCGCTCGGCGCTCATCACCACCGCAGCAGCAGCGCCATCGCTCATCTGCGAGCTATTCCCAGCAGTCACCACACCGCGCGCGTGGAACGCAGGCTTCAGCTTTCCAAGCACCTCGACGGAAGTATCGCTTCGAGGACCTTCATCCGTGTCGAAACTAATTTTCACGCTCTTCGCCTTCGTCCCATTCGAGTGCCCGTTTGAGCCGTTTTCAACACTTACGTAGCTGACTTCCACCGGCACGATTTCGTCTTTGAATTTTCCCGCAGCAATGGCGGCGAACGCCTTCTGATGGCTAGCGAACGAAAACTCGTCGGCCTGCTCGCGAGTAATGCCATATTTCTTTGCAAGGTTTTCCGCGGTGAGTCCCATACCCAGATAGGCATCGGGGTAGCTGTCCATCAAAGAAGGATTCGGCGAAACTTTGTTTCCACCCATGGGCACCATGCTCATCGATTCGGTGCCGCCGGCCACCGCAACATCTCCCTGCCCCGCCATAATGCGCTCCGCGGCCAGAGCAATAGCTTGCAGTCCCGATGAACAAAATCGATTAATCGTCATAGCAGAAGCTTCCACAGGCAAACCCGCTCGGAGAGACGCAATCCGCGCCACATTCATTCCCTGCTCGGCTTCGGGCATCGCGCACCCTAGAATGACGTCTTCAATTTCTTTCGGGTCCAGCCCGCGCGCCCGCGCGACCGCTTCCTTGATAACCACCGCCGCCAGATCGTCCGGACGCGTGGCGCGCAGCACTCCCTTGGAAGCTTTTCCCACGGGAGTTCTAACGGAACTGACTACCACAGCTTCGCGCATCGGTCACCTCGGTATGTATTGACACAAGTCCTAACGTAACGATTCTACATTGGATGCACGGGCATTCAAAAGGAACCAGCACGCGACGGCGATCTTTGCGCCGCCTTTTTCAGTAGGCGCTTATGTAGAGAGAATGAACTAACGGTGGAACTTGATCGTTACGAGCATCTGAACGGATACCGCCTGTCCGTCAAGCTTTGACGGCTCATACTTCCAGCGGTTCAGCGCGTCCAGTGCCGCCTGGCGTAACATCGTAGGTCCGGAAACGACTTCCATGTGGGTTACGCTTCCATTCTTGTCAATCGTAGTCCTTATAACCACGTCTCCTTCCACATGCGCTTCCTTCGCAAAAGCAGGATAAACCGGCAGGGTGGATGACAAAAGCTTCGGCTCCTTCACTTGCCCGCCAATTTTCACCGGACCTTCTGGCTGTATCTCCGGCGCGGGGGGCGAGGCCACGTCGGACGAACCCATTACTCCGGGGAGTCCGCCGGTTGTGGAAGAAGGCGGCTCCGCTCCTGCGTCGAGCGACGGCGCGGCATCATCTTGGCCGCCGCCGGTTCGTTGCGAGCTTACCGGATGAGAATTCAAAGTCGAGTTCATCATATCGGAGGTCACATGCGGCGCGTCCTGCTTCGCCGGAGCGCCCGGCCGAGTTGCAGGAATTGCCGAATCGTGAGTTTCCGCCGCCGCACTTCCATTGACGATTACGTTGGTTGGTTTGTTTACGATCGCGGCCCGGCCCGCATTAGATATCTGCTGAGATGGCGCAGTCGCTTGTGGTGCTTGCGCCTGTGGTATTTGCGGCGCATCCGAATTGGACGCACTATCCGGTTGAGTGAGCGCGGGTGGATTTGATTTTGTGCCGCTGTTATTCGCGGACTGCATGCGAATGTAGAAGACTCCCCCGCCTACAACAGCTAACAACAGGGTCAGGCAAACGGCTATCAAAGCCCAGTTCTGCCCCTCGGGTGCTTTTGGATGGACCGAAGCTCCCGTAAAATCCAACGCGCCCTCCGAACTCGCAGCGGACGAGCCTCGCGCGCCAAAACTCGTGCCACCGGAAAGACTTCCAAATGAACTGCGCACGCTTTCACCGGATGCCGAACTTTCGAACTGAATTCGCTCAGCGGATCCACCCGTGCTGGAATGAAATTCCGGTGCGGAAGTCACCCCTGGCGCTGCCTCGTGCGAATCCGGCAATGAAGACATCGAAGGAGCTTCCACCACCGGAGCAGGTGGAAAGCTAACTACGCTGCTCGCATTGGCTTGGGGAGCCGGCGCTTTTTTCAGAGTTTCAAAGTTGGAGACGGCCGGCGGCGGCGGCGCAATTGTTGACGCGGCGGCCTGTACCTCCTCCTGTCGGCCAATCGAAACGAACGATGGTTCCGGCTTAGCCGGCGAAATAATTTGTGGAGCAGCAATCGGTGGCTTAATCGCCGTTGAGAATGAGAGCGCTTCAGGCTGTTTCTCTTCGCTTGCGTTGGCTGAGGCCGCTGGCGCCCAGGAAATATCCGACGGAGACGAAACAGGTTTCTTCTTGACCGCTGGCGCTGGCGCAGCCGGTACCACCGCGGCCGGCTGCGCCGGCTTGTTCACAACTGCCGGTCCCTCTGACGGAAAGTAAACGCTCCAGTACCCGGGCTGTTTGTGCGTGAATTCGACTTCGACGTACCCTTGCAGATTCGAAAATGTGCGGACTTTCACCACGCGGCAAATTGCATCTTGGCGTGATTTCAGGTTGGTCACCACGAGCATCTGACCCACACCGACGGACGTGGTCATCCGGATCACCGCGCCCTGCGGGAACACGATCATCGTGTTGGTTTGTTCTTCGAACGGCTCCGTGTGAGATTCCGTTACGCGCGAGCCATGAACTTTGACCGGTACTTCCAGCGACACAGCGTCAGCACGCAGATGCCCGCCCTGTTCGGTCTTTCCCGATGTTCCGGAAGAAGTTCCAGCGGTTGTTCCACTCGCTTCGCTAGCCGAATTTGTTACTTCTACTGCGTCCTTCGTTAGTGGCGCCATGGTTGTACCGGCAGTTCGCCGTCTCCCCCCAAAAAGGTGTAACCCCAGTGATATATGCATTTTTCAAGGTGGTACCAACGTGCGGCAATGGTACGAAAGGACTAGGGGTGGACTGTTTGGGCACGCGGCGATGCCAGCTGGGATTCGCTTCTCGGGAATAGGACCTAACGCTGACCGCACCGGAACAAAGCAGGCCGCAATCCGGCGTTCGTCCAGCCGCTAGCTCCCAAGCGAGCATAAGCTGTCGGCGCTAGCGAGTTGGCGCAGGGCGTTTGCGATACTGCTCGTACAGATCGCGATGGCGGTTATCTGTGCTGGTGAGCTGTCCTTTGATGAAAAGGTAGCGCACCTGGGTTTGAATTTCGAGCGGATCCCCGGTTGTAACAATAATGTTTGCCAGTTTCCCGGGCTCGAGCGTCCCAATTTGATCGGCCAGCCCGAATATTTGCGCCGCATTCAACATCACAGCTTTCAAAGCTTCATCGTGCGGCAAGCCATAAGCCACCGCCGTTCCCGCATATTGCGAGAGCCTGCGCGAGAAAGACGTGCCAAAACTCGAAAACGCAAACGGAATTCCCGCTGCGTTTAATTCGGCCGGCTGGGTCATGGGCTTGTCGTAGGGATCATCCTCTTTTTCCGGAAGCCGCTCGGTAGGACCTAGGATCACCGGAATCTTCTTTTCCTTTAGCAGGTCTTTCACTTTCCAGCTTTCCGAGCCGGAAGCCAGAATCATTTTCAGATTTTGTTTCGCGCAGAAATCCACCGCGTTGCGAATGTCTCGCGCTTCATCCGCCACCACCAGGACCGGAAGTTTTCCTTCCACCACGGGTACCAGCGCTTCAAGCTTCAAGTCGCGAATAAAAAGATCCGGCGAACCTTTTTCTTTCGCCTGCGCGTAGTGCCGAGCGCGCACAATCCAGTCGCCCAGCTCGTTCACCGACTTCTCGTACTCCTTTTTCGCTTCCGTATAAGGTTTTTCTTTGAAGCTAAAGGTCGAAAAATCGAACGAGCGCGTATCTATCGACGGCCAGTTGATCACCATCGCCACCTGGCGGTTGATTTGCATTTCCTCCATAGTCCAACCGGCCAAATTGAACGCCGAGGCCTGTCCCGTAATCACTCCGCCGCCTTCCGAATCAAATCCGCCGATGCCCGGCACCGCGAGCACCTCCGTTATCCCGCTCGCGCGCGTCACAGGAATATGAGCAGTTGCGGGATTAACAGCCGTGGCCGCGATAAGTTCGGGATTGAACGCGCCCAGCTCGCGCGTATCCACAGTGGCTGAAACCGCGCCTACCTCGTTCAATCCGATTTGGGTAATCGGATCGAACATTCCGGGATAAACCTCCAGTCCCGCCGCGTCGATCACTTGCGCATCCGCTGGAACCTCAATATTCGCGCCAACTGCCGCGATTTTCCCATCGCGAATCACCACCGTGCCGTTTTCAATCACCGGTCCAGCTAACGTATAAACCTTGGCTCCCTTGATAGCGTAAACAGTCGCGGCCCGCTGCGACCACAAAGGAAACGCCAGCGACATCGCCAAACAGAACGCAATCAGTTGAAAGCTCGGGGATTTTACCTTGCTCACAGACCACCTCCGGCGATGCCACCTGCATTGCTTTCACCGGTGGGCGGCTTTTTCTTTTTTGCATCGGGCTTTTTCTCGGACTTGCCTTCCGATTTGTCTTCCATCTTCTTCTCTTCGGCCGCGCTCTTCTCCTTCGCCAGCAGGTCCTGCTTCTCCTTTTCAAGCGCGGGACGCCCATCAATGTCGCGCTGCCGGTCAAAATAAATCTGCCCGTCAATCAGCGTTTTTTGCACCACCGCATACACGCTCATAGGATCGTGATTGAAAATGGCCAGGTCCGCGTCTTTGCCCACCTCAATCGAGCCTACGCGATTGTCAATGCCGAGCTGAATCGCAGGATTCAGCGTGATCAGTTTCAAAGCATCATTGGCTGAAAGCCCGCCGTATTTCATGCTCTTGGCCGCTTCCTGATTCAAGTGCCGCGCCTCTTCGGCGTCATCCGAGTTGACCGAAACGACCACGCCGCGCTCCGTCATCAGCGCAGAGTTATACGGAATCGCGTCAAAAGCTTCCATCTTGTAAGCCCACCAGTCGGAAAACGTGGAGCCGCCGGCCCCGGATGCCGCAATTTCATCGGCTATCTTGTAGCCTTCCAGCACATGCTGGAACGTGCGTACCTTGAAACCAAATTCATTCGCCACGCGAATGAGCATCAGGATTTCGTCCGCGCGGTAGGAGTGCGCGTGCACGTAGCGCTTTCCTTCCAGCACTTCCACCAGCGGCTCGAGCTTCTCATCTCTCCGGGGCGGAATTAGATTCTGGTTCCCCGCCGCTTTCTTCTGCTTGTAGTCCTCCCATTCCTTTTTGTACTGCCGAGCTTCGATAAAAGCCTCGCGAATCGTTTCTTCCACGCCGAGGCGAGTCGCGGGGTAACGAGGCTCCACTCCGGGTGGCGGCGAAAAATTCGAACGCTTTGGATTCTCTCCCAGCGCGAATTTAATCCCAGGCAGCGCGCCTTCGAATGGCAACTGGCTCGCCGGCTTGCCCCACCGCAACTTGATCACAACCGTTTGCCCGCCGATCGCGTTCGCACTTCCGTGCAGAATGTTCGCCGCGGTCACACCGCCCGCGAGGTCGTCGTAGATACTTAAATCGTCAGAATTCAACACATCCGCGATGTTCGCCATCGAAGAAACGGAAACGCTTCCTTCATTCACGCCGCCGTCTATAGCGATATGCGAGTGGCAATCAATAATCCCAGGCGTCACATACTGGCCGTTCGCGTCAATCACCGTCGCTCCGTCCGGAGCCTTCACGTCTGTACCCACCTCCGCGATCTTGCCGTCGCGAATCAGAATGGAACCGTGCTCGATGTTTCCGTGCGTGACGGTCAGCAGCGTGGCGTTCTTGATCAGAATAATGTTGTTTTTCGCAGCGTTTGAATCCTGGGCACGAAGCGCAACCGGAGCGAGCAGAGCGAACGTAATCGCCAAAATCAGTAGCAAGCGTTTCATCGGCCCACCCCTTCGCCTTCCGGCATGTCTTTGGGCGAACCGGGCGGCTCGTCTGTCTTGTGGTCGCCGGGCTTTTCCCCTGCGGGCCCTTCATGAATTTCGAACCACCGCCCATCCACAAACACGTGTTTCACTTTCGTTTTCTCGCCGAAAATATCGCCGTCCGTCACGACCAAGTTCGCGATCTTTCCCGGCTCGATGCTCCCCATGCGGTCGCTTACGCCCAAAATTTCAGCCGAATCGGCTGTGAACGCGCGCAAAGCCGCATCCGGTGACAGCCCAGCAGCGATCGCCTTTCTGGCGTTCTTCAGGATGTCCTTTGGACCGGTTAGGCCGCCGGAATAAAATGCGAACTTCACGCCGGCTTTCGCCAGTGCCGCCGGCGACGAAGGAGCACGGTCGCGGAACCGCAGCTCGCGCAACGTTTGATCGGCCTCGGGATCAGCATCCTTTGCCCGCTCCGGCCACTTCAGATTTACCAGAACCGGAGTTTTCTTAGCCGCGATCGCGTCAGCTACTGCGTATCCCTGCTGGCCGCCATATAACACTGCATTTATTTTCCATTCATCCGCAAGCCGCAGCGCGCGCAAAATCTGAACCGAATTGTTGGCCGGCAACAAAACCGTTTCTTTGTTGTGTAGGTCGCGCGAGATGAGTTGCTCAGTGCGGTCGTAGGGCAGCCTTTCGAACTTGGTTGAGTTCGCTGCATAGATCGGCGCCGCCTCTTCGTACCAGTTGCTATCGTCGAAAACCTGGCGAATATAAGCAATCGAGCCCATCAGTGAATCCGGAAATGCCCAAAAGTTGCCGACCGGTCTGAACGAAATCGGAAGCGTAGCCACCGCCTTCACAATGTAATCGCCCTGGCGATCGCCCGCCAGATCGACCACCGTCGCTTGCCCGGGAAAAATTCCTCCGTCCGGCATCGTGAGCGCCGTGGTGAAGCCTCCGTTACGCCAGGTTTCGATCCGCTTATCATCCGTCTTGAATTCGTCCGCCGCCACGCGCCATGGAGTTGTGCCCGGCCGATCCTCCGGCCCTTTCGCAATTTCTCCCGACGGCGCTGCGCGTCTCCTTCCGCGCCCCGCTGGCGTAGTTTCGGCGGGTTCTTCCTTCGGAAGACCCAGGTCAGTGCCTGCATCGATCAACCCGGGATAAACAGTTAGCCCCTTGCCGTCGATCACCCACGCTTCCGGCGGGATTGCAACAGTTTCGCCGACCGCTTGTATCAAGCCCATCGCGACCACAACAATTCCGTTACTTATCACCGCGCCTGTTCCGGTCACGATGCGCGCATTCGTGATTGCGAAGTATCGCGGTGCGGTGCCCGCTGCTCGCGCCGAGTGCGTCCAGTTAATCAAGCTCGCAATGCACGCCACCACAAAGAACAAAAGCGCGTGTCGAAACTTGATTCGATTTTTCACTTTGCCCTCCCGGACCCCAAAACCGCACAGCTTCGCGCTGTCGGCACCTGCGAAAGCGACTGATACTAGCCGTCGGTTCACGCAAAATCAAGGAATCTCGCGCCGTGGAAAGCTGCCGAAGTCGTAGGGAATCCGATAAGTAGAGCGCTAGACTATTTTGAAGCGACTGCAATCGAGTTAGCTAATACGAGGAAACTCACCGCGGCCGGATTGCCGAACTGAAAAGCCGAAAGTACCCAGTGAGAAAGCTTAAAACTGACGAGCGATCATACCCGTCAACACGCGAGACCCATCCATTTCCAGCACCAATGCTGTACTGTCGTCAATGACGTAGTAAGAAAGCGTATCGGTCTGAAGCCCTTCAGCGAGTATAAAAGGATTCCCGCGTCCGTTTAACCCCGAAGTGGCGATCGTGCTGGCGCTCGTGAGCGGTTCGCCGGAAAACACTTTTCCGCTGCTCGCTACGTTATTGATGTCCAGCGTCCCAGTCACCGCCCCAAGGTTTCCCGCGCTTATTTGCCCTTCAATATCCTGCTCGCCTGCGGCGTTCAGCCCTAATCCTGTTAAGTTCAAGGCGAAACTTCCCTGCGGCGTAGTCGCACCTGTTTGCGTGTAAGCCACTCCAGTCCCCACTTCGACGTTCATATCTGTCTCCAGCAGCACGGCCCCGGTGGATGGCGAACCCTCTGCTGCGATGTAGTTGAACAAGTAGGCGGTGAAATTGAAAGTCTTGCCGGCACCCAGTGCAATAGCTAATGTGATTCGCCCAGTGTTGGTGTCAGGCAATGACGCAGTTGCCGATGTGATGTTTGGCGTTGTGACGTTAGAATTGGTCGTGGGACTCGTCAGTTGGCCATCGTCGTTGATATCGAGCACACCGCCACCGCCCGTCTGGAAAGCGGCCCCAATTCCATATGGACCACCGTTGCTGTCCCTGCCACTCGCGACAAAAACTTGCGAGCCGGTCATGGCCGACGTTGCAGCGGGCGCGCCGTAGAAATCGCCGGCAAGAAGTGTGTTCGAATCGCCTTCCAGCACTTTCACGTGCGTCGAGTCCACAATGTAATACACAAAATTAAGAGTGCCGGCCGTGCCGCCGCCGTTATTTTCGAAGTCCGTGTCGAATGTCGGGCAATTCAAGGCCAGTGTTCCGCGGCCAGTCGCGGGATCCGCAACGCTGAAGCCCCCCTGTAGCAACATATCCGTCAGCGTAGTTCCGCCGTCGTTTACATCCACAATCCCATTGTTCAGTGGGAAGGTATTTTCATTGTTCGCGACGACTCTGCCCACCATGCCCAAGTGCTTCCCATTCTGCTCGAGTCCGGAAAGCCCAAAGGCGTAAGCCCCCAATGCAAATGGCGCACCGAATTGCGTGGGATCCTGCATATCAATTGTGCCGCTTCCCGTCGCAGCCGCGTCGAAACGAATCATTAACGCGTGCTGATTCGAAATAAGCGCAAATTGCAAAACGTCAGTGCCACCGCCCACATTCAAATTTGCAGTCGTTCGCCCATCCGGCCCCACCGTGTAAGTCCCTGCTGCAATTGTCGACATGACCGGCGCGGCAAAGCCGCTGTTTACGTCCTCCGCTCCCCCAGTAATATTTCCGTTCCCGTCCGCCGCAAAAGTCCCAGCCACGGTCAAGAAACCCGATGCATTGTCTCCTAAATAAGAGAACGCGTACGGCCGCGGATTGGCCTGGTTTTCGAGTGAATTCAAGGACGCGTTCGAAAATAAAATTGTCACCGTGGACGTACCCGAACTTCCACCCGAAAAAGCGCTGATTGTCACCGTCCCGCTCGCCGGAGGCGAAAGCGGAGCTGTGTACAATCCGCAGGTCGCTCCATTCGTAATCGATCCGGGATTTCCCGAATTGCCATTTAGATTTACTTGCCAGACGGTCTCCGCACATCCTGCAGCAGTGGTGAATTGCAGCGCTGCTCCCGCTGGAACCGCGGCCGCCGCAGGACTCACAACTACCGTCCGCGACGACGCCACCACATTTATCGTCACCGGGACGCTCGCTATCGATCCCGACACCGCCTGAATCGTATCGGTCTCTGCGGTACTGGGGGCCGTGAACACGCCGCTATTCGTAATCTTGCCGGTCCCGCTCAGCACAGACCATGTTGGGGAAGCGACCGCTGACCCGGAGTAAGCCGTAAATTGCGCGATCGAGGGTTGCCCGCCGTTCGCCGACACAGCAATGGTCGCCGACCCCGGATAAACCACCAGGCCTCCGACTATCGGTTTGCCGCCTCCGCTACCGCTATTCGAACCGCAAGCTGAGAGAAACAGAGCGCCCGCGACTGCGACGCTTGTAATCGAAAAGCGTCCAAATCTCCCAAGCACTAAAAGCCTCCCTTCATCGTCGCCTGCGTGGGGATGAGGTTCCCGCGCGAAATCATCCCGCGAATTGGGACTCCTCGTTCACTCCGTAATATGAATATGCGGTCCGGGGTTGTCAGTATTCGCGCCAGCAACACGCTCTCACCGCTTTCCTTCGCCATCATTCCTGTGATCTCCACAGCTTCGCCGGTTGCAAGGTCCAGAGTTTTGGCATTCACCGTCGGGTTGACTCCCAAATGTGCATCCACTCTTCCCTGCGCCGTTGCGATCTGGGCGTGCATGCCTCTCAGCGCTCCGCCGTCGCTAACTTCAATACTTTCGATCGTACCCTGAATCTTGATCTCCCTCGCGACGCTGTAAGTCCGCTGGGGCACCGGCCGGCTAACCCCGTTAACGGTCTCCGGGGCAGCGCTCTGCGCGCCCGCGAGCGGAACGAAAACAAATCCCGCTGCCAACGCAGCCAGGAAAATCACTTCGAACAATCGAAACCGAATCATCGTTTCTCCTCAAACCTAATATGGCTATTTCTTTCTTCCGCGGAAGGTTCCGGGTAAGCGCTAAATTCCACTATTGCGGAGTCTAAGTGTACTCCGAAGGCTTAGATACATTCCACGACGCACGGGTTTCCCGCCATTGCCGCAAACTCGGATCGAGCGCGAAGCCCCGTAATTCTTCTCAGATGTGATGTGATTTGATTTTTCCAGCAAACTCAATTCCGCAACGGTTTGCCCGTTTTCAAAGTGTGCGCCACGCGCTCCTGCGTCTTGCGTTCGCCGCAAAGGCTCACAAAAGCTTCGCGCTCCAGATCCAGTATATATTGCTCTGACACGATCTGGGGCGCGCTAAGGGCCCCGCCGGCTAGTATGTTCGCAAGTTTGCGCGAAACCACGCCGTCATATTCAGTGGCGAACTCGCCTCGCACAAGCATATGAATCGCGAGTTTAGCCGCTGCAAGAAACTCATTTCCAAGCACGCGGATTTCGGTCGGTGCCGGTGCATGATATCCGGCGCGAACCATCGCCAGCGCAGTCTGCTTTGCATCCGCCACTTGCCGGTCGCGATTCATGGAGATCTGGTCCGAAGGCCGCAAGAATCCCAGCGAGCGCGCCTCTTCTCCGCTGGTGGATACTTTCGCCATCGCAATCGTCTCAAACACAGGCTTGAGCGCGTGAAATAAATCCAGGCTTTCACCCCCCGCCGAGTGCTCGTTCGCGCGGATCAGCATTTCCTTCGTTCCGCCTCCGCCGGGAACCAAACCAACTCCCGTCTCAACCAGTCCGATGTAAGACTCTCCAGCCGCCTGAATCCGCGCGGAGTGCATGCTGATCTCGCAACCGCCTCCTAGCGCCATTCCTTGCGGTGCCGCGACTATGGGAGCCGGCGCGTACTTGATCGCCATATTCACGCGCTGGAATTGCCGAACGGCCATGTGGATGTCGTCCCACTCCCCTTCTTGCGCGCCGATCAGCAGAAGCATCAAATTTGCGCCCACTGAAAAATTCGGCGCCTGGTTCGCGATCACCATGGCGTCAAATTCCGAGTTCAGCCGCCCGATCCCCGCGTGGATCATCGCCACAATATCCCCGCCGATCGAATTCATCTTCGAGTGGAATTCGCAACAAACCACTCCATCGCCGAGATCGATCAGACTCGCCCCTGCATTGCTCTGCACCACCGGCGTACGATCCTTCAGCGACTTCAAAATAATGATTCCCGCCGGCTCCTCCACCGGTTTCAGGCTGCCTGTCGCCACATCAAAATACTTCGCGCTGCCTTTTTCCGTTTCGTAAAAAACCTTCTTCGGCGTGGCGAGCACTTTCTTCGCTAACGGCGGCATCTCTTTCCCGTCGCGTTCAAGAGCTTGGGCCATCCGCTCCACGCCAATCGCGTTCCACATTTCGAACGGGCCCAGCTCCCACGCAAATCCCCAACGGATCGCGCGGTCCACATCCAATATGCTATTTGCAATTTCCGGAACGCGCCTCGCGGCGTAAAGGCACATCTCGGTGATACCGCCCCACATGAACTGATTTGCTTTGTCGCCGCCTTTGCCCGCCAGTCCCGGCCCCGCCAGCGCGCGCAATCGCTCGCGCGTGTCTTCAATTAGCTTGCCCGCTTCTATCGAACCGAACTTCGCCTTCTGCCGCGGACGGTATTCCATCTTCTTCCAATCCAGCGTCAGGATTTCCGATTCCGCTCCCTTTTTCACGCGTTTGTAAAAACCGCCGCCCGTTTTATCGCCAAGGCAGCCGCGCGCGACCATGTCTTCTACGAATTTGGGCACCCGGTACATTTCTCTCGATTCGTCGCCCGGCGCATTTTCATAAATATTGCGTATCACGTTGACCAGCACGTCCAAGCCGACCAAATCCGCCGTGCGAAATGTCGCGGACTTCGGCCAGCCCACCGCTTGCCCCGTGCACGCGTCCACTTCCTCGATGGTCATGTCCATCGCTTGCATTTGACGCAGCGCATTGAGCATTGAGAATGTGCCAATCCGGTTGGCGATGAAATTCGGCGTGTCTTTCGCCGGCACCACACCCTTGCCCAACCTCAAATCGCAAATTTCCTCCAGCGATTCCAGCACCTCGGGCTTTGTCTTCGGTCCGGCAATCAGCTCCACAAGTTTCATGTAGCGCGGCGGGTTAAAAAAATGCGTCCCCGCCCAATGCTGTTGAAAATCTTCCGAGCGCCCTTCGGCGATCAGTTTGATCGGCAACCCTGAAGTATTCGACGTGACGATGCTTCCCGGCTTACGAATCGCATCAATGCGCGAAAATAGGTTCCGCTTGATCTCCAGATTTTCCGCCACAGCCTCAATAATCCAATCCGCTTCCCCGCACCACGCCAGGTTGTCTTCAAAGTTTCCCGGTGTCACGAGTCGCGCCGTCTCCGGCGTGAAAAATGCCGCGGGACGCGCTTTCTTGGCGCCTTCCAGCCCCGCCAGCACGATCCGGTTTCGCACCGCGGGAGTTTCCAAAGTCATGCCTTTGCGTTTCTCCTCGGCATTCAATTCTTTGGGAACGATATCCAGCAAATAGCACGGAATTCCGGCGTTGGCGAGATGCGCCGCAATCCGCGCGCCCATCGTTCCAGCTCCTAGCACAGCCGCTTTTTCGATACGGTGCTTCATCCAGTGCCTCGCAAATATTTTGGTGTGAGTGTCGAGGTTACAGAAGCGGAAACCCGCGGTCAACCGAAAGCCCGTGCGTCCGCCAAAGTGCGCTACAGTGTCCTATAGATTCAGAGGCTCTACAAATGGGAACTACTTCCAATTGGCTTGGGAAGGCCCTTCGAGGTCTGCGTTCGTTCGCTTACAACTCCGGCGCCCCACCGCCGAAAGTCGGCGTCGCGCTGGGCGGCGGATTCGCGCGCGGCATCGCCCACATTGGCGTCCTTCGCGTCCTCGAACAATACGAAATTCCCGTTGATTTCATCGCCGGCACCAGCGTGGGCGCTCTGATCGCCGCTGCCTATGCCAGCGGAACGTCTCTTGACGAAATGGCGCACCAGGGCAGCCTTACGCGCTTTCGTGATTTCGGCCGCTGGACGCTCTCGCGCATGGGCATGGCCTCCAACGAGCGCCTGGATGATTTCCTCCACCGTTTCACCACCGCGAAATATTTCAGCCAGATGAAAATTCCTTTGGCCATCGTTGCCACCGACCTGCTTTCAGGTGAGTCCGTGCATTTCACCAAGGGAGAAATCAGCCCGGCTCTGCGCGCCTCTTGCGCCTACCCTGGCCTTTTCCTGCCCGTTGAACACGACGGCCATTTCCTTGTGGACGGATTTCTCACCGAACAAGTACCCGCTCCCGCCCTTCGCGAAATGGGCGCCGAAGTGATTATTTCGGTTCACTTGGAGCCGGGAATTCTGGATTCAAGGCCGCGCAATACCATCGAAGTCATAAGCCGCGCTTTCTCAATTATTCAAACTGTCGCGAATCAACCGTGGCGTGGCGAGACCGACGTGCTCATCGAACCGGGCGTGCACCACGTGCTCTGGGATGAATTCGTGAAGACTCCCCAGCTCATTACAGCCGGAGAAGACGCAACGCATGCCGCTATGCCCCAAATCAAAGCGGTCTTTGAACGCGATCCCCGACAGATCGAAGAAGCACGCCAAGCTTCCAGAGCATCCGAAGAAATTTAATCCCCGTTCGACTCGCCGCGACGAATGCATCTTGAATCCTCAGCTCTGCCCCGCTGCAGCGCCGCTTCCGGTCGGTCGCGCCCTGCTAACCATCCTTGCGATCTCACGTCGAATTGACTTAGGAGGAGCCGAACTTCTCTTGCGATGACCGCTGCAACGCCCCAATCATTTGTAGGAAAGGTTCGGCTCTTCTTCTAGAAATATTCTGCATTTCATATAGCGTCCATCCGAATTTCAGAAGGTCCGCCACTCTTTAGAAGACTGCTCGCCGACCCTCGCCAAGTTAACCCGCCTTCGTGATCTCCACCGCCACCGGTTTGCCGTTCCCTTTTCCCCGTTTTGTCAGCCATTCGCCCATCGCTGCCGCCAGCCGTCCGGGCTCTACGTTTAACCCCGCTTCCAGCTTCCCCTCGCCCGTCGGTAGCGTGTCATCAAACTCCGCCGAGCCCGTAAGTTTTTGCGCGAACATTCCAGGGGAAGTATAGCATCGGGCACTCTAGCCCCGTCTGTGCGACCCGGCCGCCTTGCTTTTCCCCGCTCTGTGACCTAGAATTTTTAAGTACTCAAAAGCAAAGTAACGCGACCTGCGGCTCATGCGAGCCTTGCGTTCTCGCGCTCGAAATCCTCGGAGGTTTGGTGTCTACACCGCTGGAAAGATGGGTTGATGAATCCGCTCGCCTCACGAAACCCTCAAAGATTGTCTGGTGCGACGGTTCGCAGGCCGAAAACGATCGTCTGATCGACGGAATGCTGCGCGACGGCACCTACATCGAGCTGAACCAGAAAACCCGGCCCGGCTGTTACCTGCACCGCAGCAATCCCAACGACGTCGCGCGCACCGAGTCCATCACCTTTATCTGCACCCGCCAGAAAGACGACGCAGGCCCCACCAATAACTGGATGTCCCCCGTGGAAGCCAAGGAAAAAGTCCGCCCGCTGTTTGAAGGCGCCATGAAGGGCCGCACCATGTACGTCGTGCCTTACATCCTTGGCCCGGTGAACTCTCCCTACAGCAAAGTGGGCGTCGAGATCACCGATTCCCCGTACGTCGTCGCCAGCATGCGCATAATGTCCCGCATGGGACAAGCCGCGCTCGACCGCCTCGGCAGCTCCGACGATTTTGTTCCAGGCTTGCATTCGCTCGGCGATTTGAATCCCGATCGCCGCTTCGTTCTCCATTTTCCTGAAGAGAAACTGATCTGGAGCGTCGGCTCCGGCTACGGCGGCAACGCCCTCCTGGGCAAAAAGTGTTTCGCACTCCGCATCGCCAGTTATATGGCGCGCGAGCAAGGCTGGATGGCCGAACACATGCTCCTCCTGGGCCTCGAAGATCCATCCGGCAAGGTAACCTACATGGCCGCTGCGTTCCCCAGTGCCTGCGGAAAAACAAATTTGGCCATGATGGTTTCGGCCCTGGAAAACCAGGGATATCGCGTGTGGACTGTTGGCGACGATATCGCCTGGATGCACATAGCGTCCGACGGCTCGTTGCGCGCCATTAATCCGGAAGCGGGCTTCTTCGGTGTCGCACCCGGAACCAACGCAAAAACGAATCCCAATGTCAGAACTGCCTTGCAGCACGATGCCATCTTCACCAATGTCGCCATGACCGCCGCATCGCGCGAACCTTGGTGGGAAGGCATCAACGGCGTGCCGCAGGAAGAACTCATCAACTGGAAAGGCGAAACTTGGAAGCCGAGCATGGGTCCGGCTGCGCAAGCCAATTCACGATATACGGTTTCGGCAAAACAATCGCCTTCGATTTCCTCGCATTGGGAAGACCCCGAAGGCATCCCCATCTCCGCGATCATATTCGGCGGCCGCCGCGCCCACGTCGCTCCGCTTGTGTATCAATCTCGTGACTGGCAACACGGTGTCTTCGTCGGCGCCACCATGGCTTCCGAAACCACTGCTGCGACTACTGGCGCGGTAGGCGTCACTCGCCGCGATCCCATGGCCATGATTCCCTTCTGCGGCTACAACATGGGCGATTATTTCCGGCACTGGCTGGAGATGGGTTCCAAGCTCGAAAACGCTCCCAAGATTTTCCACGTGAATTGGTTCCGCAAGGATCGCAACGGAAAATTTCTCTGGCCCGGCTACGGCGAAAACGTCCGCGTCCTGAAATGGATGCTTGACCGCATCGAAGGCCGCGCGGACGCCACGGAGACTCCCATCGGCGATGTCCCGGCCCCTGGCTCGCTCGACCTCGACGGCCTTTCCATATCTCGCGAGAGCATTGATGAATTGCTGCGCGTGGATCCGGGCGTTTGGGCCGATGAAGTAACCGCTACCGCAAAGTTCTTTGAGAAATTTGGCAACCGCCTCCCGGACGAAATCCGCACCGAGCAGAAATACCTGGCTGGCCGCCTCCATGGCTCCAGCGTTCCAATTAAGTAGAACTCCGTCAGCACTGTGTCTTCCCTTCGCAAGATTGCCCATCGGCTCGCTGTTCGAAGTCTCCATCCAAACTAGCGCGCAAGCCCTGCTGCTGTTATGCTCATCCGTCTTTCGGAGGAATCCCTTGGCATTAAAAAAAGCTTTGTGCCTCGCCGCCTTCTTCGCCATCTCAACCTGCGCCCAGCAGACAAAACCCGCAACTCCCGCCCCGGGCACTCCCGCCGCAACCGCACAGCAGCACGTGGAGCCAGTCCTTCCGTACACGCCCAGTCTCGATCCCGCGGCCATGAACCGCACCGCTGATCCTTGCGTGGACTTCTACGAATATTCCTGCGGCGGTTGGCGAAAGTTGAATCCGATTCCCTCCGACCAAACTTCCTGGAGCGTTTACGGCAAACTTTACGAAGATAATTTGAATTACCTTCGCGGCATTCTCGAAGAAGCCGCCGTCGCCAAGAACCGCGACGCCGTGACCCAGAAGATTGGCGACTATTACGCCTCCTGCGTGGACGAAGCTGCGATAGAAAAGCTGCGTGCTAAACCCATGCAGCCGGACCTATCCGCCATTCAAGACCTCAAGAGCACGAAAGACCTCGCCGTCTTAATCGCAACTCTCCAGCTTAAAGGCGATTCCGTTCTCTTCCGCACCGGCCCCACGCAGGACCCTGATAACTCTGATGAAGTCATCATCAATGTTTCGCAGGGCGGCCTCGGACTTCCCGATCGCGATTACTACACAAAGGACGACGACAAGTCGAAAGAAACCCGCCAGCGTTATTTGCTGCACATTCAAATGCTCTTTGAACTGATGGGTGATGCCCCGGACGCCGCCAAGAACAACGCGGCCGTCGTGATGCGCATGGAAACCAGCCTGGCAAAAGCCTCGCTCACGCGCGTCGAACGTCGCGACCCTTACAAAGAGAAGCACAAAATGAGCGTCCCGGATCTTTACAAGATCGCCCCGGACTTCGATTGGAACGCGTACTTCGCCACCGGCAACGTCCCCAAATTCCAAATCCTGAATGTCGGCTGGCCGGACTTCTTCAAGGACGTGAATGCCCAACTGGAAGCAGCGTCGCTCCAGGAGTGGAAGACCTATCTTCGTTTCCACGTCGCCAATTCCCGCGCGCCATATTTGTCCTCCGCTTTTGTAAACGAGGATTTCGATTTCTACCGCAAATATCTGCGCGGGGCCAAAGAACTTCAACCTCGCTGGAAACGCTGCGTGCGGGATGTTGACCGCAATCTGGGAGAAGCTTTGGGACAGGCCTACGTTCGCAAAACGTTCTCGCCCGAGCTGAAAGCCGCCACCGTTGACATGACCCGGCGCATCGAAGACGCCATGGCCCTCCGCATTCAGCAGCTCGATTGGATGAGTCCCGAAACCAAGCAGCAAGCGTTGATCAAGCTGCACGCCATTCGAAATAAGATCGGCTACCCGGACGTTTGGCGCGATTACAGCTCGGTGAAAATTGTGCCCGACGATTATTATGGTAACAACCTGCGCGCCGTCGAGTTCGAAGTTCATCGCGAGCTGAACAAAGTTGGAAAGCCGGTTGATCGCGGTGAATGGGGAATGACGCCTCCCACCGTCAACGCCTATTTCAATCCGCAGATGAACGACATCAATTTCCCCGCCGGCGTTTTGCAGCCTCCGCTCTACGACGCCAAAATGGACGATGCCCCCAACTACGGCAACACCGGCTCTACCATCGGCCACGAGTTGACTCACGGCTTCGACGACGAAGGCCGCCAGTTCGATGCCAAAGGCAATTTGAAAGATTGGTGGACCAAGGAGGATGCCGATCAATTCGTGAAGCACGCCGACTGCGTCGTCGACCAGTATGCGCAATACATCGTCGTGGACGACATTCACATCAACTCCAAGCTCACCGAAGGCGAGGATGTCGCCGATCTCGGCGGAACGATTCTGGCCTACATCGCCTGGAAGGACGCCACCAAGGACATGACGCTGAAAGACCGCGACGGCCTCACGCCCGACCAGCGTTTCTTCGTCGGCCTGGCGCAATGGGCCTGCGAGAATAATCGCCCGGAGAACGAACGGGTAAACGCCATAACCGATCCACACTCCCCGGGAAAATATCGCATCAACGGCGTGGTCGTGAACATGCCCGAGTTCGGCGCCGCCTTCTCCTGCAAAGCGGGCCAGCCGATGATCAAACCTCCGGAGAAGGTCTGCCACGTCTGGTAAGTTTTCGAGCGAGGAATTCTTGCGGCGCTAAAGAATGTCGCGGATTTCGGCGTCGATCGAAATGTGAGTTTGCGGGAACCCGTTTATCCGATAGCTCGCGCCCGATCCGGCGCTGGCAGCATTCTGAAAATGAAAGAACCGGCTGATGTGATAGTCCTCGTCCAGAAAATCGAAAACCCGCTCCGTTTCTTCTCGCGAGAGGCCTAGCGCCGCTATCGGAACCGCCTTACCGAAACTGCCGCCCGCCGCTGCCAGATATTTTTCCACCAACTCTTTTAGACTCATCGTTAAATCCAGACGTACGCGCCCGCCTCCCCATAGGGAAGGTTCATGTAAAAAATGTTAGCCTCGGCAAATTTCTCGAACGCTGATAATAGCTTTTGTGCTCCGTGTTTTCCGCAAAAAACTTCTCCCGCCGCGCTCGCGATCAGTTCAACTTCATCCAGACTTCGAATCTGCTCCTGCGAGAACCACAACCACGTTGCCCCTCGGGAACATTCGCGGCACGTCTCGCCGCCTTTTTCCAGCCGCGCGTTAATCGCTGCCGATGTTTCCGGCGCCAGCCCCGCCGCTTCGAAGTCCGTCGCCGCCACATAAAAGTACTGTGTGAAGACTGCCGGATCAGGCTCGAACGCTACCACGCGTCCCGCGAACGCTTCGAGCTCCGCCGCGAAAGTCTCGCTTAAACATTCAAAGCAAACCGAGACTTCCGGCCGCGCCGGCTCTCTTCGATTCGCTCGTTTCCCGCGTAAGTACAACGTGTCCGGCAAAACCGCCGCGATCCAACTGATGTTTTCCCCCAAATGAACGCATTCCGGAGCAGTTCCCTTCAGCCGCGCCCACCAGTTCCGGCTGCGCGGCAGGATCTGAAGCCCGGGATACGCCTCGCGATATGAAATGCTGGCCAATTTCCTGAACAGTCTCCCCACCGCAAAATCGTATCCTAGCAGATCGCTGAGGGATTGGCGCGCGCCCTGATTCGCGAACATTTGTTTGCTCCGGCGGCTTCGGCTATCATTGACCACTGCAATAAAAACATTTCTTGCATGATTCGCGCGAGCGAACAGGAGGATTTTGCATGGCAATCACAGTAGGTTCACCGGCTCCGGATTTCACCTTGAAGGATCAGACCCAGAAAGAAGTGAAGCTCTCGGAATTTCAAGGCAAGAAAAATGTGGTCATCGTGTTTTACCCGCTCGACTGGAGCCCCACCTGCACGAATGAGCACATGTGCCTGGTGAACGACATGAAGCGTTTCGAGGAACTCGATGCGCAGGTTCTTGGCGTGAGCGTCGACAGCGCCTGGTCGCACAAAGCCTTCGCCGAAAAAATGGGGATCAAATATCCGCTCCTCGCGGATTTCCAGCCCCGTGGCGCTGTGGGCGAAAAATACGGCGTGTATCTCGCCGACAAAGGAATCACTGGACGCGCTATCGCCATCGTGGACCGCGCGGGAAAAATTGCCTGGTTCAAGAACTACGACATCCCGACCTTGCCGGACATCAAAGAAGTTTCCGAAGCCATTTCAAAGCTGAAAAAGTAAGTCCCTCCGCGGCCCCCGCGGATTTCGCGCGCTTTTGCTCGTTCGGCGCAGCGCCTGTTTATGGTGGACCAGAATTTGTAGCAGGCGCCGCGCCCCCGGCAGGTTTTCGAGCTAGCGTGCGAATGTAATCCACCAATTCCCACCGTTCCTGCTCGGTGAGCTTCTCCCGAAAGGCCGGCATCGGACGCCGCCCGTGCGAGATTTTCCAGAAAAGTTCGCCGTCCGTCATCTGCCCCATCGCGTGCGCATCCGTGAAGTCCGAAGGCGCGATGGAAAGTTTCTCCGCGCGTGGACCTTTGCCATCGCCTCTCTCCCCGTGGCAATTCTCGCAGTGAGTCGAATAGCTCATCATTCCCGCCGTGATGGAATCATCGGTGGCCGGCACCGGATTCTGCATATTTCTCGCCGCTGCGGGAGCGTTCCAATCTCGCGTCGCGTACAGGACTATAGAACCCGCCGCAGCTACGATCACGAACGCAACGGAAACACCCAGCAACAAGTTCCGCTTGGGAGGTTGTGTCTTCCTATCGGAGTTCATAAAGGATGTTCAAGCGTTGTCCAAGTGCCCACACGCAATCCGCGATCAATGCGCCGCCCGAAACGCTTGAAGCACCGATACCAGGACAATTATCATCATCACCACCACGTAAACGCGCAAGCACCAGAACATCGCCCGCGTTCCTCGCGAAAGCTTTTGCGGCCCGAAACGCATGAGCTCTTTTGCCGCAACAACCTGGTCCGCTTCCAGAAGCGACAGGACTACACCAGGATCTTCGAGGCGCGGCTGCCCATCATCTACCGCGACGGGCTCAACACCGTTCTTATTCGTCACTTCGTACAAAACTTATCCTCCCAGCCATTTTGGAAACACGGTCGCAAGGCCAAAACCGACTCCGGCGCAGATCAAGAGCAGTGTCACGCCTATACCAGCGACGTTTGCCCAAGTCCCATTCACGTACTCTCCCATAACCTCTCGATCGTTCACCAGCAGCAGCAGAAATGCCAGCGCCGGAGGCATGGCGAGAACCGCGATAACGTTCACCGTAAGCACAACGAATTCGAGCGGAAACCGGGGAATCAACACGAGCCCCGCTGCAGCGCACGCGGAACCCAACAAAACCAAATAAAACGGCCACGCGTCGCGCAGCGGACGATTCAGGCTGTGCCCCGTTTGCAGAACTTCGCCGAACGCATAAGCCGAAGAGGTCGAAATCGCGATCGCCGCCACAATACCGGCTTCGAAAATTCCTAACGCGAAAAGCGCCGCGCCAGTGTGTCCGATTAACGGCTGAAGCGCTTCCGCAAACTCCGCGGCTTGAAAATCCGCGGCATTGATACCGTGATGAAACAACGGCGCAGTTGCTAATATCGCCGCAATGGCGAATACAGACGCGAGCAAAACGCCGAGCATAGTATCCAAGCGGCCCGCGTTGATGTCGCGCGGCTGCATACCTTTATCCACCACAGCGCTCTGCTGAAAGAAAAGCATCCACGGCGTCACCGTCGCGCCGATCGTCGCCAAAATCAGCACGAGTATTTCGTAGCGATTTCCATTCGGCAGCGGCATCCATGTAACCAATGCGTGGCCCACGGAATGCCAATTCGGTCGAGCCAGAATTGCCGCTGGAATAAAAAGGCAATTGAAGATCGCGAGGCCCATCGTGATTCGTTCCCAGGTCCAATAACGCCCGGTCGTAATCGCACCTGCCACAATAACAAGCGCCCCGCCAATCGCGATCGTCGGCCGAATGCCAAAAAATCCCAAACCTGCTCGCACGCCGATGAACTCTGTTACCAGCGTCAAAAAGTTGCCGAGGATTAAATCGCCCATGGCGAAAAACCCCCAGAACTTTCCGAAACGATCAAAAATCAACTCAGCATGACCTCGGTGCGTGACCGCTCCCAAGCGCACCGTCATTTCCTGCACGACATATCCCATCAAGAACGTCAAAACCACAAATGGTAAGAAAAATCCGATTCCATAACGAGCGCCATCTGCCGAATACGAAAGCATGCTCGGAGCGTCATTCTCGCCGAGAAATACCAGCACTCCGGGCCCGATCAAAAGCCACAGCAAGCGCACACCGCGGAATTTTTGCGCGCCACGGCCCGTTCGCCGCGCTCGTGCCACTTGCCAACGATCGCGGGCGCGATCTACATCCTCGTGAGTTAAAAGTGTGGCGAGCTCGGGCGCCGCAGCGGAGGCCGCGGCAGATTCTGTAGTCGGATGCGCGTGGACATAGGGAGCAGCGTTGGGATCGTTTTTCGAACCATCCATGGGTTAACCTAGCTAAACTCCCCATATAAACTACGCTTAACTACTTTTCAGGTCAACTGTTCCGCCCGCATTCGTTCCAAAAATCTCCGGGAAGCGCATTCCCGCCTCTGCTATAGTTAAAGTGTTCCCAGGAGGGTAGTGATGGCTGAAACGCCGAAACCCCAGCAGCAGCAAGTCCAGATCAAGGCCGACGAGAAGGAATTGCTCGGACAATACGCCAATCTAGTTGTCGTTCATCATAACGCGGAAGAATTCACCCTAAATTTCATTTATCTTTTTCCCAGTGTTCCTCACGGAAAGCTAGTCGGTAGCCTGATCTTGAGTCCCGCGCACGCGAAGCGCCTGGCAAAAGCTCTGCAGGAAAATGTCTCTCGCTTTGAAGAGCAGTTTGGAACACTTCCGGAAGGCCCCGGGCCGGGTCCAGAACCCAACGTCGGGTTCGTGCAGTAGTTCGTGCAATAACTCGTGCAGTAATCAGACGGCCGACGCGCTGCCTATAACCCAACCGTCCCTCGACTCCAGAAATTCGATCCCAACCGCAAAGCCTGCTTCCGGGACTAGCTGGCAATACGCCACGCGCGCAATCGACTTGAACGACCCGGTCAACGTCGCAATCGTGAGGCGGTCGCCCGGTTTCCACCGGCGAGTGCTCCAGACGCGCGCTCCCCCTGCGCTTACGTTTTCTGTGAAGGTCGTTTCGGTTCCCGGCATCGCCAGATGCCCGGTAATCTGAACTCTAACTTCCATCGGAGTACGCGACTCGCGTCGCCCCCCTGGCGTCTTTGGGACCCCCATCCCAAATCGCATCGCGTCACCTCCTTTCTTACAGACAGGCCGCTACATGCCTCAGGCGGAATTTCTTTTCACCGCGGCCCTTCATCCCGTAGAGCGCGCGATCCGCTGCGCCCAGCAGCTTTTCAATCGTGGTCCCGTCGTTGGGATAGACAGCCACGCCCGCGCTGACCGTCACCGGCGGTTCCTGGCCGTCGCCCGCCAGCCTCTCGCAGATTCGCAGAGCGGCCTTGCCGGCTTCCTCTTCTCCCGATTCCGGAAGAATCAGCACGAATTCATCACCGCCGTACCGCGCCGGCGTGTCAATGCTCCGGCAATCCTTGCGCAACGCCGCGCCAAGCCGCTTGATAGCGCGGCTGCCCGTTAAATGCCCAAACCTATCGTTGATCTTTTTCAGTTCGTCGAGGTCAAACAAAAGCACTGCAAAGCTTCGCCCCGTACGCCGAGAGCGCTGGATTTCATTTTCCAGAACTTCGAGCAGCCGGCGATGATTCGCAAGCCCTGTAAGCGAATCAGAGGCAGCCAGTCGGCTGACCTGATCAAAAAGTTGCGCGTTGTCCAGCAGCGTTCCGCCTAGAACCACCACGTAGCTGAGGTCCATCACCACGTGCGCGACCGTGAAAGCGGCATCGAACACATGTTGCGACTGGCTAATCGTGATTTGGCAAATGAAATTCATCCCCGCCGCGATAAACAATGCGCGGTCCAGCGACGATTCAGAATTCCCACGCCGCAGCCGCCATCCGAACCCCACCGTCGCCGCTGCATAGATTGCCGCCGGCAATAAATCCCAGGCCCGCGGAATAATCGCGCCAGGATGAATCTTGGGAGCGCTTGGCAGCAGGAAATAAAAAACGCTGGTCAAATACGCCGCAGCCCCTACCAGCAAAGTGGAGCCGGCCATCTCTTTCCCAGGTTCTCGCGAGACAGGAATTCGTCGCTCCACCGCCAGAGCAGCCAGCAATAGAATTCCCAACACCGTCCGCCCCGCCAGCCATCCAAGCGAAATATCATTCCCCGGAGTGGCCGTCACCAGCATGCCCCGGTAAAACGTCATGCTCGTCCCCGCTTCGATCAATCCGGCCATCACAAAACCAAATGCCAGAATCAGAGAAATCCGATCGTGCGTTCCGCGAAACCGCACCAGTGCGTTCGCGGCAAAGGTAAAAGCGATCAGGCTTCCAGCCATTTCCAAATAAGTGTCAAGCAGAGGATCGGCGACGTACGAAGAATTTCGAAGAATCCACAGAAGGGCGAGATACGACCCACCGGCTATCGTCCAAACAAGGACGAGACGAAACCGATGCAGAAAACCCCAAATATTGCCCGGTCGGCCCACCACTGCCCCCTAGAGACATACTTCTGCCCATAGGAAAACTTGCAACTGGTGTACCGTTCCGGAACATAGTTTTAGTACCACTTAAACTACTGAAATAGATGCCCTTAGAAGCACAAGAGCTGATCTCGGCGGGACGTACTACGTATATAATTCTTGGGGGACGGGTAGAAATGTTACATACCCACCGTCCATCTGCCCACAAATCTGACTAGGGCTTAGGCTGCGGAGGCGGGAGTTCGTGGGCCTGCACCGAGCTCTGAAAGTTCGATTTCTTGTGCGAACCATCGCAGAAAGGCTTGCGCTCGGAAGCGCCGCAACGGCAAAGTCCGATCTTGGTTCGCCCTCCCAGGCCGTAAGCCTTGCCTTCCTGATCCACAATCTGCACTTCACCATCGATTAGCAGCGGTCCATTATTAACCACAGTCACCTTGATTTCTGGCACTCGATCCTCCGATCGAAACTTGTGAAGTTTTGACGCGGTTTACTTAGCGAGGTCTGATGATTCCGGAACCCGTCAATACTTTGGAACAGAGGCATCCACTTCATCCGACCATGCAAGGATACCACCCTTCAGGTTCAAGACCTTGCGGAAACCTGCGCTTCGTAGAAACTCCACCGCTTCCGCCGAGCGCTTCCCGCTGCGGCAGTGCGCCACGATTTCGCGCGAACTATCCAGCTCGTTCACGCGCCGCGAAAGCTCGCCCAGCGGAATCAAGTGTCCGCCGAGATTGCATATCTGATATTCGTGCGGTTCGCGAACGTCCAGTATAAAAAGATCGTCGCCGCGATTCAGCCGCGCTTTCAGTTCGCGCGGCGAGATTTCGGGCACTGTAGTCTGCGCCGGGCTAGCGGATTCTTCCCCGCGGATTCCGCAGAATTCTTCGTAATCGATCAGCTTCGTAATTGTCGGGTGTTCGCCGCAAACCGGGCACTCCGGGTTTTTCCGCAGCTTCAATTCGCGGAAACGCATCGCCAAAGCGTCAAAAAGCAGCAGGCGTCCAACCAGTGACTCGCCTTTGCCAATGATCAGCTTCAAAGTTTCAGCGGCCTGTATCGCCCCCACGATTCCCGGAAGCACGCCCAGCACTCCACCTTCCGCGCACGAAGGCACCAGCCCCGGCGGAGGCGGCTCCGGATACAAGCACCGGTAGCACGGCCCTCCCGGATAAGCGAAAATTGTGATTTGGCCTTCGAACCGGAAAATCGACCCGTAAACATTGGGCTTGCCGAGAATCACGCACGCATCATTCACCAGATAGCGCGTGGGAAAATTGTCCGTGCCATCCACCACGATGTCGTAATCTTTCAGGATACCAAGTGCATTTTCGCTGGTCAGGCGCGTTTCGAAAGTGTCGATCTGAATATCTGGGTTTAGATCCCTCAGCCGATTCGTCGCTGCCTCGATTTTCGGACGTCCAATGTCTTTCGTATCGAATAGAATTTGCCGCTGAAGATTGGTCAGGTCCACCTTATCGAAATCGACCAGCCCGATTCTGCCCACGCCCGCAGCCGCGAGATACAAACCCAGCGGCGCTCCCAGCCCGCCCGTTCCGATACAAAGAACTTTCGCTTGCTTCAGCTTGAGTTGCCCCTCCATGCCCACTTCCGGCATGATCAGGTGCCGGCTATAGCGCATTATTTCTTCTTTCGAAAGCGCCACGCTCGGATTTGCCGTCTCCGGCGAATTAGAAGTCTTTATTTTCGAAGCCACGGAATCTCTCCTGATTTACTTGCTCGCGCCACCTGCGATCGAAGGCACGATACTCACGATGTCTCCATCACGAAGCCGCGTTTCTTCCTTCTCCAGATACCGAATGTCTTCATCGTTCACGTAAACGTTCACGAAGCTCCGCAGCCGCCCGTCGTCGGAGTACAAATGTTTCTTCAGCTCTCCAAATCGCGTGATAAGCCCCGCAAGCGCTTCGCGCACGTTGCCCGCCTCCATCTCAACACTTTCCTTCTTCCCTGCGTAGGGCCGCAACGGCGTGGGAATAATTACTTTCACTGCCATTCGCTGGTCTCCTTCTCCATTATTCCAATTAGATGCTTGCAGATTGTGCGACGGATTCAATCACTTCCGGGTCGTACGCGGAACGATCGTCGCGCAACCGCCACGATTTTGTGTCGCGCGGCCCGCTCGCTTCTACACTAACGATCACGTAGCTGTACCACGGCCAGGCGTGTTCGCGATCGAATTCGCTGGGGCGCGCCGGAGCGTTCGGATGCGAGTGGTACCAGCCTATAACGTCAACCTTCATTTCCCGCGCCTTCTTCTCCGCCATTTGAACGTCGCTCGGCGTTACCTCAAAACGATTGCGCGGCGAATCATCCCGCCGGTTCGCCAGCGGTAGCAGCTCGATAACTTCGCGAGACGTTTCGCTGTCCCTTCCCAGCATTGCGCCACAACATTCGTACGGAAATGTCTCCACGCCGTGCTCCTGAATTCGCCGAACCAGCGCCTCC
This sequence comes from Candidatus Acidiferrales bacterium, assembly GCA_050012235.1. GTDB lineage: Bacteria > Acidobacteriota > Terriglobia > Acidiferrales > UBA7541 > Palsa-295. The sequence continues at coordinate 79,501 of JBEKHP010000025.1, read as the reverse complement.
GAGATTCGCAGCGTGCTGACGCTCACTCTTCGCTCCAGAATCGATCGCTCAGATATTTTTCGCCCGAATCCGGGAACACCGTCACGATCACCGCGCGTTGCCCGCTTGGCAACTTCCGCGCTACCTCCAGGCACGCCCAAAACACGCCTCCCGAACTGACTCCCGCCAGGATTCCCTCTTCGCGTGCCAGCCGTTTCACCATTCGATGCGCATCTTCCGTGCGTACCGCCATATCCTCATCGGCAAGTTTCGGGTCGTAGATGCTCGGCACAATCGCCGTGGCCATATGCTTCAGTCCTTCAAGACCGTGAAATCCGGAATCCGGTTGCATGCTGATGCAACGAATTGCCGGATTCAGTTCCTTCAGCCGGCGCGTGGTGCCCACGAAAGTTCCGCTTGTTCCCAGGCCCGCCACAAAATGCGTAATTCGCCCGCGCGTCTGCTCCCAGATTTCCGGAGCCGTGCTGAAATAATGCGCCGCGGGATTTGCAGCATTGCTGTATTGATCGGGATAAAAATATTTCTCGGGCTCCGCTTCGTAAATTTGCCGCACGCGCCGAATCGCTCCGTCAGTTCCCTCATCGCCGGGCGTGAATACGATCTCCACGCCGTAAGCCGCCAGTATCTGTTTGCGTTCAGGCGAAGCGCTTGACGGCAAGCACAATTTCACTTTGTATCCCAGCGCCGCGCCAATCATCGCGTACGCGATACCGGTATTTCCGCTGGTCGCATCGAGAATCACTTTGCCCGGACGCAACGCTCCCGTCCTTTCGCCCTCCCGGATCATCGAATAAGCCGCGCGATCCTTCACCGAACCGCCCGGATTAAACCATTCAGCCTTGGCGTAGAACTCCGCATTGGGAAACTCGCCGCCCACGCGCCCAACGCGCAGCAAAGGCGTGTTGCCAATGCGCTCCAGCAGGTTCTGTCCCAAGCGCGCCTCCACGCCGGAGCCTTCTCGCGATAGCGTCTGTTTGTTCACCGCACTCATCGCTCGTTTGTCCGCCAAATTCCTGTCTGAACGCCTCGGCTAATTCCGCTTCACAACGTCGCTCCGCTCATCGAAGTGAACTCAAATGGCAAATTGGATGCAGAGCAGGTCTCCGCGTATGCAGCCAAATTTAGAACAGTCTAGCAGATGCCCGCCGGCTTTGACGCAAACGGTTCCAGCCAAATCCGCGGTCGCCAATTTTTAACTTTACAGAACCCCCGCCGACTCAATACTCTGGTTCAGCATGTGGTACGTCAACAAACTGTTCGACCAGCCCCAGGTGGAATCGCTCGCCGCCAAGGGATTTCTCGTCCGCAGCTCCGGCGGCGTCGTCCGCATCGAGAAATACAATTGCGGCGCGGAGCTTCGCAAGACATCCGGGAACAGTTTTCAAATGACGGAGATTCCCTGCATTATGCTGCAAGGTCAGTTCACCGCCCTGTGGGACGCCGGCTATCAGAAATTCCTGCTTACCCATGACAAGAAAAAAGTTCCAGCTCACAAAAACCAGCTCGTTGAATTGCGCAAATTCAACGAAGAGCTGCGCACCGCTCTCGGCGTGCCCACCTATTACAACGAAGCCATCGGCTCCACCTGCCAAATCAGTGAGTACGACCGCGTAAAAGGCCGGCAAGGCGATGTGCCCGATGAGGGCGTCGGTGTAGAAGCTGAAGAAGCGAAACACTAAGTTCCGCGAATTTCCGGTCGAAGTTCCAATCTACGCACACCCGCCAATCATGATGGATTTACGAATCCTTCGCTTGTTCCAGCCTGTGCCGCAGCAGCGCAGGATCGATTCGGTGCTGTGCGAATAACAACGCGCCGACGAAAATCACCGGCACGTCGTCGTTGTAGCGTTCTAGTAGAATCGGGTCGTCGTCGATATCCACCTCGCGCAGTTTCGCGTTGAACTCAGCCAGCAAAGGCGTCATCTCCGTTTTCGCTTCATCGCACAGGTGGCAGCCTTCGCGGGTGTACATCGTAATCTCGCGTGGACCGGCAACGATCAGCCTGCCGCTTTCTGCGCGGCTGTAGTAATCTGCGCCATCTTCGTGCAGCAAACCTCTCTGCACCAGATCTTGCACCGCATCCAGCACCAGCTCCCGTTCCGCCGGCTCATTGCCGCCGACAAACTCAAACAGCGTGTGCAGGTCCAGCGAATCTTTCTCGAGTTGATCGAACGTAGAAAGAATCTTCTTGCTGATTATGGTTTCCATCTGCTCGGTCGCTCCGTCTGGGTTACGGTTTGATCGTGTAATACCGTTGGAAAGGCCCGATCGACGGAAAGAAAGCTCGCGACCGGAAAAGCTCCGCGATCTGCCGGATATGGCCCAGATCGTGGAAGGCCCATTCATTCATCAGTTGTCCGATTGAAATCTGGCCGATTTGCCCGTGTTGTCCCGTGCGCCCGATCGCGTGCGCCGGCACGTAACGCAGCATCGACAGCGTCCGATCGCGTTCGTGGCAGAATGTTTTCAGATTTTCGCGCGCCTTGTTGCTCGAGTATTTCCCCGCCGCGTAGGCTGCGTTTTGATCGTAGGGCTCAAGCGTCGGATTGTTTTTTTCGAGCATCTTCTGAATGCGCTCGCGGAAGCCCACCACTTCCACATCGGCGAGATGTGCCAGCACCTCGCTGATAGACCAGCGCTCCATCGACGGCTTCCAGTGCATTTGCTCGTCATTCGCCGACCAGACGATTTTCTCGATGATGATCGGCGTCTGCTCCAGAACCGCCAGTCCCGGCAACGCTTCCGGATTTGACGGCGCAGCCATCAAAACCTCCGTGTAATTCGCAAGCTGGTCATTTATACCCCACGCGACGCCCGAAGTGGAAGAACTGAACTTGTGCCGTCGCGGCGTGCATGATAAACCGGAATCAGAGGTAACCAGCTTGGCGAACGTATTAGCGATGGTAGACGATCTTTTCTTCCAGGCAAAAATTGTCGAGACCGCTCGCCATCTGGCGGTGGACTTGCGAATTTGCACCACTCCCGACGCGTTACTCGCCGAAATCTCGAAGGAAACTCCCAAGCTCGTAGTCGTGGACTTGAACTCGCGCAACCAGCCGCTTCAGGCCGTCGAACGCATGCAAGCTACAGCTCCCGATGTTCCCCTCGTTGGTTTTCTCTCCCACGTCCAGACCGAGCTGGCCGCGCAAGCACAAGCCGCAGGCTGCCGCGAAGTGATGCCTCGTTCGAAATTCACGAAGGACCTGGCAACCATCCTAGCCCGCGGGAAATCCGAGTCGAAATGACGAAACGGTTTTTTCTTTCCGCTGCACTCGCAGCGGCCACAATAGTCTCGTCGGCGCTTTCCGGTGCTCCCGCCGTAAACGCTCAAGCAGCCTCGGATCCCACAGCCGCTCTCTCTGCCGCCATCGTCGCCGCCTGTCGCAACAATGAAACCCAATTTTCAAATTATCTCACCGCCGACAACGCGGCCGCCTTCCGCGCTCTGCCCGTCGAACAACGCACCGCGTTTTTGAAAAGGTTTTCGCTTTCCGATATGCCCGGCAAGCCGCTGAGTTCAACCGACCAGCAAAATCGCTCATTAATTCTTTGTCAAACTCCGAGCGGCACCGTCCAATATCGCTTCGGCGCTGCGCGCGTCCACGAAAACCTCGCCTTCATCCCCGTCGCTGTAGTGGATGGCGAGCAAGCCGAATTCGGACTCGTCCGCGAAAATGGAGGATGGCGCCTTCTCTCGCTCGGCCTCGTTCTTCTCGATATCCCCCAGCTCGCAAAACAGTGGGTCGAGGAAGATCTGCGCGCCCGGGAAGACGCCGCCATGGACGCACTGCGCACCTTGGCGGAAGCGGTTCACACTTACAATCGCGCATTCGGAAAGTTGCCGGAATCGCTCGCAGAGTTGGGTCCCGCTCCCAAAGGTGAAATCTCGCCCGAGCAAGCCTCGCTCGCAGGTGCTGACCTCGCCGCCGGAAAACAAAATGGATACCTCTTCCGCTATCGCATCGTGCCCGACGCCTCGGGAAACGATACGAATTTCGAACTCGCCGCCTCCCCCGAATCCTACAACAACACTGGCCGCCGCTCCTTCTTCCTCGACGCCGAAGGCAAGATTCACGCCGCTGACAAGCACGGAGCCGTGGCAACCTCCGATGATCCGCTCGTGGAAGGCGAAAAGACGCCCTAACGAACAGGCTCCCTCAGGTATAATGGCCGCCAGATAATTTAATCACTAGCCAAGTTCCGAAAAGCAAGCAGATGTAACATCCCAAGTTTCACTTTCCAATATGTCGACGCAAACAACGCCGCAAAAGCAAACCCCCGAAGACGCTCTTCGCGCCGCAAACACCCGCTTCTATTCCGCCTTCGAATCCCTCGACCTCGCTCAGATGGAAGCCGTCTGGGCCCACGACGAAGAAGTGCAATGCGTCCACCCCGGCTGGGAGCTTCTGCTTGGATGGGACGAAGTGCGCGAACGCTGGGTTCGTCTTTTCGCCAACGCCCGCCGCGTCCGCATCGCTCTCAGTTCCGTCTGGATCCGCATCGAAGGCCGCGTCGGATGGGTGGCCTGCACCGAGCACGTCACCACCGCGTTCGCCGATAGCTTCGACGATGCCATGGTCCAAGCCACCAACATCTTCGTCCTCCAGGAAGAAGGCTGGATGCTTGTAGCTCACCACGCCTCCCCGCTTCCAAATCCCGCCCATTCCACCGTCCAATAGCGTAGTCCTACAGGGGGTCGGAGCCTGCCTGTCGGACAGCGGACTTTAGCTGCTTGGTCTCATGACCCGGATTCGTCAGGGCACGGCTTTAGCCGTGCCGCACCGGCGCCCTCCCCGAAGGGGTTTCAACCCCTGAGGGCTCACCCCCCCCCGGGACCGCCAATCTCCCGATTGGCGCCTGCCCTCGGTGGCGTGATTTCCCGCGAGCCGTCGCTTTTGCCGCTCGCGTCCAACCCGGCCATCACTTCTCACTCCCGCGCCTGTACCTAAACCAGCACCGTGTGCTATTCTTTCCCTGCACTATTCGGCACTCACGCCGGAACGTCCGCACCATTCGTTCTTTTCGTCGCAGCGGGCACCAGTCTCTACGGTCTCTCTTCAGCCCTAAGCGAATGTAAGCGTTTCCGTGAGCGCCAGGACGGACCCAGCATGTCCACACCGGCAGCCCTACCAAAAACGGCAGAGATTCATCTCGCGCATTCGCCAGACAGCGACGATGCCTTCATGTTTTATGCCCTCGCAACCGGCAAAGTCCGCTTGCCCGGCGTAAAATTCAACCACGTCCTTTCCGACATTGAATCGCTGAATCAGGCTGCGCGAAAAGAAGTCTATGACGTCACCGCCATCAGCTTTTACGCCTACCCTTTCGTCGCTGACAAATACGTCCTGCTCGATTGCGGCGCAAGCTTCGGCGAAGGCTACGGCCCCATCGTCGTCGCCGGACATCCCATCAAGAAAACGGAATTAGCCGGCCGCAAAATCGCCATTCCCGGCGAACTGACAACGTCCTATCTCGCCTTGAAACTCTTCGAGCCTAACGTCGAAACGGTGACCATGCCCTTCGATAAAATTTTAGCCGCCGTGCAAGCCAAAGAAGTCGAAGCCGGCCTTTTGATTCACGAAGGCCAGTTGCTTTTCTCGCAGATCGGCCTGCATCGCGTCGTGGACCTCGGCCAATGGTGGCAGGAAACCACTGGCCTGCCCCTTCCGCTGGGCGCCAACGCCATTCGACGCAAACTGGGTCCCGCTCTCGGCAGCCAAATCGGCCGCGTCATCCGCGAAAGCATTTCCTTCGCCCTGGAACATCGCGAAGCCGCTCTGAATTACGCGCTGCAATTCGCGCGTGACATGGATCCCGTTTTGGCCGACAAGTTCGTCGGCATGTACGTGAACCGTTGGACGCTGGATTATGGCGAAGAGGGACGCCGCGCCGTTCGCGAGCTGCTCGCGCGTGGTGCCGCCGCCGGCATGGTTCCCAAGTCCGTGCCCATAGAGTTTCTGAGCAGCGCTGCGAGCGAAACCCCGTCGCGGCCCCAATAAAGTTGTAAGTTCGTCCCGCAGCGCGATTCCTTCCGGTCCGCCGCCGCGTCCCCTGCTAGAATTCTTCTAGGAATATTTTGCGGACATGAGGAACTTCATTCAACAGGGCTTGGCCCTCCGGGAATTATTGCGCGAGCGCATCCTGATTCTGGATGGCGCCATGGGCACCATGCTGCAGCAGGCCAATCTCACTGCAGCGGATTTCGGCGGCCCGCAGCTCGAAGGTTGCAACGAGTATCTCGTCATCAGCAAGCCCGAGGTTGTCCTCTCGATCCACCGGAAATATCTCGAAGCCGGCTCGGACATCATCGAGACGAACTCCTTCGGCAGCACTCCGGTCGTTCTCGCGGAATACGGTCTCGGTGCCCGCGCCCGCGAAATCAGCCGCATCGCCGCTGAACTGGCGCGCCAAGCCGCTGACCAATTCTCCACGCCCGCAAAGCCGCGTTTCGTGGCCGGTTCCATGGGTCCCACCACAAAAGCCATCAGCGTCACCGGCGGCATCGATTTTGAACAGCTTCAGAATAATTATCGCGAGCAGGCCCGCGGCCTCATCGAAGGCGGCGCGGACCTCCTTCTTCTGGAAACCTGCCAAGACACTCGCAACATCAAAGCCGGCATCCTCGCCATTCAGCAATTGAGTCAGGAACTCGGCCAGCCGGTCCCGCTGATGGTTTCGGTGACCATCGAAGCCATGGGAACCATGCTTGCCGGTCAAGGCATCGAGGCGCTGTGGTCTTCGCTCGACCACGTGGATTTGATTTCGCTCGGCTTGAATTGCGCCACCGGTCCGGAATTCATGACCGATCATGTTCGCACCCTGCAATCGCTCACCAGCGGCTTCGTCTCTTGCTACCCCAACGCCGGCTTGCCCAATGAAGAAGGCCTCTACCAGGAAACGCCCACTTCGCTCGCGCAACAGCTCGAACGTTTTGTCGATCGCGGCTGGCTCAACATCGTCGGAGGCTGCTGCGGCACCACCGAAAAACACATTCGCGCCATCGCGCAAATGGTCGAAAACAAATCTCCTCGGCGCCCTCCCGATTCCACTCATCGCGCCGTATATTCCGGCATCGAAATTATCGAGGCCGAAGAGAGCACGCGTCCGCTCGTCGTCGGCGAGCGCACCAACGTAATCGGCTCGCGCCAGTTCAAGAATCTCGTGGCCGCGGAACTGTGGGAGGAAGCCACCGAGATCGCGCGGCGCCAGGTCAAAAGCGGCGCGCACATTGTGGACGTTTGCCTGCAAAGCACCGACCGCGACGAAATGGCCGACATCCCGCCGTTCTACGACCAGCTCATTCGCAAAATTAAAGTCCCCATCATGATCGACACCACCGATCCGCGCGCCGTCGAACTTGCTCTCACCTATTGCCAGGGCAAAAGCATCATCAATTCGATTAATCTCGAAGACGGCGAAGAAAAATTTGAGCGCATTTGTCCGCTCGCGCGCTCCTATGGAGCAGCCATCATCGTCGGTTGCATCGACGAAGATCCGGTCCAAGCCCAAGCCTTTACCCGCGAACGCAAACTTGAAATCGCCGAGCGCTCCTACAGCCTGCTTACCGAGCGATTTGGCATTCACGCCGAAAACATTATCTTCGACCCGCTGGTTTTCCCCTGCGGCACCGGCGACAAGAATTACATCGGCGGCGCTCTGGAAACCATCGAAGGCCTTCGCCTGATCAAAAAACAAATTCCCTACGTCCGCACCGTCCTCGGAATTTCCAACGTCTCCTTCGGTTTGCCTCCCGGCGCACGCGAAGTAGTAAATTCCGTCTTCCTTTATCACTGCACCAAAGCTGGCCTGGACCTCGCCATCGTCAACGCCGAGCGCATCGAGCGCTTCGGCTCCATTCCCGAGCCTGAAAGAAAGCTGGCCGAAGATCTCTTGTTTAACACCCCGCCCTCATCGGTTCCCGAAGGTCACGCGCAAGCCGAACATTTGCGAAACGCTCCGCCTGATTGGCGCGAACAATCGCCCGACCAGAAAGCCGCCATCAACCAATTTCACATCACTGCCATCACCGATCACTTCCGCGCATCCGGCTCGCGAAAAAAAGAACGCGCCGCGGACCTCCCTCTCGACCAGCGCCTCGCCAATTACATTCTCGAAGGCTCCAAAGACGGCCTGGTCGATGATCTAAATCGCAAGCGCGCCGAAGGAAATGCGCCTCTCGACATCATCAACGGCCCCCTAATGACCGGCATGGCGGAGGTCGGCCGTTTATTCAACAACAACGAGCTGATCGTCGCCGAAGTCCTGCAATCCGCCGAGGCCATGAAAGCCGCCGTCAGCCATCTCGAACAGTTCATGGAGAAGGCCGACACCGAAAAGCGCGCCAAAGTCATGCTCGCGACGGTAAAAGGCGACGTCCACGACATCGGCAAAAATCTCGTCGAGATCATCCTCAAAAACAACGGCTACGACGTGATCAACCTCGGCATCAAAGTTCCCCCCGAGGAATTAATCCGCGCCCATCGCGAACATAATCCCGACGCGATCGGCCTCTCCGGCTTACTCGTGAAAAGCGCGCAGCAAATGGTCATCACTGCCACCGACCTGCGCGAAGCCGGTATTGACGTGCCCTTGCTTGTGGGCGGCGCCGCGCTGTCGGAAAAATTCACGCGACTGAAAATCGCTCCGCAGTACAGCACCGCCGTCTGCTACGCGAAAGACGCCATGACCGGCCTGCGCCTGATGAATCATCTGAGCGATCCCGCGCAGCGCCAAGCCGTCCTGCGCGACAACACGCACGCAGGCGCCATCGCCATCGAAGAAGCCGAGCCCGCTCCCCTCGGCCCAGCCGGTGAAGACCGCTCGCCGCGCATTCGCACCGACATTCCCATTCCGCCCGTCGCCTATCTCGACCGCAAAGCCCGCTCCATCCCCGACAGAAATGAAATTTGGAGCTACATCAATCCCTACATGATTTTCGGACGTCACATGGGTTTCCGCGGAAATTTCGAAAAAGCGCTCAAAGAACGCGACCCGCGCGCCCTCGAACTTTTTCACAGCATGGAAGAAGTAAAACGCGAAGCCGAAGGTTTCATGAAGATTTCCGCCGTCTGGCGATTCTTCGAAGCGGAACGCGAAGGGAATTCCATTGCCTTGTTCGAGCCGGGAAAAGTTTCGCCCATTCACAAATTCCATTTTCAGCGCCAGCGCCTCGCAGACAATCTCTGCTTGAGCGATTACATCCTGCCCGCTGAGCCTGCCGTCGCAGGTCAGAACGGCGCGGAAAAGAAAAATGTCCGCCGCGATCATCTCGCTCTCTTCGTCGTCACCGCCGGAGCCGGCGTCCGCGAACGCGCCGAAGAAGCCAAAGCCGACGGCCGTTATCTTTTTTCACACGGTCTGCAAGCTCTCGCCATCGAAACCGCCGAAGCCTGCGCCGAATGGCTCCATCGCCGCATCCGTGAAGATTGGGGTTTCCCCGATCCGCCCGCGCTGACCATGGCCGAGCGCTTCACTTCGCGCTATCGCGGCAAACGCTACAGCTTCGGCTACCCCGCCTGCCCCAATCTCGACGACCAAGCCGGCATCTGGATGCTTCTCCGCCCCGAAGAAATCGGCGTGCATCTCACCGAAGGCATGATGATGGACCCCGAAGCCAGCGTCAGCGCCCTCGTCTTCCATCACCCCGATTGCACCTACTTCTCCGTCGGCGACCAGCCCGATCCGCAGTAGCCGCAGTTCCAAAAATCTTGAGCAAACTTTTACGGCGAGTCCGATCAATCAGCGCGTGGCCTACGGCAAAGGGATGCGATACAAGTTGCGGCGGGTATTCTTGACGCTGTAGGCGTAATCGGATGGGCTGATGGCAGAATCCACGACCCGTGGAATCACGGCTGCAGCTTTTGCATTGGTGAAGTCCTCGATTCTCGCGATTCCACCAGGGGGCAGGATCGGAAGGCCCGAGTCGTGCACCAGGGGCAGCGGGAAGGTACCTTCGCGCAAAGCAGCGAAGTAAACGTACATGAATTTTCCAGTGACATCCCAGATTGCGTCGCAATAGCCCAGGCAGAGCGGTACGATCTTGCTTCCATCCGTTGCAATCGCACTAAATTGAGCCGTGTACTCCTGATCCGGGCCAGGCGAAGTAGCAACGATCCAACGACCGTCCGGCGACCCCGCACCAAGATCGAATATACGTCCGGGGATTACCTTGTGGCGCCCGGTTCCATCAGCTTTCATGCGGTACAAAAAATTCGATCCATTTTCGACCACTCGAAAAACCAGGTCCCCATCGGGAAGGAAAACGGCGGAATCTTCGACCGCGCTGGAAGATATCCGAACTGGGGAAGAGCGGCGACTGGTTGGAGCAACCCATAGACTGGACCGTCCGTTCTGGTCGTCCATTTCGAACGCGACTTCTTTTCCATCAGCAGAAACTGAGTAGTTTGCTATGGAATACCCCGGCAGGAACCTCTCCGTCTTGCCATCGCTCAAGTCCTTGACCCAGAGCTCATAATCCGAGGCTTTGCCGTTGGCCATCAGGTAATAGAGTTTTTTTCCATCAGAGGAGAAGGACGCTCCGTGCGCATTCCCTTCCGAGGAAATCTGATGGTCGCCGTTCTTGTCGTGCAGCCATACCGTGCTGTCCTCCGTGCCGACCGACGTAATGAGCGATTTGCCGTCCGCGGACATTGCAATTCCCTCCTGGGTCGTCGGGCCGGGAGTCACCTGCTCTGGCTCTCCGCTCGGAAATCGCTGTCGCCAGATGTGGGACTTGTCCCCTTTCGTCACCGTGAGGTACACCCATTTGCCGTCAGGCGACCAAGCCCCCGATCTGCAGGAACCGTCGGGAGGACCCACGACGCGCACCTCGCCAGTTCCTTGGAAAGGGACCACACGGCACGGGAGTAAGTCGCCACGATCGCCCATCTCAACCACCAGCACCCATCGCCCGTCAGGGGAAAGATAAGAATGATGGATCATGCTGCGCTCGCCGGGAGGTGCGTAAACTTCCCGCCGCTGCCCTCGGCCTTGGTCGGTGGTCACCAGCACCATGTGCAATCCTTCTTTGATCTCAGAAAAAAGCAGCCGCTTTCCATCGTCGATCCAGGTCAAAGAGGTCGCGTTGGGAAACATAATATGCGGCTCGCCGCCGAGGACCGGCACTTCCCACATGCTAAAAGGTATAGCGGTGCCATAGGCGATGAGAGAATTGTCGGCGGAAAAGACTGGATTTAATTTCTGCGAGGCGTCATGCGTGAGTTCCACGGGCTGGCCGTCGGGCAGAAACTTGACATAAATTTGTCCGGGACCGAAAAATGAATCGCTTCCCCGTATGAACGCGAGCATCCGTCCATCCGGCGAGAGCGCCGGGTACACCGCCGAGTCCGTAAAGAAAGTCAGCTGCTCCCAATCCTGGCTCGCCGGCGGACTACTCCGGAACGAGCGAGACACGAAAAACGCTCCCGCCGCTACCGCCAGTACAAGAATCGCCGCCGCAGCATAATAGTAGCCTTTTCGCCCCGCACCAATCTGCGTCGCGCCCGAGGCTCCAGCCTGCGATTCTGGTTCTGCCTGTTCCGCTTTTCCCGCAGATGACACACGCGCGCGGCCCGACGTGCTGTCGCGTTTCAGCCTCTGTAATTCTGCTCGCACGTCCGACGCGTGCTGGTAGCGCAGATTGCGGTCTTTCTCCATCGCCCGGTCGATAATTTCTTCCAGCTTCGCCGGCAGATCCGGGTTCAGCCGAACCGCTGTAACCGGCTCCCGATTCAAGATTGCGTCGAAAATAACCCCGGAAGTATCTCCGCGAAATGGCAAAACGCCCGTGGCCATCTCGTATAACACCACGCCGAACGAGAAAAGATCCGTGCGCGGATCCAGCTGTTCGCCTCGCACTTGTTCCGGCGACATATAAGCCACTGTGCCCAGTGCTGTGCCCGGGCTTGTCAGAAATTCTTCCGCAGTCGCCGTCGGCAGCGCGGAAACACCGGGACCTTCGCCGCCCGAACTCTGCTTGGCTAAACCGAAATCCAGAATCTTGGCATGCCCGCGCGCGGTAACGAAAATGTTCGCAGGCTTGATGTCGCGGTGCACGATCCCTTTGGCATGCGCCGCGTCCAGCGCGTCCGCGATTTCAATTCCCAGCTCCACCATTTGTTCCAGAGGCAGCGGCTTTCCCGAGATGCGCTGCTTCAGCGTTTCGCCTTCCAGAAACTCCATGGCGATGAATTGCTGGTCGTCTTGTTCGCCGATGTCGTAAATCGTGCAGATGTTCGGATGATTTAGCGCCGATGCCGCCTGCGCTTCTCGCCGGAACCGTTCGAGAGCGCCCGCGTCGTCGGACATCTCGCTAGGCAGGAATTTCAAACTGACTGCGCGATGCAGCCGCGTGTCCTCCGCCTTGTACACCACACCCATCCCCCCGCCGCCCAGCTTCTCGACGATGCGATAGTGGGAGATTGTGCGGCCGATGAAAGAGGAGTCCGTCACTTTACGCGCATCTTAAGGTCTTATTAGACGCCAAGTCAACGAAGGCCGGCTTCTTCTAAAGCAGCATTGTTAGTACTAGCCGCGCTGTGGAGGGCTAACGCGAGTCGTAATATTTGTTAATGTCTCGCAGCGTCCCAAGCGAAGAACCCGCCGAGTGCGCCGCCTGAGAACTATTTCTGCTGGGCTGTTCTGCCGTTGCCATCCGCCGAATGCGCCATAATTGATCGCAACACCGATTCGAACTTGGCTGGATTGGCAGTCTGTGCCGCAGGAGCGACCCTCTCATTCGCGGTCAAATCGGAAATAGACAGCGTCTTCGTACTCCGTGCGGAAATGTATTCCTTTCGAGAATCGCTTTCCAGAGCGCGGAATATTCCTGCCTTCAAGTGCTCGAACACCTGTTCCGCATCTGCCGAAGCTTCAATCACCTCAAATTTATATTCCTCGCTAAGCCGGTCGAACTCCGCCATCAGCGCCGTCTGGTAGTTGCAAAAGCTGTCGTACATGTCGCGTCCCGGATAGACATCCATCCCCGACTCCCAATAATCGAATCCGCGCGAGAAAACCACGCGAGGAATCAGTTGGTCAATGCTCAGCCGCAAATAAAATGTCGCATCCGGCTTCAGCGCCACGCTGTAAATGCTGCGAATCCATTTTGAGTCCATTCCGCGAACGAACGCCCTCGCCATCAGCGAATAAACGTACCGGTCGGTCAGCACGATGAATCCCGATCGCAGCGCCGGGACGATCTCGTTCTCCAACCGGTCGATAAAATCCGTCGCGTAAAAAAGGCTCTGCGTCACCCGCCCCAGATTATTTCCCTCTTTCGCGCGCTTCAGCCCTTCGCCCGCCAGCGTCGAACGCGCCATTCCCGTGTCCAGCACCGCGTGCCCCAATTCCTCGAGCCACGGCTTCAACAGATTGATCTGCGTAGTGCGTCCCACGCCGTCGGTCCCTTCAATCACGATCAATTTGCCCGTCAGATCGGAAATCCGCATCCCCGGGAGAAGCTTTCCATACGTCTGCCTCATCGTTGCACCCTCACATTCGCCGCTCTCTCAAGTTGTGTTTTCACGATTTGTCTCACTTGCGTTTGCTGCACTTCTATCGGCAAAGTGGCGTCGATCACCGTCAATCCAAATTCGGAAATCATTTTTTCGTATTCCTTCAGTATCAAGCCTTGAAACAGCCGGAAGCTTTCTTCCGGATCATCGCTCAGGTCCAGATCCATCCCCGCTTCGTAATATTTAAGTTCGTCGCGCCCGTCCATCAGCCGCCCAATGGCCGTCTCCAGCGGCACGCGAAAGTAAAATGCCACCGTCGGCTTCACCGCAAACCCATAAAGCTCGCGCACCCACTCGCGGTCCATCCCCCGCGCCACGTCTCGCGCGAACGCCGTATAAATGTACCGATCGCACAGCACCACCGCCCCCGCTTTCAACAGCGGCAGGATGCTCTTCTCCGTCCGGTCCGCAAAATCCGTGGCGTGAATCAGCGAAAACGTCGCGGCCGTCAGCATCTTCTTTTTCTTCCCGAATTTCGTCGTGTCCTTCACCAGCGGCGAAGAATTCCACTCGCTGAACACCACTCCATACCCTTTCGATTCCAGCCATTTGTGCAGCAAACTCAGTTGCGTGGATTTCCCCGACCCGTCGATCCCTTCCACGATAAATAATCGTCCAGGAAATCCATGATCGCCGCGCGTTTGAATTTCCCGCTCCACTGGCCGCACGGGAAGAAACACCTCAAAAGTTCCGAATCGGTTGCCCGGTGTAATTTCCATTGCCCTCTCTCGACGCAGCTCTACGCTTCCATCCGCTTTCTAGATCGCTCCAGGCTCTGAGTTCCCGGTGCGACCCAACAAAATCCTCCATCTCGACGCACTTTGCAGCAACATTCTCAAATCCGTGTATCGAACTGGAGACTAGCCCCTCGTTCCCGCCAAGTCCTTACGGACAGTAGTGCCATTAGGCACCGCCCAAATTAGTTTTCCACGCGCCCAGCGCCCGAATGTTGCAGAATGTATTGCAAGAGGGAGTGGATATGGGGATACACCGCCCTCTGCAGTCGGCACTACCCAGCCTGATACGCCGCAGCTCGACGCGTCGAGCCCGATCTCCGGCGCAATAAAATTCTATTCCGTGGAAGATGGAATGCGGCTGCTCGCACTAAATACTGCAAGCGAGCGCTCGCAAAAACGCAGGGGGGGATCAAATGACCCATGCCGCCACAAAACAGGTAGGCCAACTCATCGACGGAAGGTTCCGCCTCGGCCAGTTCGTCGGCGGAGATGAACGCAGTTCCGTCTTCCTTGTTGACTACGACGGCCAGCAAGTTCTCAAAGCCGCCATCAAACTAATCCCCGCGGATTCCGTCGATGCCCCCGGCCAGCTCGCCCGCTGGAGACAAGCCGCAAAACTTTCTCATCCCCACTTGATCCGCCTCTTGGAAATGGGACGCTGCGAACTCGATCAAACGCCTACGCTTTACGTCGTCATGGAATACGCCGAAGAAAATCTCTCGCAGGTGATCGCTCGCCGCCCGCTTTCTCCCGCCGAAGCGCGCGACATTCTCGGCCCCGTCGTCGATGCCCTCGCTTACGTCCACGCCAAAGGCTTCGTTCATTGCCGCCTCAAACCCGCGAACGTCATGGCCGATAACGATCTTCTGAAAATTTCAAGCGACGGACTCTGCCGCATCGGCGAATCCAGCGGCGCCGCCGGAAAGCCCGGAGCCTACGATCCCCCCGAAGCCGCCGGTGGAAGAATTTCACCCGCTGGCGATGTTTGGTCCCTCGGCATGACCTTGGCCGAAGCTTTGACCCAGCGTTTGCCCGTTTGGGAGAGGACCAATCAGGCCGAGCCGGCGCTCCCATCAAACCTCCCGCCCGAGATTCTCGACTTGGCCCGCCACTGTTTGCGCCGCGACCCGCAACTCCGCTGGACCGTCGCCGACATCTCCGCGCGCCTCCAACAAAACTCGCCCGCGCCCCCAAGGCAGATCGCTCCAACCTCGCAAACTTCTTTCGCAAACCCGCGCGCTATCGGTGGAGTAGTGCTAGCCGTTGTGGCCTTGGCAGCCATCCTCGGCGGCCTTCTCCTCTTCAAGCCCCACTCGCAACCTCAGCCGTCCACCTCAGTCGCAGCCGAGCCCCCCGCAGTTCACAAAAATGTTCAGGGAAATGTTCAGCCGCCAGTTGCGGCAAAGGTTCAGTCAGCCGCTCCCTCAACATCACAGCCAAAACCGGCGAACAAGCCCGCGCCCACCTCCAAACCGTCTCCGCTCGTCGCGAAGTCATCGCCTCAGCCCGCGCCGACTTCCGCGAAGCGTTCTCCCAAAAATCCCAGCGAAACCAAACCAGCAGCGGGCACTCCTGCTCTGTCGCCAACCCCTGTCCGATCCGCAACGCCAGTCGCAACATCCACTACCGGCCTCGTGCACGCCAAAGTCCTTCAGCAAATCCTCCCCGACGCCCCGCAAAAAGCCCGAGACACAATCCGCGGCAAGGTTCGTATCACCATCAAAGTCCACGTCAACGAATCCGGCGCCGTAACCGAAGCCTCGTTCGCCGCCCCCGGCCCCAGCACATATTTCGCCGACCGCACCCTAAAAGCCGCCCAACTCTGGAAATTCACCCCCGCAAAACTCGACGGCCGCAACGTCCCCAGCGACTGGCTCCTTCATTTCGAAATCGACCCCGCCTCCACCACCGTCAACCCCACCGAAACCGCCCCGTAAAAATGCTGCCGTGCGCGTGAGTTTGGCCAACTCCTGCCGCCCGTGAGATATACGGCCTTCTGACCTCTCGCAAAACAAAGTCCCATTAACCCAAGTTTTTTTCACCCCTCAATTCTCGAATCTCGCATTTAGATTTCCACCGTTCGATTGCATTCCCTTGCTTCCCGCGCCCAACCTGACTACATTCTAAGTTTGCTATATGAGGATAGAGGGTGGCTGATGGAAGCTGTTCAAAGCGAAGGCGTGGCAGTTGAGGGCGCCGAAGGCGTTCTGCTAACCGGCTGCGCCGGAATTAGGATTCGTGCCGTCGTCTCGCCCAAAGCAAGTCTATCCAAGGCTGCCACCGAGCAATCGCGCGACAACTCTTGGAGCACTTACGCGGGAGTGTCGCAATCACGAGTTCATTTACTCAGCAAAATTAGCGATTTTCCCCGCAAGTTAAATCGCCAAATTGCGGAATTAGAAACCACTCTAACTCCCAGAAAACAAAGATCGGCGAACTGCTCAAATCGCCAAAAAATTCAATTTCGCGAATCCCAAAATCCGAGCCCAGTTTTTGCGACGCCCTCGCCGGTGCCGCTATCGCGAACTCTTGTTCGGCGGGTGCTAGTCACTAGCCGCTTGCTTGCCCCGACGAAGGAAGGGCCGCTTGCTTGCCCTGACGAAGGAAGGGCCACTGTCCTTTCTAATCGAGAACTCTTAGTATTAGAAACTCTGCAACCTGCTGATAACAAACACCGACCCACCGTTCTAATCGAGAACTTTGAACCAAACTGTACTCCGCAACCGCAAGGGCGCTCCAAATGAACTCCGCCCCCGGCCTCTATCTTTCCAGTACCGGAAGCTACCCGCGCATCGGCGATTCACCCGAATTGCAAACCTTGCGCCGAACCATCGCCGCGCTCGACCGAGGCGACCGCTCCACCGCCGACCTCCTCGACGTACAGAACGACGTAACCCGCCGCGTCATCGGCGAACAAGTGAAGGCCGGTCTCGACGTGATCACCGACGGCCTAATCCGCTGGTACGATCCCATCTCTCACCTGGCCGGCAAACTCGATAACATTCAAATCAAAGGCCTCGTCCGCTTCTTCGACACCAACACTTACTTTCGCCAGCCTGTCTTCACCGGAACGCCGCTCAAACGCGGACATCTCGCCGCCGCCGATTACAGCTTCGCGCGAAACGCCCTCGGCCATTCGCGCACTCCCCCCGGCAAAGCCGGAAAGCTCAGCATCAAGCCTGTGCTGACCGGCCCCTACACCCTCGCGAAATTTTCGCTTGGCGAGCAGGGCGGAAATAGCTCATCGAAACCCTTCGCCGCCCTCGAAGATCGCGCCCAGGCCTACTCTGAAATCCTTGCCACTGAAATTGACACGCTCGCGCAGTTGGGCGCCGAATTAATTCAAGTGGACGAGCCCGCCGCCCTCAAGTACCCGGCCGATTGGCCCATTTTCGAAGCTTCGCTCGCTTCGCTCATCAAAGCCCGCGATAATTTCACCAAGAGCGGACGCAAACTTGAGCTTGCTCTATACGTTTACTTCCATGATTGCGCGCCGTTCTACGAAAAACTGGTCGCCCTGCCGGTCGATATCGTCGGATTGGACTTCACCTACTATCCCAAGCTCGTGGACATGGTCGCCGCAAAAGGATCTCCGAAAACGCTCGGCCTTGGACTCGTGGATGGCCGCAACACGCGCCTGGAAGATCCCGCGCAGATCGCGCGCCAGATTGAACGCATGCTGCCGAAAATAAAGGGCGAACGCGCCTTTCTCGGGACTTCGTCAGGTCTCGAATATCTTCCGCGCGACCGCGCATTCGCCAAACTCGAATTGCTCGCAAAAGTTGAAGCTGCTTTGAACGGCGGCCGCCCATGAGCCGTGAAAAACTGGAAAAGCTGGGCTTGCAGTTGCCGCTCTTTCCCACCACTTCGGTCGGCAGTTTCCCCAAGCCCGATTATCTGGTGAAGGCCCGCTCGGAATTTACAAAAGGCCAACTTCCGGAAGCCGGCCTTCGCGATCTGGAGCGCAAAGCCACCGCGTTCTGGATCGAGCAGCAGGAAAAGCTCGGCCTGGATGTCCTGGTGGACGGCGAAATGTATCGCGGAGACATGGTCGCTTACTTCGCCGAGCGCCTGCCCGGATTTGCCACCAGCGGTTTGGTTCGCAGCTACGGCAATCGCTATTACCACAAACCGGTAATCACAGGGGAAGTCGGATGGCGCGGCCCGGTCACCGTCGATTGGTGGAAATACGCCCAAAGCCTCACGAAAAAACCCGTCAAAGGCATGCTCACCGGCGCCTACACCATCATGGACTGGAGCTTCAACGAATTTTATCCGGACCGCCGGGCAGCCGCTCTCGCTCTGGCAAAAGTCGTCCGCCAGGAGGTTGAAGCGCTCATCGCTGCCGGCTGCAAAATCATTCAAATCGACGAGCCTGCCCTCTCCGTACGCCCCGAAGAATTGTCCATAGCCATCGAAGCCATGGAATTCACCACCAAAGGCCAGGACGCCTATTTCATCACCCACGCTTGTTACGGCGAGTTCGAACATATTTATCCTGGCATGCTCGATCTCGCCGTCGATAATTTCGACCTGGAAATGTCCAACAGCGACCTCGATCTGCTCGACCTTTTCCGCCGCCATCCCTTCACCAAAGACATCAGCTTCGGAGTAGTCGACGTCCATTCGCACATGAAAGACAGCCCGAGCGACGTGCGCGAAAGAGTCGCGCTGGCCCTTACCATTCTCCCCAAAGAGCGAGTCTGGGTAGATCCCGACTGCGGCCTAAAAACGCGCACGGTGGAAGAAGCCGTGGAAAAGCTTCGCTCCTGTGTCACCGCCGCCAAATCGTTTCGCAAAGCTTCCGCAACCGGGAAAAAATCGTGACCGCCGACCCTCGTCTTCCTGAAATCGTTCAGCCGCCCGCAGGACTCATGCGCAGAAGGCGGCCCGTCTTCGTGTGGATCGGCCTCGCGCTTTTGCTAGGGGGCATTCTTGCCCTGCTTCTAATTGTTTTCGCGTCTGACTAGCCGCCATGAACCCTCACGAGGGCTGAATGCAACGCGTCCTTTCAACATATCGTTACATCAATCAGCCGCTCACCCCGGCGCTGCTGGCGGAGATTTATCAGGCCGGCATAGCCACCGTCGAGATCTTCTGCGCCCCGCGGCACTTCAGCTATCGCGAGCCGCAAGCCGTGCGCGAACTTGCCGACGCACTCGGCGAATATCGTCTCGAACTGCACGCGCTGCATTCCCCCACCGAGCGCGACCTCTCGCCGGGCCGCGAAAGCGGAGTCCCCATTTCGATTTCCGACCCGGAACGCATCCGCCGCCTCGACGCAGTTGACGAGGTAAAGCGGGCGCTCGAAGTCGCCGAGCGAATTCCCTGCCGCTATTTAATTCAGCATATGGGACACGGCCGCCAAAGCGCCGACCCGCGCAAACTCGACGCCGCCTTCAGCTCGCTCGAGCAACTTTCAATTTTCGCCAAAGCGCGTGGAGTGACGATCGCCCTGGAAAACACGCCCGATGAACTCGGCGCGCCGTCTTCGCTCCAGCACTTCATCGCCGATACTCATTTGCATGACTTGAAGCTTTGTTTCGACACCGGCCACGCGCACATCGAAGACGGTGTCGAACCGGGCATCGACGCCATGCGCGAGCGCATGGTGACCGCGCACATTCACGATAATCACGGCGAAAAGGACGAGCATCTCCTGCCCTACGAAGGCACCATCGATTGGGAGGCCGCGCTCGCTGCGCTTGCGAACACTCCGCAGCCGGTTGCACTCGTTCTGGAACTCAAGGAGCAGCCCGGCGGAGTGCCTACACTCGATCAAATTCGTTCGACGTTTGATAAACTGGAAAAGAATTTCGAGAAAAAACGGCCGCGCTCTTGACCGGGGCCATCAAAAATAATTCACAGGCAGGTAAATGACTCAGGATAAGCAGTCGGCCACAACCATCATCGCCATCGAGCACGCCGGAAAGCATGTCGGCAACACCGTCACCATTCGAGGCTGGCTCTACAACCAGCGCGAGTCGGGCAAACTCCTGTTCCCCATTTTTCGCGATGGTACAGGAGTCATTCAAGGCGTCGTCTCGCTGAAAGAGCATGCCGAAGCGTTCAATGCCCTTAAGGGTCTCCCGCAGGAATCCAGCGTAATCGTCACCGGCACGATTCGCGCCGAAGCGCGCGCGACGGGCGGCTTTGAGATGCACATCAGCGAAGTGGAAGTCGTGCAGCGCGTCTCCGACTCAGAACCCTACCCGATTCAACTGAAGGAACACGGCGTGGATTTTCTTCTGGATCGCCGCCATCTGTGGATTCGCACCCCGCGGCAGGCCGCCATTCTGCGCATACGCGCGGAGGCGGAACTCAGCGCGCGAATTTACATGGACAGCCAAGGCTACACGCTCACCGACGCGCCTATCTTCACTCCCGCGGCCTGCGAAGGAACCTCCACGCTTTTCGAAGTGAATTACATTGACGATCAGAAAGCCTATCTGACGCAATCGGGCCAGCTCTATGTGGAAGCAACCGCCGCCGCACTCGGCAAGGTGTACACATTCGGGCCGACGTTTCGCGCCGAGAAATCCAAAACCCGCCGCCATTTGACAGAATTCTGGATGCTCGAGCCCGAGGCCTCTTACGCCCACCTGGAAGATATGGTTCAGCTCGGCGAGGGACTAGTAAGCGCGGTAGTGCAATCCGTGGTTAAAAACCGCGCCCGCGAACTCGAAACGATTCAGCGCGACATTTCGAAGCTCGAAAAGATCGTGCCTCCGTTTCCTCGCGTCAGTTACGACGAGGCGATCAAGGTTTTGCAAAAGGCCGGGAACCCCGCGAAGTGGGGCGACGACTTCGGTGGAGATGAGGAAACGATTCTCTCCAAGGAATTCGACAAGCCGGTGGTCATCCACCGCTATCCTGCGGCCATGAAAGCGTTTTATATGGCCACGGACGAAAATCGTCCCGACCTTTCGCTGAGCTTCGACATGATCGCTCCGGAAGGCTACGGCGAAATTATCGGCGGCGGTGAGCGCCTCGCAAACTACGACACGCTGGTTAAGCGCCTTCGCGAGCACAACTTGCCTGAGGAAGCCTTCCAGTGGTACCTCGACCTGCGCCGCTACGGCAGCGTGCCACACGCAGGCTTTGGCCTTGGCTTGGAACGCACTGTTGCATGGATTTGCGGAACGGAGCACATACGCGAAGTGATTCCCTTCCCTCGGATGCTCTATCGCGTCTATCCTTAATGTTCCTTCGCCCTGAAACCGAGGGCGCGAAAGACACAAGAAAATGCCAGATAAAATAAGAATCATCGGTGTCCCGATGGACCTGGGCGCAAGCCGGCGCGGTGTGGACATGGGCCCATCCGCGTTGCGCGTCGCCGGACTGCAAGCCCGGCTGAAGCAGCTTGGCCGCCAGGTGGAAGACATCGGCAACGTGGTGGTGCCTCAGCCCGAGGAACAACCCTACGGCGAAAAACGAGCCAGATACCTCGACGAGATTGCCGAAGCCTGCAAAGGCGTCGCGGACATGGTGAAGAAAACCCTCGACGACGATTTGGTGCCGCTCGTCCTGGGAGGCGACCATTCGATTGCCGTGGGAACAACAGCCGGTGCCGCGGCGCATTTCAACAAACAATCCAAACGCATCGGCGTGATTTGGCTGGACGCGCACGGCGACATGAACACTCCGGATTCCTCGCCTTCGGGAAACGTTCACGGCATGCCGCTCGCCGCCATTATGGGTTACGGTCCTCCGGAGCTTACGGAACTCGCCGGCATTAAGCCCATGGTGGAACCGCGCAACGTGGCGTTAGTGGGCATTCGCGACCTGGACGCGAAAGAGCGCCGCCTGGTGAAGGAATCGGGCGTTCACATTTTCACCATGCGCGATATCGACGAACGCGGGATGCGCGAGGTGATGGCCGACGCGCTGCGTTTTGCCAGCGACGACACCGCCGGCATTTCGGTGAGTCTCGACATGGATTTTGTGGACCCCACGGACGCGCCCGGCGTGGGAACTCCCGTTCGCGGCGGCGTCACCTACCGAGAAGCGCACCTCGCTCTGGAAATGATTGCGGACAGCCGCTCGATGGTTTCCTTCGAGCTGGTGGAAATTAATCCGGTAATCGATCTGCACAATATGACCGCGCTGCTTGGCGTCGAGCTCGTCTTGTCGGCGCTGGGGAAGAAGATCCTGTGATTGCTCCACGCAATTTTTATTCGACGATCCGGGCATCCAGATGATTTCTCGGAAACGTTTGCGTATTGGCGTGCTTTTCGGCGGCCGGTCAGGCGAGCATGAAGTTTCGCTGGCTTCCGCGGCATCCGTAATTCGCGCGCTTGATCCGGAAAAATACGAAGCCGTGCCCATCGGCATTTCGAAAGACGGGCGATGGCTGATGGGCCGGGGCGCGCATGACATGCTCGCAGACGTTTTGAAGTCGGGCGATCGCGTGATTCTGCCTTCCGATCCTACCGCCGCCACGTTGGTTCCGCTGGTCCCTTCCGCAGGGCGGGCGAGCGTGATGGTGGATGTGATGTTTCCAGTGATACACGGCACGTTTGGCGAAGACGGCACGATCCAAGGGCTGATGGAACTTGCCGGACTGCCGTACGTGGGCGCGGGCGTTCTGGCTTCCGCGGTAGGGATGGACAAGGACGTCCAGAAACGGCTGTTCGAACAAGCTGGATTGCCGATTGTCCCGTTTATGGTTGTGCGCAGATCAGAATGGGAGCACAAGCGCGCGGCGGTGCTGAAGGCGATCAAGAAGAAATTCCGTTTTCCCTTTTTCGTGAAGCCCGCGACGCTGGGCTCTTCGGTAGGAATGACGCGTGTGAAAGCGGCGAATGAGATTTCTGCCGCAATGGATCTGGCCGCGGAATTCGCGCTGAAAATCGTTATCGAGCGCGGGATTGTGGGGCGGGAAATCGAAGTTTCGGTACTGGGCAACGACGAATTGCGCGCCTCGATTCCCGGCGAGATCGTTCCTCATCGCGAATATTACGACTACACCGCAAAGTACCTGGAGGGTGGAACCACTTTATTGATTCCCGCGCCGCTGACCAAAAAGCAGGCGGCAATTTTTCAAGAGTACGCTGTGCGCGCGTTCCGTGCCATTGACGGCTGCGGAATGGCGCGTTGTGATTTTTTTCTGGAGCGCCGCAGCGGCAAGATCTACGTCAACGAGCTGAATACCATTCCCGGTTTTACGTCCATAAGCATGTATCCGAAGCTGTGGGAAGCCTCGGGCCTGCCCTATACCCAATTAATCGACCGGCTTATAGAGTTGGCGCTTGAGCTGCACGCTGAAAAAGCGCGCACCAAGTACTCTATCGAGCTTCCCGAAGGCGCCGCTGGGGCCCTCGACGCGTAATCTTTTTCCCTCTCCTGACGTATCACTTTGAGTGACCCCCTTCCCTTGACAGACAGGAGCCTGTCTCATTAAACTAACTAGTTAGTTAAGCAATTATTTTCGGAGAGAGCAAACGACCGATGCGAGCAGGACGCAGAAAAGTTGAAAACCCGTTGACCGCGCGGCGCATCCTGGCCGCCGCGGAAGAGCACTTTGCCGCGCAAGGAATGGCCGGCGCGCGAACCGAAGAAATCGCCGCCGCCGCCCATGCCAATAAGGCCATGCTCTACTATTACTTCGGGGACAAGCGGCGCCTGCATCGCGCCGTAATGGAAAATCTCCTGCGGCAGCTTCGCAACGTCACGTTTGGGGCGGCCGCAGCCAAGACCAACTCGCGCGATCGCCTGATTGCATGGATGAACGGCTACTTTGATTTTCTCGCTACGCACCCAAACTACCCTCGGCTGGTTCAACGAGAAGTGATGGAGACTTCCAAGATCGACTGGATCGTTCGCGAATACTTCCGACCGTTCCATAAGCGGCTTACCGGCCTGATCGAACACGGAGTCGCGTCCGGCGAATTCCGCAAGGTTGACCCGCATCAGACTGTTTTCACCCTGCTGGGCATGACGGTGTTTTATTTCGCCTCCGCTCCGGTGATGAGCAGGGTGACGGGTCACAATATTCTTTCCGCTCAAGCGCTAAAGATACGGAGGCGCGCGCTCCTTGATTTTGTGGAACACGGACTAATGCGCAGAAAAGCGAGGTCACGATGACCGGCCGCAAATTTCTTACCTTCATCGCAGTGATATTTGTGATTACCGCCGTGGCGTATTACTTCACCACGCCGAGCGGAAATTACATCCCATTGACCGGCGTTGTCGATGGCAACGAAGTTGTCGTGAGCCCGCAGATCACGGGACGGATCATCAATCTGACGGTGGATGAGGGATCGACGGTAAAGAAGGGCGACTTGATTGCGGAACTCGACGCCAAGGAATTGCAAGCGACTCTTTCCGCCGCGAAAGCTAACGTTGACAGCCTGGAAGCGCAGGTCAATGAGGCCAACCACAATTATTCCTGGATGAACGGTCAGACGGACGCGTCCGTCACGGAAGCGCAGGCAAGAGTGTCGTCAGCTAAGGCTCAACTTGGTCCGGCACGCGCGCAACTTGCGCGCGATCAGGATGACTTGAAGCGCATGCAGCAGTTGTTCGACAAAGGAGAAGTGTCCTCGCAAGATCGCGATCACGCCGAGGCAGCGGTAAGAATTTCGCAAGGCACTGTGGAGGCGCTGGAAGAAGCTGTTAAGGCTCAGGCCGCGTCCCAAACCGTGGCGCAGGAAAACCGCAAGCAGGTGGCGGCTCGCGAGAGCGCTGTAAATACCACAATCGCGCAACTCGAACAGGCGCGCGCCGCCGCCGCGCAAGTATCGGCGCAACTCGGCTACACCAAGATTTACGCGCCAATTGACGGGATCGTTTCCGTGAGAGTGGCCAAACAAGGAGAAGTTGTAGCGTTAGGCTCGCCCATCGTAGTGATCGTGGACATTGACCATTTGTGGGTTCACGCAGACGTGGAAGAAACGTATATCGATTCGGTCCAGTTCGGGCAAAAACTACGCGTGAAGCTGCCTAGCGGAAACGTAACTGAAGGGCAGGTGTTTTTCAAGGGGCCGGAAAATGATTTCGCGACCCAGCGCGACGTGAGCCGCACGAAACGGGACATTACGACGTTTGCAATCAAAGTATCCATTCCAAATCCCGGGCGGCGGCTATTTACCGGAATGACAGCGATCGTGCTGCTTCCTCCGCCGGCCAGGAAAAGCTGGTTCGCGCGGTCGTGAGTCGAATCCAGGTTCGGCGCAAATTATGAATTCAATCGAAGTGGAGCATCTCACGAAAAAATTCGGCGAGCTGGTGGCCGTCAACGACATCAGTTTCAATGTTGCGCAGCAGGAGATTTTCGGTTTGCTCGGCCCCAATGGCGCGGGAAAAACCACTCTGATTCGCATGATGACCACGCTCACGCCGCCGACCTCCGGCACCGCGCGCATCGCCGGGCACGATATTCGCACCGACGCGAATGGAGTTCGCTTCGCCATGGGCGTGATTCCCCAGGCGCTGACTTCCGATCCGGAGCTTACCGCGGTGGAGAACATGGAGGTCCACGCGAAACTTTACGGGGTTCCGCGGCAGAAGCGCGGCCAGATCATCCACGATTTGCTGTCGGATGTGGATCTGCTCAAGTTCAAGGATGCGCTGGTTCGCACTTTCTCCGGCGGCATGAGGCGGCGGCTTGAAATCGCGCGCGGTTTGATCCATTCGCCGCGGATTTTATTCCTCGACGAACCCACCACGGGCCTGGATCCGGTTTCAAGAACGAATGTGTGGCAGATGATTCGCGCGCTGCGCGAGAAATCCGAACTCACGATATTAATCACCACGCATTACATGGACGAAGCCGATAAGCTATGCGACCGCATCGCGATCGTGGATCACGGAGTGCTCGCCGCTCTCGATACGCCCACACGACTGAAAGACAGCATTTCAGCCACGGATACGGTGGAAGCGGAGTTTGAAAAAGCTCCGGCCGATTGGGCCGCGCAGCTGCAAGCGCTAGCGCACGTGACCGGCGTAAACGACCGCGACGGCGTGGTGCACATTACCTCGAATGACGGCCCAGCGACCATCGCTGCGCTAATGGATTTAACGCGCTCTCGAGGCGTTGTGGTACGAAGAGTTTCGGTGCAAAGCACGACGCTGGATGACGTTTTCGTGCACTACACCGGAAACGATTTGCGGGATGCGGCGAAAGAAGGAGCGCGTTATGACATTGGCCACCTCTATCGTTAGCCGCAACGCACCGGGCGAATCCTCGAAAGGCTTCGGGCGATGAATTTCGGCCGCACGTGGGCGCTGATCGAGCGCGATCTCCGTAAATTCTTCCGCAGCCCCGCGCTGATGATGACGTCGATGATTTTCCCGCTGATGCAATTGATCGTGCTGGGCTACGCGTTTGGCGGCAAGGTTACCGGCGTGCTGGTGGCTTTCGTGGACGTGGACCATTCCGCGGAGTCGCAAAAGGTTCGCGAGATGTTTAACGGCATCGCCGCGGGCCCGCGAACCTTTCACGTGATCGATTATAATTCCATACAAAAGGCGGATGAAGATCTTCGCAATGGTTACGTCCGCGCAGTGATATACGTGCCGCAGGATTTCTCGCGGCGCTTCTACCATCGCGATCGCCCGCGTATCGCTTTCATGCAGGACAATACCGACCAATTCATCTCCAGCGCGGTTCTGGAGCGCGTCCAGGAAATGGTGGACCAGCTCAACGCTCCGGATGTGACGCCGCGGCTCGCCAACCAAGTGCAGTTGAACACCGTCGAAATTTATCCCTACATCGATTACATCAAATATCTGCTGGCCGGTTCCATCGCACTTTCCATCTTTGTCGTGGCCATGATCGGCGGCGGAATTACTTTTATTGACGACAAAGCACGCGGCCTGCACGAAGGGTATCTTGTGACTCCGATCAAGAAAAGTGAATTGGTGGCGGGCCTGATTGGCGCGGGCACAGTCAAAGGATTAATGGCCGGCATGGTGCTGACCGTCATCGGCGGAATGATTGCGGGAATTCCGCGAATTTGGGATCCGGTGCGGCTGCTTTATCTGGTGATCGTGGTGACTGCTGCGGCCATCGCGATGATGAGTTTCATGTTTCTGCTGATGGTGCGCGTGGATGATCCGCTGGTGCCGCGCGCCACCTTCGGCGTTCTCAACACGCTGCTATTTTTCCCTTCCGGCGCGGTCTATCCGATTCAAGCTTTCCCTCGCTGGCTTCGCTGGATCTCGATCATCGACCCGTTCACCTATACCGTGCACGCCCTGCGGAACCTGACGCTCAAAGACACAGGCATTGGAGGAATTTACATGGACGTGTTAGTTTTGTTGGGCATCTCGGCCGTCATGATCGCCGGATGCTTGGCGCTATTCAAACGCCAACTCTAAATCGAAGGAGCGTTCGTGGGACTTTTTG
Organism: Candidatus Acidiferrales bacterium; assembly: GCA_050012235.1. Taxonomy (GTDB): domain Bacteria; phylum Acidobacteriota; class Terriglobia; order Acidiferrales; family UBA7541; genus Palsa-295. The sequence continues at coordinate 51,899 of JBEKHP010000025.1, read as the reverse complement.
ATTCAACCGAAGAACATCCGCAAGCCAAGATGATGCGTTACGTCATCACCGGCCTGGTCTTCGTCGCGCTTCTTATAAGTGCGGCTGCGTATTTACTTCGCTTTCATAAGGAAGAAAAAACGATTCGGCATTTCATGGATACTCTGGTCTCGCAAAATATGCAGGAAGCGTACCGAATTTGGAAACCAACGGAGACGTATTCCTTCAAGGATTTCCTCGAAGATTGGGGACCGAACGGCTATTACGGCCCGATCAAGAGCTATCACATCGAAAACTTGGAACGCTTGCCGAACGCCTCGGGCGGCGCGTCTTCTGGGGTTGTAACCACGATCGAAATCAGCCCTTACAATCCGTTTCCTGACGATCACGACGCTGCGAAGCAAAGCAAAACGAAGGAAGTTCGCATTTGGGTCGAATTCAAAGATCAGTCGCTGGGCTTCCCACCGTAACCGAAAGATTTCGCCGAGAGGACGCGACGGAACGTCAGATGCGGCGCCAGATTACTGAGCGTCAATACGCGCTTCGTCGATTAGCATAACCGGGATGTCGTCGCGGATCGGATAAACGCGCCGGCAGGCCGAGCATTTCAGTCCATTTTTATCCGCCGTCAGTACAACCGGAGTCTTGTCCACCGGGCAAACCAAAATGTCGAGCAGTTCCTTGGATACGGCCATCGCTTCCTCCACTTTTTCTTCCAGCGCACTGTAGCAGAGCCCGGCGATTCAGAGCAAATACGCGGTCACTAATCGCGCTTGCCGGGCAAGTTTTCCACTTTCAGCGCGAGTCTTCCCTTCCATTCCGCGCCCGGCGCCAACTCCACGGGCCACACTGCGATGATTTGCGAGCCTTGGTAGATGCGCTCGAAGCCGTCTTCCGATTCTGAGACGCTTTCTATCGGCGTCACCCAAAAATCCTGCGCTCTTGGCGCGCCCAGCGTCACGCTGACTCCCTGCCACTCATCGACGACGCGCAATTCCGAAGCAGGAGTTGCCGCGCCCCAACGCAAAGGATAGCGCTGGCCCCGGATTTCAAAATATCGGTCGGGCGCGGAAGGCGCGAGAAAATTTATGACCGCCTCGATTCCGACGAACACGGATGCAGAGCCGGGCGCGGTTCGCCGTAATTTCACATCACAGGCAATTTCGAATCCTTGGGGCGTCGGCGCAAACGAGAACGTCTTCTCAGCCGGCCAATCCGCGCTCTCTTCGGACGCAAAGGTGGCCTTTGCAGGCGAGAGGTCTACCAGGCGATATCCGCCGCCCGCCAAGCCGGCATCCTCTTCGAGTCGCACGGTTGCGCAATCCTCATATTTCTTGTCCCGTCCGAAAAGCTTCAAACGAAATGCGTTCTGCGGCCAGCGATCGTAATTCAAAAATCGTTCCAGGCCTGGTTCCTTCATGCGGGTCTGTTCGTGAATGGACTGAACACCCTGCGTGCTTTTTGCCGTTAGATTCTTCAGAGCCGCGTGATACGCCTCGGGCTTCCGGCAAAGCGAATTAATCAACGCGGCATAGGACTGGCGGCAATCGATCGCGGAAATAGTAGCGCCGTCGTGGGGCACCAGAACTGCAGCGTAGCGGTCGGAGTGGAAATAAATTTCGTCGCGGCCGTCGGCATTGAAATCAACTGTTGCTACGTCGGCGTATTCCCGGCCTCGATGCGCAAGCCCGTCAGCGATAGCCTCCGCCTGCACCAGAGCTTGCCAAAGCGCCGTCCTTAGGTGGGGAGAATAAAGCCCGCCGAAAATACCGTGCCAGTAGGCGTCGTTACATTGGCTTCGGTGGACGAGCGTTTTAGCTTGCTCGCGCGCGGCGAGAAACGGCTTGTCGTGGCGGCGGCTTTGATCGAGGCGCCGGACTTTCCCCGACACGTGCAGCATTTTCTTGTGCAAGAGGTTCGACTCGCAATACTTCGAGAAGAAATTTCTCCAAATCCCGCCGCGCAGGAAAGGCAAGTCTGCCGGACGGTTGGCGAATTCCGCGGTCAGCGCGTGGTAGCGATTTCGCGCGGGCGTGGGCAGCGACCATTCCATCATTTCGGTATAAGACGCGGTCGGAAGATCGGCGCGGCCGAATGGCGCGTGCGAAGACACACTGTCAGCAGGCGTGCTGGTTTCCAGCCAATCAGCATTGCGTTCAAGCTCGGCGAAAAACTTTTCGAGCCAACGATCGCGGTAGCAATGATCGTAGGTGCCGGGCCACACGCCGAACTTTTCCATGTCGTCGCCCATGGATGCAAATCCGCCCGGATGCTCGGCGGCAGCGCGGCGCAAAAATTGAGTGGTCTCTTCCACGCCGCGGAACGGAATCAAGTATCGCAGCGATTTCAGGCCGGGAAGAAGTTTCACCCAGTGGCATTGATCTTCTGCCGTGTAGTAGCCAAAGAGTTGCTCCAACTCAAAACCGGCACCGAGGAAATGGTTGTCGTCAACGAGCGTGTATTCCACGCCCGCTGCTGCGAGCGATGACGGAAGCTGCGGTTCCCACACTCGTTCTGCAAGCCATGCGCCCTTTGGACGCCGGCCAAATTGTTTCTCGATGTAATCCGCGAGCCTGGTGATCTGTTCCAAACGATCCTCGGGAGGGATTACCACAAGGATCGGCTCGTAGAACCCTCCGCCTACGATCTCCACCTGCCCGCTTTTTACCAGCACGCGAAGCTGCTCGAAATATTCCGGGTGCGCGCGTTCCAGCCACTCGAGCAAAGCGCCTGAGTAATGGAGTCCCATGCGAATCGCCGGATGGCGTTCGAGGACTTGCACAAAAGGCAGATAGGAATGTTGATAGGCGCGCTCCATCACATCGTCGAAATTTCCGACGGGTTGATGCGCGTGAATCAGGAGCGCTAGCTGAAATTTCGCCACTTCTGTGCCTCTTCGTCGTTCACAGAATAACCTGAATCCGGCGAAGTTCCCAAGAAACGGGCCGCCCGCATGTTTCTAAATATTTATCGCGAGAGGGTAAATTGCGCAATCACAGCTCCGCGTCAGCCTAGCCGACAGATCTCCGAACGCGTTATCGCGGCTCCGGCGAACGTTGTGAGGCGCTCGATGACCCGTTTTATCGCCACTTCCAAGGACGCGTCCACAGCCCCGGCGGGTACGTAGAGAACGATCAGGATATCCTTGGCGCTCTCCGTGATCATGCTGCGTGTGGAATCGCTTATGGGGCTGCCGAACGGCCCCTGGGAATCGGCGAGCAACGGACGGCCCTGAAGATGCCACGTCTGTTTGCCGATGCCCTCGTAGCTCTCGCCTGCGACGCCATGACGAAATTCGATGGGCTGCTGAATTCGCGAACGGTCGTAACAGCCGAATGGCCATCCCGTTTCGATCGATCCCAGATTTCCGACGTCCACAACATTTGAAACGCGATAGAGACCTTTGCCTTGCACCACGCGCCGCAGCAAAGCCTCCGAAGACGGGCGATATTTCGAAGGGTCCATGCCCCACTCTCGGAACATTGCGCGGACGTCCCGAATCGGTTTCGATTCTGCCAAAGATTCCAGAGTGAACTCGCGCCGCTTGCGTTCGCAGACTTCGTCCATCAACTGCGCGAGCGCTTGATCGGCAGGCGCGACCCGCACGCCGTCGGCCTCGATCGTGCCAAGTTTCACAGCCGGCAGCTTGATGTTGATTTCCACGGCGTCCTCGCTCCCTCGTTGAGCGGCTGCTATGATGGCTCGCGATTTAGAGTTTAGCGGGAAAAGGATTGCCAGGGCGATGAATTCCACAGAACGAGACGAGAAATTCCAGCGGGGCGTTTTGCATTTTAACGCGCAGGAATTTTTCGAGGCCCACGAAGTGTGGGAGGAGATCTGGCTGCTGGAATCCGAGCCCGAGAGAACCTTTCTGCAAGGCATCATTCAAATCGCAGCGGCGTTTCATCATTACTGCCGTGCGAATTCTGATGGGGCGGAGTCGCTGCTCGCTGCCGGAATCGTCAAACTGTCGCGTTTCCCCGCGCATCATCGCGGCCTTGCGATCGACGAGCTGCGCACAGCGGCAAAACGGTGGGCACGGAGCATCGGCGAAGGCCATAAATCAGATCATGCGGAGATTCCGCAGTTGCGCTGGAGCAAGGCGCTTCCACCAAAAAGCAGCCGCGGCGATGATTGACACCTGCAGGCTGCTGTGAAACGCTGGTTTGACGCTTGATTGCGACGGTTGAATTCCAGCGGCATCCAATATCGTAGTCTATTCAAGCGAGGAGACACTAAATGCCGGTCGAACGAGAACGCATCATGGACGCGCTGCGGCAGTGTTATGACCCGGAGATTCCCATCAATATTGTGGATCTCGGGCTGATTTACGATGCGCAGTCCGACGACGCCGGGAACGTCGCGGTGAAAATGACGCTGACGACGCAAGGTTGCCCTTCCGCACTGGCCATTCCCGAGCAGGTAAAGGCGCGGATCGCGGCCATCGACGAAGTGCGCGACGTGACCGTGGAAATCGTATGGGAGCCGGCGTGGAATCCGAGCATGATCAGCGAGAGCGGGCGGAAAGTACTTGGCCTCGAAGTCTAACCACTCTGCAAGAGAAAACGGCGGATCACTCGATCCGCCGGCGTAAACCTCTTCGCGATCTCAACAGGATCGCTCGCGCACAACCATCAGGCTAGGCCTTCTTGTTCGTGTACCAGTCCGCGTTGATCGGCGTGAAGCTCGCCCATTTTTCCGGCAAATCCTCAAGAGCGAAAATAGCTGTTACCGGGCAGACCGGAACGCAAGCTCCGCAATCAATGCACTCGACCGGGCTGATGTAGAGCATTTTCTCAGCTTCAAAATCCGCCTCGTCTTTGCGCGGGTGGATGCAGTCCACCGGACACACGTCCACGCAGGCGGTGTCTTTGGTACCGATGCAGGGTTCAGCTATGACGTAAGCCATCTCGCGTTCTCCTCGAAACAATCACGTTTCCCGGACGGTCCCGGAGTATTGCCAACAGCCTTATGCGTTTTTTATACCATCAAATAATAGCAGGTACAAGCGCAAGCCCCTGCGTCTATTTCTTGGTAACCCAGCGGCAGTTGCCGCTTATGCCGCGAAACCGATAGAATAATAACCTGAGGCAAACAGACTTGGAACGAATATCGCACCATTGTTATCTAGCCTGCGCTTTTGTTTTCCTGGCTTCGCTGGTGGCGGTTCACCCGGCTCGAACGGTGAGCGCCGGTGGAAACCTCGCTCCCGGTGCGGCCCAGGCTGCGAAAGTGCCCGATCCTCCAGTCATTGACCTGGCAGGCTACCAACAAATTCTCGCGAAATACCACGGCAAACCGCTAGTTGTGAATTTCTGGGCCACTTGGTGCGAGCCATGCCGCGACGAATACCCCTTGATCGTTGAGCTGGCCGGCGAATTCAAAGCGCAAGGCGTGAGCGTGATTGGAATAAATATGGACGATGATTCGGACATGAATCTGGTTCGCCGGTTCATCGCGCGCACGCAGCCGCATTTTCCCAATTACCGCCAGAAACCCGGAATCGATCTCGACGCGTTCTACCGAGGTGTAAATCCGGAGTGGAAAGGCACCATGCCACAAACGGTTTTTTACACGCGCGATGGACACATCGGCGGGTATTTCCTGGGCACGCGGCCGCGTCCCGTTTTCGAGCAAGCTTTTCGCGATCTTCTGACAAAACCCACTACCAACAATGATTCGAATCCCGGCTCAGGAAATTCAGCCGGACATAGTTAATTTATCCTACGAGGGAATCTTCCATGCTTCAAATGCGGGGAAATAAACTGACCTGGCTCGGCCACGCTGCGTTTCGCATCACCACGCCTTCCGGAAAAGTGATCGTCATTGATCCGTGGGTGCAGTCAAATCCCATGGTTCCTGAGCCGCTCAAAAAATTCGAGCGTCTCGACACCATGCTCATCACCCACGGCCATTTTGACCACATTGCGGATGCCATGGCGCTTGGAAAGCAGTTTAAACCGCAGATCGTTGCAATCTACGAGACCTGCGTGTGGCTGGAATCGAAAGGCGTTTCGAACACGAATGGAATGAATAAAGGCGGCACTCAGCGAGTGGATGAGATTGAAGTCACCATGGTAAATGCGATTCACTCCTGCGGAATCCAGGACGGCGACAAGATCGTTTACGGCGGGGAAGCCTGTGGTTACATCATCCGCCTTCCCGGCGGCCTGAAGATTTACCACGCCGGTGATACGGCAGTTTTTGGTGACATGAAATTAATCGGCGAGCTGTACGCTCCTGATCTCGCTCTTCTGCCGATTGGCGATCACTACACGATGGGTCCGCGCGAAGCGGCAATGGCGATCAGGCTTCTCGGCGTTCGCGAAGTCGTTCCAATGCACTTTGGCACGTTCCCGCCTCTGGTCGGGCGGCCCGAGGAACTCCGGAAAATCACGCAGGACATTTCGGGGCTTGAGATTCACACATTGAAACCCGGCGATTCGATTGGCTAGCGATTGGGATAGAAGCTGACGAGAAAGGAATAAAATGCCCGGCATTTTGAACGCAAAGGTCGAAAAGTACCTTGCGGGGTTATTGCACAAACGCGACCCCGTAATCTCAGACATGGAGCGCTACGCCAAACAGCATGACGTTCCGATTATTGGCCCCGTGGTTGCGCGATCGATCTATCTATTGGCGCAAATTTCCGGCGCCAAGCGAATCTTCGAGATGGGTTCCGCGATCGGATATTCCACCATCTGGCTGGCGCGCGCAGCAGGCGCGGATGCGGAGGTTTATTACACCGACGGCGATCCTGCGAATGCGGCGCGTGCTCGCGCGTACTTTAAACGCGCCGGGGTCGAACAGTGCATCCAGATCATGACCGGCGATGCCGTGAACCTGATCGATCAAGTTCCCGGCGAATTCGATCTGATCTTCATCGACGTGGACAAACACCAATATCCAGAGGCTTTGCGCAAAGCGGTTCCCCGTCTCCGCTCGGGCGGATTATTGATCACAGACAACGTACTGTGGTCCGGCCACGTCACCGCAAAGACGAAAGATCCGCAGACGCGCGCAATCCAACAATTCAACAAGCTGATTTATTCTTCGCCTGAACTCTTTCCCGTGATCATTCCTCTGCGCGATGGTGTCGCGGTTTGCCGCAAATCCTAGAATTGGTTTTGATTTCCGCAGCGTCGGGAAGCCGAGTGCCTTAAGACCCGGAGAGCAAATTGCGCAAAAAGAAGGTGAGGTTAGCGGGACGCTCGGCCAGGCGGCGCATGAAGTAAGGAAACCAGTCCGTGCCGTAAGGAATGTAAATGCGAAGCCGGAAGCCGTCTCGAACAAGCTGCTTCTGCAGGTCGGTACGAATGCCGTAGAGCATCTGGAACTCGAATTGTTCGCGGCCGATATTTTTTTCGCGAGCGAAATCCTTCGTTGCGTCAATCATCGCAGGGTCATGCGTGGCGATGCCATGATAAATCCCGCTGGGCAATAATAGCTTCATCAACTTCACGTAATTGGCGTCGACGTCTGATTTTTTCGCAAATGCAATGTCCGGCGGCTCTTTGTACGCGCCCTTGCAAAGGCGAAGCCGGCAACCCGCCGCAATCAAATCCAGGACATCTTTTTCGGTGCGATACAAATAAGCCTGCATGACGGTGCCCACGGCGGCGTATTTCGCGCGAACACGCTTGGTTATTTCGACGGTACGCTCCGTATAGGGAGAGCCTTCCATGTCGATGCGCACGAAATTTCCCTGCGCCGCAGCGCGCGCGATGATTTTCTCAAGAAGCTCCTGGCACAAACCCTCGCTCAGATCGATACCGAGCTGCGTGAGCTTGAGCGAAACGTTGGAGTCCAGTTTTTCGCGATCAATGCGAGCAAAAATCGCGAGGTAATTTTCGGCGGCCTGGCGCGCTCCTGCTTCATCCGACACATTTTCGCCTAGCAAATCGAGGCTAGCCAACTGCATCGCGCCGTTTACTCTGCGCGCCACTTCGACCGCATCGTCCAGGCTCTCGCCGGCAACGAATCGCCGCGCCACGCGCCGGCTCAGCGAATTGTGCATGATCAGCGGCGCGAGCCGCTTGCTCTCGGAGAGATGCAGAAGAAATGAGCGCATCAGTAGGATGCTGCAACAAATTGGCGAATAGAGATCGTTGGATCTTGCATCAAGCCGGGATTACGCGCAGAGCAAAGCGCGCGCACTAGGCTTTGAGCCCGGTAAGAAATTTCTCAGCATCAATGGCCGCCATGCAACCTGATCCGGCCGCAGTAACCGCCTGTCTGTAACGATGATCTTGCACGTCACCGGCGGCAAACACGCCTTCCACATTCGTCTGCGAGCCGTGGTTGGTAATCAGATAACCCGCGTCGTCCATCTTTAGCTGCCCCTTAAAAACTTTCGTGTTTGGATCGTGGCCGATGGCGATAAAAACGCCCTCGGTCGGGATGGTCTTCTTCTCGCCGGTATCCACGTTGCGGACCGTCACCAATTCGACCGACTTCTTACTCACGTCGTGGACTTCGTCAATAACGTAGGGCGTCAGAAATTTGATCTTTTCATTCGCGTGCGCACGATCCAGCATGATTTTCGTCGCGCGAAATTCGTTGCGCCGGTGCAGGATGGTCACGCTCTTCGCAAATTTCGTCAGAAAGGTAGCCTCTTCCATCGCGGTATCACCGCCGCCGACCACCAGGATGTCGCGGTCGCGGAAAAAATAGCCGTCACAGGTGGCACAAGTCGAAACGCCGTGCCCCAGCAGGTGCACCTCCGATTCGATGCCGAGCATTCGCGCCGACGCGCCCGCTGCCACGATCAACGCCTCGCATTCGTAAGTTTCTTTGCCCGCTTCAATCTTAAATGGGCGCTTGCTCAGGTCCACCGACGTCACTGCGCCGGAGCGAAACTCAGTTCCAAATCGCTGGGCCTGTTTGCGAGTGTTCTCGATCAGTTCCGGCCCCAAGATACCTTCCGGAAAGCCGGGAAAATTTTCGACCATGGTGGTCAGGGCGAGCTGCCCGCCGGGCTCGTAACCGTCCAGAACCAGCGGCTTCAGATCCGCACGCGCCGCATAAATCGCCGCGGTCAAGCCGGCGCATCCGCTTCCGATGATGATCACTTTGTGCACTGAAATCTCCTCAAGAATTGCTGTGAACCGCTGATGCGACACCCGAAAAGATTAATTGTATCATTCCATGTCCGCGACGCCATCGTCGTGCGGTGGCATGATACCTGACCATGCCGTCCGATGTATTCGCGAGATGAAATCGTGGCGGTACGTTTTCTGGTGAGGGGAATGCATGTTCACGTCCGCAAAGCTCTTCCAACTTCTGAATGAATCGATGGTTTTACTCCTCGGGGCGCTGCTGATACTGCTGGCCGTTTCGGGACGCGTGGGTTTGCCGGCGCGGCCGGTGGCTTTCATTGCCCTTGGAATTGTGTTTGTTTACTGGGGCGCCCGCGCCTGGGTACGCCGTGAGCCCACTCCGGCCCGCTGGCCCTCGAAGATTCGCGCCGCTTCGCTCGCGCTGGTCGGCGCGCTGATTCTGTGCATTCCGCTTCTTCCAGTTGGTTACATCCCACTCCTTCTCGGGCTCGCCGGAGGAGTGCTCGTCTTGCGCGGAGTCTTGGGCGCGGCGCTTTTCGCTCGCGGTGAATGAACGCGCCCGATCGTAATATTCTAAAAAATGTGGGCGGGCCCGCTTCGCTCTTGCTAGTCTCGCCGCTTCCCGATAATCTCACTCGCGAGTTCAGGTTCGCCTGTTTAGTCGAGTCGGCGAACTCGGGCCGCAGAACATAGATTCAGGGTTTCAAGAGGACAAAAGCATGCTGAAAGAATTCAAAGAATTCGCGATGAAGGGCAACGTGCTGGACATGGCCATAGGCATCATAATCGGCGCCGCCTTCGGAAAGATCATCACCTCGCTTGTGGCCGACGTCATCATGCCGCCGATTGGCCTTATTCTCGGGCACGTCGATTTCTCCAATCTTTTTCTGAATCTGTCGCATACGCATTACGATTCGCTGGCTGCGGCCAAAGCTGCGGGAGTAGTGACCATCAACTACGGGTTGTTTCTGAACACCGTTATCGATTTTCTGATCGTGGCATTTGTAATTTTCCTTGTGATCCGCCAGGTGAATCGCTGGAAAAAACCCGTTCCGGTTGCGGCACCGGCGACCAAGGAATGCCCGTACTGCTTTTCCGCAATCTCGATCAAAGCCACGCGTTGCCCCAATTGCACCTCGGAGCTTCGCGCCTGAAAACTCCCTGAAGAGCGGGCGGGCCGTGCAAAAGCCTTATCAATTCGGTTTTGCCGGCAAATTTTTCGGATCCACCGGAGGATTCAGCCTGCGAGTCTGAATTTCCCGAAGATGCTGCCGAAGTCTTTCGAGCACTTCATCGCCTTGACCTTCCGCGATTTCCCGCTCCAGTTCGGTCAGCGCGAAGTGAATGATGTCGTGATGGTGTAGTTCCTCGCCCGGCAGCTTCTCGCTGAACTTGAGCCACATCTTGTGCAGCACATCAATTTCCTTGGGTGTCAGGCGAGGCGCGTGCGGGCCGAGGTAAAAGATATATTCCTGGCCCACCTGCGTGAAAATCTCCAGAGCCAATCGTGGCCGCGGTTCCGGCATGCGTTCCCAGGCCAATCCAATCTCGCGGGCCTGTTCCGTCACGGGCATTTTCGACGAGCTCCCGACCACAATCGTGCTGGACTGAAGATTCATCGCCGTGCGCAGAATGCCTTCCCACAAATCATTGGCGGCAGCCACGGCCAGGCGCACCGGCTTTCCTTCTTTCTCCGCGATGGCGAGAACCTTAGTGAACAGCAACTGCTCAATGGTGCTGAAGAGTTGATCGGGATCCAGATCGTATTCGCCGGAAGCTGCGCGGCGCAACATGCGCACATGCAATACCACTATTTCCGCGTCCAGTCCTTTTACGCGTTTCAAAGCAGCTTCCAGGTGGTACAGCGCGTAGTAGGTGCTTACTGGAACAAGGATGCTGCCCGGAGCAACACCCACGCTCGTGGGAGTAAGCTCGGCTTCCTGCGCAAGATTGAACTGATCGAGCTCAACATGAGCCGCGCCGGCCTGCCGTTTGTGCATTCGATGCTCGGAGATTTCAAACACCGTGAACAAGAGGAGAGTGAACGTAATTCCCGCCATCGTCGCATCAGGTTTCGTAAATAGGTTAATCACTGCAATAGCGAGCAAAACCAAGGTGATTAATCCCAGCCCGATCGGGATTTCCACGCCGAAAATGACGGGATTGAGAGGCACGCGGTATTCGCGATCCTGGGGATGCGTATAGCGCAGCACCAGAACTGCAATGCCTTTCATCGCAAAACTCCAAATCACGCCGAAGGCATAGAGGTTGCCCAGAAATGTTACGTCGCCGCGGCTAGCCAGGATAGTGATGATCTGGAAGGCTACAACCATATTAATGATGCGGTGGGTGGTTCCAAATCGCGCGTGCGGGTGGCGAAACCAATCCGTTAAGACCCCGTCTTCTGATACTCGGTTCAGTACTCCATTCGAGCCTACAATCGCCGTGTTCACCGCTCCCGCAAGAATCAGAACGCCGACGACCACGACGAACACGTGAAACGCAAGCCGCACTGGAAAACTTCCGACCAGATGCATCGAAAGCCCGCCGATCAAGTTCTCCGTGAATTTTCCCCGCACGTCATCCGGAATGATCATTACCGCGAAGAAGGAAACCAACGAGGTGAAGACCAGGCTGTAAATGAAAATAATTAGCCCGGCTTTTTTCAGATTGGGCAGCTTGGGATGTTCGATTTCCCGATAAACCTGGGCGAGCGATTCCTCGCCGCTCATGGCCAGCACGGAATGGCCCAGCCCGACAAAAATCGCAATCAGCGTGATCGTATGCGCCCATTGATAGCGGTCCAGCCAGCCCAGCGAACCCTTGTCGAGCTTCATGTTCTGGGGCAGCGGCGCAGGCGGCAGGTGCCACCCGCCGCGAGCGTATAAGGTGTAGAAGCACCAGCCAATCAGGACGATCACCATGATGGTGGTGAGCTGCATAATCCGCAGCGCCTTGCCACTGGATTCCGGCACGCCCTTGATATTTTCCCACCAGAAATAAAGCGTGATCACGATGGCGACCGCGGCAGCGGTTCCGTTCACGTAAAGATGAATCGGAATGTGGGCGTACACGAATAATTCGTTCAGTACGCCCACCAGATATTGGCCCGCGGATACGCCGCTGATCGGCCCGGTAAGCACGTAGTCGAACATCAGCGCAGAAACCGAGAACTTCGCCAGTGTTCCGCCCAGCGCTTCTTTCACCACGCGATACACGCCGCCACGAACGAACATGCTGCAGCTCTCTACGTAAATCGCGCGCACCGCGTAGGAAAACAGCATGATGCCCAGGATGAACCACGGAGCGGTCTTGCCGATGAATTGTTCTGCCTCGCCGTTGGCTACGGGGCGTACCCTACCAGGTGTGAAAATGTGGCCGGTGGAGTCGGATGACATACGTTATAGAGATGAGGAGAAGAACTATACGTTGAATTTATCGCAAAAACAAAGAGTTGCTCGACCGGGATTTCTTCCCCGGCGCGGAATCACGCGGCGAAAGTCGCGGCCTTCGCGTCAGGAAACTTTTTCTTTTGGTGCCGGGCCAAACTCGCGCACGCAAGCCTCGCAGGGGCAGATTTCGCGCAAATGTTCGAAGCTATAAATTCCGGTCGCGTGGCTATCCGAGAATTCAATCTGAATCGCGTAATTCCCTACCGCTGTCGCGCTTTTCGCAGTTACGCGCGGCTTAAACATCGGTAATACCGCGCTGGGGGCTGGTCCGCTCGGTGATGTCCCAATACGAGCCTTCTTTTCGCGCTCGTCGTTGCATAAAGCGCACGGACAACGTTCGCGCAAGTAGGGAAAGTCGTAGCGGCTCGCGTGCCCGTCCGACCAGGTGATTTCCACGCCTTGGCCCGTCGATACGCGAACTTTCACGTCCGTCGGCTTCTTTCGCAAATCCTGTGCTATCGGCATTTCTTCCTATTCTAGCAGACCTGTTTCGACGTTTGTCTCGACGCAGCCGCGTTAGGTGACGGATTTTAATGACGCCGGAACCTGCACGAGCCTTCCATGCGCGAATTCGATGCGGCGATCGGCCAAGCTTCCGATGGAGGAAGCATGCGTGACCATGAGAATCGTGTGGCCTTCGCGATGCAAATCGCGGAAGAGTTGGATCACGGTTTCCTCATTTGCCTCGTCTAGATTTCCCGTAGGTTCGTCCGCAAGTATAAGTTTGGGATGATTGATTAACGCGCGAGCGACGGCTACCCGCTGCTGTTCGCCGCCGGAAAGTTTTCCCGGCAAATGTTCGATGCGATCGCCCAAGCCTACGCGTTCGAGCGCTTCGCGAGCTTCTTTCTCATCGGTGGTGCTGTGAAAATATTGCGCCAGCATCACGTTTTCCAGCGCGGTAAGATAAGGCACCAAGTGAAATTGTTGAAAGATGAAACCGATCTTCTGCGCCCTGAAACGAGTGAGCCCGGATTCGTCGAGCCGTCCGACGTCGACTGTGTCCACAATCGCTTGCCCTGATGTGGGCGTATCAAGGCCGCCCAGAATATTAATCAGCGTGGTTTTTCCCGAACCCGATGGGCCCATGATGGCGATCCATTCGCCCGCTTCCACGCGGAACGACACTCCCGCGAGCGCGCGAACGTTGCCGAATTCCTTGCGCAAATCTTCCACTTGTACCAGCGTCGCCACTATTCCCCTCGAAAAATTACGGCTGGTTTCACTTTTCCCAGCAGCCGCAAAGGAAGCGCTCCGGCGAGCGCAACTGCGACCATAAGAGCTATGGTCAGCGGAAAAATTTCCCAGCGAGCCGAAATGGCAGTGCCAAAAACGCGCTGCCCCATCCAGCGCGAAAGTTCGACACCAAGGATCGCACCGACGAATCCGCCCGCTGCACCCAGCACGCCTACTTCCGCCATAAATAACGCGACGATCCGCGCAATCGAGCCGCCCAGCGCTTTCATCAGCCCTACGTCTTGGCGCCTCTCCATGGCGAGAGCCGCCATCGTCGCGAGGACACAAAGAGCCGTCAGCGCCAGGATCAAGAGCACCATGGAAACGATCAGCAGCCGAATGCGATTCAGGAGGTCGCCTTCGGCTTCGGTTACCTGCCGGATTGGCCGCACTTCATAGGACGGCAGCGCAGCCGCGAGCCGCGCTGCGTAATCCGAGATGCTTCTTGCAGTGCCCCTCACGCTCAACTGGGCCAGACTGATCTGCCCTGAAAGTCCCGCGAAGCTTTGCACCTCGGGCAATTGCAAAAACACCTGATTGTCTTCGGCGCCGCCCGCATCTACGATTCCGATCAGCACGAGCTGCGCGGTCTTCCCCAGGTAAGACAAATGGAGCGGGCTGTTCAGCGCAAGGTGCAGCTGTTGCGCCACGTTGCGTCCAACCACGCAAGGTGTTTGATCGTCGCGAGCTGAAGTCCATTGCCCCTCGACCCTCCAGGCCGGTTCAAGCTTGGGCAAATCCTCCAGCTTGGTTCCGGCGACAACCACGGGCGTGTCTTCAGCGCGCTCGACGATGTAGAGAAAAGGTACTGCCTCCACGACAGCCGGGTCTTTCAAGTTCTGTATTGCGGCGAACGCATCGCTTTCATTCATCAACGCAGACGGGGCGTCACCGGGCATTTGAGCAGCATCGTGACCCGGCGAAATCACCAGATTCGCGCCCAGCATGCGAAATTCTTGCGTCAGCTTGCGTTCGATGTCGAATTCGAGATTCAGTAGCGCGGAAATCACCGTGCCGCCACTAACCAGCGCCAGAATCGCGACCACAAGCCGCCCGCTGCTGCCGCGCAAAAGTTTCCAGAGCAAGCGCCAGAACATTACTCGCCCCGCAGTATCGGCGCGGGATTGAAATGCGAAGCGCGCCGCAGGGGAATTAAGCTGCCCACAAACGCGACGATTGCGGCCAGGCCAAGAACCACCGGAAACAAAATCAGCCGCGGCGAAGCCGGTGTTCCAAAAACGCTTGCTCCCAGGCTCCGCGCCAAAATCACTCCGATCGCAAACCCAACGGCGCCCCCCGCAACCGCGAGCAGCAACTGTTCCGCCAGAAATATTCCGGCAATCAACGAGTTTGTTGCGCCGAGCGCTTTCATCACCCCAATTTCGGCGCGCCGTTCAAGCACGGTCGTAGCCGCAGTTGCAGCGACCGCCAAGGCTGCAGCGCCAAGCGCAGCAAGCGTAACGATCCACAGCAGCGTGCTCACGCGCGAGAGAATGCGGCCTTCCGTGTCCGCCACGCGGCGAATAGTGCGCACGTCCGTTCCGGGCAGCACGGTTCTTATTTGGAAACTAATCGAAGAAATATACGGCGAGCAGAACCAGCGATCGTATTCCGTCGGCGTCATTTTCAGCGGATCGCGTTCGGAAAACGTGTCCGCCGGTTTCGTCAGCGCGCTCACGAAAAGCTGGCGAAACTGCCCTGGATGTCCCGATAATCTTTGCGCGATTGCGAGAGGCACGAGCAACGACTTGTCATCCGCGTCATCGGTCGACACGATGCCGACCACTTGGAGAGGAATCGCTTGCGTTGCGTCGGGTTGTCCCTGAGCTGAATCGCCAGCCGACCGGCCGGTAACGTGAAGGACCGTTCCGGACGTCACGCCCGGCATCGTCGCGGCCAGCGCCGAACCCATCACGCATTCATTTGCGTCGTCGCGAAACCAGCGGCCCTGAACTCTCCACCAGGGATGCGTGACGCTCAGACCAGTCTTGAACTTCGTGCCATCCGGGACGGACACATCCTGCGCGTACCAGGTTCCGACAATCATCGCGAGAGTGGGCTTATAGTTTCCAGATTGAATCGTAGCAGGCACATCGAGGAACGGCGTGAATCCCAGAATATTATGGCGCCAGAAAATTGTTTTCAATTTCCCGAGGTTAGCTTCGCTGATGTATGCGCCTTCGTTCACCGGACGGTAATCGACGCCGCCAATTTCGATGGGGAGCGTATCCGCTTGCGGCGTGACCAGCAGATTCGCACCCAGGCTGCGAAATTCGCGCGCCAGTCGGTCGCCAACCTCCAATGCAATGGTCAACGTCGAGGTCGCCACGGCCATGCCCACGACCAATGCGGCCGCAACCAACACTTTCCTGCGCGGATTGCGAACGAAGGATTCTCTTACCAGCCGGCCAAACATCGTTCAGGGGTGAATCGTAGAAGCGGCATTGCCGAGCGCCGAAACATCCACAATCACTTGTCCCCCTTCTACTCGGGATTTCACCGCGATTGGGTTGCAGCCGCCGGATTCTCCGATGGAAGGAATGTAAATCGCCGCTCCACAATTCCTGCAGATGACGCTCTGCCCTTCCTGGCGATAGCCTGCCGTGCCGCAAATCTGGCAAGCGTCCAGCGCCGTGGCGAAGTCGCCGTTTTGCTTGTGGATCACCAGAAATCGGATTACGGTTCCGTTCACGTCAGCGGTATAAAAATGAAGGCTCGAATCCGTAAGCTCAGAGAGAGGAACGTTTACCCGGCCATTTTGCGCGACAAGCAACTTCGCGCGCACCGGCGCCGTTACCGCTCGGGCATACACGTACTCCGCCGCGAAGGACAGCACCACGGCAACGCACAAAATCGCCGCTGCGAAACTCCAGCGCTTCTGCCGACGAAATTCCCATTCGCGCATCCGCCGATCGGCCGGATTCGCTGCTTCCGCAGACGCAGGGTTCTTCGCACTGAACCATTCGCGGAGCACCACGAGCGCCGCAACTCCCAGGATCACCACAAAAAAGAATACTTCGTTGCGCACGATGGGGCCTATCGTGGCCATTTCCCTTTTACTTGACGGCAGCCACATCGCCTCGCTCAATTCGTGCAGGCCTGTAAGCAAAAGCTGGAAGGCAACCACCATCAGAATCGTGCTGGTGGCCGCAAAAAAACGATGAAGCGGAATTCGCAGCGTACCCTGAAAGAAGAAAAGACCCACCGCCACAGCGATCGCTATACCGAGCCCGGTTCCAATCCAGACTTGCACACCCGCGCTGGAAAGCTCCACGGCGCGCAAGATCAAAACCAGTTCCGCGCCCTCCCGCACCACCATCAGGAACACAAAAAAACCGATTCCCCAGCCGGCCGCGCGTGTGGACTGCTGCGCGTAAGTTTCCACCCGTTCCTCGATGTGCTTCTTCAGGTGGCGCGCCACGCGGTTCATCCACACGATCATGGTTATCACCAGAACGCCCGCCGCGAGCATCAACAACCCTTCAAAGCCGTCCTCGCTCACATGCCAGCGTTGCAAGAGCAATGCCGCGGCGATACTGGCCGCGGCGGCGAGAATCACGCCCGCCCACACATAGCGAGTAAGCGCGCGACGCCCGGTTCGATTCAGATAGACGAGGACGATACCGACGACAAGCGCGGCTTCGACGCCTTCACGAAGTGCCACAAGAAGAGCAGATAGCATGAAATTCTAGTTGTAAATGTGTGTCAAGTAGCATTCTCAGTGTATCTCACCACCGTGGCAACAGCAAGGGAATCCAGACGTGTTCGCCGCCCTGCGCTTCCCTGTACAATCATATGCGTCGATTCGCGAAGAGCGCTCAGGCCTTGATAACTCAGGCGGGAACGCAGCGTCTAATCACTTATGCCATTTGCTCGCAGTCCCAAGTCGCTCAAACTCCTTGCAGCTCCGGCTGCGCTCCTGCTCGCTATTTGCTTCGGTTCTCTTCACGCCACGTTCGCCGCCCACGCGGAACTGCCGGCCGCTCAACAGTCTCAACCCGACAGCGCCAAGCCGGCTCAAACGCAGCAATCGCAACCCGCCGACGCCCCAGCCTCGACAAACTCCTCAAGCACTCCGAACTCTCCGCCGATAAAGGCCGACCTCAAAAAAGCCAAGCAGGCTAACAAGCAGGGCCTTCGTGCGGAGGAGCAAGGTGACTGGCAGGCAGCCTACGAAGCCTATGGAGACGCGGTTAACTTCGCGCCCAACGATACCGATTATTTTTCTCGCCGGGAAATAGCCAAGAGCCACGTGGTCCAGATGAAAGTTGATCTGGCGGAACGTCACGCAATCTCCGGCGAAATTCCCGCTGCATTGCATATGCTGCGCGAAGCGCGGGAACTCGATCCCGCCAACAAAGTGATCCGCGACAGGTTGGCGGAACTTGCGGCTCTGGATCCCGCGCTAGCGAAACAAGTTCTTTCCGGCCCCGAGCCTCCGCGCGAAGTGCATTTGGAACATTCACCCGGAAAACAAAATTTCCATCTGCGCGGCGATACCCAATCCGCTTATGAGGAGATAGCGCGAAAGTTCGGCGTAGACGTGGCGTTCGATGTGGATTTGCGCTCGCGGCAGGTGCGCATTGACGCGAATGACCTGGACTTCGCGACGATCATGCGAATCCTGGGCGAACAAAGCCATACTTTTTGGCGGCCGCTCACCAAACACCTTTTTTTCGTGGCCGACGATTCAACCCAAAAGCGCAAGGATTACGATGTTTCGATCGTGCGCACCATTTTGTTTTCCGCCACGGAAACTCCGGAGCAGATGACGGAAATCTCGCATCTGGTGCGCGACATCGCGGGAATCACGCGCATCCAGTTGGATACGCGCAGCCGCACTCTTACCATGCGCGCTTCTCCGCAGGCGATTGCCGTAGCCAGCGGAGTAATCGACGACCTCGACCAACCCGTCGGCGAACTCGTGCTGGAAATAGAGATACTTGAAATGGATCGCAATTATGCGCTGCAGCTTGGTATCTTGCCGCCGCAGACTTCCACGGTTTATCCCATTCCCTCAAACGCCGTAACCGAGGCGGAATCCGGAACCGCTGGACTGATCGCCGTCATTACCCAAATCTTCGGTGGCTCCTCGCTGGGAGGTCTTTCGCCGTCTCAACTCGGCGGATTGCTGGGTTCCGGTCAGGTAAATGTGGGCTCGCTGATTCCTCCCATCATCGCCTTCGGAGGCGGAGCGTCCACGTTTCTGGCCACTCTTCCGGGTGCGGCGGCGAGTTTTTCGGAGATGCTTTCGCTCGTGCGGCATGGCCGCCGGATTCTGTTGCGCGCTGAAGACAATCAGCCTGCCACATTCTTCGTGGGTGAACGCTTTCCCGTCTCACTGGCACAATATTCCGCGAGCCTGGGAACGACAGGGGCCTCCGGCGTAAGCATTCCAGGCGTGGGCACCGGAACCTTACCGATCACGACGCTTGCAACGGGAAATGCCCCCGATTTCGTCACAACCGCCGACGTGAACGGCGACAATTTTCAAGACATTATCGTCGCGAACTTCACGGATAACACGCTTTCTATTTTTCTCGGAAATGGCGATGGAACTTTTCAAAATCCGGTTACCCCCGCGCCCACCACGGGCGCTGGTCCCATTTCGATCGCAACCGGCACCTTTAACTCGAAGAACAATACGAATGTGGGTTTGGCAGTCGCCAACCAGACTGCCAATACTCTTTCAATTCTGCTTGGTAACGGCGATGGGACCTTCACGGCCGCTTCGGGTTCACCCATCAAGACGGGAAATCATCCGGTGTCGGTCGTCGCGGCAACGCTGGTCACAGGCGGACTGCTCGATTTGATCGTTGCCAATCAGCAGGACAACACTGTTTCTATCTTCATGGGCAACGGAGACGGAACCTTCGCCGCTCCCGTAAACCTAGCCACGGGCCACGCGCCCACGGGCTTGGTGGTCGCCGATTTCAATAACGACGGCAATTTAGATCTGGCCGTTACCAATCAAACGGATAACACCGTTTCCGTCTATCTGGGAAAAGGGGATGGAACTTTCAACACTCCGATTAGCTATCCCACCGGGCAAGCTCCCGTCTATGTGGCCTCCGCCGACTTCAACGGCGACAACATCCTGGACCTCGCGGTCGCAAACAACGGCGCGGGAACGAGCACCCTTTCCGGCGCTTCTGTTTCAATTCTCCTGGGTGCGGGCAATGGCACCTTCGGCGCAACAACCAACTTCCCCGCGGGCAATGGTCCCACTTCGATCGCCATTGCGGATTACACCGTGGACGGCTTTCAGGATCTGGCCGTCACGGCGCAGACGGACAATGCCGTTTCCCTTCTCCTCGGCCTCGGCAACGGATCATTTTCACCACCTGTTGAAATCCCCGTCGAGACGAACCCGGTTTCGCTAGCCACTGCCGTATTTACGGACTCCGGACAGCCGGACCTGGCCGTCGCCAACAACGGCTCTAACACTGTATCGGTCATAATCAATTCTGCGGAATTTTCAAACGCCACCAGTACTGCCTCCACCGGCACGCAGTTTCCCAATGCCGAATACATCGACGTGGGAGTCAAGGTAAAGGCAACGCCGCGCATCCATCAAAATGACGAGGTCACGCTACAGCTTGAATTCACCATCAGCAGCCTCACCGGCACGATTCTTAACAACATACCTGTGGTGGCAAACCAGGAAGTCCATCAAACGGTGCGCGTGAAAACGAATCAGACCGCGGCCTTGGCGGGATTTCGCTCGCCCCAATATACTCGCGGGGCGAACGGAACACCTGGACTGGGAGAAGTACCTGGGGCTGGGCTGTTGGCAGAGTCCGAGGATGTGCAGAAGCAAGATACGGAAGTGCTGATACTCATGACCCCGCGAATAGTGGCGCTCGCACCGCGAAAAGATCATCTGATTTACGCGGGCCGCGGCGCTCTGGAAGGTGTGGGCACACAGGGACCCACTCACCAGGAGCGCCAGGCACTTCCACGAGGCGCGCAGCCCGAGGTTCCGCCTCAAGCTCAGCCGCAACCGGGCGCTC
Source organism: Candidatus Acidiferrales bacterium (assembly GCA_050012235.1). GTDB lineage: Bacteria > Acidobacteriota > Terriglobia > Acidiferrales > UBA7541 > Palsa-295. Next base: position 31,160 of record JBEKHP010000025.1, on the reverse strand, counting down.
AGCCGCAACCAGGGGCTCAACCACAGCCGGCGCCGGAGCCTGAGCCGGGGGCTCAACCGCAGCAACCTCCGGCGCAGCCTCCGCCGCAACCGGGTCCGCAGCAACCGGCCGAACCACAGCCACAGTAGCCGGGAAACGGCGGGATTCAGTCGCAAGACTGAACAAACAACTTCAGGGAATCGCTTCCAGGACTACAACCGGCTGGTAGGTACGCGGCACCACAGGCTCAGCGATCGCGATCAATTGTCCCTGCTGATTAAATACGCGCAATCGTGACGGCTTCCATTCGCCCGAATCTAACTGTGCAGGCGCTCCCGGGATCGAAGTCGTTTGGCCAGGCTGAATCTGAGCCAGCGACAAATTGAACTTAGCCCCGTGGCGTACGCGCTTTTCCACGATAGGTAGTATCGTTGCGCGAGGCAGCTCAGGCAGCAAACTCTCCAAACGAATGATGCGTTTCTCCAAACGGCCGGTCTTGGCCTCCTGGTCGAGTTCCGGAAGCTGGCCGGCCTGATCCAGCGTAAACTCGCCGACCGCCGTGCGAGTAATCTCCGCCAGGTGCGCGCCGGAGCCCTGCAGCGCTCCGAGTTCGTGAGCCAGAGAGCGAATGTAGGTCCCCGCGCCGCATTCCACCACGAACCGCGCGATGGAGCCTTCCACACCCGTCAGCCTGAATTCGTACACTTCCACCTCCACGGGCTCCAGCTTCACCGCCTTGTTTTTTCGCGCCAGCTCGTGTGCCGGCCGCCCGTGAATCTTTTTCGCGGAGAAAGACGGCGGAGTTTGCATAATCTTGCCAAGGAAGCGCGCCGCATATTCTTCCAGTCTTTTCGGATCCAGTTCAGGAGCGGCGTCAGGACCCAGCGCCTCGCCGTCCGCATCGTAGGTATCGGTAGAAAATCCGAAACGCACTGCGCAGGTGTAACGCTTCCGGCGCGCACTGTAAAAGCGCGCCAGCCGCGTGGCCCGTCCCAGGGCAAGAACCAGCACGCCGGTCGCGAGCGGATCCAGAGTTCCGAAATGTCCGATGCCGCGGAAACCAACCAGTCGACGCACCGCTTCCACCACGTCGTGCGAAGTTTTTCCGCGCGGCTTGTCCACTACCAGGATTCCATCGTATGGCAAAGGCTGAGGCGTTCGGGGCATCTTTTAGGGCGCTTCTAGGTTCACCGATTTTTTTTAAGGGACGAATTGCGTTTTCAGGCTGCTCGAAGACAAAACGAGAACTGGAGCGAATCCACCTACAAAGTTTCCGGCGGTTTCGCCTTTCTCAGGAGTTGATCGATACGGTGGCCGTACTCTTCTGATTCGTCGAGTAGAAAAATCACTTCCGGCGCTCTCCGAAGCCGCAGGCGTTCCACCAATTCGTGACGCACGTAGCCGGACGCCGCTTTCAACCCTGCTAACGTTTCCGCGCGTTCGCTGTCGTCTTCCGCAAGCTGCACGAACACGCGCACCGTGCGCATTCCCGCGCCCAGGCGGACCTCCGTCACCATCACCGGTCCGGCCAGCCGCGGATCTTTCAGTTCTCCCGCGAGCATCAGACTCACTTCGTTCCGAATTTCTTCCGCAATACGTTCCGAGCGGTGTCCGCCGAGCATTATTCACTGTCCTCGAAATAGTCTATTTCCTGCGAGACCAAATCGCGCCCCAGCAATCGCTCCGATTCCGCCGCGACCGCTGCAAGCGATTCTTCCAGATGTTTGCCGTCCCCGGAGATGCTCACTACGCCGATCTTCGACCGCTGCCATAAGTCCTGATGTTCGAGCTCCGCCACTGCAACGTTAAAATGGGCGCGCAGGCGGTCTTTCAGGCTGCGCAGGACTTGCCGCTTGTCTTTGAGAGACTGCGCTTCGGCGATGTGAATTTCAAGAGTGAGGAGACCGATCGGCATTTTCGCCCCCGTAAATTCAGTTGAAACGGGCGAGAAGAAATTTACCTGGGAACGATTTCGCCGTGCTTACGCGCTTTCCTGCCGCCCTGCACGTTCCTGCCGGCGCGGCCGTTCGCTGGGGGGAGGCATTTCCAGCGCCAGAGTTTTCTCCATCTTGAAGCATTCCAGAATGTCTCCCACTTTCACGTCCGAAAAATTCGACACGCCCACGCCGCATTCAAAACCTTGGCGTACTTCGTTGGCATCTTCCTTAAAACGCTTCAGCGAAGTGATTCGCCCGGTGTAAATCACCACACCATCGCGCTGCACGCGAACTTCCGCGTCGCGCTTCATGATGCCGTCTTGCACCGAACAACCGGCGATGGTTCCCACGCCTTTGACCTTGAATGTATTGCGCACTTCCGCGCGGCCAAGATAAGTCTCTTTGATTACCGGCGCAAGCAAACCGGACATGGCCTTCCTCAACTCATCCTGCAGCTCGTAAATAATCGTGTAGGGACGAATGTCCACGCCCTCGCGTTGCGCCAGCTCCGAAGCTTTTCGCTCGGGCCTCACATTGAACGCCACGATCACCGCGCCGGAAGTCGATGCCAGAAGAACGTCGCTCTCGTTCACCGCTCCCACGCTCGCGTGAATCACTTTAAGCTTCACTTGATCGCTTGAAAGTTTCGGCAGCATTTCGTTCAGCACTTCCACCGAACCCTGCACGTCCGCCTTCACCACCACGGGAAGTTCTTTCACTTCGCCCACTTTCAACTGTTCGTGCAACTGATCGAGAGTCAAGCGGCCGCTGGCCGATTTCGCCAGCGAAGCTTCGCGCTGCTTACCCTGGCGGTATTCAACGATGTGGCGGGCTTTCGCTTCGTCCGCGACCTGAAATTGATCGCCGGCTTCCGGCACGCTCTGCAATCCAAGAACTTCCACCGGCGTCGATGGGCCTGCCTGCTTGATGGCCGCACCGCGATCGTCGAACATCGCGCGAACTTTTCCGTACACCGCGCCGACGATGAACACATCTCCCACGTGCAAGGTGCCGTTCTGCACCAGCATGGTTGCCACCGGGCCGCGGCCTTTGTCCACGCGCGATTCCAGCACGGTGCCGCTCGCCGGGACATCGGGATCAGCTTTCAACTCGCGAAGGTCGCCCACCAGCAGAATCATTTCGAGCAGCTTCGGAATGTTCGTCTTCATTTTGGCCGACACTTCCACCATCACCGTGTCGCCGCCCCATTCTTCGGGCATCAATCCTTTGTCCGAAAGCTGGCGTTTCACGCGTTCCGGCTGCGCGTCCGGCTTGTCGATCTTGTTGATGGCCACGACGATCGGAACTCCTGCCGCGCGAGCGTGCGAAATCGCTTCTTCAGTCTGCGGCATGATGCCGTCGTCCGCGCCTACCACCAGCACGACGATATCCGTCACCTTCGCGCCGCGCGCGCGCATGCGAGTGAACGCTTCGTGGCCCGGCGTATCGATGAAAACGATGCGCTTGCCCTGCACGTGCGCCTCATACGCGCCGATATGCTGCGTGATTCCCCCAGCTTCGCCTCCCGCAACGTCGGCTTCCCGAATTGCGTCCAGCAGGCTGGTCTTGCCGTGGTCCACGTGGCCCATCACCGTGACTACGGGAGCACGCGGCACTTCGTTCCCCGTGCGCTCTTCCTTGATTTTTTCTTCTTGAACAACCTGCTCTTCAAACGTGACCACTTGCACGATCCCGTTGAAAGCTTCCGCAAGGTTTGTCGCGGTCGGCACGTCGAGCGCCTGATTGATGCTGGCGAAAACACCTCGGTCGAGCAGCGTCTTCAAGAGTTCTTTGGCGCGAATGTCGAGCTTCTCGGCCAGTTCGCGAACCGTAATTCCTTCCGTGACGGTGACCTCCCGCGGTTCGCGTTTTACCGGCGGGGCCTGTTCAATCTGTGCGGCGCGTCCTGGGCCTGCACCTGCGCGAGGACGTACCGGATGAAGTTTGCGTTCGCCTTCAGCGTAGCGCTTTTCAATCAGCGGACGCCCACGCGCGGGCGGCTTACGAGCATACAGGGGCTTTCCTGGTTCAGCCTTGGGAATACCCGCCCCGGGTCGTTGGCCTCCTACCGGGTCTTGTCCCGGGCGGCTGCTACCGGGGCGTTGCGGAAAGCGCGATGGCGCTCCACCTCCTGGCCGAGGAGCGCCGGGGCGACCTTGTCCTGGAGCACTTCCGGGTCGAGCCTGCCCCGGAGCAGAGGGGCGATATCCTTGCGACGGTCGGCCTTGAGCGGCGCCTGACGGAGCTCCAGAGCTCGCCGGATATCTTTGGCCGGATGTTGGCGCGCCAGTTTGTCTGTACCCACCGGGTGCCGCAGATGGACGGTGAGCGGGCGCACCACCCTGCCCGGGAGTTGCTCCGGGAGCTGCAGGGCGCGGGGGAACGGTAGATTGAGATCCTGGTGTAGCTGCAATGCCAGGCTTAGCGGCACGAGTTGCGGCCGGAGCCGAGGCCGCCGGGGCAGCGCCCGGTTTCGCAGCAGCCGGCGTTGCTTTCGCCGCTGGATGAGTCGCAGCAGGTGCAGTAGCGGATGCGGCGCTGCCACTCGGACGTGCTTGCGCTGCTCCTGGCGGTACAGCCGTTGGACGCGCAGCGGGTGCCGTTGCTGCCGCGCTCGGGGCAGCCGCTTGCGCAGGCGCGGCTGGACGCGACGGCTTCGATTTCGCCGCTGCTGCTTTCAACTTCTCAGCTTCAGCCGCAGCTTCTTGCGCCGCCAGACCCAGGAAATGCTTCCGCACGAGCTCGGCATGGGAATTGTCGATCGAGCTCGAGTGCGTCTTCTTCTCGGTGACGCCGACTTCCGGCAAGTACTCGATCAGGACCTTTGCCTTGATCTCGAGTTCCCTGGCCAGCTCATTAATTCGGACTTGATTTGGATCTGCCATCAGCCTCTTTCGCTACGAATTCGCTGAAATCTACTTCTCTGTGACATCTTCTGATTCGTTGCCCTCAATCGAATGGCGCGGCGTTTCTTCGCCCGGAAGTTCTCTTGTGTCCGCCGTGCCCGGGGAATCTAATGGATCCCCTTCGCGCACGCCTGTTCCCTCGCTCACTTCCGGAGCTTCGCCGGGATCAGGCGCTTCCGACAATTCCAATTCCTCGCCTGCTTCGGTCGTTTCTGATGCTTCGGCAGCGTCGGGGGCATCTTCCACCGCAACCGCTCCCTCGGGCGCCACTTCGGCTGCCTCAACTTGCTCCACAGGTCCGGCAGCCGCCTGTGTTTCCAGCATTTCGAAGTAAGCCGCTACGGACTGGTGAATTTTTTCCACCATCTTCTCGCCGATGCCAGGAATTTCCACCAACTGCTCAGGCGTCATGTCCGCCAGCTTCTCGATGGAAGTGATTCCCGCCGCTTCGAGTTTCTCGATAGTTTTCGGGCCCACTCCCGCCAATTCCGTGAGTGGCGTTCCGGGGGCGGTAAGCGCGGCCATCTGCGCTTCGATTTCCCGGCGCTTCTCTTCCTCGCTCTTGATGTCGATATTCCAGCCGATCAATTTGCTGGCCAGCCGCACGTTCTGGCCCTTCTTGCCGATCGCAAGCGAAAGCTGGGTATCCTCTACAATCACTTCCAGTCTTTTTTCTTCCGGATCCACCACCTGCACGCGCGTAACTTTTGCCGGACTCAACGCCTTTTGCGCGAACGCGATAGTCTCTTCGTTGTAAGGAATAATGTCGATCTTCTCGCCGCGCAGTTCGCGGATGATGGACTGCACGCGCATTCCCTTCATACCCACGCAAGCGCCGACCGGATCCACATCTTTGTCGCGGCTCTCCACCGCAATCTTCGTGCGCTCGCCGGCTTCGCGGGCAACCGCGCGGATCTGCACCGTGCCGTCATAGATTTCCGGCACTTCCATTTCGAACAACCGCTGCACCAGGGCGGGATCGGCGCGCGACACCACCACTTGCGGCCCTTTCGCCGCGCGTTCCACCGCGCGAATTGTCACGCGCAGCCGGTCGCCGACGTTATAAGCTTCCAAGCGTGATTGCTCGCGTTTGGGCAGCCGCGCTTCCGTGCGCCCCAGATCGACGACAATGTCGGGACCTTCCATCCGCTTCACAACGCTATTGATCAGCTCGCCGACGCGGGTGTGAAATTCGTTGTAAATCGTATCGCGCTCGGCCTCGCGCACTTTCTGCAAAATCACTTGCTTGGCCGTCTGCGCGGCGATTCTCCCGAGCACGTCCGTCGGTTTCGCTTCGATCACTTCGCCGCCCACTTCGATTTCAGGCTGGCGCTTCTTGGCATCTCCCAGCGAGATTTCGCGCAACGGGTCAGTAACTTCCTCTACCACGGTGTGCACGGAAAACACGTCTACCTGGCCGGATTCTGGGTTGAACTTCGAGCGGAGATCTTCCTCCGTGCGGTAATATTTCCGCGCCGCGACCACCATCGCGTCCTCGATGGCCGCGACGATGATCTCGGGTTCAATGTGCTTCTCCCGGCTGATCTGCTCGATTGTCTGGTACAGCAGACTCGCCATTTGAGTTTCTCCCGAACATCAGTTCCAAGATATTTAGTTCCATGTCTTACAGAAATTTCTCGCGCCGTAACGCCGCCGCGCAATTGCCTATAGCTCGACAACTAAATTCGCCTTCTTAATGCCGGTGAACGGCACTGCCATCTCGCGTCCCTTTACGTTCACCCTCACCACGCCATCCGCATAGCCCGCCAAACGTCCCTCGAAATAATTCTGATTCTCAATCGCTTCCGTCACCCAAATCTTCGCGAGCCGCCCAACGAATCGCTCGTAATCTGCCGGCTTGATCAACTTTCGATCCAGCCCCGGAGAGCTAACCTCCAGAACGTAGGCAGGACCCGGCACCAAATCCTCCACATCCATAATCACGCTCAGCTGCTCGCTCACCCGTTCGCAATCCTTATGGGTGACACCGAGACCCTCCGGGTTCTGGGGGCCAGGCAAACGGTCAATATAGACCCGCAGAAGCCGCTGCTTGCCGATCTTCCATTCCACGTCGAAAATTTCGAGGCCCAGCGAGCCCGCTACCCGCTCCGCCGCCTCACGGATCTTTTCCAGTTGCATGCGATTCAACGGCCCCGCTGAGGGCCCTAATCTTCAGTTCGGCCACGATTCGGCCGCCATCTCCAGCCGGCTCCCACAGTCACCCCGGCGCTGACGCCATTCTCGCGCCCAACAAAAAAGTGGGCTCGCGCCCACTGGGACATGCGACCTTTCTGGAAGCAGTCCAGTATAATTTCTCCGCTTCAAAAACGCAAGGCCGCCATCATGCGGCCGCCTCTGCGCCTTTCCCGCCGGCTTTCAGATTATGGACGAGAAAAAAAAGGCCCCGCCGTTGGTCCCGGCGAGGCCCTTCACCGCAAATATATGGTAACTATTTAGGAGCGGGTTGTTGTTGTGCTGGCGCAGGCTTCGGCGTTGCCGGCCTCGGTGTCGTGGGCCTTGGGGCTGCCGCACTCTTCACCGGGTAGCTTTGGTCGAAAAGCTTGATGATGTCCTGCGTCACGTCAATCGTGTTCGACGCGTAGATCACTGGAGTGTTCTGCGCCGAAGTATCCAGGATCACGGCGTAGCCGTTGTCCTTCGAGTACTTGTCGAGGACATCGATCATTTTGCGGCCAATCCGGTCCACTACTTCACGTTCAGCCTCGGTGTAATCGTCCTGCGATTCCTGCTGCTTGCGCTGGTAGCTACGCGTCAACTGGTCGCCCTCGCGCGCAAGACGGGCCTTTTCTTCGTCGCTCAGCGTATTCGACGTCGTGCGCAGGCGCGTCTGCAAATCCTCGATCTGCTTGCGCAAGTTATCGAGTTCCGTCTGCCGCGGCGCAAACTGCGATTGCAACTCGGCCGCAGCCTGTTTGCCCTCCGCCGTGCTCTGAATCGCCGCTTGCACGCTGATCACTCCCACTTTCACCGCTGCGGCGCCGTTTGATTGCGCCCAGACTGCGGGCACCATCAACAGGGCCGCCATAGCCGGAATTCCAAATCGAATCTTCATTCTCACTCCTTGTTCGAATATTTCGCTAGACACAAATCAGAGATTATAGCCGTCGCCGCGGAAATAGGTCAATCGGATTTCGTGCGAGCGCCCTTCCACCTTGGGATGCCGCAGCGCCCGCAGAGGTTGGCCTTCAATCCACAACGCAACCTGACCTGCTGCCGGCGTTAATGGGGGAGCGGAACGAGCAATACGCGATTATTGCTCTGATCCACCAGCACACCCAGATTAAACTTCAGATCGATCGCAATCGAGTTCGGTCCAACCACCACCGACGCGGGCTGCAACAAGCCGCCCACGCCCAACACGTCGCGCACTCGCGGACCCGCACAACTAGGCGGCCCCTCCACGTTCGGCGGGCATACATACCCGACTATCGAGATTGTGTTGCTCACCGCATTGTTAGTCACCAGCGTGCTGGTCTGATAGTTGTAATCCAGTGAAGTCGGCCCAATGCCCACTCTGAACGAAATAGGAATAAATGTGTTGGGATCGATGACCACCACATTGTTGATAACGCTGTCCGCCACCAGGAAATCCTGGTTTACCGGATCGAATATCGCTCCCGTGGGCAATTGGAAAGGAGAAACTCGGCTAATAATTGAAGCGGAACTGACGTTCAGTATATCAACGCTGCTCGCTGACGAATCCGTAGCCACCGCCGCGTAGTTCAATGTGGTGATGATCCCCGGTATAGGCGGAGATAGCAGCACGGGAGCCATTGAAATGGCTACCGGGAACTGGTCCACCGTGAGAGTCAGTCCAAGAGTCCCACTCGTGCCGGTAGCTGGCAGCAGGACAAATGAGACGCTGCCGCTGCCCTGGGATGTCTCGCTGCCAGGATCTGTGTTGGCAATCCCCGCGACGGCCGTGTCGGAATTGATCCCCACGCCGGCGGGCGCAAAACAAGTGCCGCAAAGTGGCAAGGTAGTCGGAGGTGTGAAAACTCCATTCACCCCCTCCTCGTCCACGATTGTCGCGCTGTTGCTTCCATTATTCGCTACCACTGCCAACCCTAACCGCGAAATCACGGAGACTCCCTCCGGGTTGGATCCCACTGAGACAGTTGAGCCTGACAGAATTGGCGCACCTGTCAGCAAATTCAAAATAGATACGGTGTTGTCAGCATTGTTTGTCACCACCGCCTGATCTAGATCCTGGTCGATGGCAACTCCCACCGGCGAATTACCCACCGGAACCGGTTGAATCAGCGCCAGCTCGGTAGTATTCGACCATTGCCCGCCGCTTTGTACGTACACGATGAAGTTGCGCGCATTCGTCAGCATGGTTGCCGGGAGGGTAGCGAGAATCTGTCTGTTGCTTACCACTGTGACGTCGCCGGCAGGCAGCGCTGTTCCGTCCACCACTACTTGCGCAGCTCCGGAAAACCCAATGCCGTTAATCGTCAGCGTCACTGCGCTCGTCGGATTCGTCACAAACGCAATCGTCGGACTGGACTCCACGATCTGCAACGAACGGAAATCCCCCGCAGTTCCGAGCGAAACAACCGAAACGCTGTTGTTTCCCTGGTTCACGATGAAAGCCTGATTCGTCACCGCGTCAATCGCGACAGCCTGCGGAGTACTCAGGCCTGTCACCGTCTGCAGAACGTTGCTATTTTGCATGTCCACGATGGCTGCTGTTCCGGCCAGCGTGTTAACGGCGATGCCCACATTCGACAGCGGATTTATTGCCGCAGCCACAAACCCGGCCTCGCTAAACGGGTTGCCATTTTGGAGGATTGGTATGCTAGCGACCGTGTTGTCCAGCAAGCTGTAAGTCGTCAGCCGTCCCCCGGTCGGATCAGAGACGCTCGCGGCGTTTGGATCGGTAAACAGCGCCTGATGCGTCTGAGTATTGATTCCTATCCCTTGGGTCGAAGTGGCCACCGAGAGACTCCCGATTATTGTCGGCGGCCGACCGACTGTATCCCCCGGAGTCACGCCGGGATTGCTACCCAGATCCACGATGTTGACCGACCCTCCTCCGCCTGGCGTAACAATTGCCCAATTCAATCGCGGGTCAATCGCCACAGATGGAGTCACCCCAGTGCTATAGGAAGTCAAGCCTCCCCCAATTTGCTGTACGATCGCAGGCGTTCCGGTGGAGAGGTCAAGTATCATGGCTAGATTTGTCGATTGCTGAGTCACGATCGCACGGTGCGTGGACGAATTAATCCCGATGGAGAACGGCAACGCCACCGTGTTCGGCGGAACGGCAGTATTTGGAAAAGGTAGGGTGAATGTTACCGTGTTCGTGGTCAGGTCAATTGCGGTAACGCTATTGCCTCCGCTGCCGCTCCCGTTGTTTACCACCACCGCGAGGTGGTGCGCCAACTGATCATCAATTGCGACCCCAGTGGGATTCGGCCCCACCGTTACCGGCACAACCGCATTCGTCGCGAGATTGATGATGCTCACCGTACCGGCGCCAGTATTCGCAACCACCGCCTCATCCAGCACAGGATCAATCGCGATCGCCGACGGGCTGGCACCGACGGTGATCGCAGTGGGGGGCGGCCCTGTCGGGAACGAACTAGGCTCTATGGACAGATTCACCGCAGAAATTGGCGGATTAGGCGCCACCACGTCCGTGTTTTCCACAACAATCGGATAAAGGCCCGGCGGGCCGAAGTCCATGTCCGAAATTGTAAGTTGCAGCACCCTGGAGTTTCCTCCGCTGCTCACGGTCTCCTGCTTGGCATTAAAGAAGACCGATGTGCATGGGGAGAAATATCCGCCGGTTAAGGTAACTCCCACGTTCGCAGCGCTTGCCACCGTACTATCGGGCGACGACGCGACCAGCGCAGGACGCGACGGGTTGATGGTCAGCTTCACTTGCTGCGTCGTAATCTGACCATTCTGGCTTTCCACTTGAATGGGAATGAACGGTGACACTACCTGTGGAGAGCAGGGCGCCGGTGAGACCAACTGAGCCGCTGGTATGGTGGCGCGAAGAAGCGATGTACTCAGAAATATCGTGGGGACCGCCACACCGTTCGCCAGCACTTTGCTGTTGGAGGAGAAATTCGTCCCATTCAAGTAGATGTCTTGCTGCACCGAGCCTTCTTGGGCCACCGCCGGCATGATAGAAGAAATTGTGGGTTGAGTCGTTGAAGTTGACACAGTGACTGCCGCCGTCGCAGATTGCGAAGTGTCGGCAGCCGATGTCGCTGTGATGGTTACTGTGCCGGGCGAGGTAGATGGAGCGACGTAAGTCCCCTCAGGACACGGCTGGGGCGCCGCTGAGTTCGGGCATATAAACCCGAGCGTCGAGTTGCCGCCGGCAACCGTCATTCCGTTGCCCGTCACGCTCCACGTCACCGCGGTATTTGTGGTCCCGGTAACGGTCGGCGTGAATAAAATAGTTTCGCTCGGAGCGATAGTCGCGCTGGTGGGTGCTAAAGAAATGCGTATGCCCGAACCTACCTCAACAAAGCTGATTCCATAAATCTTCGTGTTCACCGTGCTCTGCGCCGCAACCACGAAGATGTTTGGCGTCGGCGGCGTCGGGGGAGCGATATAGAGCCCCGTGGTGCTTATCGTCCCAAAGCCAGTCAGTTGTCCGCAATTCAGCGGTATCGGATTTTTCACCGTAAGGCTTGGGGGCGGAAGACATACGAACCAGTTCACCGTGGACGTGGAAGTCCCCGTTACAGTGGACGTGAACTGTACCTGACCGGGCGTTTGTCCCGGCGGGACGCTGATAATTACCGGAATGGGCGAGGTAGCTGTGCCCAGCGGAAACAAGGTTACCCCCACGGGGGTGGAATTTCCTCCGCATGCGGACAACCCAGCCGCCAGAAAGATTGCCGCGCCTATTTTCCAAACTCGCATCCTCACTCCTCCATCCCGTCTCGAATGATTATCTGCGCGCATAAAATAATTTTCCCCGGCGCGGTGCCGCGATTTCTTAAGACTGAACGCTCCTATTAAAAGGTCTTTCCCACCGTAAACCTGAAAGTTTGTTTCGGCTCAACCAGTCCCGCTGGAATCTTTTGGACCTGTTGACTCAGTATCGTTTCCAGTTCCGGAGCGATCTGCGTCTGCAGCACTCCGGGAGGCAAAGTGTTTTTCACCGCTTCGCTCAAGGAGTAGGCGCCCTCCGGCGCCTGGATCGTTCCGGTCAGCCGCAAATAATTGTAGGCGTAATAAACGCGAAATGGCGCGTTGACGATCGGCAGAATCACCTGCAGCTCCAGGCCCGCCGAAGTGCGCGGATGGAAATTCGTGCCATGAATGATGGGCAGGTTGTTCGTCACGTGTACGTTCGGGAAGTCAGGATTCGGATATTGTTCCTGGAACAGGGCCACTGCGGCAGGATCCAATGCCAATTGCGATTGCCGCAGGATTCCATTCACCCCCAGGTCGTTGAACGCTACCAGCGTCACCGGCCCGGCAATGGGAATGCGATATTCCAGGTTCACAACGTTCTGATAATCCCCTCCCGGACGGGTGGGAATGAATTCCAAAAGCGGCACGGTAAGTTCTTGCTGCGTAGGTGCTCCCGTTGGACCGAGCTTTCTCGGATCGAAATAAAGAACGCTCGTGCTGGTGGCAAAAGGGATCGCGACAAAAGGAGAGATGGTGTAGAAGTTAAATCCTCGCACGTCCTGTTCTCCACCCAGATAAAAGCGGTTGAACGGAGGAATGTCTTTCCCACCGTAGCCCGTGATTAACGCCGTCTGGTACTTCACCGCAAACACATTGCGGTGCTTATTGACCGCATGAAAATAGCTGGTCGAAAATGTATTGCTTACGGTGTTGACGTTGCCGCCAATCGGGCCGCCCTCAAACGTCAAACCGTAATAGAAGCTTCTGCCGTGCGTCGGGTTTTGCGGGTTGTTCACCGTGCTGTAACTAATCGTCGGCGTGATTTTGCTCGAGTGAATCCCATTCAGAGCGGACGGCCCGGCCAAGCTGGTGAATTGAATGCTGTCGAACAGCAACTGCGCAGACTGGCTGAACGTCGTGATATCCGTTGTGGAAAATCCATAAGTCAGGCCCACGCGCGCGAAGGAGAATCTTCGCAGCGGCTCGCTAACGAACGCGGTGAAACCCTTCGTGTTCGTGTCGTAGTTTTGTTGTAACGCCGGATTCAGCGCTACGTTTTCGCCCAGCAGTGCGCCGAATTGCTTTTCCTGGTTAAAGGAAATCTTGCTGGCGAAAATTGTGAAGCCGGAAGTAATCGGCCGGTCGAACAGAAATGGTTCGGTGAATCCGAATGTGTAGCCCTTCTGGAAACTGCCCAATTGCGCCGACAATGTAAGCGTTTCTCCAAGCCCCAGGAAGTTATTGGTCTGGTAGGAAGCGCTCACAAAAGTGCCCGCAATTCCGCTCACGCCTCCTGAGAAGCTGATGGATTGCTTCCCTTTTTCATGCACCTTCAGCTTGATATCCACCGTCCCAGCCTTCACGTTGCGTTTCAGCTCCGCGTTTTCCGGCTTGATCACGTCGAAGTAGCCCAGTTGGTTGAGCCGCAGTATGCTCAATTCCCACAGGCGATTGTTGTAGACCTGTCCCTCATCCAGCAGAATCTCCCGCCGAATTACCTTATCGCGGGTGGTTGTATTGCCCGAAAACTCAATACGGCGCACGAAAAATTGCTTCTGCTGATCGAACTCCATGGTTAGATTTACGACTTTCTTGGCATCGTCAATTTCAGTTATCGGTTCAGCTACGAAATCGATGTAGCCGTATTCACCGTAAAGCTTTTTGTAATTATCGAGAGCCTTTCGGATTTTGTCGGCCGAAAAAATCTCGCCTTCTTTTATGGGGAATACACGACCCAGTACTTCGGACTTGAACACGAGTCCCACTTCCGGGTCGCTGCTGCGAAATTTCAGGCTGCCCATGCGGTACTGCTCCCCTTCTTCGATCGGAATCGTTATGTCCACCCGCTTGCCGTGCTTGGATCCAAGCATGGGCCAAGGCCCTTTCACTCCGGGACGGTCTTCGTCAACCGTATTCAGAACCGGGTCGCCGACCGTTGCCTTGAAATACCCATGGTCGCGATACAATCCGCGGATTCCCACTTCCAGGTCTTCGTCGAGTTTTTGCCGGTCGTAAGTCTTACTAAAAACTGCGATATTCGTTATGTAGAGCGGTATGGCGTAGGGACGGTCGTGCCGCATCGCGCGCAATAGCTTTGCGTCCGAAAAAACTTTGTTTCCCGTAAACTTGACCTGGCCCACCTTAACCTTCGGGCCTTCATCGATATTGAAGACCAGCTTCACCGCGTTGGTCGCTGCAATCCGCTCGTAGGTCGGCTTGACGGTAGCGAACTGCCGTCCATGTTCTGCGAGCAGTTCTTTTATTACTACCTCGGCGTGTTTGATCTTCGTCGGATCAAACTGCCCCTCTACCGAAAGACCGACCTTCTTATCCTTGAACGCATCGAGAATATCCGACTCGGAAATCGATTTGTTCCCCTTGTACTCGATCCTGCGGATGATCGGCCGCTCTTTCAAATAGAAAACCACGATTTTGCCGTCGGGCTGGTCGGGACTATCTTCCACCTCGAGCCGCACGTCCTCGAAAAATTGCGTGTTCCAAAGGGCCTGAAAATCGCGCCGAACCGCTTCCTCGCTGTACGGATCGCCCGCACGCGAAAAAATTCGCGCGCGCAAAGTATCCGACTGGATACGACGATTGCCGATGAATTCAATGCGCTGGATTACGTACTGCGGCCCTGCGGCTCCCTGCCCTTGCTGACCCCAAACAGCTTCCCCATACGAAATTATGCACAAGCACACAACCACGTGGAATCGAAACAGGCGGACAAAATTTTTCGTGCTCGCGGCCCTAGTCAAGGCCGCCGATTCCCGCCCAAGATTATGTGCTCCCCCGCCGGAACCGCTCCCGTCCGGCTTGCGCGTAGGATTCTCTAGTGGGCCACTGGGGTTGCTTCAACTGCAGGTCGGAACGAAAGGCCTTCTGCGGAGAGAAAAATCTCCAGCGTAGCCGGCCGTTGCAATCCGCCCTGAATCAAAGCTTCCGACAATGGGTCTTCGACGTACTTCTGTAACGCGCGCCGGAGCGGCCGCGCGCCATAATTTCTGTCGCTGCAGGTTTTCTCCAGAATCCACTGGCGCGCTTCCGGTGTCAGTGCAATCTGCACCTGGCGATGCACCAGCGTCTCGTTGATCTGGCCTACCAGCAAATCAATGATGCGCAACAGATCGTCGTCCGACAGCGAGTTGAAGAGGATCACCTCATCGAGACGATTGAGGAATTCGGGATTGAACACCCGCTTCACCTCGCTCATCACCATGTCGTCCTGGCTCTTCGCTACCGATTCGATTTCCTTCGACGCGAATCCCAGGCCGCTCTGCTTTTGCAGCTGCCGCGCGCCCAGGTTCGAAGTGAGGATGATGATCGTGTTGCGGAAATCCACTGTGTTTCCGAGGCCGTCGGTGAGTTGCCCGTCTTCGAAAACTTGCAGCAAGATGTTGTACACGTCCGGATGCGCTTTTTCAATCTCATCCAGCAGAATCACCGAATATGGAGTACGGCGCACGCGCTCGGTCAGTTGCCCGCCTTCCTCATATCCCACATATCCTGGAGGCGCGCCGATCAATTTCGACACGGAATGCTTCTCCATATATTCGGACATGTCGAAGCGAACCAGCGACTTCTCGCTGCCGAACAAAAATTCCGCCAGCCTTCGTGCCACTTCGGTTTTGCCCACACCGGTGGGTCCGAGGAACAAGAAACAGCCTACCGGACGCCCGGGCGCTTTCAGACCCGCGCGGCTTCGCCGAATCGCGCGAGCGAGCGCCGTAATGGCCTTGTCCTGGCTGATGACGCGGCGGTGCAGCTCTTCTTCGATGCGCAAGAGTTTCTGCTGTTCGTCTTCCTTGATCGCCGAAACCTGGATTCCGGTCCAGCGTGCGACAACTTCTTCGATATCTTCGCGCGTAACGATGCCGGTGGAAGAATCGTCAATCTTCAGTTTTTCCCGCAACGTCCTCAGATGTTCCTTCTCTTTACGCTCTTCTTCGGAATAAAACCGCGCCTTTTCGAATTCGTGATTGGCGATAGCCGTTTCCATGCGGTGCGTGATGAATTTCACGCGCTTCTGCACCTCGGAAACTTCATCGGGAAGCATCGCTTGGCGCAGCTTCACCCGCGAGCCCGCCTCGTCCAGAAGATCGATGGCCTTATCCGGCAGAAAGCGGTCGGGAATGTACCGGTTGGACAAATAAACCGCATAGCGAATGGCTTCGTCCGTATAGCTGACGGCATGAAATTTCTCATAGCGGTCGCGAACGCCTTGCAGCACGCGAATCGCTTCCTCTTCATTCGGCGCGGAAACTTTTACAGACTGGAACCGGCGCTCGAGCGAACGGTCTTTCTCGACAGACTTCCGATATTCCCCGGGTGTCGTCGCGCCAATGCACTGAATCTCACCGCGGCTCAAAGCCGGTTTCAATATGTTGGCGGCGTCGAGCGATCCTTCCGCCGAACCCGCGCCCACCAGCGTGTGCAGCTCGTCAATAAACACGATGGCGTTCTGGCTTTCCATCAATTCTTTCATGATCGTCTTCAGCCGCTCTTCAAATTGCCCGCGGTACTTCGTTCCAGCCACGATCAAGGAAAGATCCAGCGAAAGAATGCGCTTGTCGGCAAGAAACGGCGGCACGTCTCCATCGGAAATTCTCTGCGCCAATCCTTCGACGATGGCGGTCTTTCCTACTCCCGGCTCGCCGATTAAAACAGGGTTGTTCTTCGTGCGCCGGCAAAGGATCTGAATCGCCCGCTCCAGTTCCTTGTCTCGCCCCACCAGCGGGTCGAGTTGTCCTTCCATCGCCGCCTGCGTCAAATCGCGGCTGAACTCCGCCAACAATGAAGCTTCTTTGGGCCGGTTCACTGGCACTTTCTCTCCTGCGCTGCGCGTCAGTTCTTCGCGCACAGCCGAAAGCCGCAATCCACGCTCCAGCAAAATTTCCGCGCCAAAGGATTTCTCCTCGCGCAGCACTCCCAAAAGCAGATGCTCGGTGCCTACATGCTTGTGCCCTAATCTTTCCGCTTCCTCAGCGGCAAAATTAAGAATGCGCTTGCACTCCTGGCTAAGCGGTACTTCCACCGAAGTGGAAATGCGCTCGCGCACGGTGATGCGCGCTTCTATTTCTTTTCGGATGGATTCGATCGAGCCGTGCGTGCGCAGAAACCGGTTCGCCAGCGCCTTGTCCTCGCGCAGAAGCCCTAGCAGCAGGTGCTCCGTCTCGATGTACGGGCTGCCGTACTGGCTCGCCTCGTACCGCGCAAAAA
The DNA here is from genome assembly GCA_050012235.1 of Candidatus Acidiferrales bacterium. GTDB lineage: Bacteria > Acidobacteriota > Terriglobia > Acidiferrales > UBA7541 > Palsa-295. The sequence continues at coordinate 13,993 of JBEKHP010000025.1, read as the reverse complement.
ATATCACGCGCCGAGCTTTCTCTGTATAGCGTTCAAACACGAGTCACCTGCACTCTCCCGGGGTCTTGGTCGGGGCCTATGGGCAATGCCGCGGTAGTCGCAGAACTTGGCAGTGATTCTCCAGCCGGCGTCAACTTCCCGTGCTCCAAAACAAGCACGCGGTCAGTTCGCCGGGCTAACGATACATTGTGTGTCGCCAGAACAGAAGTTAGATGGTGAGATCCATGAAGACGCTGCATCAGCTCAAAAATATTATCCGCGCTCCGCTCATCCAAATCTCCGGTAGGTTCATCGGCGAGTAGCAATGCTGGGCCATTCACCAGCGCCCGCGCGATTGCCACGCGCTGCTGTTCCCCTCCGGAAAGCTCTCCGGCCCGCTGTTCGGTTCGACTGGCCAACCCCACCTCTGCAAGCCACTCACCCGCAGTTCGAAGCGCTTGCCCCAACCCTACGCCCCGAACGAGCAGAGGCATCGCTACGTTTTCCGCCGCCGTGAAATCCGGCAAAAGGTGATGACGCTGCCAGACCAAACCCACGGCGCGATTGCGATACTCCGCCAACTCCGCATCTGAAAAAGACTGGAGCGAATTCCCGCCGAAGTATACTGTACCGCTCGTTGGAGTGTCCAGCGCAGCAAGCATGTGCAGCAACGTACTTTTTCCCGTTCCTGAAGGGCCTACGATTGAAACTGTCTCGCCGCGCTCGATCGAAAAATCAAGCCCGTCAATTGGAGTGATTTCCTGCGTGCCGGAGCGGAAACTCTTTCGAAGGCCCTCACAACGTAGAAGTATTCCGGAAGCCCGGGAGTCCCCGAACCGCGAATCATCCAGGATAGCGACACTTGAACTCGTCTGCGTCTGCATGTTCTTCGCTATTACCTAACCAATTTAGATGCCGAACTCGTGGTTCTGTATGTCCTTCCTTTGCATACTGCTAGCCCGAACCAGAATTGCATCCAACCGCCCCAATTCTAATGTATTTCTCATTTTTGCCGTACTGTTACCTCTAGCAGCCCCCTCTCCGCATTTCGCCTTGCTTTCGATTCTAACACGTATCGAGGTTTTCGGACCTTGCGGGCTCATTCGAAACGGAGAATTTGCACCGGTAGGATCTTCGCGGCCGAGCGCGCCGGAACGATTGTCGCCGCTATGCTGATGAACAATGCCGCAGCGGCAATCCACGCCGCATCCATCGCGTTCGCATGGAACGGAACGTACGAAATCGCATACACCTCGGGATTCAACGGAATCAATCGCCATTTATCGGCGATCCACGAAAATGTATAGCCGAGAACCAGTCCCAACGCCGTTCCGGCCGCGCTGACCACAATGCCTTGCAAAACAAAAATCTTGCGAACCTGCCCGCTGCGCGCTCCCATCGCCATCAGCACCGCAATATCGCGAGCCCGGTCCGTCACCGTCATCGTAAGCACCACCAGAATATTCAAGCCCGCGACAAACGTAATCAGCCCGATGAAAAGTGCCGTCACAAGTTTTTCCAGACTCAACGCGCGGAACAACGCGCGATTCTCGTCCATCCAAGTAGTAGTCGTAAAACCATTCCCGGCGCGTTGCAGGAGCGTATCCGCAATCGCACCCGCGTCATCCATCTGCACCACCCGCACTTCGAGCAAGCTGACCACATCTCCGATTCCCGAAAGCCCCTGCGCCGACTCCAGCGTCACGAATCCCCAATTCGCGTCGTAATCGTAGAAGCCCGAATCGAAAACGCCCGCTACGCGAAATCGTCTGGACCGCGGAAGCATTCCAAACGGCGTCAGGTTTCCCTGCGGGCTGGTCAATGTAACGTAATCCCCTGCCGAGATTTTCATGTCCTCAGCGAGAATCCGCCCCACAAGCAACGCCGGGATTCTGTCGCGGTCGGCCGCGAAATCGCTCGACCCCGCCACGATGTGGCGCAAGGCTTCGCTCGCTCGCCGTTCGAGCTCCGGATCCACTCCTTTCAGTACGATTCCGCGCGCGCGCGGCCCGGATGACAGCAGGACAGTAGCGTAAATTGCCGGCTCAATCGATCGCACGCCCGGCGTGCCGTCCAAGCGTCCGATCAATTGTCTGTAGTCGCGAATCCCTTCGGTGCCGATAGGCTTGAGGTTGACGTGCGCGGTAACGCTCAGCAGTCTGTCGCGAATCGCCTGGCGGAAACCCGTGTTCATCGAAAGCGCGATCACCAGCGTCGTCACGCCCGCCGCCACTCCCAACACTGCCAGCAGCGTGACAATCCGCAGTACCGCCGGCCGGTTCGGCGAGCGCAAATACCGCAACGCCACCAGCCATTCAAATGTCATTTTGCTTCACCGCTCGTTCCAGCCGGGCCCGGCTCTTCAGCTTCGCCGCCTTCGGTTCGCAACAGTGGAAAAAGGACTACTTCGCGAATCGCGTGAGAATCGGTCAATAACATTACCAGCCGGTCGATCCCCACTCCCTCTCCCGCTGTCGGGGGCAATCCATGCGAGAGCGCCCGAATGTAATCCATGTCCACTTCTTTCGGCGACTCCGGATCGCCTTTCTCCACCTGTGCCCGGAAACGCCGTTCCTGATCAAATGGATCATTCAACTCCGAAAAACCGTTTGCAATCTCCGTTCCGGCAATGAAAAGCTCGAACCGCTCAGTCAGTGAAGGGTCATCCGGCTTTTGCTTCGAAAGCGGCGAAATGTCAGTCGGAAAGTCGTAGATAAATGTCGGCTGTATAAGATGTTCCTCCGCAACAGCCTCGAAGAGCTCTCCGGTGTATTGGCCGTCAGACCACGGCAGCTCAACAGGCGCTGGCATCACACCGGCGCCTTGTTGTTTGTGCTGTTGGGTTGCCCAAGCGGCAAAGTTCCTGAAGAATTTTTTCGGCATTCCTGCCTGTGCCAAATCTGATGGCGTGGGAACTGGATCCAAATCCTTAGGCCAATATTTGCAAATGGCCTCGCGCATAGAGAGCCGCTCGAAGCGTCCAAAATCAATCTCGTCCTCGCCGTACTTGATCTTGTGGCTGCCGCAAACTCGTTCTGCCAGCCCGCGAAACAATTCTTCCGTCAGGTCCATCAGCTCCAAATAGTCGCTATAGGCTTGGTAAAACTCCAGCATGGTGAACTCAGGCTGGTGAACCGCATCGATTCCTTCGTTGCGAAAATTGCGATTGATTTCGAAAACGCGATCGAGCCCGCCCACCACCAGCCGCTTCAGATATAGTTCCGGCGCGATGCGCAGGTATAACTCCATGTCGAATGTGTTGTGCCGCGTCACGAAAGGACGCGCCGTCGCGCCACCCAGAATGGGGTGCATCATCGGCGTCTCCACCTCCAGGTAGCCGCGCGTTTCGAAAAACTCCCGAATCTCGCGAATGATCCGTGCGCGGCGAAGAAATATTTCGCGCGTGCGCTCGTTCACGATCAGATCGAGATACCGCCGCCGAAAACGCTGTTCCACGTCCGCCAGCCCGTGCCACTTTTCCGGAAGCGGAAGCAATGCTTTGCTCAACAATTCAAGGTTCTCAACCCACAGTGTCAACTCATTTGTCTTGGTACGAAAAAGGTGTCCCGAAATTCCCACGATGTCGCCCAGATCCAAAAGCTGGAAGAGCTTGAATGCCTGCTCCCCCACCGCATCCAGCTTGACGTAAATTTGCAGCTTCGTACCGTCGCCTGTAATGTGCCCAAACGCCGCTCTTCCATGCGGCCGAAGCGCGATAATTCGCCCCGCTACCCGCACATCCACGGGATTGCTTACCAGCTCCTCCGCCGTGCGATTTCCGTATCCTTCAACGACTTGGCGAGCCGTGTGCGACCAGGCGAACTTCCGCGGATAGGGGGCATGCCCCATCGCCTCAATTTCGCTTAGCTTTTTGCGGCGTTGCTGAAACTGGTCAAGCGGTTCAAATTCCAATGGGTCACAATCCTTTTGGTAAGCCGATTTTTCGGCATTAGCGTTCGTTCGAGCAGCCGCGCGCAGTATAGCGGTCGCCTTCCACGAGCGTCAAGAAAACGCCTCTTGCCGAAACCAGTGGTATAATCCGCCCTCTACTTGGGGGGAACGTGTTCGGTTATAGGCGGAAAGCGGCCGCCGCACGTCGGACTGTCTCTGAAGATTGGATCGCAGCGCTGCCGCGGGAAAAGGGAAATTTTTACCAGTCTGTAGTTCGTGGATGGGAATCGTCGTACGCCATGACCAGCGTGGCCCTCGACGGAGCTCTATCTCTCCGCTCTCGCGGCGAACTCGTTTGCGCGCGCCAGCAGGTTTTCATCTCCGCGGACCTCCTAGTGCGCCTCGCCGCCAACCTGGTCGTAGCTTGCGGAGCCGTTTCAAATCGCGGACGTCACCTCGACAACCTTCCTCTAGTGGAACCACTGAACACGGAATATTTTCGTGGTCAAACGGCGCAGAATGCCGCCCACTGGAATGAGCTTCTCCACCGTGTGCTCTTTGCCGAACGCTCCCGCTTCTTCCAGAAGCTGCGTATTCTCTCGGATACTGTCGAGCGTATCGTTCGCGAGTTCGACGAGACGGCCCAAGAGCTTTCGCAAGGCCTTGCTATCCAACCCGCCGGTTGCTGGAAGGCGCTCGATTGCCTGCATTATGACTTCAATACGTGTTTATGCGAGTCCGAGATTATTTTAAAGTCTTTCCTGCGAGCGCTTCCCGCCGAGCAGCTCGCCGCTTTTGCCTCGGAGTTAGATTCGCTTCCCGGAGAAGACCGCGTGCGGCGCCGGCTCAGGGCGCGACCGCAGATGTCTCGCGCCACGGCTTAACTGTCATTTCATTTGTCCGGTATCCGCTCGGTGGGTTTGTAGCAACTCCTAACTCGCCCCAGGGTTCCCAATAGGCTGGTCATCGCGGCTTTCCCAAATCGGACGATACTGGACGTTTCAGGGCAATCCGAAGAAAATAGCTGGGTACTGCAAGCATTTGTTATACGTAAACTGGAATTCTAGCCGCTCCTCATGCCGCTAATTGTCCAGTGATCGAGTTTTGTTGCGCAGTAAGAACCATAGGTGCAACTTCTAAGGCGACCGACGCATCGCAGCTAGGGATGCGTCCCGACGGGTAGCGTGGCCCGAACGAGACGAAACGATACGGACGAGATGCCGGAGGCGGAAGCCATCCGGCTAGCCCAACAAGGCAATGCCGCGGCGTTTGAGCGCTTGTACCACTTGCACAATCGCCGGGTGTATTCCCTCTGTTTGCGGATGGTAGGCAATACGGCCGGAGCCGAGGACTTAACGCAGGAAGCGTTCCTCCAGCTCTTCCGGAAAATTGCTACTTTCCGCGGCGAATCAGCCTTCTCCACTTGGCTGCATCGCCTGGCCGTAAATGTCGTTTTGATGAAGTTGCGTAAGAAGTCTGGAACGGAAACCTCGTTAGATGAGCTTACGGAACCGGACGAGGAATCCGGCGGGCCCCGGCGGGATTTCGGGGCGCCCGATTTGAGGCTGAGCGGCTCGATTGACCGCGTTCATTTACAACGCGCCGTCGAGCAACTTCCTCCCGGTTACAAGGCGGTGTTCGTGTTGCACGACGTACAAGGTTACGAACACAACGAAATTGCGGAAATCATGGACTGTTCCATCGGGAATTCTAAATCGCAGTTGCACAAAGCCCGCATGCGGCTTCGCGAACTCCTTCACGAAGCCACGCGTGACAAGGCTCGCGAGGAACGTAAAGCTGCCAGTGCCGATTCTGGCGGCGAGGACTGAGAGAAATGGCGCCGATCACTTGTAAAACCTTCCTGCATCAGCTGCCCCTCCGAATCGAGGGCAGCACTTTCCCCGACGCCGACGCGCATCTTCGCAATTGCCCAAGTTGCCGCAACGTCGTCGATGATCTCAACGCCATCCACTCCGAAGCGCGAAGCTGGAGCGCCGAAGAAACCGAACCGCCTGCGCGCATTTGGACCTCGTTGCGATTGCAGCTCGAACAAGAAGGGCTAATTCGTGATGACCCGACGCTTCAACCTGAACTGGCCCGCCCACGCGGATTCAGCGGATGGTTTGTTGGCCTGCCGCGCCCGGCTCTGGCCGGAGCTTACCTCGTCTTGTTGATTGCCGTAGCTTTCGGCTTGAGCCGGCCCATTAATAAGCGCGCCAACGAAGCGCGCTGGCTCGAAGGCACGCAGGATTCCACCCTGCCGCTAAACGCGCAGCTTACCGCCGAGCAGGTTTCCTTCGCATCTTTCAACGACTCCAACCCCGTCGTCACCGCTTCCCTTAACAAGAACCTCGCAATTGTTGACAACTACATCGCTTTATGTGAAAAAAGTGTGCAAGAAGAACCCCAGAACGAAGTGGCGCGGGATTATCTCTACGAAGCCTATCAGCAGAAGGCGGATCTGCTGGCGCAGATGACGGAACGCGGAGAAAACAACCGATGAGCGCCTCTCACTTTGTTCGTCAACAATTGCTGTGCAACCAAGGCCTGAAAGCCGCCACTCTACTGGTCCCTGGCCTTCTCCTTTGTGGCATTGCGTCCGCTGCGGCACCGCAGCCTCGCCGCCAGGAACAGCATTTCAAGGTTCAAGCTCACCCGGTCATCACCCTTCACAATCCTAACGGCGCCATCACCGTGAAGGCTTGGACCAAGTCCGAAGTGATGGTTATTTCAACGCGCGCGAGCGACGACGTCGAAGTGGACGCCGAACAAATGGGAAACCGCGTCGATGTCTCCACTCATCCCACTTCCGATAACGTCGCGCCCGAAGATCTTCGCGCCGACTATCAGATTAACGTCCCGGAAGATGCGGAGCTTCAGATTCACAACGACTCCGGAGAAGTAAATGTCGCCAACGTCCTCGGCGACATGAATGTCGAGACCGTAGCCGCCGCTGTGGACCTGGAAGACTCCGCCGGTTACGTAACCATTAAGACCGTGGGCGGCTCTTTTCAGTGCACCCGTTGCGCCGGAAAACTGGAGATCTCTTCCATCAGCGGAAATCTGCGCCTCACCGACATTCACAGCTATCATGTCCACGCGCAGACTTCCACCGGCAACATCCTCTTCTCCGGCGAGTTTCTGCCCAACGGACTCTATCGCTTGAAGAATTACAGCGGCGTTATCGAAGTCCGATTCTCTCCGGCCGATTCTTTTGACTTGAGCGCTACTTCGCTGAAAGGCAAAGTAAACAACGAAGCCAGCCTCACGCCCAAGGCCCACCAGCAGCGTTTCTACAGCCGGTTCGGCAACAGTTTGTTCGGCACTTTCAATGCCGGCCGCGCCAAAGTCGAATTGACCTCCTTCGATGGTACAATCAACATTCTTAAACGTGATTGATTGCTCCATTCCGCACTTACAACAACCCGCCTTCGGTGTTCTGCTCCATGATTAGCGAAACCCGCGCGCGTACGCTCGTTTGCCTCACCGGATTTATGGGCACCGGCAAGTCCACGGTCGCCCGCCTGCTTGCTCGACAGGTCGGATGGCTGCATGTGGATCTCGATAAGCGAATCGTGGAAGCTATGGGCCAGACGATCCCGAACATCTTCGCGAAATTAGGCGAGCCGGAGTTTCGTCGTGCGGAACACGATCAGCTCGCGCGCATTCTGGGCGAAGCCGCCGAACAACAAAAGCCTCGTATCATCTCCCTCGGTGGCGGAACTACGGCCCAGCAGCAGAATGTCGCCTTGCTACGCCAGAACAACGCGGCGTTGGTCTGGCTGCACTGCCCTATTTCGGACCTTCTTAAGCGCGCCGCTCACATCACCGATCGTCCCCTGTTTCGCGATGAGGCCAGCTTTCGAAAACTCTACGAAGAGCGTTTGCCGTCTTACGAACTCGCCGACTACCGGGTCGAAACCAATACCGAGCCTTTGCGTGTGGTGGAACAGATTCTCGCGTTGGGAATCTTCCCCAAGGTGACTGCATGATTCTGAAACCGAACTCTTCTCTTTCGAGGCGAGCCATATTTCTAATTTCAGCAGCGATTGTGCCCGCCATGCTCCTGGTTGCCACTGCTCCGTCCCATGCGAATCGTCGCCCGCACCCGGTATCTGCAGCTGCCGGCCCAGACACCGCGTTTGTCGCCGACAAAGGTAAATTCCGCATCATGGTTAACGGGCAGCAAGTCGGCAAGGAGGAATTCGAGATTGGCCCAAGCGGAAGCGACTGGGTGGCGCATGGCACGTCCGAAATTCAAGCCCCGAAAGGCTCGTCCCACGTTACGGGGACCCTCAATTTGAGGCCCGATGGTACGCCCACGCGATATGAATGGTCCACCGACAGCCCGAAAAAAGCCTCCTCCACGGTTGTCTTCAACGGCGTCGTGGCCAACGTAGAGCTGCGCGTCGAGGGCGCGCGCCCTTACACCCAACAATTCACTTTCAACTCGCCTCGTATCGTTGTGCTCGATAATAATCTCTATCATCAGTACGCAATTCTTTTCCGCCTCTACGATTGGGATAAAAAAGGTGCGCAATCCTTCTCTGTTCTCGTCCCCCAGGAAATAACGCCCGGGAGCATCACTGTGGAGTCTTTGGGCAAGCAGGACATCGGCGGCGCAAGCCTGGAAGAATTGCGCGTGAAAACGGAAGACAACGAAATTGACGCGTTTTTCGACGGCGCGAAACTGATGCGCCTTCTGGCTCCCAGCGCCAACGCCGAAATAATCCGGGAATAGCATCCGGATTCCGTCCGCCGGCCCGCGACCGCTAACGCCAAAATCCATCGCAAAACTAAAAGGCCCGGGAGCGTGCCCGGGCCTTCGGGTGGGATTACAGGTGGATACCGATTCGAATCTAGAGTTGCGCGCGACGCTGCGTGTGGTTTAATTCCATCGGTTGCGGCTTCTCGATCGTCACCGAGACGCTCATTTCCGAACCCTTGCGCAGGATCCCAAGGCTCACCGATTTTTCCCCGCCTTTGTCGCGCAACTGCTCCCGCAGATCGCTAAGCGAACTCACCGGCTTGCTGTCTATCTTGGTAATCACGTCGCCTGCCTTTAGGCCCGCCTTGTCCGCCGCCGTGCCTGCGCGAACTTCGCGCACCAGGATTCCGCCGCTTTCCGGTGCGCCAAAATAAGCTCCCAGTTGCCCGGAAAGTTCTTCTGCGCTTATCCCCAACTGCGGCGCGCGTCCATCCATCCCAAAAATCTCCGGTCCGTCAACGCGAAAATCAAAGTTCGGCGCTGACAAAGCGTATGCGCCGTCAAAATCCCGCATCTTCCCTCGCATTTTCTTTTCCAGCAGCGCGCTGCGATCGCCCACTTCCACGGAAATATTTTGCGTCGCGCCATTTCGGGAAATCTCGAGCGGGATATTCCGGCCCGCGGGCGTCTCGCGTACCAGTCGGCGGAACTGCACGGTGCCTTCCACCGCTTGTCCCTCATACGTCGTAATAACGTCATGTTCCTTCAAGCCTGCTTTAGCTCCCGGGCTATCCGGTTCCACGTCGAGCACCTCAACGCCGCGCACCTCCGAAAGCTTCAAATCCTTGGCCTTCTCCGCGGTCACTTCCCCGATCTCCACTCCCAGCCATCCGCCGCCCTCTTCCGCAAAAGCGCCGAAAACTCTTGGCTCCTGGCTCCAAGCCTCCGCCTTCTCCTGCGCCAGCGCCGAAAGCTCATCGGCGCGAGATGCGAACTCCTGCGCGCGCGCCAGCCATTGCCTTCCCGCAAGCTCGGCCGAGTTGCTCTGCTGCTTCCCGATTTCCGGTGCGCTCATCTCGACCTCCTTGCGGATCTTCTCTTGCAGCTTTGCAAGCTGCGCCTGCAGTTCCTGTTCAGTAGTACGTGTGGCCCCGTCTAATTGTTCCATCAAAGTTTTCGAATCGAGGCATGCGTCTGTCGCGGAAGGCGCTGGCGAACTAGGCGAACCGGCCGGAGCCTTATCTTGGGTTTGGGATTGGCCGCTGAGCGTTCCGGGCGTGCTACCCAAAGCCAGTAGCAGCACCCCCGCAAACGCGAGGTTCGAGCAGGTGAAATTTTTCATGCGTTCCTCCTCACTTGAGAGTTACGCCCCTTCAAACCCCTGCCCGCTGCAAGAACAGGTGAATGCCGCCATTTATCGTGCGCACTGAAATCTGTCCCCCGCCGCTCCCCAGCTTGGCTTGAAACGCTCGAGCGCCCGGAGTTGCGCCGGTCGACGTCACCGGCAATTCCGAAAATACGTCGCCATTCATGCTCAGAACTTTCAAATTCGCCCGCGCCGTGGAAGGTAATCCCAGCGCCACCGAGCCGTTGACCGTCTCGAGATTCATTGGGCCGCCGTCAGACAATCCCCGCAGCTCCAGCCGCACATTTCCATTTGTCGTTTTCTCGCTGAACCGCCCGGTGCTGTCTGTCACTTCCACATTCCCGTTCACCGACCGCAGTTCGCCGCTGCCTTCCACGCCGCGCACAGTCACGCTTCCGTTGACGGTTCCCACGCTGCCCAGCAGCACTCGATACGGCACGTGCACGTGATATTCCACGGCTACCTCAACTCCCTGGCCTTTCGGATAGCACGTATGTACCGCCACTTGTCCGGGTTTGCTCTCGACTTCAATTTTCACCAGATCCAGGTCGTGTTGATCGCTCTGCGCCGTTTTCACCGCGCTCACTTCCACTTCATCCCGCTCCCACCCGTCCACGTGAACCGACCCGTTCACATTTTCGAGCAGGAAACTCCCTCCCGGCGGCAGCGGATACGTCTGCTTGAAAAGTTCGTCAGCCCCGGAACAACGCAGGGAAATAGAAAGAAGTCCGACGAGCAAAAAGGTTACTATCGTCGCGGCTTTAACGAACCGTCGCGAATGGAACCGGCGCTGAAATTTCCGCATCGTTGTTTGCACGGTACGCCCCCTTCGAATCTACTTCCTTCTCCTGTGAACGTTCGGCCCTCTTGCGGCCGGGGATCGTCTCGCCCGCCCTGCGCCTATCGCGATGCCTCGCAGCTCAGGCTACTGCGAATTCTCATGGGATTGCGATTGTTCCAGTGTCTGCAATTGCAATCGAAGTTGCTCCTCAAGCTGTGCCATTTGCTGTTTGTAAATCTGCACTTGCTTGCCCGCATCGCTTGCCACCAGGCGAATATTGCCCGCCACCGTGCGCAAATGCAGAATCTCTCCTCCGCCGTTCAGCGGACCCTCGGCCCGCACCGAATGCTCGCCGTTCGAGCCGGCGTCGTAACTCATTTTCAGCTGGAATGCGGGATCCACAATCACGCGATGCTCGTCGCCCGACTGCACCTGTGCGTCAATCGTCACCGGCAGTTGCCGCGGGATGTACACCACGATATCGCCGTCGTTCGATTGCAACTGGCACTGGCTCGGCGATTTTACCGGCGCGACAAACCATGCCGTTATCAGCCCGGCTCCCGTCGAAGCTTTCACCGCGCTGTCCACCTGCGTCAGATAAATGCTGCCGCCCCCCGTTTCCAAGTCCGTTGGGCCGGACACGCGTACCACGCGAATCCCGCCTCCGCCTGTCCTCGCACGCACCAGGCCGGTCGTTTCCCCCACCTCGATTTGCCCGCCGCTTGTTTCCGCATTCAGCTCGCTTCCGGAATGCTCCACCGTCACGTTTCCACCGCCCGTGCTCAATTTAGCCAGGCCGTCAACCGAGGCCATGCGAATATGACCTCCGCTGGTATGCAGCGTCGCGCCGCTTGAGACTGCACCAGTTGTGATATGGCCGCCGCCGGTGTTGGCGAATAACCCTCCAGCGACGTTCTTCACCGTGATATGTCCGCCGCCGGTCACCAGTCGCGCCTTGCCGCTAACGTTCCCTGCTTTGATGTTGCCGCCGGCAGTCAACACCGTCTCGGTTCCGTCCACGTCGTCGCTATCAATGTTCCCCCCGCCCGTGGAAAGCTCCAGGCTGTAGCTCTTCGGAACGTTTACCGTCAACGTCACCCACAGTCGTCCGCTCGACTGGCGCGAAGTCTGTCCTCTGAAATAAACGCCTTCCGGAGTCTCGCGCGCTGTGATGGAAAAACTTTTCAGCAGTTCCTTCGCGTCTTTCTGCGAGGCGTCTGCCTCCAGATGAACCGTGTAATCCACTTTGCCCGAGTTCTGCGTGTGAATCACGATGTTGCCAAGATCGAGCACCAGATGAATCCGCCGGCCGTCCTGGGTCGGAATTTGACCCCTTAAATCGGACTTGAGCCGCGGCCCGGAACGAAACGTTTCTGGTTTCTGATTTCCGTTTCCACTCGCAGCCGCATAGGCAAACGCGGGAAGCCAGACAAAAGTCAGCAAAAGAAAAACGGACACACGGGCGAGAGAATAAGCGGGCAGTGCACTGAGGTATTTTCCGATAGCGCGCCGGAGAGTAGGAGCGAGGAATGCGCTTTGCATTTTAGAATTTCTGTCGCGGGCCTAGATCGCGAATCGCCGCCGCGCTTTGCAGTCGAATGTAGGTGCTGGGGTCCTTCTGCACACGGTCGCGTAACACCGCAAGCAGGTGGTCGTCGGAATCGACTTGCCCCTTCGCTGCCATCTCGCGCAGCGCGTTGATTGCTTCCACCCGTACGCCCGGATTCTGATCGTCCACCAGCGCATCGAGCAGCGTCTGTCGGATGAGGTCCTGCGGCTCGGCTCCGTCCAGCGCTTCCAACGCTTTCAGCCGCACCGCGGCGTTTTGATCCGTGTGCACCGTCTGGCACAACGCGGCGCGAACGTCCGCATCATTGTTGCGGGCGCGCAGCAACTCAACCGCGTTCATGCGCACATCTGAATCAAAACGCTGATTGTTGCGCAGGAAGAAAATCAAAACGCGTTTCACTTCGTCGTCATTTACAGTTCCCTGCACCGTGATCGGCTGCCGGGTATTAAGCTGCAGCTCCACCTGCGGAGGCTCATTGTTGCCTGACGGAAACACATTAATCCCGGCAACGTTGGCCGTATGAAGATCCAGCTTACTCAAGGAAGAATTCGCGGAATCATCCGGATTCGCAATTTCCGGAAGCGTGCTCGCCATACTCGAAGTCCCAGGCTGACCGGCGCTGTTCGAAACCGGAGAATGTTTCAAAAATCTGGGTCCAACTATTCCCACCGAAAACCCGATCAAAAGAAGCAAAGCAGCGCTCCAAGCCGGCGCCGGCGAAATCCAGCTTCCGGGCATCCATGTGCTGATCGCTCGCCGCAACCAACCGTGCTCCTCTTCCTGATCCAGAGCATCTTCAAGACTCGCCCGGCATCCGGCCAGTAACGCCGCGTCCGGCTCCGTGCGATTCGACGAAAGCAGCGCGAGCAGCGCATTCTCTTGCGCCAGCGTCGCGTTGCAATTTGCGCAGTGCAAAAGATGTTCGTTCAACTCGGCGATTTCAGCCGCATCCAGCTCGCCCGCCGCAAAAAGCGTCCAACGCGGCCCCAATTCCTCGCACGTCTCAGCCGATTTGTTTCCGTCCTGCTGCCGCATTCTTTTCATCCTCGCCCGCAAAACTCGTAGAGCTTACCGCATCCCGTCCAGGCTGGCGCGCAACTTTCGAGTTGCGCGGAAAAGCGAATTCTTCACCGTCTCTTCCGAAGTTCCCAGCATGTCCCCGATGGCTCGCAATTTCAGTCCTTGATAATGCTTCATCTCGAACACCATTCGCTCCCGCGGAGAAAGCCGGTCCAGCGCCGTCGCAATATGCTCACCCAACTCCTGGCCCAGCAAATGCCTTTCCGGATTTGCGGCTGCCCTCATCTCCGGCTGGCGGTCGAAGAAATCTCGCGTCCCGCCTTCCGCTTCTTCCGGCACCGGAGCTTGATCCTCGCGCCGGCTCGTGCGACGCCGCAAATGATCCAGCGCCACGTTCGTCACGATCCGGTAAAGCCAGGTATAAAAACTGCACTCAAACCGGAACCGGTGCAAATTCCGGTAAACTCGCAAAAAACTTTCCTGGTAAATATCCCGCGCATCTTCGGGACGCTTCACCAAATTCAACGCCAGACGCAGAACTTCGCGGTCAAAGCGGCGCACCAGTTCCTCGAACGCCAGGCGGTCTCCCGCTTGTGCGCTCCGGACGAGTGCCTGCTCTTCCGCAAGCTTCACCGTCGCTGCCGCGCGCGCATCACCTTCAAATGCGACGCTCATCCC
>JBEKHP010000024.1:0-56446 GCA_050012235.1 Candidatus Acidiferrales bacterium | reverse complement strand
AAAGCTCCAAAAACCCTCTTCACATTGGGCTTCAACAGGTACGCCAGCATCCACGCCGCCGTCGCCACTATAAGCAAATGAAAAAGAACCGACGGCCCCACTGGAAGCAACACGTCTCTCCGAAACGCCACCAGGCTGATCACGGTGAGCGCCATACCCGCCCCAATCCACGCGATCGATACGCTCCACGCCCACTTCCGCATTTTGAACACGCCATCCGCCAACCCCGCAGCAACCATCGCCAGAATCAGCAAGCAAAATCCGCCACTCATCGCCATACCGACGATCGCGTGCGAGACCGCATCTCCCGACAGCCCTTCGCTTATCCCCATCGCAGCAATGCAAAAGGACGCCAAGCATCCCAGACCCAGAACCACCGCCGCCCCCGCCATCAAAACCCCTATAACCGTTAATCCAGCCGGCCGCTTCATCGCCCTACTCCATCGTTTGTAAACAAGCGCATCATAACGGGTCCACGCCCGTGCGGCATCGGGTGCATCAGGTAGTTTCCCAATCAAGTTCCTGTAGGGGTCCAAGCAGGGCGCCGCGAGTGCCGGTACACCGCGCAGCATTTTCAGAAGGATAAAGACGAAGACTGAATCAAGCTGCGTGTTTTCTCATAACTTCATTGATCATCGGCACCAGATCGGTCGGGATCAGCGATTTCGTCACAAACCCGCTCGCCCCCACCGTAGCCGCCAGCCGCGCCGCTTCCAGAGACATATGGTTGGTAACAAGCACGATCTCGGTTAGCGGACAGCCTTGGCGGATCAAGTGCGTTGCCTCCATGCCATCAAGATTCGGCATACTCAGGTCCAACAGCACCACGTCCGGCTGGAGTTCGAACGCTTTCTTAATTCCTTCCAGGCCGTCCGCCGCTTCTCCGCAAACAGTAAAACCTTCGTGAAGCTCCAGAAATATGCGGATTCCATTTCTCACCGAGCCGTTATCGTCCACGAGTAGAACTCGGACCTTTGGCATGGCCGTCACCTCACCCTTATGTGACGTCCAACGCAGCTCGTTTTAAATCGGGTCTTTACTGTACGTTCGGAAACCATCAATACCAGGACAAAGACGGCAAGCGGAAAAGGGCAGTCGCCCAGCCCGGCAGGCGGCTTCACATCGTTTAATTCTAAATTGTGCAACGCCTCCCCTGTTCTATAATGCCCGCCGATGGCCCTCTCCACCGGCACCAAACTCGGCCCCTACGAAATTCAGTCCCTGCTGGGCGCTGGCGGCATGGGCGAAGTCTATCGCGCACGCGACACCCGCCTCGACCGCACCGTCGCCATCAAAGTTCTCCCGCAAGGTCTCGCCGACACTCCCGAAGTTCGCCAGCGATTCGAACGCGAGGCCCGCGCTGTTTCCAGCCTCAACCATCCGCACATCTGCGCGCTTTACGACGTCGGCAATCAAGACGGCATCGAGTATCTGGTGATGGAATATATCGAGGGCGAGACGCTCGCGAAGCGCCTCGAAAGCGGTCCCCTCGCCACCACCGACCTTTTGCGCTATGCCATCGAAATCGCGGACGCTCTCGACCGCGCTCACCGCCAGGGAGTGATCCACCGCGATTTGAAGCCCGGCAACATCATGCTGACGAAGTCCGGCGCCAAGCTCCTCGACTTCGGTCTCGCGAAAGCCAGCATGCCGCCGCTCGCAGGAGATTTCTCCAGCTCGCCGACTGTCAGCCGCCCGCTTGTAGGAAGAGTGCAGAGCGACGCGCTCACCGCCCAAGGCACGATCGTCGGAACGTATCAATACATGTCGCCTGAGCAACTCGAGGGCGGGGAAGCCGACGCCCGCAGCGACATTTTTTCTTTTGGCTCCGTGCTCTACGAGATGGCCACGGCAAAGAAAGCTTTTGCTGCCAAAAGCACCGCGAGCCTGATCGCTGCGATTCTAAAAGAGCAGCCGAAACCGATCAGCGAACTCCAACCCATGGCACCCCCTGCGCTCGAACGCGTGGTGAAGACCTGCCTCGAAAAAGATCCGGACGAGCGCTGGCAGAACGCTGGCGATTTGAAACGCGAACTCGGCTGGATTGCTTCCGCCGGTTCGCAAGCGGGCATTCCCGCGCCCGTGGCGTCGAAGCGGAAGACGCGCGATCGCGCTGTCTGGATTGCAGCAGGTGCACTCTTGGGACTCGTAGTCGCTTATTTGTTTTGGCAGAGCGGCCTATGGCAGCACAGCCCCAGCCCCATACATCTAAGCATCGCGGTCCCCGTGGGCACGGTGCTGCCGGGCGATTCGACCGACCCGCTTGCAATTTCTCCGGATGGTTCGACCATCATCTATTCCGCTCGTGGCGAGGATCGCAAGACGCAATTGTATCTGCGCAAGCTGAGCAGCTTCCGGAGCACCCCCATATCAGGCACCGAGGGCGCTCACTGTCCCTTCTTCTCGCCGAGTGGAGACTGGATCGGTTTCGTATCTGACGATGACAAGCTAAAGAAAATATCGCTGCGAGGCGGGAGTGCCGTGGATCTGGGGAGTGAGGCGGGCGTTATAGGCGGTTCGTGGGCAGAGGACGGCACAATCTACTATACCAAGTCATTCTTTTCGGGCCTCTACGCAATCCCGGCCGGGGGCGGCCAGCCGAAGCAGATTACGCAGATCGGATCAGCTTCCGAAGATCGGAGTCACTTATGGCCCAAGGTGCTGCCCGGAAATAGTGGTTTGATCTTCACCGTTTGGTCCGGGAAGACCTTTAATGAAGCGAGAATCGAGGCCTTGTCATTCGGGTCGGGAAAGCGGAAAGTGCTCATCGAGGGTGGCTCCGATGCACGCTATCTTCCAAGCGGCTACCTTGCCTACGTTCGCAACGGCACTCTTTACTTGGTTGGCTTCGATCCGAAACGGCTTGAGGTAAACGGCACGCCGGTTCCGGTGATCGAAGGCGTCATGACCGGAGCATCCGACGGCGGAGCGGTCTTCGCAGTTTCCAACAATGGTACGCTTGTCTTCCAACCCGGAACCTTTGCCACCCGCCAGCGCAACCTTGTTTGGATCGATCGAACCGGCAAGTCCACGAACATCATGGAAGAAGTGAAGCCTTATGCCTCCCCTAATCTCTCGCCTGACGGCAAACAAATCGCGCTGACGCTGGAGGGGAGCTCCTACGACGTATGGGTGTACGACCTTGGGCGCGGAACGCTCACCAAAGCGACTTTTGGAGCCGACGATTACAACCCGCATTGGTCGCCCGATGGCAAGATGCTGGCCTACCATTCTTCGAAATCCGGAGCGGTGCAGGTCTATGTGAGGCACGGCATCATACAGGGCGACGAAGTCGCGGTGACCGACGGCCCCGAGTACAAACAGGTCTACGGCTGGACGCCGGACGGGCGCGAAGTCATCTTCGCGCGTGTGAACAAGGACAAAGGATTTAGCGTGTACGCGGCTGCCGTCGAAGGTGAACACAAAGTGCGGCCGCTGGTTGTGGGCAGCACATTCTATCAAGGTGACGCAAATCTTTCACCCGACGGCAAATGGCTCGCCTACATCTCGAACGAGTCCGGCCAGTATGAAGTATTCGTGCAAGCCATGAGTGATCCCAATACGCGCGCCCAGATTTCGTCGGAGGGAGGAACGGCCCCGCGATGGTCGCGCTCCAGCAATGAATTGTTCTTTCTCGCCAAGGACGGACTTATGTCCGTAAAGTTCGCGCCGGGAGATGCGCTCAATCCGGGCAAGCCGGTGAAGCTGTTCCAGGACAAGAAAGCTTGGAACGGTTACGACGTAGCCGCCGACGGCCGCTTTGTCGTGGCAGTTGAAGCCGACGACAAAGTCGCCGGCTCCCAGCTCAACGTCATCCTCCACTGGTTCGAAGAACTAAAGCAATCCCAGCCCAAGTAACCCGTCGTGTCCCGAGCACCGAATCCGTCGCCGCACCCTGCTTGCGCCGACGCAGTGATGACCGCGTCAGTCCGTTACGACCGCGACGCCGACCAAACCTCCTCCGGTATCGGCGGCATTTGTGACTTCAACGTAGATTCGATTGCCCGGAGCGCTCGCGATTGCGGCGGTGGCGGTTACGAAAACGGAAAAAGTGGCGCTTGTTCCTGTCGCAAGTGGGACACTCAGTCCCGTGAAACCCGCTACGGGCGGAGCCAGACACTGACCGTTGCTGGGATTTGTCTGGCAGATTGTGACATTGAGAGGCAGATTCCCCCAAGAAAGGGCGACGCCTGCGTCATCTGCAGCGCCGAAGTTGGCAACCTCGACCGCAAATGTTCCCGTTCCCTGCGTTGAGAAAGGAATCGTCAGGACATTGTTGTCCGAACCGGTGGACGCGACCACCTGAAGCGCCGTCACGTTTATCGCGGTGTTTACGTTGGTGAAGCCGGCTACTTGAACCGTTCCTTGAGAGTCTGCGAAGTTGAGATACACCAAATTGTTGACCGGGTTGTAAGGAATCGCCGCGGTCGGTGTGACGAAAATTGCAAAATCATCGACAGCGTCGTCGGGCGGGACTGTTGCCGAGAGAGATGACGAAGGCGCGCTCAGGCACGCGTTTGTTGCCGCGTCTAGCGGGCAAACCAGCAAGGTGACTGGCAGCGAACTCAGCGTGGCGGGTGCAACGGTGAAAGTCTGCGATACCGTGCCGGTGTTGATGAGCTCCGTGAAGAACACTCCAGTTGTGCCTACGGGAACGGTTATGGCGGCCGGGATAGTGCCGGTTACGAGATTGCCGTTGAAAGTGCCGCCGGCGAGGTCGGGCACGACGACTACGTTCCAAACGAAGGTAGAAAACGACGGTTCCTGCGGCTCATAAGGGCCAGTCGGGGAAGCAACTGCGATCAGAGCCGTCACGTTATTAAACGGATTTGCCGCCATGCTTTGTGTTGCCGTCGCGGTATTCGTTGGAGCTACGGGCTCACCGGCTGCTTCCGGCTGCGCGCCGGTTTTCGCGGCGCGGGCTCGCGTCAAGAAAACCTGAGGCGCGCGAGAGTTTGGAATCGCCGCTCCGCCAGTAATCGGAGCAGGGGGTGTTGCGGCGGTGAACAAATTGCCGCATGCGCTCCCGTCTCCAGCGACGCCGCCGGCGGTCTCAACGCAGGCCGCCAGAATGTCGCCCAGCGTGTTCAGAGCTGTCGCTGTGACGCTGTCGCCCGCTGGCAGAGCGGGGCCGGGAATTGTCCCTGCCGTGGTATCCACCAGTTCGTTCACGCTCGCGAAGTCATGGGCCAGATCCGCTGCGTTGGCGCTGCTCGAGCCGATCTCGGTCGGCGAAGTCATATACGTCTCCAGCGCGAAGATGCTGGCGACCGTGGTCAGTTCATTGATCACAATATTTTTTGAGGACGTGACCGTACTGCAAGCCCCGAGCGCCGTCATCATCAGGATCGCGGTGTTATCGGTGCCCGCAGCCAGTCCTGGATTTCCCCCGCTGGCGGTGATGTAAACGAGCGAGCCGGGCGTCGGGCAAGTGAAACTCGGCAGCTTGAAATTGCCGGAGCTGTCGGTAACCACAGGAGCGCCGGTCAAAAGCGGAGTGGACGCCGATCCGTCCCCGGTAGTGCCCACGGCGTAAAGCTGTATTGTGGAGTCGCAAACCGGTACCAACCCGCCCATCACCGTGCCGGATTTGGCCGTGACCGCGTTTACCGTCAAGGTCGCATTCGTAGTCGTCGCGCTTCCAGCCACATTCGTGAACACGGCGTGGTACTCGTTGCCGTTCATCGCCACGGTGGTGCCCGGGATGCTCAGCGTAGTCGAAGTCGCTCCGGACAAGTTTGTAAACGTGCCTCCGCTATTGGTGCTCACTTGCCATTGCACGGTCGGTGTTGGCGAGCCTGACGCTGCCGCTGTAAATGTCGCCGTCGCGCATGCCGTGACCGTTACATTCGTGGGATTAGTCGTAATCGTCGGCGCAGTATTTCCTGCGTTCACCGTCAGGGTCGCGTTCGTCGTCGTCGCACTGCCTGCAGTGTTGGTGAACACGGCGTGATACTTGTTGCCGCTCATCGCGTTGGTAGTGTTGGTAATGTTCAGCGTGGTCGAAGTCGCGCCGGACACGTTTGTAAACGTGCCCCCGCCGTTCGTGCTCACTTGCCATTGCACGGTCGGCGTCGGCGTGCCTGACGCAGCCGCTGTAAACATCGCCGTCGCGGGAGCAGTGACAGTCACATTCGCTGGGTTCGTCGTTATCACGGGCGCAGTATTCGCCGCGTTCACCGTCAAAGTCGCTGCCGTACTTGTAGCGCTGCCTGCGGCATTGGTGAACACAGCCTGATATTTGTTGCCGCTCATCGCGGTGGTCGTTCCGGTAATGCTCAGCGTCGTCGAGGTCGCCCCCGCCAAATTTGTAAACGCTCCGCCGCTGGTACTCACTTGCCATTGCACGGTCGGCGTCGGCGTGCCCGTCGCCGCCGCTGTAAACATCGCCGTCGCGGGAGCAGTCACTGTCACGTTTGCCGGGTTCGTCGTAATCACCGGCGCGCTATTTCCGCCGGTCACCGTCAGAGTTGCTGCGGTCGTCGTCGCGCTCCCCGCAGCATTCGTGAACACAGCCTGATACTTGTTGCCGTTCATCGCCCCGGTTGTTGTGGCGATATTCAGCGTGGTCGCTGTCGCACCGGCTACGTTCGTAAAAGCCCCGCCGCTCGCGCTCACTTGCCACTGCACCGTCGGCGTCGGCGTGCCCGAAGCTGCCGCTGTAAACGAAGCTGGCCCGCCCGACGCAACCGTCACATTCGCAGGGTTCATAGTGATCGCAGGCGCCGTATTTCCGCCGGTCACCGTCAAAGTCGCGGGTGTGGTCGTAGCGCTGCCCGACGCATTCATGAACACGGCTTGATACTGATTCCCGCTGAGCGCCGCTGTCGTGCCCACTATGCTGAGCGTCGGCGAAGTCGCACCGGCTATATTCGTAAAGGTCACTCCGCCGTTCGTGCTCACCTGCCATTGCACGGTCGGCGCCGGCTGCCCGGAAGCTGCAGCTGTAAACGTCGCCGCCGCCCCAGCACTTACCGTGACGCTCATTGGGTTCGTTGTAACCACAGGCGCGGAGGCCTTCGGCTTTGAGTTTCCCCCGCCACAAGCCGCCAGAACAGCACAAGCCACAACCAGAGCCGCGACGGTGGCAACGGTCGACAGACGTGCCATCACAGATCGACCGTTGCGCTGGGCGCCCGTCGAGCGATCGAAAACCGCACGGAGAGAAGCCAAAGCCGCGTTGCCCTTGAAAGGGGTCAAAGAACGAAAAAGGACAGGCATCTGCTGTGACATGGAACTCCTTGTGAGTGACGAATCGACTGGTGTAATCGCGGCCAACCCAGGAGGGACGCGCTCTTACGCGGGTATCATCTGGTAATTTCGCTCGCGGAACAACCGACAATCAAGGACAAATCAGGATAAATCAGGACAAATCGAGGTGTTACCAAAGGAAGGGTCCGCATTCGCGAAGGCCCGGCCCTTTTCGCTTTAGAATTATCGCCCCGGCGCCCGGGATTCCCCTCTGCCCGAGCCTTCATGTCACTCGCACCAACAAATCCGTAGGGGCACAGCATGCAGTGCCCGCTGTCACGTTGCCCAAACTTACCGGATGGGAGGTGCGTCCGGCGCAAGTGCTTGGCGATTCCTCGAATATCGCCACGGAAGCATCCGTAGGGGCGCAGCATGCTGCGCCCGCTGTCGCGTTACCCACGACGAACGGGAACCGCCCACTCCGCGCGACTTCGCCGGTTTGCCTTTCGAACGTTACTTCGGCTGCTTATCGTCTGATTTTGACGGAGCAGGTTTCTGTGTCGCAGCTTTTGACCGCGACCCCTGCGTTTTCGGTTGTGCCGCTGGTTTCGGCTGTGCCGCTGGTTTCGGTTGCGCCGCTGGCTTTGGTTGTGCCGCTGGTTTCGGTTGTGCCGCTGGTTTCGGCTGTGCCGCTGGTTTCGGTTGCGCCGCTGGCTTTGGTTGTGCCGCCGGCTTCGGCTGCGCACTCGGCTTGGCATCCGAGCTAGGCTTTGTTCGTGAACCCCGCGACGGCTGCGCGCTCGGCTTCGAATCTGGAGCCGGCTTCGGCTGCACCGCAGGCTTCGGCTGCGTACTCGGCTTCGAATCCGGGCTCGGCTTCGGCCGCGGGTTGCGCGACGGCTGTGTGCTCGGCTTCGAATCCGGAGTCGGCTTCGGCTCCACCGCAGGCTTCGGCTCTGTGCCTGGCTTCGCGCCTGGAGTCGGCCGTGTCCCCGGCTTCGTCCCCGGCGTCGTCGGCTTTGTGCCGGGTCTTGTCCCGGGCTTTGTGTCCGGCGTCGGCTTAGCTCCCGGCTTGGTCGGCTCTACGCCCGGCTTCACCTCAGGCTTCGTACCCGGAGTTGGCCGCGGTCTCGGCGTCGTGCCAGGCCTTGTTCCTGGTTTTGTCCCAGGCTTCGGCGTCGGCTTAGGTTGTGGACGCGTAGGCCGATTCCCTCCAGGACGATTGTCCGGTCCCCACGGTTTGCTCGGACGCGGAGCCGGCCGTGTCGGCGGCCGATAGTTCGGCGGGCGATAGCCCCAATTTCCGCGGTATCCCGGACGATCGCGATAGTACACGGGACGCGGCCGATACCACCGGTTCGGCGGGCGATACGGATTGCCCCATCCTACCCATACGCCGTGATTGTAATACGCGCGCCGCGATCCCCAGTTCCATCCCCAGCCGCCCCATCCCCACGGCCGGTTATCAACCAGCAGCGCGCCAATCCCAATGCCTACTCCGAAAGTGATGAACGAAGTGGCCACCACTCCGCCCGCGGGACGAATGTAAACCACCGTGGGATCATAAACCGGAACATACACCACCTGCGGATTTGCCGGCTGGATGACGTAAACCGTCTGCCCCGGGGTGGGCTGTTGCACTTCCACCTGGGCTTGCTCAGTGGTGCGCAACGCGCCCGAAGCATACGCTTGCGCGCGCAGCCGCTGAATCGAATCAGTCACCGACGCCTGGTCCGCCGAAAACGCCACGCCGATCGCGGTGTAATCGTCGATGTTCTCCGCCATCATCGTCACCACTTGCGGAAAATTCACCAGCGCGATAAACGCGGGATCGAATCCCGCCGCTTGCGCCGCATCGGTGAGGGCCGTGCCGGTGAGGTCCGGATTTTGTATCAGCCAATTATCAACGTCGAGAATTTCCTGCGGGTCCGTGCTGGCAGTCGTGATCTGCGCCAGCAGCGAATCAGGATACAGCGCCACCGGAGCCAGCAACTGGTCCAGTTGATCAGCAGTGGGAGGAGCGACCGCGTCGTCCTGCGCGCGAATCAGCGGCACGAAGTCTTGAGAAAATAGCAGTGCGATCAGTAAAACCACGGCCGTGAAAGCGCGCTTTCGTAGCATGGAATTCCTCCGTCCCCGTAAGTCTCCCGAGGCGCGGGCATTGTATCACTGTGCCGTTCGCAAGCGCTCGCGAATTTCACGTCTCGGTCGGGCTAGGACGGTTACCGTCTGAGCTAAAGGGAGGACAAAAATTCTAGGCTAGGATGGTCGCGGTTTGAGCAGCAGGATCGACAAAACTTCTCGGCTAGGATGGTCGTGGCTTGAGAAGTAAAAACGAAAGAATCGAGAGCCCGAGAAGTATCCCGACGCTTATGCCCAGGCTGACATCGCTCGTCGCCGCACTCTTCACCACAATCAGCCGGAGCACAATCAGCAACGCGCAAATCGCCGGAACAAATCTCAAAACTCGAACCTTGTTAAGCATCCAACCACCTTAACACATCCCGATACCGAGCAGTGCAAAGGCGTGGGAATCGCAGGGTGTGCCCGCGCTAAGGCGTGTACATCCAAAGGTCGCTGAGATCTCCTTCCGTCCCACTTGCAGGCTCGCCGTAACCGCCGATCATCCAGACGTTTCCGTTCGCATCAATCCAGGAGCTGGACGCAAGACGAGCGCCAGGAATATTTCCAGGGGCAATCATACCTTGCGTCCCGTACGCGCCATCCTGGTTAATTAAATTGGAACCGGACATCCAAGTCCATTCGCCGTTGCTGTACCTCCACAAATCATTCAGCAGCCCCACGCCCGACGCGGAGTCGACCCCATTTCCTCCGAAAAACCAAAAATTCCCTGACGAATCCGTCCAGCTAACAGCGTACTGCCGCCACCCCGGCGTATTAGAGGGAGCGGCCATGCCCTGTGTGCCATACACCGCAAGCGGGTAAGTGGTGGATGACCCGGACATCCATGTCCACTGGCCATTGCTGTATTTCCAGAGGTCGTTGAGTACTCCACCTGGTCCATCGGAAACGAATCCGGCTCCGCCGAAAAGCCAAAGATTTCCCGACAAATCAATCCAGCCGACTGCCAAAACTCTCGCGCCAGGAACGTTCCCCGGCGCCGGGACGCCCTGTGTGCCGTAAACACCGTTCTGATTGACTAACTTCGATCCGGATTCCCAGCTCCATTCGCCCCCGCTGTATTTCCACAGATCGTTCAGCTCGTCAATTGCTCCGTTCGAATCGTAGCCTATTCCGCCGAAGAGCCAGAAATTCCCGGCGGAATCGATCCAACTCACGGCGCCAAATCGCGAGCCGGGAATATTGTTGGCGGAGGGAATGCCCAGACTGCCATATACACCCTGCTGATCCGCCAAATCAGAGCCGCCCAACCAGGTCCATTCCCCCGCACTATATTTCCACAGATCGTTGAGCGTTCCTTCGTTGCCTGCAGAATCGAAACCGTTCCCTCCAAAGAGCCAGAAATTTCCGGCAGCATCCGTCCAGCCGACGGCTTCGGACCGTCCTCCCGGAATATTGCTCATCGCGGGAACGCCGAGAGTTCCATACGTGCCGTTCTGGCCCCCGAGATTGGATCCGCCCATCCATGTCCATTGGCCGGCACTGAATTTCCAGAGGTCGTTCATAGGAAAGAGTGACCCGACCGAATCGTAGCCATATCCGCCGAAAAGCCAGAGATTACCCGACTCGTCGGTCCAAGTAGCGGGAGTTTGTCGTCCGCCAGGGAAGTTGCCCGCGGCTGCTACACCAAGAGTTCCGTACACACCATTGTTGGTTGGAGTGCTGGGACCGCTCACCCAGGTCCATTCGTTATGGTCGCAATTGATCTGCACGTCCGTGACGTCGGAAGTCGCTATTCCGGAGCCATTCGTGATGCCGCAAGTCTGCGTGGGATTGGAAGGCTGCTCGGAAATTGTCACAGCGTACGGAGTGCCGCTCGCAACCGTCTTCGCGAAAGTAAAACTTCCGTTCGCGTTCACCGGAAGGAAGTCAGTGAAGTTGTCCCGCAAAACCAGCCCGGCATTATTCGCAGAGAGGTTTACCACTGTCCCGCTGATAGTGAACGAAGACGGCCTGCTGTTACCGCCGCAATTGGCGAGCGCAAGCGAGAGTGCGGCCAGAACGCCGCAACAGAAGAGCTTCTGCGCAACTTTCATAAAATGTACTCCTGTCCTTCTACCGGATGATGGCCCGAGCGGCACGCGACGAGGCGATTGTCCAGCCCCCCGCATCGCTCGGCATGGTGTAAACCAGCGGCAGATTAGCACAAGGAAGGTTTGATCCAGCGTACATAAACGGGAAAGTACTTTACTGGGTAATGCACCGCCACGCCGCAAAAACGTCCACATGCGCCTCGCCCTAGCAACACCGCGTAGGGGCGCTGCTTGCTGCGCACGCTGACGCCTATGCCGCGCTTTTCGTGAATTCCGAAGGAATTCGCGCAGAGTCTTTTCGCGGAGGGTAGCGCCCGCGAAAGCGGCGGCAAGCCGCCGCACTCCAAACCAACCCTCTCCCCAATTCTGCGGAGTGCGGGACCTGCCTGCCGGCAGGCAGGGCTTGCTCCCGCTTTCTTCACCAAACGTTTTGCCGCAGCCATACCTCGTAGGGGCGCAGCATGCTGCGCCCGCCCCGCTTTGCCTTAGGTTTGAATGTAGCGCCGGGGCCTTCAGCCCGGCATCTTCGCCGTGCATTTTTTATAGCGCGCCCGAAGTAGCCTTGTGGGTCGCGGCTTCAGCCGCGACATAAAAAACGCCTTCGACGAATTTTCCTTTCGGCGGATTTTTTGCCGGGCATTGATTTGCTCGAGCCCGATGCGCTACGAAATTTGGCTTCTCATGCCCCGCGGCTATATCGTCCGCTCTATTTCCCGGAGTAAACAGCTCCAAAATGCGAAGCCAGCTGCATTCCCATCAACAAGCCTCCCGCTCCGAGAACCAGAACGCAGGATGTTTGGCGTAGATGGAACTCCCCCACGCGCAGCACCAACAGATATCCCACCGCCACATTAAACGCGCCCCACAGCAAGTTGACCATTGGCGAAGACTCCCCCTTGCCGGGCGGCGAAGCGAACGGACTCGGGAATCGGCGCCCGCACACGCCGCTAACGAAGTGCGGCACCGCGTTCACGAAAAAAGCTCCGCCGAAAAAGTAAGCGACGTACGCATACCACTCCATGGTCTCCTCCAGAAATGCCGCCAGATGCCGCGAAGTTTAAACTCACTGTCTTATTCCAACAAGAATCCAGGAAGCGGAGAAGATACTTTCGCCGGAGCTTGCCTTCATTCAACCGTCGAACGCAAAACCACCGTAGGGGCGCAGCATGCTGCGCCCGCTGAAGCGTAGGCAATCGTCGCTCGTGCGCGCGAATGCCTTAGCCCGCCGAGAACTTGCGCCGATATTCTACGACGTCGCCAAGTACTCATGACGGCACAACATGCCGTGCCCCTACAGAAATGTGCTGCCCTAACGAGGATCTTCCGATAGCACATCGTTTCGAAGCCCGTCATCGCTCAAGTTGGAACTTCCTGGGTACCGTATCGGGAAGCGGCCTGCAGGCTAAGGTATCAAGCCCCATCAAATACACACTTCGCCGGAGGCGGCTCCACCTCTCATTGTTATAGGCTCAATCTATGTCCGGATCCGGCGCGACAACAGTCAGCCAACTCGACCGCAGGGTTCGCATCCTCATCGTCGACGACCATCCCATCATCAGAAGGGTAGTGCGCTCCACGCTGCAACGACATCCTCATTTCGACGTTTGCGGCGAAGCCGTGAACGGCGCTGAAGCAATCGCCGAAGCCAAGAAATTGAAGCCGGACGTGGTGGTCTTAAACGTCAGCATGCCGGTGATGAACGGCTTGGATGCCGCTCGCGAGATCAAAATGATTCTTCCGGAATCGGCGATCGTAATCTTGTCGCAAAACGCGGATCGCCATTTCATCGCGGAAGCAAAAAGCTTGGGCGTTCAAGCGTACGTGGTCAAAACCAAGGCAGGCGAGTCGCTGGTAAAAGCTGTGGAAGGAGCCGTGCTCGGCGAAGACTTCTTTTTCATCGAGTAGAGCGCGACGAAAAACATTGTCTGGATCGATCTGGAATATCCCGGCCTACTTCTTGGGCACCGTTGCGTCCTTCTCCGCCTCAATCGTCACCTGCACGTGCGCCCCCGGTTTCAACGCCACTTCTTTCCCGTCCTCGTCTTTCAAAGTATTATCGACGCGAATCTCTTTATAAAGATGCTCGGCATTTTCAACCGAAATCTGCGCCTTCTCCGGCGCGACGACACTCCCAGGAATAATTTTCTCAACTGTCGCAGGCAGAGTCACCGCTGGCTTCTCCGGCTCGTTCGATTTTGGCATTTGGCCCCCCTTCCTCCATATTCAACCCTACCACACTAGCACTTCGCGGAAAACGCCCTCCTTAGACCTGCCTTCGTTCGAACTTCCGGTTCCGAGTTCCTAGTGGGGCGCTGATGCAGCCGGTGACATGGGAGCATCCGGGTACAGCCGGTCAAACTCCGGATCACCATGAAGGATTGCAAGGTCCGGATCGCGCCGCGTCCACACCGAATCTCTGAACCCTGCTTCCCAGGCTTTGCGCAGCGCATCCATAGCCTCGGCCTTTCTCTTTAGCCCGCAGTACACGCAAGCCGCATTGTAAAGAATGGACGCTTCGTTCGCGCGCAAGGCCAGAGCCATGTTGAGTTCCCGCAAAGCGTCTTCCGCACGCCCGAAATCGGCGTAGTCGCCGGCCACCAGAATCCGAGCACGCGCGTCTTCCGGCACTTGTTTCAAATGGTTTTCGAGCGCCGCCATCCTGCGCTGCGTCATGTTGAGTTTGGCTTCGCCCTTGCCGATGGCGCCGAGAGAATTCAGCACCGGCACATAAACGTTATAATCCTCGCCGCTCGCCTCGATCGCAACTTCCGCCACGTCCAGAACTTCCTGGTATCGCCCCGCGGCAAAAAGCGCCCGGCAAAGTAAGTAGTACGCGCCCTCGCAATCGCGCTTGCGTTCGATGGCTTTTTTCACCATGCGCACCGCTTCGTCGTGCAGCTCCGCCGCATAAAGCACCCACGCCTGGCTCACCTGCACTTCCGGCAGGTCCCAACGCAGAGCCAGCGCTTTTCCCGAAGCTTCCCGCGCGCGTTCCACCCACACCGGGTCGCGGCTGTAGTTGCAATAAAACATCGCACAAGCATTGGCGCAGGCTGCATAAGCCAGCGCGAAGCTCACATCCATCGCCACCGCGTTTTCGAACATCTGCAAAGCGAACTCCAGGTCCTGTCGCGTCTGCCGCCGCGCGTATCGTTTGCCGCGCAAATAGAGATCGTATGCCTGCAGATTTTCCGTCGGCTTCACCGCCAGCGCCTCTAGCTCCTGCGGAGAAAGCGTAATGCGCAAAGCTTCCGCGATCTTCCGCGCCATTTCATCCTGCACTTCGAACACGTCCTTCATCTCCCGGTCGAAGCGCTCCGACCACAGCGGAAAATCCGTGCGCGTATCCACCAGTTGCACGTTGATCCGCAGCCGCGCGCCCGACCGCCGCAACGTGCCGGTCAAAACGTACGCCGCTCCCAGCTGCTGCCCAATCTGCGCCGGAGTCACCGGCTTATCCCGGAACGCCAGAATCGTGGGACGCGAAAAAGTATTTAGCCCGCGAATCTTCGACAACTCCGTAATCACGTCCTCGGTAATCCCGTCGCGCAGGTATTCGTCTTCTTTCGACCCGCTCAAATTTTCGAAGTAGAGAACCGCCACAGATTTCCCCATTGGCTTCGGAGCCGCGGGATCCGAATCGGATTTCTCTTTCGTGCGCCGTTTCTTCGGCTCCAGATCGCGCTTCAAACGGTTCAGATCCGTCTTCAGTTCCGTAGCCGTTTGACACCGCAAATTGCGGTCCTTCTCCAGCGTCTTGTCCAGTATCCGCACAAAATCCGCCGGCAGCGACGGATTCAGTTCCGCGGCAGGCTCCGGATCTCGGTTCAGGATGGCGTCGAAGATCACCGCCGAAGTGTCTCCCTTAAACGGCATAGCTCCGGTGGACATCTGGTAGAGAACGGTCCCCACGGAAAAAATATCCGTGCGCGCGTCCACCAACTGCCCACGAGCCTGCTCCGGCGACATATAAGAAATCGTGCCCACTGCGGCGCCCGGCATAGTGAGTTCGTTATTGGCCGCCACCGTGTCGGACTGCGACGCCGAAGCGCCCTGCGCCAACTCACCCTGCCTCATCTTCACCAGCCCAAAATCCAAAATCTTCAACTCGCCTCGCTCAGTGAGAAAAAGATTCGCGGGCTTGATATCGCGATGAACGATGCCTTTGGCGTGCGCCGATTCCAGCGCGTCTGCAACCTGAATCGCGAGCGGCAGCAGCTTCTCCATTTCCATCGGCTTGCCGGTCATAATCTGGGCCAGCGTCTGCCCAACAAGTAACTCCATCACGATGAAGTGCCGGAATTCGTGCTTTTCGATCGCGTGAATGGTGCAGATGTTGGGGTGATTCAACGAGGAAGCCGCGCGCGCCTCGCGCTGAAAACGCTCCAGCGCCTGGCTGTCCTGCGCCGTTTCCGGAGGGAGAAACTTTAGCGCCACCCGCCGCCCGAGCTGCGAATCTTCCGCTTCATAAACCACACCCATCCCGCCCGATCCGACCTTCTTAGTGATGTGGTAATGCGAAAAAGTCTGCCCGACCAAAGAAGTTTCAGCGTCCGCCATGAGGCGCACATCTTAGATGCCCGCAGCAACCGAGTCAACAACCGTGGGCCCTTGCGCCAAAAGGGAATTGCTCGCGAACATTCGCCTCCGCGCTTTTATCCGCCGCCCGCACCGAAAGGCAATTCCCCAGCGAGAATCTTTGTGCAAGGCTTGCTCCCGCTTTCTACTCCCGGACGCGCCTTGCCGTAGCAACATCCCGTAGGGGCGCAGCATGCTGCGCCCGCTGCAGCGCAGCCGAGCAACCCCACTTCGAAGCCCCCTCCCATTCTTGCATTCCGTCCCGAATTAAAACTCTTCCTCTGCCGAACTGCTTCTAACCCCAACTCCTTCTACCCCTCCGAAGATGGCCACACAAATGCCCGCACTAATACCTTGACCAATAAAAATATGCTTCCTCTTAGAATCCTCTTGATCGAGAACGATCGTGCCATTGCCGGCAAGATTCGTACGGCGCTGGCCGTGGCCGAGACCGGCTCATTTGAGCTGGAGAGCGTTAGCCTCCTTTCTGAAGCCCTTGAGCGCTTGAACAAAAGAGAAACTGCCGCTGTCCTGCTCGATTTGTCCCTGCCCGATAGTCACGGCATTGCAACGTTCGAGAAGCTCTTCGAAGCCGCCCCCGACATTCCGATCCTCATTCTCGGTGGAGACGCCGCGGCAGCCCAAGCCAAGGATGCCGTAAGCCGCGGTGCGCAGGATTATCTCCTGCCCGATCACCTCGATAGCTATTCGCTGCCGCGCGCATTACGTAATGCGATTGATCGCAAAGCGGTCGAGGATGCCTTGTATGTAGAAAAAGAGCGCGCCCTGGTAACTCTCAATTCCATTGGCGATGCCGTGCTGTGCACCAATATTACCGGCAGCGTCACCTATCTCAATTTCGTCGCGGAGAAGATGACCGGATGGACGCGCGAAGAAGCCTCGGGCCGGCCTCTCGGTGAAGTCTTCCGAATTATTGACGGCGCTACGCGTCAGACGGCTAAAGACCCCATGGAGATGGCCGTCGAGCAGAACAGGACCGTGGGACTCACGGTGAATTGCGTCCTCATCCGGCGCGACGGCTCGGAGGCCGCCATCGAAGACTCTGCCGCGCCGATTCACGACCGCGCCGGCCGCGTCATCGGAGCTGTTATCGTCTTCCACGACGTCAGCGAAGCCCGTGCTATGTCCATACAAATGTCCCACTCCGCGCAGCACGATATCGTTACCAATCTGCCGAACCGTCTTCTGCTCAACGACCGCATCAGCCAGTCCATTGCCTTAGCTCGACGCCAGGGCAGGCCCATTGCCGTGCTTTTTCTGGATTTGGATCACTTCAAGGAGATCAATGATTCGCTGGGACACGCCGCCGGAGACAAGCTTCTTCAATCCGTTTCCAAACGGCTGCTCGGTTGCGTGAGGGGTTCAGACACGGTTAGTCGCCAAGGGGGAGATGAATTCGCCATCCTGCTTACCGAAATATCACACGCGGATGATGCCGCCATCTGCGCCCAAAAAATTCTTCTTTCGCTTAACGAAGAGTATTTCATCCAGGATCGAAGCCTGCGAATCAACGGCAGCATCGGCATCAGCGTCTATCCGCAAGACGGAGAAGACGCCGACACGCTAATCAAAAATGCTGATATGGCCATGTACCACGCCAAGGAACGCGGCCGCAGCAATTTCCAGTTCTTCGCTCCGGAAATGAATACGAAGGCCGTAGCGCGCCGAACTTTGGAAACCGGCCTGCAACGCGCTCTGAAACGAGGAGAGTTCGTCCTGCACTATCAACCCAGGGTGAATCTGGCGACTTCTGAGATTACCGGAGTCGAAGCCCTCATACGCTGGCGGCAGCCTGAGCAGGGATTGGTGCCTCCCGCCGATTTTATCCCCATCGCGGAAGAATGCGGCCTAATTGTCCAGATCGGCCGTTGGGCGCTGCGCGAAGCGTGCACGCAGGCCCGCGCGTGGCAGCACGCCGGCCTGCCCGTCGTGCCTCTGGCTGTAAACGTTTCCGCCGTCGAGTTCCGCAATAAAGCTTTTGTCGCGGGAGTCCGGGACATACTTGCGGAAACTGGTCTGGAAGCCAAGAACTTGGAACTGGAGCTGACCGAAGGCGTCCTCATGGACGACGCTAAATCCACCGTTCGCGTCCTCGACGATCTAAAAAAAATGGGAATATGCCTTGCCGTGGACGACTTCGGCACCGGCTATTCCAGCCTGAGCTATCTTCGCCAGTTTCCCATTGATGTATTAAAGATCGACCGCTCCTTCATCCATCAAATCACTTCAAACCACGACGACTCCATGATCATCGGAGCCATCGTCAGCATGGGAAGAAGCCTGAAACACCTGGTGGTCGCCGAGGGCATTGAAACCCAAGAGCAAAGAGCCTTCCTTCAAGCCCAGCACTGCGCCGAAGGCCAAGGCTACCTCTTCAGCCGCCCCCTAGACGCCGCCCAATTCGCCCACCTCCTCAGCTCCGGCGTAGCCGCCGCCGTTTCCAACTAAAGGCGTAACACGCGCTGGCGTCAAGGGCACACATAAACTGGTTGGCTGCCAACCTGTGTCTTGTCATCAACGTTGGCCTTGACCTTGGCATCGGTCGTACAACCTCCCGGCGGCGGTCCTAATGGCGTGTCGATTATCCTCGTAGCCACGGAAGAAGGAGGCGTGAGGCCGGGAAGGTTCGCCAGGAGCGACCCTTTGTCCGTCTTGCCGGTGATTTGAACCGCGTCGGAAGCGACCCTGCGCGTGCAGTTCAAAATCAGCCCGGACGATTCCAGTGTTGTGCCGCTGTTTACCGCCGGCGTGCAACTCGCGCTTTCGGGAGTTATAGCGAAATCCCGTATCTTGGCTGGGGGCGCTCCCGCGGCATCGTAGACGAGTCTTACTTCGAATCGCATCGGGTCATAGCTCAACTCGATCGCCGCGTGCGCCACGCCCTTGCTGTTTGAAACGCAAGTCTGCCAGGCCTTCGCCATCGCTTGGTCGGCCGTGTTAACGATTTGCGAGAATTTCGACAGGTTTCTTTTGTCCGACATATCCAGCGTCTGCAAAGACGCTTGGTAGTTTTGCCAATCGGACGCTCTCGCATGGCCGCCAATCTGGCTGGGAATGTCGTCTATCGTAAATCCAAGCTGCTGCGCGGCGTCAACCGCTTTTCCATAACTGTCGAACGTATTTTGCGAAAGCCAATTCACAAAAGCCCGCGTCCTTTTTTCCAAAGAATCCGTGGGCGAGGTGCCAAAAACTCCATGTTCGACAATCTGGGAGCAATCGCTTTGGGCCATCACTGCGGCGGGAGCGGCAAGCAACACCATCAACGTCAAGGACGTTCGATAAATCTTAAATGATTTCACGGGGAGTGACCTCTCCATTGGGATGCTTTGGCCAACTAGAGAGTGACGCCGTATAGCGCCGGAGGCGCGGCAGAAGCTAGCCCCGCCCGTAAGGGCGGGGAATAATTCCGAAGAGCGGCCAAGCGCCGTAGGTGCGACACCCACTCCGCGTCCCCCAATCCGACAATTGCCCTAAATGAACTCGAATAAACTAAACTAACTGCGCAGATTCGGGAGGCCAGCCATGCAATACGCCATCGTCGCAATTCTAAATACCTACGCGGAAGCGGAAGCCGCAGTCCGCGATCTGGAGCTGGCGGGCATCAGGGGCGAACAAGTGGAAGTAATCACCGACATCGCCGCCGACGCTCGCACCGCCAACACTCCCGGCGAGCCTTCCACCAAGCAGCAAGAACCGCCTCACAACTGGCTAGCCCGCCTGTTCGGCCCCGGCGGCCCCTTCGAAAAACGCGAAGCCAGCGACCTCTCCGGCGACCAGCCCAACTACATCGGCGACCAGCAATTTTACGCCAATCACCTCAAAGAGGGCGGCGCCGTAATCATGGTCCGCACAAAGGAAGAGCAGCCCGCCAATCGCGCCGCCGCAATCCTGCGCGATCACGGCGCCCGCACCCCCGGCCAAAAAGACGGCCCCACCATCCGCCGCATCCCGTAAAACAATTCCGGCCTTTGACGATACAATTGCTTGTTGCCTTGTCGCCAGGGCACGGCTTTTTGCCCTGAGCCTGCGAAGGCTAGCCGCTGAAGTTCCTGTGAGTGCTTTGTGGGTCGTGGCTTCTTGCCCTGAGCCCGCGAAGGGTAGCCACGACATAAAGGCGGTAAGAGTTCGGCGGCTTCAGCCGCTGAAGTTCCTCCCTGGATTTGTTCCGCCCTGATCCTGCGCAACGAAACTCGCGCATCTCCCACATCCAAACGCCGGAGGCGTGACACAAGCTAGCCCCGCCCGTAAGGGCGGGGAACCCAAAGCCTTTAAAAAAGTCTTTTTCCTTTCGGCGGAATTTTCGCCGAGCCTTTCGCTTTTCCGCTTTTGACTTCCTGCGCCAGCCCTCCGTCCACTGTCCGCAATAAAACCCACTCGGTGTACAATGCCGTCCGCTCTCGACCTGGACACGAAGCTCGCGACCTAAACAAAGAGGAGCCCCACATGAACCCGCTCGACCCGGCGCTGTTTCGCCCCGAAGCCGTTTCCCAGGAAACGCGCCAATTCAACGAAATGCTCGTCAAGCTTCTCACGCCTATGCCCGACTGGTGGGTGGTCGGCGCGCAAGCCACTCGCGACGCCCGCGAGCGCGGTGAAGGCCCGTTTCCGCTCGCGCCGAAATCGCCGCGCGCCCGCACCATCACCATCGACGGAAAGGGCGGAAAAGTTCTGCTTCGCATCGTCGCGCCGCAAAATCCGAAAGGCGTTTATCTTCACATCCACGGCGGCGGCATGGTCCTCGGCTCTGCGGACGCGCGCGACCCCATGCTCGAGCGCGTGAACGAAAAAGCCGGCCTCGCCTGCGTGAGCGTCGAATACCGCCTCGCTCCCGAAAATCCGTATCCCGCCCCGCCCGACGATTGCGAATCCGCCGCCGTCTGGCTGGCAAAAAACGCGAAAGCTGAATTCGGCGCTGACGCCCTCGCCATCGGCGGCGAATCCGCCGGCGCCACGCTTTCCGCCGTCACTCTCCTGCGCATGCGCGACCGCCACGGCTTCACCGGCTTCCGCGCCGCGAATCTTTTCTACGGCGCCTACGATGTTTCCATGACGCCCAGCCAGAAGCTTTTCGGCAACGAGCGCCTGGTCCTGCGCACCCTCGACATAGAAAAATTTATGGAGGCGTATCTACCCGCCGCAGACGACTGGCGCGACCCCGACATTTCTCCGCTCTGCGCCAACTTGAAAAACCTTCCGCCCGCGCTGTTTTCGATTGGCACCGCCGACGCCCTGCTCGACGATTCGCTTTTCATGTACGCCCGCTACATCGCCGCAGGGAATCGCGCCGAGCTTGCGATCTACCCCGGCGGCGCCCACGGCTTCAATCTTTTCCCCATCCCCATCGCCGAGCAGGCCAACGCCCGCATGGACGCCTTCCTCGCCCGCGAAACTTCGTGAAGTTGACTCTTTGAGATATCAACTGATTGTGTTTTAGTATGCCAATGAAATCTCTGGGGCTTGCAATTGCTGTTGGTCTCTTCGGTTTCGTTGGAACGGTCGCTACCGACGTAAAGCAAACACTCCGTGCTGAATTGGACGAACGCCAGCACTCGTCCGGCTATTTTTTGGCCGATGTAGGGTGGCCCCCTGGGGAAGTTCGAATTGTTTCGCTTGAGAAACGTACCGAGACCAAGGTCCAGCCGAAAAACCCTGAAGAATTCACGTCAACAGAGTGCGTCTCGGCCGACGGAAGATACTCGCTCTCATACCAAGCTGGGCTAACCCTGCATGACAAACAATCGGGTGAAACCCCGCAAATTGACTCGAGTGTGTGGTTTTCGAAGCAGTGCTTCTCCCCGGAAAGCAAATTCGTCTATTCCTCTAGGCACACGATAAGAATCTACGACGTGGCAAAAAAGCAAAGCATCGACGTTGCGTCAGGTGATTACCCCTCTTGGTCACCGGACGGAAAGTGGATCAGTTTCGACAGCGGCGGGGACTTCACGATCTTGAATCTAGAGTCGGGTTCACGAAGAGCGCTTTTTAAGACGAAAGGCCGTACGGACTCAACCTGGTCTCCCGACTCACGATACCTTACGTACACAGAGCCCGGCGGAAATGGTGTGGGCATTTTCTTTTGGAGGATAAGTTGTCCAGACTCGTATCGAGTCTGGGTTTGGCGTCTCGAAGATGGTGCGCACGATTGGGTTCAGCAAATCTGCAAGCCGCCGCGTACGTTCGTGTGGGTGAAAACCTCCGACCTCGCATCCTCCGCTAGCCACGAGTAGCACGGCGAGGAAATTGCCCAACAAAAAAAACCGGGCGGCAACTTCGCCACCCGGCTTCTTTTTCCCGCTCGCTAATTCTGATGCGAATTAACGACGGTGTTATTTCTTGCCGCTCTTGTCCTTGTGGATCTCCTTGCTGGTCTTGTTCTGTTCCTTATTCACCTGTTTCTTTTCCGCCGGAGTCAGCTTGCCCCCGTTTGCTTCCCGGTCAGACTTCACCTGCTTATTGATTTGATGTTCCTGATTCTCGACTTTGGCCGTTTGAGCCGCATTCATTTTGCCGCTTTCGACGCCATTGCCGATCCGCCGCTGCTGGTTCTCCGCGCGCTCGCCCACTCTGCTCATCGCAGGATTTGCGGGACGCCCGTGATTCGCCGAGGCGAAGTTGGACTTGTCCATGCTCGCCGAGTGTTCGTGCGACACTTGTTCCGACGTTGCTTGCACGTGATGCTCGTTCTCCGCCGCGCGCTCTGACGCCGTTGCTGTCGCCGTAACTCCACCCGCGCCGTTGAAACTCGCGCGGCTTCCCACGCTGGCGCTCACCACCGACCTGTTCACGTACGTGTTGTGGATCACTTCGGTGTTTACGTTCACCACCGCGGTGTTATACGCGAAGTGTCCCCCGCGCCATTCGCCGCCTACGAATCCCACTCCGCCGTAACCGAATCCGTAATTCACGCCGCCGTAGAACCCGATGTGCGGTCCCCAGTAGCCGGCATGAAATCCATACACGCCGCCCGCGAAGCCCCAGTATCCCGGAGTCCACAGCAAGCCCACGCTAGGCGGTGCCACCCATACGCCCGGAACCCAGTAGTAGTCGTCGTTGGCATAAGACCAATAACCCGGCGTCCACAAATATCCGTCGGTCGGGCAGGGCGGTTGAACGTAAACCGGAATTTCCGGTGGCGCAACATGCACCGAAATCCCCACCGCGATTTGCGCCGAAGCAGTGCTCGCCATGAACGCAAGCCCCGTCGCGAAACACACAGCAAGCAGCAGCACTCGAACAAACGTTAACTTACGCATTGCAATTCCTCCCTTTGAATAACTCTTGTTGAACAACTTTTGACCAACTCAGCCGAGCGTTACTGCTATTTGTAAGAGTGCCCCTGAAGATTAATTCGCGCTCGTTCCTTACTACATCTAACACCGCAATCACCAGAATGTTTCGACCCAATTCGCGCGACTCCGGCTTTTCGTGAATTCCGAAGGGATTCACCCAGAGTCTTTTCGCGAAGGGCGTCCTGCTTGCCCTGAGGAACGAAGGGCCGGCTCTTTTGACTTCTCCTCGGGCCACGGCTGAAGCCGTGCCGATTGCATCGCGTTCTCCTCGCGCGCGTTCAACAATTATAGGGACCGTGAAACAATGGGAACCCCAATGCAGAAGAGTACTCCCAGATTCAGTTAACCCCGTTCTACCCCGCTCATAAGCGGCACCTTACAAACGCGGCGAATCTCATTTGTGGCCGTCGAACCTGCCCCGCCGAACACGCCTCCGCCTGAACTTCCGTCCAGTCCCGCGGAATGTTTGTGGGTCGCCCCTTTAGGGGCGACATAAAGGCGGCACAAGGAGAGGGGCTTTAGCCCCTGAAGCTCCCTCCGCCGAACTTCCGGCCAAGTCCCGCGCGATGTTTGTGGGTCGCCCCTTCTCGCTGTCCAGACTTTTCCTCTGCCCGATCCTTCATGTCCATCGCACCAATCGACCGTAGGGGCACAGCATGCTGTGCCCGCTGCCGCCCCGCCCAGTCTCAACGATGGGCTGCAACCCGCCACACTCCAAGCGGAGCCTGGCTGCGATTCCGTGGAGTGCGGGAGCTTGCTCCCGCTTTCTACTTCCCGGGCGTGCTTTGCATTACCTAGACTCTGTAGGGGCGCTGCTTGCTGCGCCCGCTGATACGCCGCCCAGGCAAATCTGTGCCTGCCATCCAAGT
This sequence comes from Candidatus Acidiferrales bacterium, assembly GCA_050012235.1. GTDB lineage: Bacteria > Acidobacteriota > Terriglobia > Acidiferrales > UBA7541 > Palsa-295. Next base: position 32,323 of record JBEKHP010000024.1, on the reverse strand, counting down.
AATTTTTTTGGCCTGGGCGGACCTGACCCCTAGAATAGGACTACGACTCTGCGTCGTCTCGCGCGAGGCCAACCATGCGAATCACCATCGCCCACAACCGCACCAAATCATCAGCCATCGACTCCGTCGATCGCTCCTTCAACGAAATGTTTCAAGAAGCCGCCGGCCTCCCGGTCCGCCTGGCCGTCAAGCAAAAGTCCTGGCAAGGCTCCACGCTCAGCTTCCAACTCACCGCAAAAATGGGCCTCTTCAGCACTCCAATAAAAGGCACCGTCGAAGTCACCGACCGCGACCTCATCGTGGACGCCGATCTCGGCCTGCTAAATCGTCTCCTCCCCGAAAAAACCATCCAAGAAGTAATCGGCGGCCGCATCAAAGGCCTTTTGAACTAAATCCTCCGGTCACCGCGCTGTCAGGCCCCGCATTTGTGGTACGGTCAGAAACCCGGGAGGGATCGATGCCCCCGAAAACCGACGGCATTCTTGAATCCTCGTTGTACGTCAGCGACGTGCCGCGCTCCGTCCGCTTCTACGAGGAAACATTTGGGTTCCGCGTCATAACCGACTTCGGCGAGCGTGGTTGCGCGATGCACGCCGGCACGCGCCAAGTGTTGCTGCTGTTCAAGAAGGGAGCTTCGCGCGCGATCCAATCCCCTCATGACGGCGACGGCGAATTGCATCTCGCCTTCGCCATCCCGTCCGCCGAATTGCCCAACTGGGAGTCGTGGCTTCAAAGTAAAGCAATCGCCGTGGAAGAAAAGAAGAAGTGGGACTTGGGAGGCTGGAGCCTTTACTTTCGCGACCCGGACCGCCACTTGCTCGAATTGGCCACCCCCGGCACTTGGCCAATCTATTGAAAAATGCCCGGCTACTGTGTTTTATAATTGGACGAGCGCCCAAGCGCTCTTATCTCCCCGGCGATTTGTAACCTAGAAAAATAGTGTGCCGCGGCCCGCCCTTTTTCAGCCGCCCTCGCACGCGCTGCACTTCGACCTCGAACCTGCCATGCCGCAACCGTTGCTCGAATTTCCGATCCTCTCGCGCCGACCAAACCGCCAGCACTCCGCCCATCTTCAGCGCCGCGTACGCCGCGCCGATTCCGCGGCCATCGTAAAGCCCGTCGTTGTTCGACCCGCTGAATGCGCTCGGCCCGTTGTCCACGTCAAGCAGCACCGCATCGAACTCGCCGCGCCGCGAAGCAAGCGTCACGCCCACATCATCAACCTCCACCCGCACGCGCGGATCCGCCAGCGGATGCGCAGCCAGCGGCCCCAGCGCGCCGCGATTCCACTCCACCACCGCCGGAACAATCTCCGCCACCACCACTGTCGCTCCCACCGGCAGCAGATCGAGCGTCGCGCGCAAAGTAAATCCCATTCCAAGTCCGCCGACGAGCACGCAAGGCCGCTCCAGCGCCACCGCCCGCCTGCATGCAAACGTCGCCAGCGCCTCCTCCGACCCGTGCATCCGGCTCGACATCAAGCTTTTCCCGTTTGCGAGTATGATGTACTCGTCGCCGCGGCGCATCAGCTTCAAGACGGTTCCGTCTCGAGAAACCGCCTGCCCGAGCAGTTCCATAGTCTTCACGCGTGCGATGTTACAGCAGAGCAAAACGTAAGTAAAAAACGGACCGCGGTCTGGTCCTTAACAAATTTTTGACGGCTTCGCACAAATCAACTTGCGAGATTGAATCGATGACCGAGAAAACATCTGGACTAAATCAATTTGACTGGCGCCTGCCTTTGGCCGCGTTACTAGCTACGCCTGTCCTCTTCCTAATAGTGGCGATCTCCCAATCCGAATCGCTCGTCTATCTGTTCGTCGTGGTCCCAATCATCAGTCTATTGCTGATCGTATTCGCGGTGCTTAGCTTAATCGCGAGAAAAAATCGCCGATGCCTCGCGATACTATTGATGCTGGCCATCTTCTGGCTTCTTTCCGTGCCGCTGTTTCAGAATTACTTGGCGATCCGCTCCGCCGCCAGATGGATGATCTGGTCGAACGATTTCAAAGCCATGGTCGCTGCACAACCGGCCCCAGCGAATGGAAATGTAAAACATCTCGATTGGGATGGCTGGGGCTGGGGCGGAGAAAACACCGCGGTCTATCTAGTTTTCGACCCGACAGATTCGCTCTCGCCCGCCGCGAGCAGCCACCAACCCGGCAAGTTCACCGGCTTGCCCTGCAAAGTCGTCCGTGTACTTCGTCTGGAGCCCAACTGGTACGCCGCCCAGTTCTACACCGCCACCGACTGGAATCATTGCAATTGAAGCGACGATGCCCGATTCATCCGCACTTCGCGCGTCCTCGTCGGGGCTGAAGGGGTTTCAGGCATTTCCCGGGAGCGCCAATCTCCCGATTGGCGCTTGCTCGCCGTGGCGGCCCAGCTCCAGCTCCGTTTTTCGTAGCGCCGGCTTTTCCTGAGCGCAGCCGAAGGGCGTCCCGCCGGCTCTTTTGACTTCTTTAGGGCACAGCATCCATTAAAATGTGGATACATCAGCACCAAGGCACCGAAAGCACTCCAGCTCAAAGGGAGAAATAATGAAACTCACGGGCAACACCATCTTCATCACCGGCAGCACTTCCGGCATCGGACGCGGCCTAGCCGAAGCTCTCCACAAGCGCGGCAATCAAGTAATCGTCTCCGGCCGCCGCAAAACCCACCTCGCCGAGGTCACCAAAGCCAATCCCGGCATGCAGTCCATCGAACTCAACATCGAGGACCCCAAGAGCATCGCAGCCGCCGCCAAGAAACTGACCGCCGAATTTCCGAAGCTCAATGTTCTGATCAACAACGCCGGCATCATGCGCGCAGACGACGCCGCCACCGCCATCGACGAAATCACGTTGCTCTCCACTGTCACCACCAATCTTCTCGGCCCCATTCGCATGACGTCAGCATTGATCGAGCACTTAAAAAAACAACCTTCTGCCACAGTAGTCAACGTATCGTCGGGCCTCGCATTCGTCCCGCTAGCCAGCTCCGCGGTGTACTCCGCCACAAAAGCCGCCCTGCATTCCTACACACAATCCATGCGCTACAAGTTGAAAGCCACCTCAGTCGCCGTCCTGGAATTAGCTCCTCCCTGGGTCCAGACCGATCTCCTAAATAGTAAGGACGAGCCTCGCGCCATGCCCCTCGCAGCCTTCATCGAGGAAGCCGTGACGGTCCTCGGCACGGATACGCAGGAAGTCCTAGTCGAGCGCGTAAAACCGCTCCGCAACAACCCCGGCCCCAACGAAACTGCTTTCGTCACAAAGTTCAACGATATGATCACAGAAGCACACTAGAGAAAGTATCTTTGTGGGTCGCCCCTTCTAGGGGCGACATAAACCCAGCGGAGGGGAAGGGGCTTCAGCCCCCGGGGCAATTCCCCGGGAACGCCAATCTCCCGATTGGCGCCCGCCGGGCGGCGCTTTTAGTGAGGCCCTCCGCGTGGCCATCTTTGTGGGCCGCCCTTCAGGGGAATATGATCCCAGCCAACAAGTAGGAGCTTCAGCCCCTGAAGCTCCCTCCCCGCAACTCACTGAATCCACAAGCCATTGACTCGTAATCCTTGCAACACCAATAAAAATCAGTACTTCCCGCCTATTGCCCCAGACGCCCTCGCCGATTACAAGATAAGCTGCGACAGTTGAGCCCAGACCAAGCCACCGGGCGGGACCGGTGCGCCTGTGCGCGGGCGAGGTAAGTAATCCGAACCCGGGGCATAGCAACAACTCAACAATCTCCGTCGAGCGATACGAAAAAGAATGCCTAACACTTTGCGCCCGCAAGCAACCGCGCTCGAAATCCCGGTCACCATTCAAGGGTCGAAGACCGTCCCCGGCACCGACCAGCGCGAGCTTTTCACCGAGACCACCATGACCACGCTCGTCTTCGATAACGGCGCGGTCGTAAAACTTGCCGCCAAAATTGCGCCCGGCCAATGCGTTTTCCTCCGCAACGACCAATCCGAAAAAGAAATTCTCTGCAAAGTAATCGAAGCGCGCGAAGCCGGCCAGGTCGGCTACACCGACTTGGAATTCACCTCCTACGATCCCAAATTTTGGGACGCCCCCGCCGCAAAAGCCGTCCCTGCCGCGATAGCCGCGCCTCCAGCCAAAATACTCACCGCGCAAGACAGGCTGGAAGCCGCAGCCAACAGTCCCATCGCCGCGCCGGTCGCAGAGCCAAACACGCCAAGCTTCGGAGAAATCCCCGACCAACTCGCACAACCCGCGGACGCAGCACAAGATTCCGAGACGCAAAACAAACTCGACGCAGCGGCGGAAAATCTTTCCGCCGCTCCGAGCGCGGAATCCGGCGCGCCACCCACCGCAGAAATCCCTTTCCAAGTAGAACAATCCGCGCCCGCCGCGCCAAGCGAGCAATCCGCGGCGCCAGCCGACGCAGAAATCCCCGCGAGCGTCCCAGAATCTGCCCCGCCCCCGAAAACGAGCGGCCTAGTCGCTTCTGCCGCACCAATAATTTTAGAGTCCGCGCACGAGTCCTTAACTCATCTAACCAAGCCCGAACCCACCGACGAGGAATTGGACTGGAACCCCGAGAAAGACGCAGAGATGCTAGCCGCCCTCGCCTCCATGTCCGCCGGCTCGAAAGCCAACCGCGAGCCCGCCGCAAATGAAACCAAACCCGAGGCCGCATCCGCGAAGCCGCAGCAGAAAAACGAAGCTGTCTCCCGCGCCGCAGCCGAAGCAAAAACGCTTTCAACCGCGCCGTCGAAAACCGCCAGGTCGCGCAACTTTACGTCCGTCTCAAAACCTGTCGCGATCGCAATCGCCGCAACCTTAGTCCTTGCCGCAGCGCTGGGAATATTCTGGTACATGCGAGGCGGCCTGTCCGCTCGCATCAGCAAGCCGCCCGTCGCCGCCTCAAATTCATCTCTACCAAAACAACCCGCCGCAACAGCTCCCGCGCCGGGCTCGCAAACTCCAGCTTCACCTGCAGGCGCGACCGCGGGGACTAACAACGCCGCCGCCGCGCAAAATCCCTCCGCCACGACTGCACCCGCCGGAGCCGCCCCGTCCACCGCCGCCGCAGCCGCGTCGCCTGCCGCAGCCGCCGAAGATTCTCCCGCCGTAGCCGCCGCCAAGCTCGCCGCCAGAGGGGAACTGAGCCGCGCCGATCAAGAAGTCTTAGGCATCGCACCTCATCGCAAGTCGAATGACAAAATTGCCGGCGGAAACTCCCCCGCGAAAATCGTCTCGCAAACCGCGCCATCCCTTCCTGACTGGGCCGCAGGTCTCGACGAGGTTCAGGTTGTGACTCTCGACGCCCTGATCGACGAAAAAGGAAACCTCGTCGAATCCAAACCAATCTCCGGCCCCCGCCTGCTGCAGCAAGAAGCCCAGCGCGCCGTCTCCCTATGGGTCTTCCAACCCGCCCTCTCCGCCGGCCAACCCATCTCGTCCCACCTCCGCATCACCGTCGAATTCCAAAAGTAACCGAAGCTCCGCCCGGGCCGTCACGCGCTCCTCAGTTCCCCAAGTAAGACATTACCTGCGAACCGCTAAACCTGCCGCGCCCCGCCCTTCATCCGCATTGTCTTCCCGGGCAAAAATTGAAAAGTGCTCCATATTGAACAGAAATGCTTCTCCCCTCCCTCTACGATATTCCTTATTAAGTTGCCGCCGATTGCTCCGGGTCGCTGACCCGAGTTAAGGGAGTTCACCCAAATGAAAATGTGCCGACCCGTGCTTTACATCCTTGCGTTAACGCTGGCCGCAGCCTTCCAGCCCTCAGCGAACGCCCAGTCCTCAACCGATACCCCCTCGCCAACTCAAACTCAACCGCTGGCGCAAATGCAATCGCCGGCGCCGCAGCAACCCGCTCAGCTCTCGTCTTCCCGATCCGCCACCATGCATTTCGACCTGGCCTACCATCGCCCCACCGAGCGCGAAAAACTAAAAACATACGCCTTCGACGCCGTCGGCCCCTACGCTTTCCTCGGCTCCGCCTTCTCCGCCGGAATTGCCCAATATGAAACCGCCGACAAAGCTCACAATGCCGGCATCCCTCCCGATTGGGGACAAGGCTGGGATTCCTACGGCGCTCGTTTCGGCAGCGACTTCGGCATCAACCTCATCACCCAGACCGCTCGTTACACCGTGGCCGAAGCTTTTCGCGAAGACACAATTTTTTATCGCTGCGACTGCACCGGTTTCTTCCCCCGGCTCAAGCATGCGCTGGTCTCAACAGTCACAGCCCGCCGCGGCGAGGACGGCCATCGCGTTTTCTCCTTCGCCGCAATCTCCGCTCCCTACGCCGGTACCGAAGCCGCCGCTTTATTGTGGTATCCGAGCCGTTACGATGCCATGGACGGCTTCCGCGCAGGCAACTACAACCTCCTGGCCCAAGCCGGCTTCAACCTCGCCCTCGAATTTATCTACGGCGGCCCGCACACCCTCCTGAGCCACCACCACGTCCCCATGGTCTCCAACGCCACCGGCTCCAAACCCGACTCGCAGTAGAAATTGTTTTTCGTAGCGCCGGTTCACCCTGACGAAGGAAGGGCGTCCTGCTTGCCGTGAGGAACGAACGCCCGGCTCTTCTGACTTTCTCCCGCGCCTGCAACCCGCGGGCCTCTAGCTTGCCGTCAGGAACGAACGCCCGGCTCTTCTGACTTTCCCCTGCGTCAGCAAACCGTCGGCATCACCTATCGCTTTAGAATTAACCGCTCGCCGCCCAGACGTCCCCTCTGCCCGACCCTCCATGTCAATCGCACCAATGAAACCGTAGGGGCACAGCATGCTGTGCCCGCCTCAACAAGCCCAGCCCGACTGGACCCGCCAACTCTTCGCCACGCCGCCGTACGCTTTTTGTAGCACCGGGGCCGGAGTAGCTTTGTGGGTCGCGGCTTTTTACCCTGAGTGCCTTAGCGACGGGCAGCCGCGACATAAAGAATGCCTTCGACGAATTTTCCTTTCGGCGGATTTTTCGCCGAGCCTTCGTTTGGTCGCGCCGGAAGCGGCCGCGAAAGCGCCGCAAGCCGCCGCACACCTTTGACTCCCCATTTCTTCAGCGCCGTAGGCGCGGCAGAAACTAGCCCAGCCCGTAAGGGCTGGGAATAATCCCAAAGAAAAGCTAAGCGCCGTAGGTGCGACACCCACGCCGCGTCCACCGCGCCGCCGCGCTCCGCCCTCCACCGCCAAACCAAATTCCTTTCGCCCGCCGAATCTGTATAATGCCGTCACACAATGCCTCTTCCCACCGGCACCAGGCTTGGCCCCTACGAAATCGTCGCCCCCATCGGCGCGGGCGGCATGAAAAAATGATCTCGGCTGCAGCGCGTGGAAAATTATGACCACCAAAATGAATCTCGCAAATCGAACGGCAGTCCTCACCGGAGCTGCAAGCGGCATCGGACGCGCCATCGCCGTTTCACTCGCCCGCCGCGGCTGCAACCTCGCCCTCGCCGACGTGAACGACGCCGGACTCTCAGAAACCGCGCGCCTGGCGCAAGCCGCACAAACCGCGACGCACAGCTCGCCCACGTCGCCAAATCCCCTTCGCATCACGCAACATCATCTCGACGTTGGAGACCGCCGCGCCGTCGCCGCCTTTCCGCATGCCGTCCTCGCGGCGCACCCCGGGGTGGACCTTCTCATCAACAACGCGGGCGTTGCTATCGGCGGCACGTTCGAAGCGGTCAGCGAGGAAGACTTCGAGTGGCTGTTCGCAATCAACTTCTGGGGCGTAGTCCGCATGACGCGCGCGTTTCTACCCCTGCTGAAAAAAAGCGATGACGCGCGCCTGGTCAATCTTTCAAGCGTCTTCGGCCTGATCTCCCCGCCCGGCCAAACCGCCTACTCCGCGAGCAAATTCGCCGTTCGCGGATTTTCAAATTCTCTGCGCCACGAACTTCAGGATTCGCACGTCGGCGTCACCGTCGTCCACCCCGGCGGCGTCGCCACTTCCATTGCCGACAACGCCCGCGTGCCGAAAGACATGCATCCCGACGAAATCGCGCGCCGCCGAGCCACCGCAAAGAAAGGCCTGCGTATGCCGCCTCCACAGGCCGGCGAAATCATCGTGAAGGGAATCGAACGCCGCTCGTCCCGCATCCTGGTCGGCAATGACGCAAAGCTCCTGTCCTTCGTCGAACGCCTCGCCCCCAAATCTCATTTCAAAGTCCTCTCCCGCCTGTTCCCCAAGCCCTAACCCGCGGCAGCGATTCTGTGCAGTACAGGAGCTTGCTCCCGCTTTCTTCGACCAAACGCCTTGCCGTAGCAATATCCCGTAGGGGCGCAGCATGCTGCGCCCGCTGTAGCGCTGCCCAGCCTCAACCAACATCGCCGACTCGGAGGTTTAAATGTAGCGCCGGTTTACCCTGAGGTACGAAGGGGGGCTTCAGAGCGGCATCTTGGTTCTGCCGCTGTCTTTTCCTGACGCGAGCGTCGCCGCCGACTCTCGCGTTTCTTCAGCGCCGTAGGCGCGGCAGAAGCTAGCCCAGCCCGTAAGGGCTGGGAATAATTCCGAAAAGAAGCCAAGCGCCGTAGGTGCGACACCGATTCATCTTCTACTCGTAATGCAGCGCCACCATCGGATCCACCCGCATCGCCCTCCGCGCCGGTATGAAGCACGCAAACAACGCCACCGCGCAAAGCAAAACCGCCACCCCCGAAAACGTGATCGCGTCCGTGCTGGTCACGCCCAGCAGCAAACTCCCCAAATACCGCGTCAGCGCGAACGAAGCCGCCAGCCCCACCGCCACTCCAACAAACGTCAGCCGCAGCCCGTGCCCCAGCACCAGCCGCATAATATCCTGCTTGCTCGCGCCCAACGCCATGCGCACTCCAATCTCGTGCGTGCGCTGCCGCGTGGTATAAGCCGTCACGCCGTAAATTCCCACCGCTGCCAGCACCAGCGCCAGCAGACCGAACGCGCCCACAAACGTTCCCGCAATCCGCTGCGGAAAACTGGAAATTTCCTTGCTCGCCTGAAGCGTGGTCACGCTGAACACCACCAGGTCGGCATTCAGTTCATGAATCGTTTGCTCTACCGTCTTGCCCATCGCCAAGGGATCGCCCGTCGTTCGCGCAATCACATTCATCGTTGAGCCGCCCGGCTGATTCAGCAGGCTAATCTGGTAATGCGGTAAATATAGGAACGGCGTTGGCTTTTCATTCAGCCCGGTCACTTTGCTGTCCCGCGCCACGCCCACCACCGTGAACCATTCGTGCGTCAAGTCCGAGTTCACTTGCTTGCCCAATCCTTCCTGATTCGGCCAGTAGCGCTTCACAAACGCTTCGTTCACGATCGCCACGCGCTGCGAACTCATGTTGTCCTGCATCGTGAAGTCGCGCCCCTTCGCCAGCGGAATTTCCAACGTCTGGAAATAGTTCGGCGTGATCATGCCCGCCTGCGTCTCCATCGATTCGTTGGCCTGCGGCACGTACCCTTCCGGCTTCACGCTCGACGATCCGCCAAATCCCAGCGGCAAACGGCTCGAAAGCGCCACCGACCTTATCCCCGGCGTCGTTTCCAGTTTCGCTTCCAACTGCCGATCGAATGCGGCCGCTCTTTCGTCCGAATATCCCGAGGTAAACACGTCGTAGGAAGCCACCATCACGTTATGCACATTGAATCCCGGATTAATGCTCTGCGCGCTCAGGAAGCTGCGAATGAATAGTCCCGCGCAAATCAAAAGCAGTAGCGACAGCGAAATTTGCGCCACCACCAGCCCGCTCGTCAGCCGCGCTTTCCGCAAGCTGCCCGACGCGTTCCCCGTATCCTCCTTCAACACCGCTCCTGGCGCCATGCTCGACGAGCGCAGCGCCGGCAAAATTCCGAAAATCACGCCCGTGAGCAGCGAAATCACAAACGCCGCAATCAGCACCGCGCGATCTATCGGCACGCCCAGCGAGATCGGAAAATCCGTGGTCGGAATAAATTTCATAAACGTTCCCGCGGTCCACGTGGTGATCAGCAGCGCCACTACGCCTCCCGCCAGCGACAGCAGCAAACTTTCCACCAGCAGTTGCCGCACCAACCGCCAGCGGCTCGCACCCAACGACATGCGAATCGCGATTTCCCGCCGCCTCCCCACCGACCGCACCAGCATCAAATTCGCCACGTTCGCGCACGCCAGCAGCAGCACCAACCCCGCGATAACCATCAGGATCGGCAGCAGCGTCGCCAGAAAAAAGTTCAAGCCAAACGGGCTTTTCCACAGCGGGTACACCGTCACGCTGCTGTGTCCTCTGTGTTCCTCCGGAAAATTCTTCACCTCCGGCTGCAGCAGCACCGTCATTTCCTGCTGCGCCTTCTCCGGCTGCACGCCGGGCTTCAGCCGCCCAAACGCAAACAGCCAGAAATAGTGATGGTCGTGAAGCAAGTCGCTGCGCGGAACGATTTGGTCCACCATCATGATCGGAACCCAAATCTCCGTTCGCACTCCCGTCTGGCTGCCCTGAAACACCGCCGGGGTTACGCCCACTATCGTGAACGGATGCTGGTTGATTTCCACTTGCTGTCCCACTACATTCGGATTCGCGCCGAAATGCGTTTGCCACAGCCGGTAGCTGATCACCGCCACAGGCGCGCCGCCGGGTTTCAAATCTTCCTCGGGCAGAAATCCGCGCCCCAATATCGGCCGCACTCCCAGCACATCGAAATAATTCGCAGTCGCCACCATGCCCCACAGCCGCTCCGGTTTCCCGTTGCCCGTCAAACTCATCGAAGCAATGTTGCACGCCGTGATCCCCGTAAAACTCTGTTGCCCGTTGCGCATCGCTTGAATATCAGGATATGTAAACGCAAACGGATTCTCCCCCGGATTGCTCAGCGTCAGCGCCACCACTTCATTCGGACTAGCCAACCCCGGCACCGGATTCAGCAGCGCAGAATTCACCCAACTAAAAATCGTGGTGTTCGCCCCAATCCCCAGCGCCAGCGTCAATATCGCAATCACCGCAAACCCCGGCGCCTTCGCAATCATCCGAAAGCTATACCGCACGTCCTGCCATATCGAGCTCATCCCCACCCTCCAAGCACATGTCAAATATGTTCGTAGCATGTCCCCGCCCATAACGGTTCGCTCTAAGACAATGCTGCCGAACCCCTTAGCGCAATCACCCCATCCACACTCCCGCCCACCCGTCCGTTTCTGGGACGCGCCATAGCAAGACCGAACATATCGCTCGGCGAACGCCCGGGTCGCGTAGCGCCGGTTTACCCCGACGAAGGAAGGGCGTCCCGCTGGCTCTTTTGACTCTGTACCTCGCTCGACGGTTTAAAGGTTTAAATGTAGCGCCGCGGCCTTCAGCGCGGCATCTTGCTTTTGCGCTCCATTTCCTAACACGAGCGTCCCCGCCGACTCTTTCGACTTCTCGTTTCTCCAGCGCCGTAGGCGCGGCAGAAGTTAGCCCCGGCCGTGAGGGCGGGGAATAATTCCAAAGAAAACCAAGCGCCGTAGGTGCGACACCCACGCCGCATCCGCACCAAAAAAAACTGGCCGACAGCACCCGCCGCCGGCCCCGGAATCGCTTTGTGGGTCGCGGCTTTTTACCCTGAGTGCCTTAGCGAAGGGCAGCCGCGACATAAAAAACGCCTTCGACGAATTTTCCTTTCGGCGGGTTTTTCGCCGAGCCTTTGCCTTTTCGTTGCGCTACCTCGCGCCCTTACTGTCCCGCCGGTGCCAACCCCAAATCCTTCATCATCGGCTCGACGCTCGGCTCTTTCCCGCGCCACGCCGCATACATCTTCGCCAAATCCTCCGTATTCCCTCGCGACAGCACCATCCGCCGGAACCGGTCGCCGTTCGCGCGCGTCAGCCCGCCGTTTTCCTCAAACCACTGGAACGCATCATCATCAATCATCTGCGTCCACAAATACGCGTAATATCCCGCCGCGTAATCTCCGCCCCAAATGTGGCTGAAATAAGTTGACCGGTAACGCGTCGGCACCGTCGCGATCAGCAGATGCGTCTTTTCCAGCGCCTGCTTCTCAAACGCATCCGGCTGTTGCAGCGGCGCGCTGGCCGGCAGCATTTGCCATTGCATGTCGAGCTCCGCGGCCGCCACCACTTCCGTCACCTTATATCCTTCGTTGAATGTTTGCGCTCGCTTCACCTTCGCTACCAACTCTGCCGGCATGGGCTCGCCCGTCTTGTAATGCTTGGCGTAATTGTTGAACACCGCCGGATAAATCGCCCAGTGCTCGTTGAATTGGGAAGGGAACTCGACGAAATCCCGCGCCGTCGCTGTGCCCGAAAGGCTCGGATACTCCGTGTTCGCAAACATGCCGTGCAACCCGTGCCCGAACTCGTGGAACATCGTGGTCACGTCCGTAAAGCTGATCAGTGCCGGATTCCCCGGCGCGGGCTTCTGAAAATTCGCGACGTTGTAAACGATCGGCAGCGTGCCCAATAATTTCGACTGGTTCGCGAACACATCCATCCAAGCCCCGCCGTTCTTGTTGTCGCGCTTGAAGTAGTCGCAATAGAACAGCGCCATCGGCTTGCCGTCCGCATCCGACACTTCAAACACCCGCACATCCTCCTGATACACCGGAATGTCCTTGCGTTCCTTGAACGAAATCCCGTAAAGCTGATGCGCCGCGTAAAACACGCCGTTCTCCAGCACGTTGTTCAGCTCGAAGTACGGTTTCACCTCGTCCTCGTTCAAATCGTATTTCGCCTTGCGCACCTGTTCGGAGTAGAACTCCCAGTCCCAGGGCTGGAGGCTGAATCCGCCCTTCTGCGCGTCGATCACGTCCTGTATATCCTTGCCTTCAACCGCCGCTTTGGCCGTCGCCGGCGCCACCAGCGCATCCATAAATTTCAACGCTGCCTCCGGCGTTTTCGCCATCTGGTTCTCCAGTTGCCACGAGGCGAAGTTGGGAAAGCCCAGCAGTTGTGCCCGCCGCGCGCGCAGTTGCGCGATCCGCGAGATGACCTGCCGTGTGTCGTTCGCATCGCCCAGCTCCGCGCGGTTCCACGATTTCTCGAAGATCGCCTGCCGCGTCGCCCGATTGCTCAGTGACGCCAGCGCCGGCTGCTGCGTCGTATTCTGCAACGGGATCAAATAGCCTTCCTGCTTGCGGCCCCGCGCCGCCTGTGCCGCTGCGGCAAGTTGCGCCTCGCTCAACCCCGCCAGCGCATTCTTGTCCGTAGTCGCGTAGGCTCCGTTCTTCGTCGCCGCCAGAATCTTCGTCGAAAAATCATTCGAAAGCGTCGAAAGTTCCTCGTTGATCTTCTTGATCTCGGTTTTGTCCGCGTCGGAAAGTTTTGCTCCCGCGCGCACGAAATTGTCGTAAGTCACTTGCAGCAGTCTCTGCGATTCCGGGTCCAGCTTCAGCGTGTCGCGCTGCTGGTAAACCGCCGTCACCCGCGCAAAAAGTTTTGCGTTCAGCAGGATGGCGTCCTGGTGCGCCGCAAGCTTCGGCGCCTCGTCCGCCTGTACTTTCAACAGCACGTCGTTGGTGTTCGCCCCGGCAACCGCGCCAAATGTCAAAAGCGCCCGCTGCAACAGCCGCCCGGTCTTCTCCATGGCCACCAGCGTATTCTCAAACGTCGGCGCCGCCGGATTGTCCGCAATGGCCTGCACTTCGGCGAGCTCTTCGTCCATCCCCGCCTCAATCGCCGGCTGATAATCCTCATCCTTAATCTTGTCAAACGGCGGCGCATGAAACGGCAGCCTGCTCGGCGCATAAAACGGATTCCCCGGCCCAAATTTCGTATCCCCCGTTTTCGCGTCAGCCGTTTTCGCGTCGATCAATTTCGCATCAGCCCCGGCGCCAGCCAACTTCGTGTCCGCCACATTCGTCTCCGCCGTTTTCGCGTCAGTCAATTTCGACTCAGCCGTTTTCATGTCAGCTAATTTAGTCTCATCCAATTTCGCCTCGGCCACTTTCGTCTCAGCCGATTTCGCATCCGCCATAGCTCCAACTATAAAGCTCGTCCCCAACGCAATCGCCCCCGACGTAATCAATGCAATCGTATATTTCAGCATAACCTTCCCATGCGTGATCTCTTCCGCTTCCATCACTCCCGAAATTTCACGCCCCTCAATTGTAAAAGCTTTCTCCCCCCGCCACAACAATGCCCACCACCGCCGCCCCCGAACTGCTTTTCCCGGGACCGCCAATCTCCCGATTGGCGCCTCGGGACAGTCGCCGCACAGGCAAACAGTGCAGTCGATGCGCACGTGAGAAATGGCGCGATACCGGTTGGTTGAAAGTTCTCGATTAGAACGGGGTGTGGTCGTTTGTTTTCTATGGGTTAGACTCGGTTCTAATAATTGCAGTTCTCGATTAGAAAATGCGTCCGCGATTGAACTTCGCGCGTGGCAACGTGTAGTTCTGGCGCCGGGTAGAAGTGTCTTGAAAGGCTGGTTTTCGTATCGGGAAAAGTTGGTTTTTTGGCGATTTGAGCTAAGTGCAATTGTTTGTTTTCTGTAGGTTACGTGGTGTTCTACTTCCGGAATTTGGCGATTAAATCTTTCGCCGTTCGAGGAGAATCGCCGGGTCCGCACGGAGATCGGCCAGCGCAAACTCCGCGCGCCCGCTGCGCTCCTGCCACAACCTGTCGCCACATAGCCTCCTAAAAAAATAGCTGCTACCCTTTGTGGCCGCAGCGACCCAAAGAGAAGCCCTTCGCCAAATGCGCTCCCTTCCTTTGTCAGGGCGGGCTGGGTGAATCCCATTGGGATTCACAGCACACCTCCGCCCTGGCCCCTTATTTCGGGGCGCAAAGCCCACCACTGGCAGGCATTCAGTTACTATTGGTTATTTATATGGGAAGTGCCTTTGTATCATACTTCTATGGCGATGTCAAGGGGTTGTGTGTGTGAGCAGATCGCTAATCTGGGCGGCGCCTCTTTAGATTGGCGGTTGCGGAAGTTGGCTTCAGGGGCTAAAGCCCGGAGTAACTAATGAGCGCTTATGGCGGGGCTAAAGCCCCGCCCTTCCAAGGCGTGAATCCGGGTATGGCGAAGCACGTCTGCAATGGTTTGGCCGCGGCGGGTCGGCGGGCGCGGCGTGGGTGTCGCACCTACGGCGCTCGGGCTCTCTTCGGAATTATCCAAGCCCTTGCGGGCTCGGCTAAGTTCTGCCGCGCCTACGGCGCTGAGGACGCCGCCCGAAGCCTCTGAAGAGCAGCTAGATTTTGACGTTGCTAACCTGAATCACCGGCTGCGAATCCGTGTACTTCGGCACGTCCTCCCGAATCTGCGCGAGATGAGGGGTGAACGCCTTCTGAAACGCCTCCACCGATTCGAACGTCAGGTGCCCCAACGCGAGAAACGGCGCAGCCGAACCGGGAGCCATCCCTCCGATTCCTTCTTCCACCGCAACGTGCAGCAGCGCCTTCCCCAACAGCCCTTGCAACCACGGAATATGTTTCGTGCAGTAATAATCCATATCGAAATGCGTCCCCGGTTTGTTCGGGTACAGCACGCTCACTCGAATCATAATCCCTCCGAAATTCGCTGGACTATAAGCCACCCCGCAAACTCCCGTCAATCGCGCATCAAAATTTCCTCTTTGAACTCCATCCCACTCGCCCTATCATCAAGCCCCGAGAGGATTCCCGATGCGCACGCGCCAAAATTTAAAGCCGATGCTGGCCTTGCTTTTGCTGCTTTGCCTCGCCTTCGCAGCGACGAGATCCGGCGTCTCCGGCGGCTCGCACTTTGTCCCGCCCGACATCACCGCCGCCAGCGAAATTCCATATCCAATCGAAAATGTCGCGTCCGGCCTGGTCTCGCTCTCGGTAAATCTCACCGCCGCAGGCAAAGTTCAAGACGTGCAAGTCGTTCGCGGCATCCCGGGTCTCACCGAGATCGTGATCAGCTTCGTCAATACATGGACTTTCGTCCCCGGCAAACTCGACGGCAAGCCAGTCCCGTCCACAATCAATGTCCAAGTAGTTTTCAACCCCGGCGTTCCGCAAAACCAGCAATTGCAAGTGTCACCGGGGAATCTGGTCACGCCGCCGAATCCTCCGGGATACATAACGCCTGAGATTGCTGCGGTGTCGTACGCCGCTTATCCTCCGAATAGCGTCGCGACCGGAGCCGTCGTCCTCGACGTCCTGATCAACAAATACAGCGAAGTAAAAAACCCAACCGCGACTCGCCCCGTGCCTTCTCTCACTTCCGCCGCCATCGCCGCAGTGAAAACCTGGACCGTCAATCCCGCCACCTTCAACGAAAAAAAGCTCGACGCCAAGCTCGTCGTCGCCTTCGTCTTCCGCTCCCCGACCCGTTAGCCGCCTCTTTTGACTTCTCGCTTCTTCAGCGCCGTAGGCGCGGCAGAAGTTAGCCCAGCCCGTAAGGGCTGGGAATAATTCCGAAGAGAGGACAAGCGCCGTAGGTGCGACACCGACACCGCGTCCGCCGATCCGCCGCACTGTTTCAGGGACTCCGCTTGCCGGCCGTGGCGCTCTCGGCTATGACTTGACGCCCCCGATTTCGCCTCGCATAATCGCTGCACCGAGGTCGCCGAATGCGCCGCGCAAACTCTTCCTGTCGCTCAACCGAAGTGTCTCGAAAAGTCTTCCTGGTAGCTTTGCTTTTCCCGCTCGCCCTAATCGGCTGCGACAACTCGTGCCTGTTAATCGTCTCCAACCCGGGCGGCAGCATCGGAACGATTTCCGGAAGCGGCCCAAACTGTTCGCTCAACACCACGACGGCCACTTTCAGGATGAGCGTCGCCTCATCCCTCTCGTCCGCGGCAGAGGCGCAGCCTCGCATCCAGCATGTCTTCGTCACCCTCGAAGGCATCGAAGCGAATCCCAGCGCGTCCGCCGGCGAAAATTCCCCCAACTGGCAAGAACTCGCTCCGCACCTGGCCAAAGAACCGGTGCAACTCGATCTTCTCGCGCGCCCTGCCGATTCATGCGAACCAAATATCTCCGCGCGTGTCACCGTCCCCGCTGACTCCTACCGCCAACTCCGCCTGCGCCTTTCGCCAAACGAGGCCGAAACAACCGATCCCGTCCTCGAGCAAAACTCCTGCGGCTCCGCCGGCTTCAACTGCGTGGTCACCTCCGACGGCGACATCAAGCCTCTCGTCGTGGATCGCGAGCTGTCGCAAATCCAAATCTCGTCGCAGCAAATAACCGGCGGCTCCTTCCGAATATTTCCCGACGCGCCGCTAAATCTGAAAATCGAATTCAACCCGCAGTCTTCACATTTCATTTCCACGGATTCAGCGGTCCAACTCGTCCCAGTTTTCACAGCCGACGTGCAGTCTCCGTGTGAATCCACCACCGTCGCAGATCGTTAACAAACTTGAAGAAGTAAAAAATTAAGAGGAGGGAACTCAATGAAGTTGAACAGCACCACCTGTCCAGCCTGCAGCCGAAGAGAAATGTTAAAAGTTGGCGCTTTAGCCGCGATACCGCTCATGTCTCCGTCCGCCGCTCGTGGACTCCTTGACCAGGAGCCCATCGCCGCGAACGGCAGCCCCGATCCATACCCAATCCCGTGGCTCGACAAAAACGGCAGCCACAACCAACCCGCTGGCCCGAACCTCGAGCCTTCGCACATTTACCATTTCAAAGGAAAAGTAGCGCGCTGCAGCACCTTCACCGGCATGGGGACCGACAACCAGGGAAATCGCATCCCCTTCGGCAGCCCGACCACCGACTACGGCGTCATGGCCGGCGATTACTGGGCCGCTCGCACCACGCAGCACGCAACCTACACCCACATATGACTCACGCTCTTCCGGGGACAGTTTGCCCCCGCGAATCAGATCCACGATTTTCACCCGCCCATTTCCCCCTCCGGCCTCTACTGGAGCGTTCCCGTTCCCGACGGCGGCCTGAACATCAGCGCCGATGGAAACACTTTCACTCTTGAAATGAAAAATGTCGCCGTCGTTGACCAACCGCACTGGCCCGCGCTCGACGCCACAGCGACTCCCGCGCGCATGAGCTTCAAAATGGTTTGGAAATCCACCGGCGAGCCTGTGAAGTTCGAGGACGCTTCCAAACATTACCGCTTCACCGGCTATCGCGCGATTTGCCAGATGGAAGCGCAAGTCGATGTCCCGTCGATCGGCTTCTCCTGGAAGTCCGACCCGCTCGACACATCGAAATGCGACATCGCATACATGGGCGACGAAGTCAACGGCCGCTACTACGACACCTAACCGACGGCTGGGTCGCGAATCCATCGGCGCGGGACCGGACTGAACCCCCGCACGACTGAACTCGCGGGGGGTGGCGGGTGGCGAATCCATGGGCGCGGCACCGGATCGAACCTCTGCGCGATGGAAACTCGCGGGGGTGCCGCACTCTTTGCGTTTTTCTTTTCTGCAAAGGGTGCGGGTTTAGACGCCGCGTTCCCAAGGCCTGGAGACGAGGCCGTGCCAACCCAACTGCACCCGAATCCGTGGTTCTTCGCCGAGCACACCCCGTTGACTTCATGTTCCGCGCGCACCTAAGATGAACGCCCAAATGGCGGATTCCGACTCACGCGACGGGCAAACCGTCTCGCATTACCGCATCATCGAGAAACTCGGCGGCGGTGGCATGGGTGTTGTTTACAAAGCCGAAGACACCGAGCTCGGCCGCTTCGTTGCCTTGAAATTTCTACCGGACGACTTGGCGCGAGACCCGCAAGCCCTCGAACGTTTTCGCCGCGAAGCTCGTTCCGCCTCCGCACTCAACCATCCGAATATTTGCACCATATATGAAATCGGCAACCACGATGGCCGGTCCTTCATCGCGATGGAATATCTGGCCGGGATGACTCTGCGGCATCGCATCCAGGGAAAACCTATGGACGTCGATGCCATCGTGTCCCTTGGCATCGAGATCGCTGATGCGCTCGACGCCGCACATTCCCAGGGAATCATTCACCGCGACATCAAACCCGCCAACATCTTCGTCACCGAGCGCGGCCGCGCCAAAATATTGGACTTCGGATTGGCTAAAGTTTCTCCGTCCGCAGCAAAGACGATGGAGACGATTGACACACGCACCGTTGACGAACAGCTCCTGACCAGCCCGGGAATTCCTGTGGGGACCATCTCACACATGTCGCCGGAACAAGTGCGCGCCAAGGAATTAGACGCTCGCACAGACCTGTTTTCTTTCGGCGCCGTGCTCTACGAAATGTCCAGCGGAACATTGCCTTTTCGCGGCGAAAGTTCCGGCCTGATATTCGAGGCTATCTTGAACCGCGCTCCCATACCTCCGGCACAACTGAACCCGGCGCTGCCCGCTGAACTCCAGCACATCATCGAAAAGTGCCTGGAAAAAGAGCGTGACCTGCGCTACCAGCACGCCTCCGAAATCCGCACCGATTTGCAACGCCTGAAGCGCGACACCGACTCCAGCCGTCACGCAGCGCCAATGCCGGTGACGCCCGCCACCCGCAAACGCGTGAAGAGCGGTCTGTTTCATCTCGCGTGGAAATTTGGAATTATGCTGCTCACGGTCCTCGCCTTCCTCGCCTACAAATACCTGGCGCGGCCGCAGTTCAATCTGCAAAACATGCAGATCACCCGCTTGACCGACAGCGGCAAAGCCGGCGGCGTGGCCATTTCGCCCGACGGCCGCTACATCGTCTATGTTTTGGTCGATGGCGAGAAGCAGAGCCTGTGGGTGCGCAACGTCAGGACGAAAAGCGATGTGCAAGTGCTAGCGCCGGACGACTTGGTATTTCGAGGTGTTAGTTTTTCGCCGGACGGCGACTACATTTATTTTGTGCGCTCGGATAAGAGCACCACGTCGCACCATTATCTTTACGTCATGCCGGTGCTGGGCGGCACAGCGCGTCAGCTCGTGGACGACATCGACAGCCCGGTGAGCTTCTCCCCGGACGGCAAGCGCCTTGCTTTCACCCGAGGCGTCCCCGGCCGCGGAATCGAAGTTCACATTGCAGAACTCGACGCCACCCACGACCGGGTATTAGCGTCACTCCCCGTGTCCTTGGCTAGGGTCGGATTCTTGGGCACGTCCTGGTCTCCGGACGGGAAGGCCATCGCGCTTCCGACGCTGCGGCTGGTCCCGGAAGTGAGTTGGAGTTTGAATCTCATCAATGTGGCGGATGGCGTTGTCACCCAATTATTTTCCGGCCGCGACGGGCTGGGAAGAGCCGTCTGGCTCCCCGACGGTAAGTTCCTGGTGGAACCTATCGACTTATGGGGCGAAAACCGCAATCAGTTGCGGTTGGTCTCTTTCCCCAGCGGTGAAAAACTCCGTTTCACCAATGACCTCGCCGACTACGGGCAGCACATCGACGTGACGCGTGATGGCCAAATGCTTGTGGCCCAGGAGGACCGGCTAAGTTCTCACATATGGATCCTGCCACATGGAAGGACGGCGGACGCGAAACAAATTACCTTCGGGGAAACACCAGAATCGGCCGTGGAACCCGGCCCGGGCGGCAAGATCCTGGTGCGCAGCCGCAGCACCGACGTAGTTCTCATGAACGCAGATGGCAGCGGGCGAACGGCGCCGATACCCGGGATGCGCAACTTCCTCGCGCTGTCCAGTTGCGGGGAACGCTACATCGTGTTCGACAACCACACCGGAGACAAAGTTCAACTGACGCGCGTTGATGCGGACGGCTTGAATCCGATTGTGCTCGCCGATCACGTTCTGTTTTCCAGTTGCTCGCCAGACGGCAAGTGGATCGTTTACGATTCCGGACGCCGGCTCAATCGCATTTCCGCCGAAGGCGGCACTCCGATAAAACTCAGCGACGCTGACATTGACGTCCCGAGTGTCTCCCCTGATTCCAAGTGGATTGCCTACACGTTTCAGGAGGGCAGTCCGGTGTCAGTTTCTAAGGTCGCTATCATTTCGATCGACGGAGGTTCTCCCGTTCGGGTTCTCACTCCGCCCGTCGGAGCGGAAACCATGCGATGGTCGCCCGATGGAAAGGCACTGCAATTCCTGCTAACGCACAACGGAGCTACCAACGTCTGGGAACAACCTCTCGCGGGAGGCCCCTTGGTACAAGTGACAAATTTCACTTCCGGCCTAATCTTCGATTTCGCCTGGACCCGCGACGGCAAAGACTTGCTCTTAGCCAAAGGCGAAAGAACCAGCGACGTAATCCTCATCAGCAACTTCCGGTAATTCACCCGTCCCCCAGGACCGTAGCCTTAGATCTAAATGTAGCGCCGGGCTTCAGCCCGGCATCTTTCTTTTCTCTTCCTTTTACGTTGTCATCCTGAGCTATGTCGAGCGTGCCGCCTCTCCGAAGGTGTTGCACCCTCCTCGCCCCCTGTGGTAATATGAAGTTGCGTTTGTAGCTTCCGGGTTCGTCCTCGAAGTCGCCAACGTGGTGGGTAACCTTCCCGCTATCAACACATTAGGAGTATCACCAAGTGGCCAAAGAGCAAGGTACTGTCAAGTGGTTCAATGCTGCAAAGGGCTATGGTTTCATCCAGCGCTCGTCCGGTGAGGACGTCTTCGTGCACTTCTCGGCGATCCAGTCCGAGGGTTACAAGAGCCTCAATGAAGGGCAAGCTGTCGAGTTCGAAGTCAAGCAAGGCCCCAAGGGCTTGCAGGCTGAGAACGTCGTCGGGCTCTAACCCGTCTAGTCGTCGTTTTCAAATTCTAGGTTCACTCAAGGGGCGGAGCTAAGCTCGGTCCCTTCTGAAAGCATTTCGCGGTAGTTTTCCCGCGCGCCGACGTTTCGCCCAGGCAGATTGCGCTGGGCTTGATTCATCAGCCGGCTACAGGGCGCCCGTAGGGGCGCAGCATGCTGCGCCCGCTTGAAACCGGCCACTCAACGAGCGCGCGAAAGGGAAGCCGCACGATGAAGGACTTGTAGCTTTTGTAGCGGCCGCCTTTTTACCCTGAGGCATTCGCGAAGGGCAGGCGGGCATCTTCGCGGCCTTGAGATTTCGAGGGCGATCTTGCTCGGATTCGTCAGGGCGCGGCTTTAGCCGTGCCGCAACGTCCGGACACCCGAAGGGGTTTTAACCCCTGAGGCAGAGTTTTAGATTCGCTTTTAAATTTGTGTAATCATCCAAGGAGGCATTCGGTGAACATTCTATCCGAGGGGCAGTCAATTCGTCACGAGCAGTACGGCATGGGCACGGTCACGGAGTCAAATCCCGATCGCACCACCATCGATTTTGACGATCACGGCGTAAAAAAATTCGTCACTTCCATCTGGTCCGCGGAACTCATCGGCGAAGCTCCCGCTCAACCTCCTACCCGCCGCCGCGGCCGCCGCAAATCTGCCAAGAAAGCCTAACGCGCCGCAGAAGTTTTATTGCCGTTAAAGCATCGATAGGTTGCGAGCCAGTCCAAGCCCGCAACCTATTTTTCTTTGCCTCGACCGAAAATAATCTAGGGCCTCCAACGTTAGCTCGCCACCAAACGCCGGAGGCGTGGCACAAGCTAGCCCAGCCCGTAAGGGCTGGGAATAATTCCGAAGCGAGACCAAGCGCCGTAGGTGCGACACAACCCCCTCGCCGCTACCCCAAAATATCGACCGCGCCTCCGCCGCGACACACATTCTTAACAACTTTTCGCAGCGTCTCACTTCTTGTGATCCACGTCGCACCCTTGTTCAACGACCGTGCCGACCGGCATGTCAAACTGCATAGCCACCTGCGCTCCCCGCGCATCCTCGGCGGTTATTTCCACCGTGCGCGCGCGAAGCATTTTCTCCAGCGAACCTTTAGAAAAAGTGGCGGCGGTCTTGTCGTTTGCGGGCGACCAATCTTCTTTGTCCTGTTTGCCCTCGTCCAAGCGATACACCACCAAAACTTTCGGGAAATAACCGATTCCGTTAATTTCTTGCGGCTCCACCCAGTCGATCTTCAGAGGATCGCCAACCACCAGCGTCCCGCGAAAGAACTTCGGCTTATGCGACCGGTTATCCGCGCTGCAATCCACCACCAACGAAGGACGATTCGATGCGTCGCCAGGCGGCGTCTTTAGGAATTTACCCGCCAAGCTATATCGAATGTATGCGCCGCGAACAGCATCCGTCCGTTCAGTCTGCCGCCATTCCTGCGCCGAGTCCGCCTGTTGCGGCACCGCCGCCGAAAATGCCAACGCTCCGCAAGCGAGGGCCGCGAGTAAAATCAGTGAAGCTGGTTTCATCTTTTCATCTCCTTTCAGTCATCCACAAAAAAACACTGGCGCAATTGGGAAGGGAACACTCCCAAGCGTCTTAGCACTAACCCGCTAGCATAACCCCGCCAACACGCCGCTCAATACACTAACTACCGTACTTCAAATCCCGGAACACCCGAAGCGCCGTAGGTGCGACACAGCTCACTCAACTGTTTACGCGAGAAATTTCGACCGCGCCTCACCCGCCCTTTTTGGTTTATCCTGCTGCCGAGCCCATATCGGAGGATGCCAACCCATGCCGCCCACTTTGAACGCCACGATTCTTCTCCTCGTTTCGCCTGCACTTTTGCGCGCCGTCATTCAGGAAACGCTGGAGCACGAGGGCTATTCCATTTACCCCGCCGGTGATTTGGGCACCGCCGTTGACAAGCTGAAAGAGCTGGAAGGATCCAAGCCCGATCTGCTGATCGTCAGCCCCTACGTCGAAGACATGTCCGGTTACGACGCCGCCAACTTTCTGCGCACCAAATCCAACGGCCTGCCCGTCCTGATGCTCGGCGGAGTCATCGCCGACGATCGCATTCAAAATCGCCTCACCCTCAAAGGCTTCGATTTTTTCCCCGAGCCCTTCACCCCCGCCGACCTCGTCGAAAAAGTGAAGTCCGCCTTCCAAAAACTTCACTAACGTCGCTTCTACCCCCGAGGAAATTGGGAGGAGCCGCGACCGCCGAAAAGTCTCCAGCTCCTAAAACTTAACGGAGCGATTGCATGCTGATGCGCTCAGAAGGTACATTATCGCTCGGCCATGGAAGGCCAACCGGAAATTTTCGGGTGACCGCTTTCCGCATCCCTATCTTGCGACCAAATCTTGGGACCAACGAGCGTTAAAGTTCGAATCGGGCCGGGAGCAACTCAATGAAGCAATTGTGGATTTCCAAAGGCCTGATATTCATCCTGCTACTCGGCACAACAGCACAATTGTGCTGTCGGGACGCAGGCTCGGCGAGGAGTGCGCGCGCGCAATCAGAAACCTCCGCGCAAGCCGCCGCTCCGCCCCAGCAGCTCAGCCCTGAAGGCCAAGCCTCTTTGCGTGCCATCATCCAGTCCGGAAATCTCTCAGACCTTCGCTGGCCCGATTTTAGCGACTACACCGCACACATGCAGAAATTTTATGACTCGTACGGCGAAGCGCTGCCGTGGGTCAGAGGAATGCAGCCGACTCCGCAGGCCCAACAACTGATTGCGATTCTATTGGACGCGGATCAAAAGGGATTGTCCGCTGAGGATTACGACGGGCTGCGCTGGAGCGACCGGCTGGCGAAACTCAAACCCGCGGCTTCCAATCCGTCGGAGGCAGATGCGGTCCGATTCGACGCCGCGCTGACCGTCTGCGTGATGAGATACGTCTCGGACCTTCACATCGGCAAGGTGAATCCAAAACATTTTGATTTTGGTTTTGATGTCGACGTCAAGAAATATGATCTGCCCGAATTCCTGAAAACAAATGTCGTGGATGCTTCCGATGTCTCCGGCGTGCTGGCGCAAGTGGAACCTCCGTATCCGGGTTACCAACGCACGATTCAAGCTCTGCAAACGTACATTCAGCTCGCAAAAAAAGATGACGGCGAACAGCTGCCCGCGGTGACGAAAGCAATCGCTCCGGGCGATTCCTATCCCGGTGTTCCGCGGTTGATTCGCTTGCTCCGCCTGGTTGGAGACCTTCCAGCGGACGCAAGCCTTCCTGCCGATGCGGCCGTGTATCAAGGCCCGTTGGTGGACGCGGTGAAAGCCTTTCAGCTCCGGCTTGGCCGGACGCCGGACGGAAGAATCACCGCGCAAACTTTGGCCGATCTAAACGTGCCGCTCAGCAGCCGCGTGCGGGAAATCCAACTGACTCTCGAGCGCTGGCGCTGGGTGCCCGTCAGTCTTCACGCGTCGCCCATCGTCGTGAATGTTCCCGAATTTCGCCTTCGCGCCTACGATGAAAACTTCAAAATCGCCTTGACCATGAACGTGGTGGTTGGAAAAGCCTACGACCACAATACCCCGGTGTTCAGCAACATGATGCAATATGTGGTATTCCGGCCCTACTGGAGCGTTCCATACTCCATCGCCAGAGCCGAAATGTTTTCGCGTATCGCCAAAGACCCCGAATACCTGGCGAAGAAAGACTTCTCGGTGGTGGACAGCCGGCAGCAGGTGGTTGCATCCGGCGCCGTGACGAGCGAGGTGCTCGAGCAGCTCCGGGCAGGCAAGCTTTTCATCCGCCAAAATCCTGGTCCTAAGAACTCACTAGGACTGGTGAAATTTATTTTCCCGAATAGCTACAACATCTACATGCACGACACTCCCGAGCAGGTATTCTTTTCCAAATCCCGCCGCGATTTTAGTCACGGCTGCATTCGGCTGGAACGGCCGGCGGATATGGCGGTCTGGGTACTGCGCGATAATCCGGGAAACTGGACCTTGGATCGCGTCCACGCGGCCATGAACGGAAGCCCAAACCAGCAGGTGAATCTCGTGCATCCGATTCCCGTATTGATTGTGTACGGCACTGCGATCGTTACCGAGGATGGACTCGTTCACTTTTACGACGACATCTACGGGCACGATGCCTCGCTCGAAAAAGTCCTCGACAAAGGTTATCCGTATCCGAATTAATCGCCGCTGATCAGGTTGGACGGGCAGTCGAAGCACCACTGGCGAACGCGGCCGGTGTCAACGTGGATAAAGTCGGAATGAGGATAGTAGCCCACGCCGCCGCGCCGCAGAGCGAGAGCCGCCCGGCGCAGTTCGAGCGTATTGATACCGGGCATCCGCAGGTCGATCGCTTCCGCTTGAATGTGAAGGCTGTTCTTGGCCACTCCGGTGGTGTGAGCGCGAAGGGATTCGTTCGTGGACGGAGTGCGGTAGCCGCACACTATATCGATCTCGCCTCCGGGATGGCCGATCGACGATGTGAGATCGGAGAGGATGTCGTACAGGCGCGGATCAAAATGGCGAACTTCGCTGGTGCGATGGTCGCGAAGGAAATAATCCAGCTTCGCAAGCGCGCTTGGAATGTATTGGTCCCCACGGCGGTAAACAATATCAATCCGCTCACTCGTGTGCGTATTGTAGAGCACCAGGCGATGCTCCTCGGCCTTTTGAGAGGACGACTGCTGAGTGGACACCTCTCCCGATCGACCGCGCGCCCCGATCGGCGCAATCAGCAACATCACCGCACCCGCGGCCACTAGACTCCGCAACATCCTTCCAAATTCGTGCATGTATTCCCTCTGAATCCAAATTTTATCACAGCCCGCCGGCCGCCAGTGTTCGGCCGGCGGGTGGCCAACCCTTCTATTCCTCTGAAGTGAACGGTCATCGCTCGTCGGGTTTGACTCGCGACCTTCGGTGCTCGTCTCGGGCGTTCGCCATTGCCTTTGTAGCGGCCGCCTTCAGGCGGGCGTAGTAATCTTAGTAGTGAACTATCCGCGTGGTACTATCTGCCCTGCCGTCATGCTAGGCGGATGGCGAAGCCTTCCACGCGGCACCGGAGTTCGTCCAAGCACAATTGATACCGCGGCCAAGGCAAAATCGATGAGGAACGCATGGTTCAGTTGCGTCATTTTCTGCGCGTTAGCCGCCAACTCGTGTTGGCGGGCGCCCTCCCCGGATTGGAACGGCACATGGAAAATGAATCCCTCAAAGGGCAACTTTCAGGGCTCGATTTTTACTATCTCGATTTCGGCGGACGGTGAGTATCGCTACGACAATGGAACTTCGAGTTTCACTTTTCGCTGCGATGGGAAGGATCGACCGATAGGGAACAATCGCACAGAGGCCTGCGTGAAAAGCGGCGACACTGTGTTGGACCGGACCCGAAAAGAAAACGGGACAAAGACGAATGCGTATCATTCTGAGC
This sequence comes from Candidatus Acidiferrales bacterium, assembly GCA_050012235.1. GTDB lineage: Bacteria > Acidobacteriota > Terriglobia > Acidiferrales > UBA7541 > Palsa-295. The sequence goes on along the minus strand of JBEKHP010000024.1, from coordinate 5,414 downwards.
TTTCGGCTGGCGGAGCGGTTCTTACATTGACGGCGACCGCATTTCGTCCGACTGGCCCTGTTATTACAGGTCAGATCGTCGCCTCGCGAGTGTCGGGCTCCAATGGCTTTGCCGGCCAGTGGCGGGACCCGCGCTACCTTCAGCAGCATGCCGATATGACGCTAAGTCTCGACACTCAGACCTTGCATATCGGCTATCCAAGCGCGGGTCAATATATTGACGCACCGTTAGATGGAGTTGACGCGGCGATCCGTGGGCCTCACGCTCCTGAGGGCTTGACCTATGCGGTACGGCGGGTCGGACGACGCGAGATTTCTATTCTGACGAAGCGCAATGGCAAACTTGTCGAGCAAGTCTCTCTGGAATTGAGCACCGGTGGAAGAGTCATTACCTACTCTTGGTGGGATCCAGATCGACCAAATGACAAGGGTACGTTTGTCTACGAAAAGCAGTAGATGCAATCCTCACGGGCGGATGGCCCAACCTCTTCCGCCTCACACCGGATTTAAATCACACCCGGGATCGACTTTTCGGGTGCCGCATCCTTTGCGTTTTTCTTTTCAGCAAAGGGTGCGGGTTTAGACTCCGCGCTCCACCCCTCCGACGCCGTGATTTTCACCCCTCGATTCTCCAATCTCGCGTTTAGATTTTCCCCGTTCGATTGCATTTCGTTGCTTCTCGCGCTCGATTCAGATTACATTCAAAGTTTGCTTTATAAGGATAGAAGGTAGCTGATGAGCGATGTGCGAAGCGCAAAGTCGGCCGACAGCCCGCTTGAGGCTGTTGACCAGGGCCGCGAACAATCCCGGCCGACAGGATTGCTCCGTCCACAGGCCGCCATCCTCGCCGCCGCCCTCCTCCCGTCAGCCGCCGAAATAACCCTCGCCGACAACTCTCTCCGTAGGGGCACAGCATGCTGTGCCCGCTTCAGCGCCGCCGACAATTCTCTTTGTAGGGACGCTGCTTGCTGCGCCCGCTTCAGCGCTGCCGACCGACTCTATCCCTTAGCCGACACCCGCCTAGGCTCCCGTCAGGGCACGGCTTTAGCCGTGCCGAACCGCATCCAAACCTTAGGGGTTTCAACCCCTGAGGTTCGCTCCCTCGCGCGAACTTCAATCACGAACGCACTTTCTAATCGAGAACTCCATTTATTAGAATCTACTCCAACCCACAGAAAACAAACGACCGCACCCCGCCCTAATCGAGAACTTTCAACCAATCCCTGTTTGCGCAATTCCGATTTGTGCATCGTCAACACCAACCACCGCCCCTTTCTAACCGGTTCTGCCTCACAAACAGAATCGTCTGCAACCCGCTCAAAACAAAGCACCGGCCCATTTCTAACCGGGGCCAGAACAGCATTTAAGAAAACACGCGAACTGCGTCTCACCTACCGCGCAACATTGACTCTCGCCTTCACCTCGCACAGAATGGCGGCCAATCAATGATCCGGCTCGAACAAGTGACCAAGCAGTACGACTTGCCCTCGGACAAGGGAGGGGAACTCGTCGCGGCGGACCGCCTGGACCTTGACATTGCCGACGGGCAACTTTTCGGGCTTATCGGCCCGAACGGCGCCGGCAAAACCACCACGCTGAAGATGATTTGCGGGCTGCAAGTTCCCACCGCCGGGCGCGTCACGGTGAAGGGAATTGACGTTCAGCTCCAGCCGGAAGAAGCGCAGCGCAACATCGGCTACCTCGCCGATTTTTTCTCGCTCTACGACGACCTGAAAGTCTGGGAATATCTCGACTACTTCGCCCGCGCTTACAAAATGGAGCCGCACGCGATACCGCAGCGCGTGGACGAAGTGATCCGCCTGATGAATCTGGAAACCAAGCGCGACGACTTGATCCACGGCCTCTCGCGCGGAATGAAACAGCGCCTCGGCATCGGCCGCGCCATCATTCACAACCCGCCGCTCCTGGTCCTCGACGAGCCTGCCGCCGGCCTGGACCCCAAAGCGCGCGTGGAATTAAAAACGTTGCTGAAGAATCTTCACGCCGCGGGCAAAACTATTTTCATCACTTCGCACATTCTTTCCGACCTGGAAGAAATCTGCACGAACCTCGCCATCATGGAAAAAGGACGCCTGCTGCGCTTCGGCACTCTGGAAGAAGTGATGCGCGAAGGCAAAAGCGTGCGCCGCTATCGCGTCAAACTCGCCGCTCCGGGATTCGGCCTTGCGATGTGGCTTGCCGGACGCAAGGACGTCACCGGCGTCGTCTCCGAACCGGCCAGCGCGCAATTCGTACTCGACGGCGGCGACGCCGAGCTTGCTGAACTAGTGAAGGACCTCGTAGCCGCGGGCGCGCCCGTCTGCGGAGTTAACGAAGAAGTTGAGAGCCTCGAACGCCTCTACTCCCGCATCTCCAGCGGAGAGGTAATGTGAGCGCCTTCACCGTCAATCCCGAGTTCCTGCGCAACGCCCGCATCCAACTGCGCCCCGGCCGCGCCATCGCCGCCGCCATCATTTGCGCCGCGATTTCGCTGACGATTTGGTATTCGTTCGAGTCTCGATCGTACCCCGAGAGGGTCGCCGTTGATGCGATCGAGATGTTCAAATTCATTCTGCAAATGCAGGTATTCGTATTGTTAATCGGCGGTGGAATCTACGAACTGCTGACGGTTCATCGCGAAAAAGAGCTCAACACTTTCGATTACCAGCGCGTCACGCGTCTCTCGTCCTTCGAGCTTGCTGTCGGAAAACTTTTCGGCGCGCCGATTCTCACCTACTTCATCGTTCTATGCCTCATGCCCGTTGCGATCTTCGCCGCGATTCTAGGGCGTTCGCCGCTTGTGCTGGTAGTCGAGGCCTACGTTATTCTTCTGGTGGGTTGCATCGCGTTTCACACTCTCGCGCTCTTGATTTCGGCGACGCTGGGGCGCGGCGTCTCTGCCATAGCGGTTCTGCCGTACCTAATTTTAGTGGTTTTTACTTCCATCGATTTCTTCGCCGGCCAGGGCAGTGAGTTCTCTCCATCCTCATCAGTCTGGACGGTCCATCAACTTAATCCCTTCGCTGCATCCGCGATGTTTCAGAGGGACGCGCCGCGAGGTTTGAGCGATCTTTTCTTCGGACTTTCCGTCCCGCACTTCGCCGTTCTGATGGTGATTTACGTCACGCTCATCGCCTGGTTTTTGCTCGCCATCGTTCGCAATTTGAAACGCGATCCCGCTGTTTACGAACTCTATTCAGCGCCGCAGGCTTTTGGGTTCGCCATTTATCTGAACTTGCTGATGCTCGGCTTCTTCAATTGGAAAGCGCCACTTGGCGCTCCCATCATCGTGAACTTGCATCTCACGGGTTTCAACACGCTTCTTCCTTACCGAGTCGAAGAAATGCTTCTGACTGGCAGTTTCTGGCTTTTCGCGCTGCTTGGAATCGTGCTGCTGCGCAATCGCGAACGCGTGCGGCAGAGAATCCAAGTGTTGGGCGAACGGGCAGCGAGCTTTTGGGCAGCACTGTGGCCCGCGCCGTATGTGCTCGCGGGCATGATCATCGCGGGGCTTGGAATCCTGGAGCTAATCCGCGTTTACAGAAATGTCTCGGGCGTTGATTGGGACTGGGGACTCGCGCTGGTGAGCATCGCCTTTTTCGCGCTTTGGCTCGCGCGCGATTTGCTGTATTTGCAGTGGATGGGTCTGCGTCGCACGCGCCGTCCGCTTGCCTCCGCCATCATTTACTTGATCGTGTTTTACACTTGCACCGGGATCATCTTTGGAGTCGCTCACGTCCTGCTGCGCCAGTCCGTCGCCCCGTATTCGGCCATGCTGATCCCGTCGGGAATTTCGTCGCTGTCAGTTGCGGACTGGGCAGCTCACTACCAGCTATGGCTCGTCGCGCTAGCAGTCCTGGCCGCCGAAGCCATCCTCTTCGCCTTCCTCCAGCGCCAAAAACTACGCGAATTCATCACGCCCCCCGTCGTTGCCCCCGTCGTGACCCCGCGCAAACCCAGCCTGATGACCCGCTAACATGACGCCAAACTCCCAACTCCCACGCCTACGGCTGGATCAAATTGCTGCGAATGGCAAACCGGATCAAATCGCTGAAACTTTCAAACTCCATTTTGCGCATGATGTGGTTGCGGTGGCTTTCGACTGTGCGGGTGGAGACACCGAGGATCGCGGCCGCCTCCTTGTTGCTTTTTCCGCGCGCTAAAAGCTGCACCACTTCCATCTCGCGGTTTGAGAGCGTAGCTTCTTCGTCCTTGCCGTTGGTTCCCGAACCGCGCGTGTCGCGCACAAAACTTTCCGCCATCGAAGCGGCGAGCTTGCCGGTAAAAAACGGCTTGTTATTTTTGATGTGCCGCACGGCGGCGAGCAGCTCCGAGTCCGCATCGGATTTCAAAATGTAGCCGCGCGCGCCGCAGCGCAACACCTCCCGCGCCACTTCTTCGGAAAAATGCATGGTCAGGATGAGCACTTCGCTGGACGGCGACTCTTCGCGAATCAGGCGCGTCACTTCCAACCCATTTTTTTCCGGCATGGTCAGATCGAGCACCACGAGGTTCGGCCGCTCCTTGATCACTTGCTGCATGGCGGTCGCACCGTCGGCTGCTTCCGCGCATACTTGCATGTCCGGCTGCGTGCCGGCGTCGCCGCCGTTGCTCGAACTACCGATTCTTTCGCCATGTTCTTTACCTCGACCGTTGATCCATCGAATACGTCCGGCCCTTACAGCGCTTCTGTCACCACTTCCGCGGCCGCCGCCGATCCTTTGCGGCGGGCTGTCTTACGGGGGCTGTCCTTCGCGAGCTGCGAACTCTTCGCAACCGGCAACTCGACACACACCGCCGTCCCGCGCTTGGGTTTGCTTTTTATCTCGAAGCTCCCGCCGAGCTGTTTCACGCGGTCGCGCATTCCGGCGATGCCGATGCCGAGCGGGGGATTCCATCCCGTCGCTTCCGATGGCGGCGCCATCCCCACTCCGCGGTCTTTCACTTCCATGCGAATTTTCCCGTCCGCTCGCACCAGCCGGATCGTCGCGGAACGGCTTTTGGAATGGCGGTGCACGTTGGTGAGCGCTTCCTGCACGATGCGGAACAGCGCAATTTCCATTTCTTTCGGCAGGCGCCCGAAATCGCGCGCGATAGCCGCTTTCACCTTGATTCCGCTGCGTTCCGCGAATCCCGAGGCGTACCATCGCAACGCGGAGCCAAGCCCGGCTTCTTCCAGCAGCTGCGGATGCAACAAGTACGACACGGTGCGCACCTGCTGGATTACCGCGTCGGCGAACTCCCGCGCGGATCGCAGAAATTTGTTGCCGGTCGTATTTTTCTTTGGCAGCGTTTCGCCCACACGCGCGAGCGCCATCTTCATTGCCGCCATTTCCTGCGATACGGTTTCATGCAGCTGCAGCGCCATCCTGCGCTGTTCTTCGTCGCGCAGTGTGAGCAGCCGGTCGGAGAGAA